>JADGBT010000029.1 GCA_015231375.1 Magnetococcales bacterium | reverse complement strand
CTCAAACCCGATGGCGTCTGCCTTGCCATGAAAGGCCGTAACGCCCCGGATGAAATCGATATTTTCAAACATTCAAAGCTCGGAAAATATTTCACACCACCTACCATCCATTCCATACCCCACAACCCGGAGGGTGTGATCATCCAGATGCGGATGGTTTCACGTGAAACAGGTATGCACCCATGAATCGGATTATCGCCATCGTCAACCGCAAGGGAGGAGTGGGTAAAACCACGACGGCGGTCAATCTGGCCGCGACAGCCGCCGCCGCTGGCAAGAAAACCTTGCTGGTGGATTTCGACCCTCAAGGCAATGCCACCACCGGCTATGGCATCCAGAAAGAAAATGGTCAACCCACCATCTACGATGTCATCACCGGCCAGGGAACCATCCGGGAAGCTACCCGAAGCATCCTGGGAAATATACAACTGGGTGTCATTCCCTCGACCGCCGACTTGAGCGGCGCCGAAATCGAATTGGTCAACACCCGCAACCGTGAATTCCGCCTGCGTGAACGGCTTAAACATATCGAACAGGAATATGATTGGATCCTCATCGACTGTCCGCCTTCGTTGGGCCTGCTGACCGTGAATGCCCTGGCCGCCGCTCATGGGGTTCTGATCCCTCTGCAATGCGAATTTTACGCACTGGAAGGATTGAGCCAGGTGCTCAAGACCATCGAAATCATCAAAAAGAATATCAACAAGTCGCTGGAGGTGGATGGCATCATCCTCACCATGCATGAACAGCATAATGTACACAATCAGGAAATCGAAAAGGAAATTCGCGATCATCTCGGCACGTTGACCCTTGAAACCGTCATTCCCCGCGACCCTGTTCTCAATACGGCACCACGCTTTGGACGACCGGGAGTCTGGTATCATCCCTGGTCTCCTGGTGCCTTGGCCTATCAAAATCTAACTTTGGAATTGCTTCAGAAGGAAATGCAATCATGAAAAATACCCAATCCGGCATGGGACAAGGCCTGGCCGCATTGTTGGGCGACGCGGCAAACACCATTCCCTTGCAAGAAAAAGTGTGGCTGATTCCCATCGACCAGATTCAACCCAATCCCAATCAGCCCCGTCAGAATTTTTCGGAAGAGTCCCTGCGTGAACTGGAACTCTCCATCCGGGAACAAGGGATTCTGTTGCCGATTCTCGTGCGACCCAAACGCGGGGTCGATGATGTGTATCAACTGGTCGCCGGTGAACGCCGTTGGCGCGCCGCCAAAATGGCCGGACTGCTGGAAGTCCCGGCTTTGCTGCGCAACTGGAATGACCGTCAGGCTCTCGAAGCTTCCATCCTCGAAAATGTGCAACGGGAGGATCTCAACCCCGTGGAGGTCGCCAGAGGATGTTCGGAGTTGATCGAAAAATTCGGCTACAGTCATAAAAAAGCGGCCCAGCGTATCGGCAAAAGCCGCGAAACCATCACCAATCTGTTGCGTCTGCTGCGTCTGCCGGAGTCGATTCTGGGCCTGATCGAATCCGGGACTCTCTCCACAGGTCATGCACGCGCTTTATTGCGCCTGGAGGAAAAACCGGAACTCATGGAACGTCTGGCCTCCGAAGTGTTGGCCAAGGAGCTTTCTGTCCGACAAACAGAAACCATGGCAAGAGCCATGGAAGCAGAAAGCGTGGCAGGGCAGGGGAGCGAAACGGAAAATACCGAAGAGATGGAAGCCATCCCATCCAATCGAGGACGCAAAAAAGATCCGATGATCCTGTCCATCGAAAGTCGCTTGACCGAAACCTTGGGTGCGCAGGTGGCCATTACCCATTTGCGTGGCAAGGGCAAGGTGATCGTGGAGTATTCCAGTCTGGATGAATTGGAAGCCTTGGCGGATCGATTGTTAAAGGGGCAATTGTGAAGGAAAGAGACAAATCCGCTTCCGGATGGATGGTTCGTGCGCTCCCGCTGATCAACCTGCCTTTGATTGCCCTGTTGGCCTGGGAGTTGGCCGATTGGACCTGGCGGGGAATTCAGGGAGAATGGAGTCGCATCGAGTCGGCTGTTGAAAATCGGGCAGGGGGGGAAGTCAAACCATTCGGGGAGAAAGCGGGCAGGGGGGAACTTCAGGGATTGGCGGGTCTGTTCGGCCAAGCCAAATCCGATGCGCTTGTCGTCCCGCAAAAGGTCACGAATGCGCCGCTCACCCGTCTGGAGGCCAAACTGTTGGGAATTTTGTCCGCAACGGATAATTCGGTCGTGCCTCGCGCCATGATCGTGGGTACGGATATTCCCGAGGGGGCTTATGGGGTGGGGGATGAGGTGGGACCGGCGTTGATCCGTGGAATCGAGTGGGATCGGGTGGTCTTGGACCATCACGGCAAGTTGGAGACCTTGCGATTGCCCAAGTTGGGCAGCGATGGGGATGCCAAGGCGGAAGAACCGGCGGACCAGACCAAAGTCTCGGCGGAAACCCAGGCGTTGATTGGCAAATTGTGGGGACAGTTCGAGTCCAGACCCGAAAGCATTTTGGAAAATATACGTATCGAACCGGTATTTGTGAAAGGGCAATTCAGTGGGGTACAGTTGTTTCCGGGAGCGGATCCCAAATTTCTGGAACAGTTCGGGGTTCAGGCCGGGGATGTCGTGAATTGGGTGAACGGGGTGGAGTTGAACGATCCGATGAAGGGCATGGAAGTCCTGGGAAAACTCGGAACGGCTGAGACCATGCAGTTCCGGGTCACACGAGGATCCGAATCTCTCGCCTTCGAGTTCCGCCGCCAATAAACCATTGAAAAAAAAGAGGGGGTCTGGGGGATTCATCCCCCAGGGTTTTGACTTTCTATCTTTTAATCTTTAAAAATAATAATTTTATAATTTTAAAGATTAAAACCCTGGGGGATGAATCCCCCAGACCCCCTCTTTGTTTTTAATAGTGGCGGGAATTACAGGCCGTGGGTGCGTCGCAGGCTTTTGACGGTGTTTTGCAGCAACATCGCAATCGTCATCGGCCCCACGCCTCCCGGTGACGGAGTGATATGGGAGGCCTTTTCCGCAGCGGAAGCAAAATCCACATCCCCGCACAACGACCCATCCGCCAGACGATTGGTGCCCACATCGATCACCACCGCCCCTTCCCGGATCCACTCTCCCGGAATCATTCGGGGTTTGCCCACCGCAGCCACCAGAATATCCGCCGAACGGACCAATCCAGGCAAATCCATGCTGCGGGAGTGGCAAACCGTCACCGTGGCATCCGCAGCCAGCATCAACAAGGCCATGGGCTTGCCCACGATATTGGAGCGTCCCACCACCACCACATGTCGGGATTTGGGATCAATCCCTTCGACGCGCAGCAGTTCCATCACTCCAAACGGGGTGCAGGGGGAAAACAGCGGCTTGCCAATGGACAGTAGTCCCACGTTATAGGGATGAAATCCATCCACATCCTTGAACGGAGAAATGGTTTCCAGAACCGCCCGTTCCGAAATATGCCCCGGCAACGGCAATTGGGTGAGAATGCCATGCACGGCCGGGTCGGCGTTGAGTCGATGGATCAGATCCAACAACGCCCCTTCCGACACATCACCGGGCAGTTCATGATGAAACGAGGCGATTCCGGCGTTTTCGCAGGCTTGGCGTTTCATGCGGACATAGACCTTGGAGGCCGGATCGTCACCCACGATGATCACGGCCAGACCGGGCACCAGACCGCGTTGTTCCCGCAACCACTGGACCTCCTGACGCAGGGTTTCCCGAATTTCGGCGGCAATCCGTTTGCCGTCAATAATGTGAGCCATGATCACGCCTCCCGTGGAACGAAGATGTACACCCCAAGAGTCTCACACAGGTGCAGCAGACAAAAAAAAAGGCGGTTGCTTTGCACAGTAACCACCTGAAAAACAAGGCAAAATTTGGTGTCCCCGGCGCGATTTGAACGCACGGCCTACGGATTAGGAATCCGTTGCTCTATCCGGCTGAGCTACGGGGACTCAAGCAGTGTGGCCGTATCTTAGTTCATTTCCATTCCACGGGCAACGGGTTTGTCGGCGCCCTTGACGTGGAGGTTTGGATAGTCGATAATATTGGCATCCATTTCATAGTGAAATGAAAATTCACAAACGTTTACCATGGGGGAGGGGTCGGGAACGGCCCTTGAGATGAACATGACTGCACCGGAAACGCTCCTGGCCTTGAAAGAAGAAAAGAAACAGCTCAAGACCAAACTCAAACAAACCCGAAAATCGATCCAACAAGAAAAGAAAGCCCTTCAAGCCAAATCCAAAGCCAAATCCAAAAGCAAAGAGACCAGGCAGAAAGTGAAGCCGGACAAAGAACCCAAAACCGCCACACCTCCGGAACCTCCGGTCGTTTAGATTTCCGGCGGCCATAAACCAGCATCCAGGGACCAGGAAGCAGACACCATGGACAATCTCAAAAAAGTTCTGGCGTGCAAACAGGTGTTCGAGGCCGAAGGACGGCAGGCCATGGGGGTGCATCTGCCCGATGATCTGGCCAAGGCGTTGCGCTGGGAACTCCATCAATACTATGGAGCCGATCCCGGCGAAACCCTGACGACCCTGTATGGCATGGAGGTTCTCTCCCTGGATGCTTCGGAGGTGCGCTTCGAGGTGTGATGTCCCGCCCGATTGTGATGCGGGGCGGATCGGCTGTGGTGGTACTTTTTACCCCTGGGCGTACCGCTCGATGGCCGCCAGCAGACGCGGCTTGGTGATCGGCTTGGTCAGATGCTCCGAGCATCCGGCCTCCAGGGTTTGACGTTCGTTTTCCGCAAAAGCGTGGGCGGTCAGGGCGATCACCGGTACCGGAGCGTGTCCATTGGTTCTCTCCCAGGCCCGGATCGCCCGCGTGGCGGCATATCCATCCATCACCGGCATCTGCACATCCATCAATACCAGATCGAACCGCTCTCCCGAGGTGACCCGGGTCACCGCCTCTTCTCCGTTCTGGGCCACGCTCAACTGGTGGGAGGTCTTCTTCAAGAAAGCCTTCACCAGCAGAATGTTGTCCTCGGAGTCGTCCACCACCAGAATCGACAGGGCGCGTTCCGTGGGCAAAACGGACGGCGTGGCGCGGGCGAGATCTCCGGATTCGGCGCTCAGCACCGCCCGGAGCGCCTCCCAGAACGCTTCACGCTTCACCGGATGGGTCAGAACACGCAGACCCGGATACCGGGAAAAATCCCCCTCGGGCATTCGGGCGGTGATGGTGACCATGGGCAAGGTGATCTGTTCCAGCTCTGCGCGCAGTCGCTGAACGGTTGCGACGATCTCGTTGTCCTGATCCCCGAACGACAGCACCACCACCCGGCATGATCGCCCGGAATAACGCGCCGCCCGCCACGCGCTGGCCGCCAGGGACAGATTCGGCACCGGTTCCACCTCGCACCCCAACTCCGCCACCATGCGCATGAGGGCCAGACGGCTTTCCGTGCGGCTGTCCACCAGCAGCACGCGCACCCGGTTCCAGTGCATTCCCTCGGGACAGGGGGGAGGCGGGGAGTCCTCCCGGGGTTCGGTCACTTCAAAGACGGCGCTGAAGCGGAAGGTGCTGCCTTCCCCCGGTTCGCTTTCCAGGGTCATCCGTCCCCCCATCAGATCCACCAGACGCCGGGAAATGGCCAATCCCAGTCCGGTTCCGCCGAACTGGCGGGTAGTCGAGGCGTCCGCCTGGGTGAAGGCCTCGAAGACGGACGCGTGTTTTTCCTTCGGAATGCCGATGCCCGTATCTTGCACCGCAAACCCCAATCCTCCCGGTCCCAGGGTCTCCTCCCGGATCACATGAATGGAAATCCGCCCCGATGGCGTGAACTTGACCGCGTTGCCAATGAGATTGATCAGAATCTGACGCAGCCGCTTGGCGTCTCCCTGGAGCCGATCCGGCACCTCGGGCGCGATATCCAGGGTCAGCTCCAATCCTTTTTCCCGGGCGCGCATCCCCATGATGTCCAGAATGCGTTGCAGACTCTCCCGCAGGGCGAACGGAGCCAGCTCCAGTTCCATGCGTCCCGCTTCCACCTTGGACAGATCCAGAATGTCGTTGATCAACTCCAGCAGGTTGTCGCCGGCCTTGCGGAAAATGCCCACATAGCGGCGTTGTTCCGGGGTGAGTTCGGTCTCTTCCAGCACCTCGGCCATGCCCACGATCACATTCATCGGCGTGCGGATTTCGTGGCTCATGGTGGCCAGGAATTCGCTTTTGGCCCGGTTGGCCTCTTCGGCTTCCAGTTTGGCCTCCAGCAGGGTGGCTTCGGCCTTTTTGCGTTCGGTGATGTCCATGGCCATGGTGATGATCAAGCCATCCGGATCGTTCATGGCGCCCATGGGACGCGAGCGCACGATCCAGACCCGGTGTTCCCCGGAGGTGGCCACGATGGTCAGCTCCCCCTCCTTGAAAGGAGCGTCCGCCGGAAAACTCGCGTCCAGCAACGCCAGCGCCGATGCCCGCTCTTCGGGCAGCAAGGCCCGTTCCAGCCAGGTGTTCAGGGTGGAGATCTCCCCCAGCGCTTGACCCGACCAGTCGCTCCAGCGTCGGTTGACCAGAATCACCGTGCCATCCGCCGCATGGATCATGATGGGAATCGGCGCGTGCAGCACCGTGCGACGCAAACGCTCTTCGCTTTCCCGGTGGGCGCGGGTCATGGCCACCGCCTGAGCCAGCGCCCGTTCCCGGCTGGAACTCAACGACCAGCCGGCAAATCCCAAAGCCAGACTGATCAGACCCCCGGCGATCAGCACGATGTCCGATCCCCGTTTCGGGTGAAACTGGGAAAACAGTGGACCCGGCGTGAAACGATAGGTCCAACCGATTCCCTCTTCGCCGCTGCGCATCACGAGGGTCCAATCCGGATCGTCCGGCGGGGTGGGCAGGTCGGAGTGGGAGTCGAAAATCAGCGCCGAGGGCCGCAGGGAGGGACCGTCGAACAGTTCCACGCGGATTTGGTTGGGTTCCTGGCGGAACAGATCCTGAAAGAGGATTCCGGCGTCATAGGCCGCCGTCACCCATCCCAGCAGGGCGTGACGTCGTTCCGGGGTGTCGGTGAGGGGCATGCCCAGACGATAGACCGGAGTGAGCCGCAACAGTTCGGTACGGGCGGTATTGTTGGCACCGGTGCGCAGGAACGGCGGGGAAAACAGGGGCAGTCCGGAATCCGCCGCCTGCCGGGCGGTCTGGCGGCGTCTTTTTTCCGTGCCGAGGTCGTGACCGGGGGCGAACGGGACGTGATCGGCTTCCAGGGTGTGGTGATAGGTCACGGCGAAGTAGGTGTCGCGGGGTTCGTCGCTGGCAACCCGGAAGGTCGGATCCGCGAGCAGTCGACGCATTTCCCGTTCGAACTCTTCGCGTTCGCTCTCTTTCACCGGTTCCACGAAGGCCAGTTCCAGCCATCCGGGATGGCGTCCTCGCGGGGTGAGGGCCGAGGCGAAGGTATGCCATTGTCGGCCTGTGACCTCTTTTTCCGAGACGAACCAGGCGGCCATCACCCGCGAGAGATCCGCGTGCATCTCCAGGCGGTCGCGGGCGTTTTCCCGCAACGCGGCGGAGAGCTTGTGAAACTGGTCGCGGGTCAGATCGGAGTCGCGCGTGGTTTCGTGGTGCCAATACCAAAAGGTGCAAGTCAGACCCAGGGCCAGCAGCAGCCAGGGAATCAGGCGGGGATTGGAGACGGATCTGGGTAGACTTTCCATGGGGAAGCCCAAAAGAGGGGTGATGGCCATCTCGTTTTTAGTGGCTGCTTTCCTGGTTTGCAAGGATAGCGGAAAAAAGGGGTTTCGCCACCGGGAAAAAGCGCATCTGAACCGCTTCATCTTGGAAAGCGTTCCGTGCCCCTTCTAAAGTGCTTCATCGGTGGACAACGGATTTGAATGAAAGGAAATCCCCCTGGAATGATGGAGCATGGCATGTTGGTCAACAGGCGTTTCCGGCAGGGTCTGGCCGAACTCGGTTCCCGTTTGCAAGGAGAGATCGCGGATCGGATGGCGGGCGTGGATGACGGTCCGGACGGGGCCAACCGGCGGCGGGCCGAGGTGGAGCAGTCGTTGCGTTATTTCGCCAAGGTCTATTTTCCCCATTATGTCTCCGGGGAGGAGAGTCTGCTGCACACCTGGCTGTACGAGCGGCTGCCGCGTCTGGGCCAGGAGCCGGGCAGGGGGAGCAAACTGGCCCTGGCCGCTCCCCGTGGCGAGGCGAAATCCACCCTGATCACCCAGATTTTCACCTTGTGGCGGGTGATCACCGGTCGCAGCCGCTACATCATCATCATCATGGACGCCCACCATCAGGCCGCGTCCATGCTCGAAGCGGTCAAGGCGGAACTGGAGGCCAATCCCCGTCTGAAACGGGATTATCCGGATCATTGCGGGGTGGGTCGGGTGTGGCGGGAGGGGGTGGCGGTGACGCGGGTGGGGATCAAGTTGCAGGCGGTGGGCTCCGGGGCGCGGCTGCGGGGATTGCGTCACGGGGCGGCCCGGCCCGATCTGGTGGTGTGCGACGATTTGGAAAACGATGACAACGTGCGGGTGCGCGCCCAGCGGGACAAGTTGGAAACCTGGCTGAAAAAGGCTGTCTTGAAACTCGGGCCTCCGGACGACTCTTTGAATGTGATCTATGTGGGGACCATTCTGCATCATGATTCGGTGCTGGCGCGGATCATGGCCAATCCCTTGTGGGAGTCGCGCCGGTTTCAAGCGATCGTGCGCTGGCCCGACGACATGGCCTTGTGGGAACGGTGGCAGACGGTGTTGCGCCACGAGGGAGAGGCGGCGGCGGACCGGTTCTATCACGAGCGCCGGGAACGGATGGAGGCCGGCGTCCAGCTCTCCTGGCCCGGGATGCGGAGTCTGGAGACCTTGATGAAAATTCGCGCGCGCGATGGGGTCGATGCCTTCGACGCGGAGATGCAGAATCAGCCCATGCGGGAAAATGCGCCGTTCGGGGCGTTGGTGTACTGGAGCCGGGAGAATGCCGATTGGCTGTATTTCGGGGCGGTGGATCCTTCCATGGGCAAGTCGGGGGGGAGGGGGGATCCTTCGGCGATTCTGGTGGGGGGGTACGACCAGACCACCGGCGTCTTGCATGTGGTGGAGGCGGATATCCGCAGACGTTCTCCGGATCGGATCATCGAGGATGTCATCGCCTGTCAGGCCCGTTACGCGTGTCGGTTGTGGGTGGTGGAGTCGGTGCAGTTCCAGGAGTTCTTCAAAGACGAACTGGTGAAACGGTCGGCGCGGATGGGCATTCCGGTTCCGGCGCGAGGGGTCAAGCCCTCCCGGGACAAGGGCTTGCGCATCGGCGCGTTGCAACCCCATGTGGCCAATGGTCTGATCCGGTTTCGTTCGGATCACAAGACCCTGCTGGATCAATTGCGTCACTGGGGGGAGCCGGACGCCCACGACGACGGACCCGACGCGCTGGAAATGCTGTGGCGGCTGGCCCGGGAGGGGGCCGGGAGCGTGGGAGAGTTCATCGCCTTGGGGGAGTCGCGGGCGGGTCTGGAGTCGCGGGGGCGTCGGGGTGGGGGATGGGGCGGGGAGGGGTTCGGCAGCGTGGAGGGGGGTGTCTCCTGGCATGGATTCTAGGCGTGGCATGGACGTGTTGCGCGGGGCGTGGGATTGGTCGATAATTCCACGGTGCGAGGTTGGTGTTGTTTCCTGGTTGCATTCATCTGGAGGATTTTGATCCTTGAAACCGATTGCGTCTTGCGTTCGTCCCACGGGTTCGGTGTTTTGGTTGGTGCTGTTGCCGTTGCTGGGTGGAGTCTCCGTGCTGCACGCCGAAGAGCCGCCGTCGGAAGAGGCCCGGTTGCGTCGCGCCGTGGAAGAGGCGGAACGGAAATTCGGGGCGGACAGCAGCGTCACCGCAGCGGCCTGGACCCAGGTGGGAGAGATCTATCTGGCCACCGGCAAGGACGCCGAGGCCAAAAAGGCTTTTTTCCGGGCTTTGGAGATTCTGGAAAAGCGTTTGGGCGCCGATCATCCCGAGGTGGCCGAGGCCCGAACCCGTCTGGCCCGGGCCAAGATGCGACTGGGGGAGTTTCAAAGCGCGCGCGTGATGCTGGAGGGAGTGGTCACCTCTTTGGATCGTTCCCTGGGGCCGAACCATCTGAACAGCGCCAGCGCGCGCATCAATCTGGCCCGACTGCTGATGGCGGAACCGGATCAGCGGGAGTCGGCCGCCAAAGGGGTGGAAGGGGCCATGCCGGTGTTATCCAAGGGGTTGTGGCCGGATCATCCCCGTGTGGCCGAGGCGTGGCTGCTGTTGTCCCGGATCCGTTTTTCCCTGGGTCGCAACGAGGAGGCCCTGGAGGCGGTGAAGCAGGCGTTGCGCATCCGGGAAAAGACGTTGGGCGCCGATCATCCTCTGGTGGCCGAGGCGTTGCGGGAGCAGGGATATCAAGGGATCGCGCGCGGGGATCTGGCCGAAGCCGAACCGGTGTTGCGTCGATCCGTGGCGATTCTGGAGAAGTCCGGGGACGGGGCGTCGTTGGAGTTGGCCGAGAGTCTGGAGCGTCTGGGTGAGGGGTTGATCGCCATGGGGCGGCGCGTGGAGGCCGAATCCGCCTTGAACCGGGTGTTGGCCTTGCGGGAAAAGGTGTTGGGCAAGGAGCATCCCGGTCTGGTCAAGGTGTTGAATGATCTGGCCTTGTTGCGGCAGGGGGCCGGGGATCTGGCCGGGGCCGAGGGGGTGTTTCGTCGCGCCTTGGCGGTGACCGAAAAAAGCATGGGTCGTGATCATCTGCAACGGGCGTTCATTCTGGGCAATCTGGCGCATATCGAGGGACGGCGGGGACGGAGCGGGGAGTCGGACCGGTTGTTCGGTCAATCCGTGGAGACGGCGGAGCGGTTTTTCAAGGGCAATCCGTTGGGACTGTCCGACTGGTTGGCCAATCTGGGCATGGTGTTGCACAAGGAGGGGGCCTCGGAGCGGGCCGGTCAACTGTTGCGACGGGCCGAGGGGGTGTTGATTACCGCCTATGGGGTGGATCATCCCCAGGTGGCGCGGGTGAGTCGCGCCATGCGTGAACTGGGCAGCCCATCCCGTTCCGGGGGGTCGTCCGAAGCGTTCGCCATGGCGCGCGGCGAGTCGCCATCCCTGCGCGCCGAGCCGATGGAGGGGAAAAAAACGGAGCCGCAGGGAGAGAAGCGGGGCGAGCCGGTGACAGGGAAGAGAGCGGAGCGGAACTCCGAGCCGGTGGCGGAGAAGCGGGCGGAGCCGAAGGCAGAGAGGAAAACAGAGCCGAAGCTGGAGAAAAAGATCGAGCCAGTGGCGGAGAAGCGGGCGGAACGAGTCGAGCCGAAGCTGGAGAAAAAGATCGAGCCGGTGGCGGAGAAGCGGGAGAAAAAGATCGAGCCGGTGGTGGAGAAAAAGATCGAGCCGGTGGCGGAGAAGCGGCCGGAATCCGTCGTCGAGGCGAGGCATCCGGAACCGGTGGTGGTGACGGGACCGGCTTATGTGATCAGTCCACCCACCCTTGTGCCGCTGGACTCCCATGCCGCCTTGTCCACGCCGTCGCCCGCCGCATCACCCGCGTTGCCGTCCATGTCGGGGAGAGATCGGAATCGGGTGGTTGGGTCGGGTACGGTTCCAGAGGGGTCTGCGGTTCCCTCCTCCGAGCCGACGACCGGAATTCGGCAGGGATCGGTGGTGCATCTTTCCTGTTTTGCCATGGGCTCTCCCCATTCCGCCCAATTGGTGGAGAAGGTGCGCGCTCTCTCCCTTCCGGCCTATCGCAAGATCATCAAAAGTGGCGAGGCCAGCTTCGAGTGTGTCTTTTCCGGTCCTTTTGCCACGCGACCGGAAGCCTTGGCGGTGGCGGAACGGATCCGGGTGGAAGCCAGGGTGGAAAACCCCCTGGTGGGGCGTTATGCCAGGGGGGAGTGAGCGGAAGGGGGAGGGGGTCAGGGCTCCTGGGGCGCGGACCGGGTGCCTGAGGCTTTGGGCACCTTGGCGTTGGCCGTCCAGAGCAGATCGCAGATTTCCGAGCTGGGTTGATATCCCTTGACCGCCGACAGCATGATGTTGCGCAATTCGGTGTAGTTGAACTCTTTGGAACAGAGCGCCAGTTGATCCAGGTACTCCTTGACCACCGGCCAGGGCAGATGCTCTTCGCGGGCGCGCATGATCATCGGGTGTTCGGTGGGTTGGGTTTCGTCTCCGATCAGCAGTTCTTCGTAGAGTTTCTCTCCGGGGCGCAGTCCGGTGAATTGAATGGGAATGTCTCCATCCGGATTGGTCTCGTCGCGTACCGTGAATCCCGACAGTTGAATCATCCGTTTGGCCATGTCGAGAATGTTGACCGGGCTGCCCATATCGAGGATGAACACGTCTCCGCAACGGGCCATGGCTCCGGCCTGGATCACCAGTTGGGTGGCTTCGGGGATGGTCATGAAGAAGCGGGTCACGTTGGGATCCGTGACCGTGACCGGTCCACCTTTTTTGATCTGCTTGTAAAACAGAGGAATCACCGATCCGGACGACGCCAGCACATTGCCGAAACGCACCATGGAAAAACAGACATCGCTTTGGGTTTTGGCGTAGGCTTGCAGGATCAGTTCCGAGAAGCGTTTGGTGGCCCCCATGACGTTGGTAGGCCGGACGGCTTTGTCCGTGGAGACCAGGATGAAGGTTTCCGCGCCGCCGTCGATGGCGGCCTGGGCCATGTGCCAGGTGCCGAAGATGTTGTTCTGGATCCCTTCGATGGGATTGTATTCGATGATGGGCACATGCTTGTAGGCTGCGGCGTGATAGATGGTCTGCACGCCGAAGGTGGTGATCACCGACTGCATGCGCAGCCGATGCAGCACGCTGCCCAGGATGGGGACCACTTCGATGGCGCCGGCGGTATTTTTCTTTTCCAGCAGACGGCGCAGTTCTCCTTCGATGCAATACAGGAAATACTCCGAGTGTTCCACCAGCACCAGCCGTCGGGGGTGCAGTTGAATGATCTGCCGGCACAGTTCCGAACCGATGGAGCCTCCCGCGCCGGTGACCAGCACCACCTTGTCGGTGATGCACGCCTCCAGCAGGGATTGTTTGGGGGCGATGGGTTCTCGGCCCAAAAGATCCTCCACGCACACCTCCTGGACATCATCCACCTGTTTGGCGCCACTGGCCAACTCCACCAGGCTGGGGATCTCCTGGACGTGAATGGGCACCTGTTCCAGGATTTTCAGGATTTCCCGGCGGCGGTGACGGGAGACCGAAGGAATCGCCATCAGCACCCGCTGGATCGTCCACTGTTCGGACAACTCCTTGATGCGTTGCGGAGAGTGGACCTTCAAGCCGTGGATCACGGTGTTTTGGATGTTGAGATCGTCATCCAGGAAGATGACCGGCGTGAATTCCGTGCTTTGTTTCAGCGCCTGGGAGAGCTGGATGCCAGCGGCCCCGGCTCCGTAGATGGCCACGGGAATGCGGGTGTGCCGGAGGTGCGAAGAGTAGAGCAGATATTTGGCCAGCAGCCGACTGCCGCCGATGGTCATCAGGAGCAGGAAAAAGAAGATGATCCAGAAGACGGGAAGAATCTTCTCCTGACTCAGAGGGATGGTCGCCAGCAAAGTGAGCAGGATGCTCAGACCGATGGATTTGAAGATCGTGAAAAAAAAGTGGTTCCCCGTGTGCTGCACCACGGCGCGGTACATGCCGGAATAGATGAAAATCGGAAAGGAGATCAGAATGAAAATAATGGATTCGAGGAAAATATCGGGGGAAATTTCGGTGGCGGGGTTGGTTGAGGTGATGAGATTGCTCAACCATTGGCAACCCAGGATCATAACCAGGTCAACCATTAAAATAATGAATTGTTTTTGTCTGCGCGGCAGTTGATGGATTCTGGCAATCAACCGGGGAGAAATGGGTATGTGAATACGCATGCTTTCCTGCTGGTGTCAACACGGGGACTGATGAAAAACGGAGTCCTCCAGGGTGTGGAAAGGAGAGGTTTCTGGATTTTTCCGATAGCCGTTTTGATTGTAAATATATCAGGATGATGGTGGGGTGGTCAATGATCTTGAAGTCAACCGGGGCGGAAAAGGCGACGAAATCCGGGTGTTGATGCGTCCTCGTGTTTTCGATCGATGGCGTTTTCTCATGGTCTTCATAAGGATCGGATCCGGGCCGACAGTCATGGGAGCGGACTGGCGACCCGAACGGGTGATTCTTTTAGCGGGAGGAGCGGGGAGCGCCGGGGGAGGTTTGCCGGTTCACGGCCATGGCCAGCGCCCCGTAGATCACAACGCCGATCAGCAGGCCGACCCATTGGATCGCAGGCTCCGGATGTCGGGCCAGATAAACCGCGCCACTTCCCATGGTGATCATCAATGCGTATTCGTGCAAGACGGTTTTGCGGTGGTTCCAGCCGACCAGGACAAGTCTTTGATAAAAATGGGAGCGGTGCGCCTGCCAGATTTTCTCGCGACGCAGGATGCGACGGATCAGGGTGACGGTGGCATCGACGACGAACGGCGAAAAGATCAGCACGCCCACCCAGGGGGCGAACAGGTGGTCGCGGTCGGCCCAGAAGATGAGCGCTGCGGCCAGAAATCCCATGGGCACGGATCCCACATCCCCCATGAAGATCC
Source organism: Magnetococcales bacterium (assembly GCA_015231375.1). GTDB lineage: Bacteria > Pseudomonadota > Magnetococcia > Magnetococcales > Magnetaquicoccaceae > Magnetaquiglobus. Next base: position 37,167 of record JADGBT010000029.1, on the reverse strand, counting down.
GCGCCGGGGGAAAATTGTTGACCAGAAATCCGGCGTTGGCCGCAGAAAGCAGCAACGCGGTGGCCAAAAAGAACGGATTCCCTCCCAGCCAGCCCAGCAGGGCGAAGAATCCGAATCCAAACATCCCCATGCCTCCGGCGAAGCCATCCATGCCATCCATGAAATTGTACAGGTTCAAAAACCAGACGATGAACAGCAGCGAAAAAACCGGACCGAACCAGCCCAGAGGGATCGGATCCAGGCCGGGCAAGGTGAGGGTGTCGATGGAAAATCCGCCCACGATGATCAGCGCGGCGGCGGACAGATGGCTCAACAGGCGCACGCCCGGAGACAGGGAGCTTTTGTCATCCCACAGCGAGGTGCCCATGATCGCCAGCAGACCCGCCAGCAGCAGCCATCCCCCCGGCAGCCGGAAATGGTCGAGCCATCCGAAAAGTACCATCCAGGCGGGCAGGAATCCGGCCATGATGCCCAGTCCGCCGTTGCGCGGGCGGGGTTGGACATGCAAGGAGCGTTCGTTGGGCAGATCCGCGATGTAGAGCCGGGAGGCCGGATTGGCCAGGGAACGGCTGACCCGGAACGCGATCAGAAAGGCCATCAGGGAGGTCAGGACGTAGAGCATGATGTCAACTTTTGAAAAAGAAGCGGGGGTCTGGGGGATTTTTCCTCCAGGGTTTTGACTTTAAAAACACAAAATTTAAATTAAATTTATATTTTGTGTTTTTAAAGTCCCAAGGGCTTTGCCCTTGGATCCCACCAGGGGCCAATGGCCCCTGGACCCCGTTAGTGAAGGAACGGTTTTTAGACCGTGCGACGATTTTTTGTGACCACCTGTTGCATCCAGCCATTCAGGCGTTCGATCAGGGTTTTTCGATTGAACTCCTTCTGGGCATAGGCGTGGCCATTGGCACCCATGACCTTGCGGCTTGCGGCGTCGAGGGCGTGCAGCTTCAGGACCGCTTCGACCAGACCGGCTCCGTCTCCGGATGGACAGGTCAAACCGGCCCCGGCGGCGCGAATCACTGCCGCGCCTTCTCCGTCCAGCATCCCCAGAATCGGAATGCCCGACATCAGATAGGATTGCACCTTGTTGGGAATGGTCAGGGCGAAAACCGGATCCCGTTTCAAGGCGACCAGCAGGGCGTCCGCGTGGATATAAAACGAGGGCATCCGTTCCAGGGGAAACCGCCCCAGCAACAAGAATGACGATTCCAGTCCCCGTTTCACCGTTTCGCGGCGCACCCACTCCAGCATGCGCCCATCGCCGACGATCAGCCAGCGGATTTCCGGATGGTCTTTCAGACGTTCCGCCGCATCCAGGATCGCCGGAAAATCCTGCGCCTCTCCCACGTTGCCGGCGAACAGGATGTTGAAGGTTCCTGGTGGGGTGGTGATCTCCGGAGCGGGCGTGATCGCGTTTTGGGTGAAGACATCCTCGGTCCAGTTGGGGAAATAACGGATCTTGCCGGGATCGTCGCAATACTGGACGATATTGCTTTCAAACCCGGGAGATTGTCCCAGGATCAGTTCGCAGCGGTTGTAGATGAAGCTCACCAGTTTGCCCACCAGACCCAGCAGCGCCGGGGAACGCACCACACCCAGGGCGGAGAGGGTCTCGGGCCACAGATCTTGCACCCAGAACAGGATCGGAGCCCGCTTGAGTTTGGCCAGCAGGATGGCGGGCAGTCCGACCGTGACCGGTGAGAGCTGAAAAACGAAAATCACATCGAACGCCTGCCCTCTCAACAGCCAGGGAGCCATCAGGCAGCCGGTGATGACGAAGCTTATATAATTGATAATCAGACTGATTTTGTTCTGTCCCCGTGGGAACAAGGGAACCCGCAGTATGGTGGCGCCGTGCCATTGGGAGAAGGCTTTCGGATTTTGTTTGAAGGCGTCGAAGATCGCACCTTCGGGATAGTTGGGCAGGCCGGTCAATACGGTCACTTGATGGCCGGATTGGATCAGTTCGCGGGTCAGGTCGTTGATCTTGAAATTTTCCGGCCAGAAATATTGACTGACAATCAGGATCTTCACGGTTTGTCACCTTGGGACTTTTCACGACCTTGGGTCGTGCGCTTTAAGGTTTTGTCGGGTGCAAGCTACTATTAAGGAGAGCTGGCCGTCAAGGCCATTTCATGGAGCGCGCACTTTGAGGTAAAGACCTGACCCTTTTATGTTTTGTAACCGTTCGTACAGTCCGCCCATCGACACGCCTTGACAACGGGTTGAGCAGCAATCAGATTGTCAATCATCAGTGGAAATGACGGCTCCATGGCTGTTCGGCTGTTTTGGGTTGTGGACCGGAATCCCTCGAAATCGAAAACATGGACGGAAATTGAGCCGCCATTGGACATGATGACCTACGAATCCTTGAAAAATACGTTGATGACCCGATCGGCCACTTGGCTGGTGACCGGTGTGGCCGGATTCATCGGCAGCAACCTGTTGCAGACGCTGCTGCAACTGAATCAGCCTGTGGTCGGCCTCGACAATTTTTCCACCGGTTATCAAAAGAATCTGGATGATGTCCAATCCCTGCTGACCGCCGAACAGTGGAGCCGGTTTCGACTGGTGCGCGGGGATCTGCGCGATGTGGAAGCCTGTCGGCGGGCGTGCGTCGGGGTGGATTATGTGTTGCACCATGCCGCGCTGGGATCGGTGCCCCGCAGCATTGCCGATCCCATCGCCACCAACGAAAGTAACATCGACGGCTTTTTGAACATTCTGGTGGCCGCGCGCGACGCCCAGGTCAAACGGTTCGTGTATGCCGCCAGCAGTTCCACCTACGGGGACCATCCCCAGTTGCCCAAGGTGGAAGACCAGATCGGCAAACCCCTCTCTCCGTATGCGGTCACCAAGCTGGTCAACGAGATCTACGCCGAGCTTTTCTCCCGGATGTATGGCATTCAGACCATCGGATTGCGTTATTTCAACATTTTCGGTCGTCGGCAGGATCCTTCCGGGGCTTATGCCGCCGTGATCCCTCAATGGATCGCGGCCATGATTCAGGGGCAGGCGGTGTACATCAACGGCGACGGGGAGACCAGCCGGGATTTTTGTTATATCGATAATGTGATTCAAATCAATCTATTGGCCGCAACAACCGAAAATCCCGAAGCGGTCGATCAGGTTTACAACGTCGCCGTGGGGGATCGTACCACCCTCAACGCCTTGTACCATCATCTGCTGGAGTGTCTCGCGCCCCGTTTTCCCCATCTGCGAGGAGCGGCGCCGATCCATCGTGATTTTCGTTCCGGGGATGTGCGTCACTCCCTGGCGGACATCTCCAAGGCTGAGCAACGGTTGGGCTATCGACCCACCCACCGGATCGCCGCCGGACTGGCGGAAGCCATGGAGTGGTACATCTCCCACCTGTGACTTTGTTGATTCCGCGCCTTGCCGGCTCGGATTGAGGCGTGTTAATCTGCTGGATCCGTCTTCGTACCTGTCGATTCACCCATCGGTGTTTTTGAGTTTACAAGTCCCATGTCCATCACCGAAGAGACCATCCGTCATGTGGCCACGCTGGCCCGCCTGGAGATTGCTCCCGGAGAGATTCAGACCTATGCCGGTCAGCTTTCCCGCATTCTGGGATTGATGGAGCAGTTGCGCGCCATTCCCACCGAGGGGATCGCTCCCATGTCCCACGCCGTGGAGATGACCATTCCGGAGCGTGAGGATCGGGTGGTGTGTCAGGACCGGCGGGATGCGCTGCTCGCCAATGCTCCGGATTCCGCCGAAGGGTGTTTCCGCGTGCCCAAGATCATCGAATAATCCATCCCTCATCCAAGGATACCCCTCAACGTGGACGCCCCCATCCCGACCCTGGCTCAAGCCGCCCGAGCATTGGCCGCGCGGGAGGTCTCCAGCGTGGAGTTGACCCGCGCCTGTCTGACCCGCATCGAGCAGCTTGATTCCACCTTGAACGCCTTCATCACCGTGGACGCCGACCGGGCCTTGCAGACCGCCGCCGTTTCGGATCAGGCCCGCGCTCGTGGCGAGGCCGGACCTTTGGCGGGCATTCCCATGGCCATCAAGGATCTGTTTTGCACCGAGGGGTTGCGCACCACCTGCGCCTCCCGCATGCTGGAAAACTTCATCCCCCCTTACGAATCCACGGTCACCGCCCGTTTGCGCGCTGCCGGAGCCGTGATCCTGGGCAAGACCAACATGGACGAGTTCGCCATGGGATCGTCCAACGAGACCTCTTATTTTGGTCCGGTGCGCAATCCCTGGGATACTTCCCGTACCCCCGGAGGCTCTTCCGGCGGGTCGGCGGCGGCGGTGGCGGCGGGGTTGTGTGTGGCGGCCATCGGTACCGATACCGGGGGGTCCATTCGTCAGCCTGCGGCCATGACCGGCATCACCGGTCTCAAGCCCACCTATGGTCGGGTTTCGCGTTTCGGCATGATCGCGTTCGCCTCCTCGTTGGATCAGGCGGGCCCCATGACCCGCGACATCCGGGACGCGGCCATGCTGTTGCAGGTGATGGCAGGCCATGATCCTTTGGATTCCACCTCCATCGACACCCCGGTGCCCGATTATGTCGCCGCTTTGGATCGCCCGGTCCGGGAGTGGCGCATCGGCGTGCCGGAGGAGTATTTCAGCACCGGTTTGCATCCCGAGGCCCGTGCCGCCATCGAGACGGCTTTGGAGGTCTATCGGGGATTGGGGGCGGTGATCGTTCCGGTTTCGTTGCCGTACACCCAGCACGCCATTCCCACCTATTACATCATCGCCCCGGCGGAGGCCTCTTCCAATCTGGCCCGTTATGATGGCATCCGTTTCGGGCATCGCTGCGATCAGCCGAAGGATCTCAAGGATCTTTACGCCCGCACCCGTGCCGAGGGTTTTGGTCCCGAGGTCAAGCGGCGCATCATGTTGGGGACTTATGTGCTTTCGTCCGGCTATTACGACGCCTATTATCGCAAGGCCCAGCGGGTGCGTCGCTTGATTGCCGATGATTTCTCCCGGGCTTTTCGGGATCACGAGCTGTCGGTCATTCTCACCCCGACCGCTCCGGAGTGCGCGTTTCAGTTGGGAGAGAAGAATCAGGATCCGGTCAGCATGTATCTGTCGGACATTTTCACCATCAACGTCAATCTGGCCGGATTGCCGGCTCTTTCCTTGCCGTGCGGTTTCGATGCCGCAGGGTTGCCTATCGGTTTTCAGTTGATCGGTCGTCCGTTGGACGAGTCCGCCATTCTGACCATGGGGCATGCCTACCAACAGGCCAGCGACTGGCACACCGTCACACCCGGAATATCGTCATGAGCATCGATTCCCGTTATGAAACCGTCATCGGGCTGGAGATTCACACCCAGCTTGCCACCCGTTCCAAGATTTTTTGTGGTTGTCCCAACCGCTTCGGTTCCGCGCCCAACACCCAGATCTGTCCGGTTTGCGCGGCGTTTCCGGGTGTGTTGCCGGTGCTCAACCAGCGGGTGCTGGACATGGCCATCATGACCGGTCTGGCGCTCAAGGGGGAGATTCGGGCGCGTAACGAATTTTCCCGCAAGAATTATTTTTATCCCGATCTTCCGGCGGGTTATCAGATTTCCCAGTTCGAGTTGCCCATTGTCGAGCATGGCGAATTGATGATCGAGCCGGAAGGGGCTTCGCGCAAGCGGATCGGCATCACCCGGGCGCATATGGAGGTGGACGCGGGCAAGAGTCTGCACGAGGGGATTCAGGGGGCTTCGTGGGTGGATCTGAACCGTACCGGCACGCCGCTTTTGGAGATTGTCACCGAGCCGGATTTGCGTTCCGCTGCCGAGACCGGGGCTTTCCTCAAGAAATTGCGCAGTCTGGTGCGTTATCTGGGGGTGTGTGACGGCAACATGGAAGAGGGATCTTTCCGCTGTGACGCCAATGTGTCGGTGCGGCGTTTGGGGGAGAGTCGTTTGGGTACCCGTGCCGAGATCAAGAATTTGAATTCGATTCGCAATGTGATGCGTGCCATTGATTATGAGGTGGAGCGTCAGATTGATCTGGTGGAGGCGGGGGAGAGGGTGATTCAGGAGACCCGTCTTTGGGATGCCAATCAGAATCAGACCCGATCCATGCGGGGCAAGGAGGAGGCGCACGATTATCGTTATTTCCCGGAGCCGGATCTGCCTCCGGTGGTGATCACGGCGGAGCGGATCGAGGCGATTCGGGGCAGCATGCCGGAGTTGCCGGATGCGAAGCTGTTACGGTTTCAAAGTGAATATGGGTTGGGTGAGTATGATGCCGGGGTGTTGACCGCAGACCGGGAGATGGCAGAGTATTTCGAGTTGGCGGTGGGGGCGGCCTGTCCGGCGGATCCGAAGGCTGTGGCCAACTGGGTGACGGTGGAGTTGTTGGGTCGGTTGAATCGGGAGGGGATGGAGATTGGTCAATCCCCGGTGGCGGGTGAGGCGTTGGGGCGCTTGACGCGCATGATTCACGAGGGGGTGATTTCCGGGAAGATTGCCAAGACGGTTTTTGGGCACATGTGGGAAGGCGGGGGGGATCCGCAGAAAATTGTGGAGGAGAAGGGGTTGGTACAGGTTTCCGATTCGGGAGCGATCGAGGCGGAGGTGGATCGGATTCTGGCGGCTCATGGGGACAAGGTGGAGCAGTATCGAGCCGGAAAGGTGCAGTTGTTGGGATTTTTTGTGGGAGAGGTCATGAAGGCCACCCGTGGCAAGGCCAATCCGGGGGTGGTGAATGGATTGTTGAAGGGAAAGCTGGAAGCCTAAAGTTTGGGAACCATTGAAAAAAAAGAAGGGGTCTGGGGGATTCTTCCCCCAGGGTTTTGATTTTTTTTCTTTTGACTTTGTTTTTGGCGCGCTTGCGCTTTTTTTCGCAAAAGGCGCGAAAAAAAGCTTTTTTGAAAAGCGCGCCAAAGGCAAAAGCAGAAAGTCAAAATCAAAAGATAAAAGCAAAACCCTGGGGGAGGAATCCCCCAGACCTCCACTTCTTTTTCAATGGTTTTGTTGGATTCGGTGCTACTGGACCGATAACTGGTCAATCGTCGCCACCACCGTGTCGTTGCTCTGACCCGAAGGCAAGATAATCCCCGTGTTGATGGTCGATCCCCCGTTCAACCGTCGCAAAATCAATACCCCGTCCGTCGCGTCCGTCTTCCCGCTCTTGTCCACATCCAACGTGCCGCTCGACCCGTCAATCGTTGCCACCACCGTGTCGTTGCTCTGACCCGAAGGCAACACAATCCCCGTGTTGATGGTCGATCCCCCGTTCAGCCGTCGCAAAATCAATACCCCGTCCGTCGCGTCCACCTTCCCGCTCTTGTCCACATCCAATGACAACGAAGTTGTGGTCTCGCTCGTCACCGTAATCACCTGACGCAACACCAATCGCGCTCCCTCTCCCGCCTGACTCGCCGGACTGTTCTGCCCGCTGCCCGTATACCGGGAACTGTTGTCGTTCACCGCCACATAGACCACATACTCACCCGGCGTGCTGAAAGTCATGGAACGCGTGGCCGATCCCGAAAATCCGGACTCCACTACAGATCCCACGCCCGGAATGTGCCACGTCATCGATATCGTGTCACCCTCGGTATCCGTCGCATTCACCGTGCCGCTGATCGTCAATGGCGCACGCCCCGAAGTGGCACTCGTCACAAGCGTGGCACTCGGTGAACGGTTCCAGACCGGGTTTGTGTTCACCGTGAATGTCTGATGCGCTACCTGCTGAGCATCGGCAACCACATAAACATGGTAAACCCCGGTCACCTTTTTCAAATTGTCCGTGTACCCGACACTCTGATAACTGCTGCAAATGTAAGAAGCCGCGCAACTGAGCGCAGCCGTGGTCTCCTGAATCGAATAACCGGATGGATCGGTGACAATGATCTCCACCGTCTTCGAAAAACTCCCGTTGAACGAAAGATTGATATACAAAACATCACTGTCCGCAGTGGAATCCGTCAAGGTGGTCACCTCTTTGGATGCACCCGAAGAACTCAAGAATAAATGACTCGAATTGAAAATCGTCTTGGAAGTCGTGGGAGGCGTGTAGGTCGCAGCCGTGACGGGATTGGTGGCCGAACCATAATAACCCTGAGCCGCCGCGATATCATCCGCCATCAGATGGCCAATGTTGTTGTATGGATTGGCGTACATGAGGGAAACCGGATTGTCGGAATGACCCAAACCAATCAAATGCCCCACTTCGTGCAACAGAATCTTCTTGAAGAGCGCTTCGGATTGGGCTGTGGTGAGTTGACTGCTTTGGGTCCAGTCGAAAGTCGAAGAGATCACCACACTGCCGTCCGTATACGGATTATATCCCAAAGCGCTGTCGCTCCCCGTGGAATAAGAACGGGAAGGACCAGCCATGGCTGCCGCTCCATTGGCATAGCCCCAGGTGACCGCCACGACATTATCGGTGCTGACATCCTGCAAGGCTGTGTTGACCTCCTTGTGGGAGAACTTCACCCCGCTTACCCCCTCCCACTCGGCCATCACCCCTTGAATCAAAGTGACCACCTTGGCACTGTCGTTGAACAAAGTCGGCGCCCCGGTCGGATTGTAACTCCAGGTGATGGTGCCGTTCCAACGTCCGAATGGATCGCTGATGCCCAGATATGGCTGCTGATAGGTCTCGGTGACCGCGTAAACCGGTACGGAAAACAACACCCCCATCAGAAAAATCATCAGACGAATTCGATCAACAGAACGCATGGATGCCCTCCGAAACTCTGAGACTCAGCAAAACCATTGAAAAAAAAGAGGTGGTCTGGAGGATTCATCCTCCAGGGTTTTGATTTTGCATTAAAAAACAAAAAACAAAACCCTGGGGAATGAATTCCCCAGGCCCCTTCTTTTTTTTCAATAGTGAGGAATTATTTGTTGAACCAATCACTCAACCATTGAAACATGCCATTGGGTTCGTCCGGAGGACGGGGAGCGATGAAATAAAGCGATGATCCCCGCTGTTTCATGATTCCAGCGGTGCGCAACGCCTTTTCTCCGAACCCCATGAAATAATCCACCCGACCCGGTCCCCGGATGGCTCCCCCGGTGTCCTGATTGACCGTGAAACGCAAGGTGGGTTTCCACTGGGAGACTGTGGTGCCATCCTCGCCGAACTCCGGCATGGTGACATAAAGCAGTCCGGGAGCCCCCTTGGGGAAGAGGTTGGCGTCCGTGGCCATGGAACGTTCTCCGGTGAGAGGCACGCCGATGTTGCCGAAAGGACCGCCTTCGAGCTTGCGGAAGAAGACATAGGAAGGATTGGAGAACAGTACCCGGTCACGCTGTTTGGGGTTCTCCTTGAGCCATTGACGCAAGGCGGGCAGGCTCATGTTTTCTTTGGAGATCTGGTTTTCCTCGATCAGCAGGGAGCCGATGGAACGGTAGGGCTGGCCATTGGTGGCGGCATAGCCGACCCGCATGGTGGAGCCGTCTTGGAGTTGCACCCGGCCCGATCCCTGGATGTGGAGAAAAAAGAGATCCACATAATCTTCCACCCAGACCAGTTCCAGGTTTTTGCCCTTGAGAACCTTGTCCTGGTCGATGCGCGCCCGGTCATAAAAAGGCAGCAGCCGACCTTTTTCGATGCGACCGACAATGCGTTTGTCCTTGAAGTCGGCAGACCACTGGGACAAATCGACTTCGACCAGAATGCGGGGACGACGATAGATGGGATGGCTGAAGGTTTTGGTCTGGGTGAGCGACCCCTTGAGCAGAGGTTCGAAATAGGCGGTGGCGAGGACTTCGCCCTCCTGATCGCTGCCCACGGAGTGAAAGAGCAGATAATTTTTCTTGAGATGAACGTGGAACGCAGCCGGTTCCATGGAGCGGGCCGCCTGGGCCAGATCCTTGCAGGCTTCGGAGAGGGAGGCGGCGGAGAAGGTTCTGGGTCCGAAACGGATGGGCGTTTCCGGATCCAGCGCGGCGTAATACCCCACGCTGGCCTCCAGGGCGTCGGCCCAGGAGGCCAGATCGGTATCGTGGTTGAGCACGTTGGCCACCTGATTCCAGGAGATCTGGGTCAGGCTGTTTTCTTCGGTGATCTTGTTTTCCGGCGTCGGACTGGAACAGCCGGCCACCCAGAACAGCAGGAACACCAGAAGAAGACGTGTCGTCCGCCGCGCGTCTGAAAAGGGTGCAATCGGATTCACTGAACGCTTCTGGCCACTTCACCGGGTTGTTGGATGGCCGACAGGAACCAATTGGGATTTTTGGAGCCGACCGGGCGGCAGAAGGTCCAATACTCTTCGGCCATGACGGGACGGTTGGGATCGCCACTGAGCACGCGACCGTCCACATCGGTTTCGTATTCCACCATTTCCACCTGGAAGCGGACCGTGATCCAATCCTCGCCCGCCTCCTGCCACGCTTCGGTGACCTCGGCGGTCTGGAAACGGATTTTCTCCAGGATATCGCGACGACCCGCCGTTTGACGCTCTTTGGCGTGGCGTTCGATCATGGACCACATGCGTTCGGTGAGCAAAGGACGCAACCGATCCACACTCCAGTCGCTCCAGGCGCCCTGAAGCTGCTGATAGGCCGCCTTGGCACCGTTCAGGAAGCGGGCTTCATCGAACTGGGGATCCATGCTGGCGATTTGCGCCAGTCCCCGACTCACTTCGTCGATCTCTCCACCCATGGCGCCCGCTCCGCCCATGGAGAAATGGCGGGGCGGTTCCTGGCCCTGATACGTGCTGTTCAGGCCATCGAAGGAGGAGTTCAAGGATCCCTTGTCCAGGGAGACGCGACCCTGGGCCGGTCCCTGCGCGGGTTGCGGGGTGACGGTCATGGGGGTTGAAGCCGGGGTGCGGGATCCGGCGAAGCGTTTGTACAAAAACCAAAGCACCCCGCCGATCAACAGGATTTCCAAAAAGCCGATGCCGCCGCCCGCGCCACCGAAAAGCATGGAGCCGAGCAGTCCGCCGAGCATGAAACCGGCCACTCCGCCCATCAGACCGGCGCCGAGGCCGGAGGGGCGCGAGGAGGCCGGAGTGGCCATGGAGGGGCTGGGATTGTTCTGTGGGATGTTGGAACGCTGGGTGGCTTCGCGGGGAGTCGAGAAGCTGCGAGAGCCTCGCGATCCCATGGAACTGCCTCCACCCAGACGACCGGCTTCGGCCTCGATGGGAGGCGTGGCCACGGCCAGACCGAGAATCAACAGCAGAATGGGCAGCAGATAAGGATGTCTGGTTTTCATGGCATCTCTCTTGGGTTGGTTGTACGGTTGATATAGGCTGACCAAAGTGTTTCGGACAGATGCCGCACTTGGGTCCGGGAGCCGGATTCCCGCGTTCCTGCTTCCAGATGGAGGATGCAACCGGCATTGCTGGCCACCACCAGATCGACGCCGCTGGCGGCGATGGTCTCCAGTTTGGCGGCTCGGATGTTCCGGGCCTGTTGCGGGTGGCGCAGCATGGACTCTCCTCCGGCGCCGCAGCAGGCGCCGATGGAACCCGCAGGGACGAGTTCACGGCGTTCGCCGGGTAGCGCATCGAGCAAATTTCTGGGTTCCGCTATTATACCCAACCCGAATCGGGTTTGGCAATGGTCATGATAGCCCACGGTTTGTCCGTCGAACGGCCCGAAAACGATGCCCCGTGCCGCCAGTCGGGGGGTGAGGAAGGTGGCCAGATCCACCACCTTGGCGGTCAACGCCTGGGCCGCCTGGGCCAGTTGGGGATGATGGGCCAGATGGCGGGCGTATCCTTTGACCGTGACCGCGCAGATGGCGCTGTCGCACAGCACGAAATCCACCTCCGCAGCCTGTCGGGCAAAGGCTTCCAGAGTGGCGGCGGCCTGTCGGGCGAAGGCCTTGCGGTCTCCGGATTCCCGGTAGGGGGCGCCGCAACAGCCGAAGCCTTGCGGAATGGTCACCGTGCAGCCGGCCAGGGTCAGCAGATTGGCCGTGGCCGGTGCGGTGCGGGGATGGAACAGTCGGGCCATGCAGCCGCACAACAGCGCCACCCGGGTCGGGGCCTGATCCGGAGGAAGCGGGTCGGGAAACGCGGGGATGGGATCGCGACGGTGTTCCGGGAGCAACGCCTCCAGTCGGCGCAACGGACCGAACGCATGCAGCAGACGGGAGCGGCGCACCAGCCATTGCAGTCCCGAATTTTGATAGCCGGCCAGCCAGGCAGCCGCCCGCGCGGTACGGCCGTGATGGTCGGTGATGCGATGGAACCACCGGGCCAGGGGGGTCGGGGTCAGGCTGGCCCGACCCCGGAGATGGGCCACCAGTTTGGCCGGTTTGACTCCGGCGGGGCAGGCGACGTGGCAGGCGCGGCACAGCAGACAGCGCGAGAGGGTGTGCGAGGCCTCTTCGGCGGTCAGGGTTCCGGCGCGCAGAGCCAGAATGATGGAAACCCTCCCTCGGGGAGAGTGGGTTTCATCGTTTTCGCTTTGATAGGTCGGACAGACCGGAAGACAATAGCCGCAATGGGTACACCGGGTCGCGTTCGCGAAGGGATCCTTTGGGGCCTCCGGGGGTGTCCGGGGCGGATGGCCGGATCCCGTCACGCCACCACATCGAGCCGGTGCGAAGAGGACGGATCGGCGGCCCGGGGCGCCGGTTGGTGCTTGGGGGGGAGTTTGGTCGCCGCTTTGGGGGCGTTGGCGGCCTCCCGGGCGAGTCTGGCCGAATCTTTGGGGGCGTTGGATGCCTCCTGGCCGGATTTGGCCGACTCCTTGGGAGCGTTGGCGGATTTGGCCGACTCCTTGGGGGCGTTGGCGGATTTGGCTGACTCCTTGGGGGCGTTGGCGGATTTGGCTGACTCCTTGGGAGCGTTGGCGTTCCGGGGATCGAGATTGTCCGCAGAGGAGGTTCCGTTTTTGGGATCCGGACGGTTGGCCGGCTGCAACGACTTGTAAAGTCGCATGGAACTGGCCGGAGGCATGGAGATGGCGGTGGCGGACATCGAGGGTTTACTCCCTGGTCGAGGGTAGAGGTGTGTGGGTGGATTCCCCTCCGGAGGAGGCCGGGAGATCCTGGGCCGGGTGGTCGGCGTCACGTTCTTCCGGGTTTGCGTGGGTCGCGTGGCCGGGATCCGGGGCGCCGTTTTGCGCGGGCAGGTCGAGGGGAACGATTTTTCTCTCCTGGACGCGGTAGAGGTGATAAAATCGTTCGCTGCTGCCGTCGGGCAGGAAGCGGACCGGTCCGGCGCTGCCGTGAAAGCTGTTGTCGCGGGTCAGTCCCTGGTGCCACTCCGGACCGCCGAGGCGTTGATCCCGCAGCAGTTGCGCCAGAATGGCGATGCCGTCGTAGGTGAGCATGGAAAGCGCCGGAACCGGAGCCACGCCGAGAATCTTCTTGTGGGCGGCGCCGAACTGTTCGCGGGCGTTCATGTCGATGTCGCAGAAGGTGGCTCCGGCCAGGGTGTCGGCATCTTCCAGCAGTTCGGGACGGTTCCATAAGGAGGTGCCCAGCAGCGTGACCTGCGGGGTGCGGATCTGGAACAGCGCGGCCTGGGGAGCGATCATGCGCACCTGTTTGGCGGTGGCCGGCAGAAACAGGGTGTCGAAATCGACCAACGGTTCCAACTCTTTTTCGGCGCGGGGCGCGGGGCGGTCCAGGGGATCCAGCAGCATGGCGGACCGGGCCGAGGTCAGACGGCTCTTGACCGCTTCGGGATCCAGATTGACCAGCATCTTGAGCGCGTTGGAAAAGTCGGTCTCTTGTTCGGGGAAGAGGATCGAACGCGTGACAATGCCGCCGAGGGCGACCACTTCGTTGGCGAAGGTCTGGGCCTGGAGTTGACCATAGTCGGAATCCGCCGCCAAGATGGCGAAGCGTTTCAATCCCGCCTGTTGGACCGCGTAACGCGCCATCACCCGCGCCTGGGCGTCGGGATGGAAGGCGTTGAGATGGGTCGCTCCTCCGACGGCGAGGATTTCGGTTCTGGGGTTCAAGGGGATGATGGGAATGTTGGCCGCCTGGGCGGCCTTGGCCGCAGCCATCGCCTCGGGATGAAAGACCGGTCCGAGAATGATCTGACTGCCACGGGAGACCAGGTTTTCCACGGCGGCTTTGGCGGATTCGGCGCTGCCGCCGCTGTCGGCCACCTCCAGGTGGAGGTTGACATCCCGATGGTCGGCCAAAGCCTTGCGGGCGGCCATCACCAGGGTGTTGCCCATCGAGGCGGAAGCGCCGCTCATGGGGATCATCAGGCCCGCCGTGAGGCCGGGTTGCTCCTGATTTTCCTGGGAGAGGCGTCGCATGGCTTCCGGGTTGGCGGTCGCGTGGAGCGCGGCTTTTTTCCACAGGTTTTGGGCTTCGGCCTCCTCGCCGGCCGCCGCCGCCCGGTCCCCGAGGATCAGATGCGCAAACGGCAGCAGAGGTGAGGCGGCGGGTTGTCGGGAGACCAGGGTCTTGAGTTGTCCTGGTTCCAGGGGTTCCAGGGCCAAGAGCAGGTCGCGGATCTGTTCGGGAGTGGTGGGCGCGGGTGGAATCCTGACCAGCGTGGGTTTGTCCCGTGAGGAGGGGGGAGCGTTCAGGGTGTCCTGGATCAGGCGTTGCCAGGAGGACTCCACCGTGCCGGCGCGGACCGGCAACGGACCGGCCATCAGCAGGGCCGCCAGCAACGCCAGGTGCCATGGGTAACGCAGGGGGTGGCCATGGGTTTTGATCGGAGCAATCATTGGGATAGTGGTCCATGAAAGAGCGCACGGCTTTGGTTGGAAAATTGTACATCGTTCCCACGCCAATCGGCAACCTGGAAGATATCACTCTGCGCGCCTTGCGCATTCTGGGGGAGGAGGCGGGGCGCATTCTGGCCGAAGACACCCGGCGCACGCGGATCTTGTGTGATCATCACGGCATTCGCACTCCGGTGGTCCATTTCGACGATCACAACGCCGCCCGGCTGATTCCCGGTCTGGTGGAGGAGTTGCGTGGCGGCGCCCGCTTCGCTTTGGTCTCCGACGCCGGAACGCCGGGTATTAGCGATCCGGGCAGTTCTTTGGTGCGGGGGGCCATGGCGTGGGTGCCGGTGGAGGCGCTGCCGGGCGCGTCGGCGGTGACCACGGCGTTGTCGGCCAGTGGTTTTGCCGGAGAGCGATTTGTTTTCGAGGGTTTTCTGCCCCGCAAGGGCATGGAGCGGCGGCGGCGGTTGGAGTCTTTGGTGCGGGAGGAGCGCACGGTGATTTTTTTCGAGTCTCCCCCGCGTTTGATTGCCACCCTGGCGGATCTGGCCGCCATCGGAGCCGGGGAGCGGGTCGCGGTGGTGGCCCGTGAGTTGACCAAGCTATATGAGACCTATCATCGCGGCACCATCGCCGAACTGGTCACCCGGTTTGGCGCCGAACCGCCCCGGGGGGAGATCGTGGTGTTGCTGGAAGGCGCCGCCTTCGTGCCTCCGTCCGCCGAGGAGGTGGCGGTTTTGCTGGATCAGGCCTTGGAAAGCGGTCTGGGACTCCGGGACGCCACCCGACTGGTGGCCGAGCGCACTGGGCGTTCGGCCTCGGAGCTGTATGCCTTGGGATTGGCGCGGCGGCGGGAGTAGGGGAGGGGGTGGTTTTTTTAAGGATGGCTTGCCGAAACTCACGGTGATTTGGTTGAATGGGGTGGGGTGAGAAACGGAATCATCGGCAGACAGGCGTCACTTGAGGAGATTGTCTCGTGAACACTCTTGAAACCATCACCCGGCATGTTGTCCGTCTGCCGGAGCCTTTGCGCGTTGAATTGCTGCATTATGTTTTGTTTCTTGAACAGCGGATTGCCACGGAGGAGCAAACCGTGGTGTCTTCTTCGGAAGAGCGGCGACGACTGCTGGCCGAAGCCCTGGACGCCGCCGCCCGTTTGCATCCGTTTCGGGATCTTCCGGATCCTGTTGTTTGGCAACGGGAAACCCGACGGGATCGCCCGCTTCCGGGTCGGGAAGCCTCTGCGTGCTGATCGACACCAACTTGATCATCTATTCGGTTCATCCCGATTATCCCCGGTTGCGTCGCTGGCTGGTTGGGCAAGAACCGGTTTGTTCCGTGATCAGTCGTGTGGAGTCGTTGGGATACCATCGGTTATCCGACGCTGGTCGCCGAGCCATCGAAGCGGTTCTGGACCATTTGGAGATCCTTTACCCAACAGTGGAAACTTTTGAAAAGGCTATTTATCTGCGTCAGCAACGCAACATTTCTCTGGGTGACGCCCTGATCGCCGCAACCGCATTGGAGCATCGGCAGATATTGGCAACCGCGAATGTTGAGGATTTTCGCTGGATTGCGGACCTGACCGTGATCAATCCGCTGGATCTGCTGGAATGAACCCTGCGTCATTCCCCCAAGACCACAGAGTACAGAAAAAGTAAAGTGCATTTTGATTTCGATGCGGGGGGGGTGGCAGAACCCGTTGATCCCACGCTGGCATCACCCCGCCTTTGTCACGCTCCCGTCGGCATGGGCCCGTTCCGCCAGATCGTTGGCCATGGTCAGGGTCTGGGAGATCAGGGCGCGCGCCTGATCGATCAGCGCCAGGGCGTAGTCGTGGGCCTGGGCGTGGAGGGTGGCGTCGATGGGAATCTCTTCCCGGGTCTCCTGGGAGCGGGTGTCCGCCGCTTCGATCAGGGCCTGGGCCAGGGCGTGCAGCATGCCGGGAAGCAGGGCTTCCACCTGGGCCGGATCCGGGGTGTGACCGGTCGCTGTCGGCGCGGGCAGGGGCAGGATGGCCGCCATCCTCACCGGGGAGCGTTCCAGCGGCGCGGGCAGAGCCGGGAGCGGCGCGGCGGGGAGGCGGGTTGTCTCTTGGACGGATGGCGGAGAGGAGAGGTCGCCTCCGTTGCCAAAGGCGCGACTCACGAGTTCCGAATAGATCCGTTGCCGGGCCGGAAACAAAGGCGGCAGCGGGGTGGTGGTCGTTGCGGGGGGCGGGGTAGGCTCTTCCGGGATGGACGCACGGGTGTCGAGCGGTTTTTCGGGTTCGTTCCGGTTCGCCTCTTCCACGGCGGTCAGCATCTCTTCCAGGGAAGGCGAGGGACGGACCGGCGTGAGGCTCTTCCACGGTTTGGCGGTCGCGCTGCCGGTCGCAGATCGGGTCAGGGGCTGGAAACGTCCCTCGTCACGCAGGTTTTCCACCCAGCTCGATGGCGCGGGCCGCATGGGGGCCACGCTGCGTTCGGGGTTGGGGGCCTCGGGGGCGGGGGTGTCGAGCCACGGGGAGAAAACATTTTGTCCGACGGGTGACTTTGCTATTCTCCAACGGTCGGCAGCCTTGGGCATGGTGTTGTCCTCTTCTTTGATCATTCTCGGACCGGATCTTCCAACAAGAGAACCATCATAAACAAGCAGTGAAATTAATCCACAAAAAAAATTCCAGGTCAGGGGAAAGCGCAGGGGGAACATGGATACCAAAGCATTCGGTCTGCTGGCCGAAGGGGTGGCGGCCCGCAGTCTGAGCCGGTTGGGTTACCGCATCCTCGAACGCAACGTGCGTTTTTCGCGGGGAGAACTGGATCTGGTGGCCAAACATGGCGAGATTCTGGTATTCTGTGAAGTCAAGGCCCGCCGGTGCCCGATGAGCGGAGAGCCGGGAGAGGCCATCGACGCCCGCAAACAGGCGCGCCTCGCCCGACTGGCGGTCGAGTATCTTCGGATCCATCCCGAACTGTCCGGCTGCCCGTGCCGGTTCGACGCGGTGTTGCTGTGGCGCGAAGGGTGGCGCTGGCGCACCGAGGTGATCGCCGACGCCTTCCGACCGGGTTGGGAGTGACGGGGTTTCGTAATCGGGATGTTCATGCACGTTGACCATTGAGGAGTGTTGATCGATGAACCGTTCGCGCGTTGTGTGGGGGCTCATGCCGCTGGTGGCCATGCTGGGACTTGCGGCGTGCGTCCCTACGGATTCGTCCAGTGGGGCGGCCAGCTCCGGAATCCTGGGGGAGCGTCGCAGCCCGGAGGCCGCCATCGAAGACAACATGCTCGCCATGAAACTGCGCAGCTACTATATGCGCAGCGACAAGGTGAGCGCGGCCAACATCAACGTATCGGTCTACCAGGGGGCGGTGCTGCTCACCGGGACCGCCGCTTCCCAGGCCGAGATCGACAACGCGATTTCCATTGCCAAGGCGACCCGTGGCGTGGTGAAGGTCCACTCCGAACTCAAGGTGCAGCACGCCACCTTCGGGGAACTCACCAAGGATGCCTGGTACACCAACGAAGTCAAGATTCGCATCCTGGCCGACGAGCAGGTGCGCGGATTGGATATCCATGTGGAGACCACCAAGGCGGTGGTCTATCTGACCGGAACCGCCCAGTCGGTGGCGGAACGCAATCGGGCGGTGGAGATCGCCCGTCAGGTGAGCGGGGTCAGGGAGGTGGTGTCGTATATCGAGATCGATCCCCGATCCCAACCCCTCGCCCCCGGCACCGAGCCCAGACAGGAAAAGAAAGCCTCCTCTCCCCCGTCGACCCGCATGGGTGGAACCGGTGAGGCTGTCAACCCGCCGCAAACCACCACCCGTCCCGCCACGGTCCCGTCAGCGGGCGCGCCGGCTCCGGTGGTGGCGCCGCCTTCCGGCTCTGCGGCTCCGAAGAGACCGGGTGCTCCCGTTGACTCCGGTTTCTGAACTGGACCCCGGAGTCCGGGATGCGCTGCTGGCCGCAGTGGGCGCGAATCGGTTGCTCACCGGCGCCGCCCAGCGGGAAGCCTATGCCTGGGACAATACCGGTCGGCGTTGCGTGCCGTGGGCCGTGGCCCTGCCGGAGACGCGCGAACAGGTGGCCGGGGTGTTGCGGGTGTGTCACCGCGCCGGGATTTCGGTGGTCCCCAGAGGGGCCGGAACCGGCTGTGTGGGCGGCGGACTGGCGGTGCAAGGAGGGGTGATCCTCTCCACCCAGCGGTTGAACCGTATCGTGTCCATCCGTCCCGGAGACCGGTTGGCCGTGGTGGAACCGGGAGTGGTCAACGCAACGCTCCGGGAACAGCTCGCGCTCCATGGACTGTTCTGGCCACCGGATCCCTCTTCAGCCCGTTCCTGCACCATTGGCGGCAATCTGGCCATGTGTTCCGCCGGTCCCAACGCGGTGCGCTACGGGGTGACCCGTCACTGGGTGTTGGGCATGACGGTGCTGCTCGCCGATGGTTCCTCCCTGCGGGTCGGGGGGTATACCACCAAGGGGGTGGTGGGCTATGACCTGACGCAACTGCTGATCGGTTCCGAGGGGACTTTGGCGGTGGTGGTCGAAGCTATTCTCAAGCTGGCTCCCCTGCCCGAAGCCCGTCGCACCCTGCGGGCCTCGTTTCGCGACATGGAGCAGGCCGCGCGCGCGGTGGCCGGGGTGATGAGCCGGGGAGAACCCCCTTCGGCGCTGGAGTTTCTCGATCCGGCGGCTTTGCGGTTGTTGCAAGAGCATGACGGGTCCATGGTCTGTCATCCCGAGGCGCGGGCCTTGTTGCTCGCGGAGGTGGAAGGGGAGAGCGACGAGGTGGATCGCAAGGCGCAGGTGTTGCAACAGCGGTTGTTGGCCTTTGAGCCTTTGGAGGCGGTGGTCGCGGCCAACGAGGCGGAGTCCAAAAGTCTCTGGTCCGCCCGTTACGCCCTGTCTCCCGCTTTGACCCGCATCGCTCCCCGGCGCGTCAACGAGGATGTGGTGGTGCCTGTCACCCGTCTGGCCTCTCTGGTGGCGGGTCTGGCGCGCATCGCGACCGAAACGGCGGTGCCTATCGTCAGCTTCGGTCATGCGGGCAATGGCAACATCCATGTCAACCTGCTCACCGACCCGGGCGACCCGGCCCAGGCGCCCCGCGTCGCCCGGGCGCTGGATCGGGTTTTCGAGCTGGTGCTGCAACTGGAAGGGACTCTTTCCGGGGAACATGGGGTGGGCCTCATGAAACGGGATTACATCGACCGGGAACTGGAGCCTTCTTCTTTGAAAATACAAAAAAAGATCAAGGAGCTTTTCGATCCGTCCGGCTTGTTGAATCCGGGCAAGATCTTTCCTTGAGAACCGGAAAAATCGATGGGTAATGGATTGACTTTTGTCTGCAATGCATATATTTTATCCGGGTCTTTATCTGCTTGGAGATCGAGAACATGAAAATCGCTGATATTCAACTACCTGAAGGATACCGACCCTCCGAAGACGAGGAGTTCATGTGTCCCAATCAAAGAGCCTTCTTCCGCAAGCTTCTGCTGGAATGGGAAGAACAATTGCTGGAGGAGGCGGAAAAAACGGTCAACATCATGACCGAGGAAAAAGCCATCTTCGCCGATCCCACGGATCGCGCCTCCCTGGAGACCGATCGCAATTTCGAGTTGCGCACCCGTGACCGGGAACGCAAGCTCATCTCCAAGATCAAGCGTACCATCGACGCCATCGAAGAGAACGAATACGGTTATTGCGAAGAGTGTGGCGTTGAAATTGGTTTGCGGCGTCTGGAGGCCAGACCGGTGACCGATCTGTGCATCAGTTGCAAGACCGCTGCCGAACGTCAGGAGAAAGTGACCCGCGTTCCTGAAGAGATCAATTTCGATTCTTGAGCCTGAACACAGCGGATCCGTTGTTTCACTATCGGGGTCCAGGGGCCATTGGCCCCTGGTGGGATCCAAGGGCGAAGCCCTTGGGACTTCCAAACATAAACTTTCCCATTGAAATAAAATTTATATTTTAATTAAAAATTTTATTTTTTAAAGTCAAAACCCTGGGGGAAGAATCCCCCAGACCCCCGCTTTTTTTTCAAAAGTGGATTTTAGCTGCGGGCGGAGTCGGACCACAGACGACACGCCGCGCTCAATCGCCACGCCCAATCCTCTTGCCACAAGGCGCTGATCATGGCGGCGGAAGCCACGCCGCAGGGGATCACCTCGGACAGTCGTTCCAGGGTGATGCCGCCGATGGCCACCACCGGCAACCGGGTTTGCGCGGCGATGGCGGTCAGGGTGGCGACTCCCTGTACCGCGTGGGTATCGCTTTTGGTGGCGGTGACGAAAACCGGTCCGAAGCCCACATAATCGACTCCGAAGGCCTCCGCCTGACGGATCTCTTCTGCCGTATGGGTGGAAAGTCCGAGAATCCGACCACGGCCCAGATGTTTCCGGCACTCCGGGATGGGGGTATCCCCCTGTCCCACATGAACCCCGTCCGCTCCCAGGGATTCCACCCACTCCACCCGATCGTTGAGAATCACCCGGACTCCGGGGGCGTGACGCCGCAACGCCTCCAGCCAACGGGTCATGAAGGCCAAAGCGCGGGCCGGATCCCCTTTGGCGCGCAACTGGATCAGTGGAATGGGCAAGGTCGCCAGATGACGGGCCACGGCTTCGGGCTGGCAGGCGGCGCGGATGGCCGGAGAGGCGTTGTTTTCGAGCCAGTCGGCGTCCAGAATGGGGTGGAGTCCGGCGATCCGGAGCGGGGGGGTCATAGTCCGGCGAGGATTTCGTCGTCGATGGTGTCCGAATCTCCCAGATTCAACGACACCAGACGACGAAAATGACTGAAATTTTCGACATCCATCTCCTGGAAACGGATGGCGGCTCCCCGGTCGGTCTGGGAGTAGACCACCATCCCCTTGATCGGAATGGTGATGGTGCCCAAAACCAGTGTGCCCTGCACGGTGGTTCCCTTGGCGGGCAGTTCCGCGCCGTGAAACAGCATGCCCCGGAGACTCAGATCACCGAAGGCCCCGCGATAGAGGTTGCCCATGTCGTCTTTGAGGATCAATTCCTGCTCGAAATCCACGCGGGAATTGGCCCGACGATCACGGGGAGCCCCCGAGGTTTTGGGTTTCAAGGCCATGATTCAATCCAGGTTGTTCAATACATTCAAGGTTTGATCCCGTGACAATCGCGCGCCGTGCCGGGTGACCAGCAGGGCCGAGGCCCGGCAGGCCAGCAGACCGGCCCGTTCCGGGGAGAAACCATGGGTCAGGCCATACAGCAAGGCGCCGGCGAACAGGTCTCCGGCGCCATTGGCGTCGATGGCCTGGACCGGGGTTCCCGGAATGGCATACTCCTTTTGGTCGATGCGCACGATCGCCCCTTGCGGACCGAGGGTGAGACCATAGGCGTGACATTTTTCGGCCAGCGCGGCACGGGCGGTTTCCAGGTTGTCGGTGCGGGCGTATTTCAACGCTTCGACGTGGTTGCAAAAGAGCAGATCCACCCCCGGTCCCATGATCTCTTCCAGCCCATCGAGGAAGAATTCTACCATGCTGGCATCGGAGAAGGTCAAGGCGATTTTGGTGCCGTGTTTGCGGGCCAGTCGCACCGCCTCGACCGCAGCCTGACGGGCTCCCGGCGAGGTGACCAGATAGCCTTCCACATACAGCCATTGGGCGGCGGCGAGCCGGTCCGGGGCCAGATCCTGAATCGAAAACCCTTCGGATACTCCCAGATGGGTACACATGGTCCGTTCCGCGTCCGGGGTGATCAGCACCAGACATTGACCGGTGGTGCCAGGAGTGGAACGGTGATCCAGATCGTTTTCCACGCCATTGGTTTTCATGTCGCGGGCAAAGAAGGCGCCGTTTTCGTCGTTGGCCACCCGGCTGGAGTGGAACGCCCGTCCTCCCAGTTGCGCCAGTCCGATGAGGGTGTTGGCCGACGAGCCGCCACAGGAGCGGTGTCGGGCCACGGGTCCGAGCTGTTCGAGCAGTTGGACACGACGGTTTTCATCGATCAGGGTCATGGTGCCTTTGGTCAGGCCCGCCTTGACGAGAAAGTCGTCGGTGACCTTGACTTCCGTATCCACCAGGGCGTGACCGATGCCGTAAACGTCGTAGCGATTCATGGCGGGAAATCCTCGATGTTGACAATGGAAAAAAAACAGACTTCAGGAATTCAACGGCGGTTCGGGGCAAAGGGGATGTCGGTCAGACGGGCCAACAGGGGCGCGTGCAGCGGGCCATTGGTGGCCAGCACTGAACGGACTGTGGGATTGGTCTGGTTGAATCGGAACGGTTCTCCGTTTTTGTGGCTCACCCGCCCGCCCGCCTCCTGGACCAGCAGGGCACCGGCGCAGAAGTCCCATTCGTTTTTGGGGGAGAGGGTGAAGGTCATGTCCCAGCGTCCGCAGGCCACCAAAGCCAGCTTGTAGGCGATGGAACCCATGGTCCGGATCTCCCATTCACTTAAAAACGGTTCCCAGTCTCCGCGCGCGGTCTCTGAGCGGCTCGCCAGACAGGTGGCTCCCCGCAGCGCGTCGCGGGAGGTGGTGCGAACCGCCTGCTCTCCGAGCCGGGTGCCTTGTCCCTCGATGGCGGTGAAGGTTTCGCCGGTGGCCGGGTTGTGAATGCAGGCCGCCACAGGTCGGCCCGCTTCCACCAAAGCCAAAGAAAGGGCGAACTGGGGCAGTCCGGCGATGAACTCCTTGGTGCCGTCGATGGGATCGACCACGAAAATGCGGTCATGGTTGAGGCGGTCCGGGTTGTCGGCGGTCTCTTCGGAGAGCCAGCCGCAGTCCGGATGGGTGCCCAGCAACCGGTCGCGCAACAGGGCGTCGGCCTCCAGATCGGCCTTGGTCAAGGGGTTGTTCACCCCTTTGTCACGCACCTCGGCGCTGGCCAGCACGGTTTGGCCGAGTCGAAAATAGCGCATGATCGCTATTCCGGCCTCGTGAGCGGCACGGGTCATGATGGCGAGGGAGTCCGGAATGGCGGGTCGAACAGGCATGATGGGTGGTCTAGTCGGCATGTGGGTTTTCTATGGTTGAATGGGGAAATGGTACCCCATGCCACCCCGATTGTCCATGACCGCCACGTTGCCTTGGTTTACGCCTTGAAGAATCCGATCACCTCTTCCAGCCGCAGCGCGTACTCTTTCAACCGTTCGGAGTCTCCGGCCATGCTTTGGGAGGCCGAAGCGTTGCGGTGACTGATCTCCACCAGCTCTTTCAGGGATTCGAGAATGCGGTCCGCGTGTCCCGACTGCTCGGAACCGGAAGAGACGATCTCCTGGACCAGCTCCGCCGTTTTGTGAATGTTGGGCAGCAGATTGTGCAGCATGACCCCGGCCTGTTCGGCCACCTGGGTGCTGCTGGAGGAGAGCTGCATGATCTCTCCGGCCGCGCCTTGACTGCGTTCCGCCAGTTTGCGCACTTCCGAGGCCACCACCGCGAAACTTTTGCCGTGTTCTCCGGCCCGGGCCGCCTCGATGGCGGCGTTCAGGGCGAGCAGATTGGTCTGACGGGCGATCTCTTCGATGATGGAGATTTTGCTGGCGATCTCCTGCATCGCTTCCACGGTGCGGGCCACGGCGGCTCCGGTCTGTTCCGCCTCCTGGGCGACGCGGGCGGCGATGCGACCGGTCTCCGAGGCGTTGTGGGTGTTGCGGCGGGTGGTTTCGGCGATATCCCCCATGGCCTGGAAGGTCTTGGCCAGTCCGGTGTCCTGGGCCTGCCCTCCCTCGGAGATGAATCCGGCATTGGTGGCGAACTCCTGGCCTTTCTGGATCAACTCCTCGGAGATGGCGCGCACCTCGGTGATGGTGGTCTGGAGTTGTCGGGCCATGCCTTGCAAGGAGGAGAGCGCGCCGGTGCGGCAATCCTTGTGTTTTTCGTCGTGGATGTTCAGATGGCCACTGGCGATGCGGGAGGCGGTCTCGTGGATCACATTGGGATCGCACCCCAGTTGCGTGTTGATCAATCGGATGACGGCCAGAGTGATCAACCCCAGAAAGATCATCAAGGAGGTGGTCACGGTGGCGATCTCCTTGACCCGTTTCCAGATGGCCGTCTCCACGTCATCCACATAGATGCCCGAGCCTACGATCCATCCCCAAGGCTCGAACCCTTTGACGTAGGAGAGTTTGGCCACCGGTTTTTCCTGACCCGGCCTGGGCCACAGATAGGGGACGAATCCCGCACCCTGGGCGCGGGTGACCTTGACCATCTCCACAAACAAGAAGGTGCCCGCTGGATCCTTGAACCCTGACAGATCCTTGCCATCCAGATCCGGCTTGAAGGGATGCATCACCATGGCCGGCTTGAAGTCGTTGATCCAGAAATAGTCCTTCTCTCCGAAGCGCAGACGCTTGATCGCCTCGCGGGCGGCGGCCCGGGCGGCCTCCGGGGCGAGAATGCCTTTGGTTTCTTGTTCGTGGTGGTAGACCAGCAGGGAGTGGGCGGTCTCCACCAGATTGCGGGTTTTGGAGCGTCGATCTTCCATCATCACCTCCCGCTCATCCAGGATGGTGATGCCGCTGATGATTACCAGACTGGCCAGGGCCATGAACACCAGGGACCAGATCTGGGTTTGAAGTTTGATTTTTTTTAGAATGTTCATCGTGTTACCCCCCTCGTGCGATCCGTGCGTGACTGGATGACCAGCAGATCAACCCGTGTTGGTGCGGATGGTGGAGATAGGATAGGGGTGTTTGAATGGGTCGTCAATGTCCTTGTGTGATGGTGTGTATAATTTGTATTTGTATATATCAGTTTACTGATGGCCCCATAAAAAAACCCCGCCCTTGCGGGCGGGGTTTGCGTGCGAACAAAAACCGTGAAACGCGAATCAGGATACGTAGGAACAGGCGCTGGCCGCCGTGCGGGTATCCATGTCGCGACCCCGGTTGATGTGATCGTCCACCTCGGCGGCGGTGCCGATCATGCGACCGAACAAGAAGGTGATGAAGGCGGCGCTCTCCATGGAGTCGGCGGACACCTCGCCACGGGCATAGGGTTTCCAAAGCATTTTCAGCAGGATCACCGCGATCACCGCATCCACGTTGACACAGTAGATTTCGCGGCTGATGCCGGTCTTGAACAGGGCGTTCACCAGTTGGTGATAGAAATCCTGGAAGATGTTGTAAGAACCTCTTTGCTTGAAGAGCGTGTCCACGAACACTTCGCGGGGATCGAAGTTTTCCGGTTTGCCTTTGAACACCGGATGGTTGACGCAGGGGATCTTGGCGTAATCCATGCTGCCGGCGAATTTGGCCTTGGCTTTGTAGGCTTTGTATTCGTTGGCGAATTTGACGGCCATGGCCATGAGGTCCAGGCCGTGGTTCGGATCGCCCGGATCCACCAGACCCGAATCCTTGAACCGCTCCATCAGGAAGGCGATGGCCTCGTAGCCGTTGCCGCCATGGGCGAAACCGGTGTGTGAGAGGAAACCCAGATAGGCTTTGTTGATCTGGATGCGTTCCGGGGCCATGGGTCCGTCGGCGCTGACCGCGCCTTTGGGGCCCTGGGCCGAGATGGTGCCGGGTCCGTTGGTGACCAGCAGTCCCACCAGCACCGAAAAGCTGAACAGTTCTTCTTCCGTGGGACGCCGCCCGAACAACGACAGGAAGGCGGTTTCGGTGAAGCTCCAGGATTCGAGCATGTCGCCGGTGTCCACGCCGTAGAAATTTTTCTTGTCTTGTTTGTCCGAGGGGACCACACACCCCACCAGGGTGCTGAAGATGCGGAAATGCCACGGCATGGCCAGCATGGTCGTCACGGACAGACGCCGCCGCACCAGGGGACGCCAGGCGAGATGACAACAGATGGCCGCCAGCACCGTGCTGTCTCTGGCCCCTTCGCCGCCGCCGCCCAGAGCCTTGAGGAACTCCAGGAAGACCGATTTGCAGCCACGGTTTTCCAGGGCGGTGAGCATGGACTTGCCCCGTTTGCCGCTTTTGCCGGAGACCAGCACATCGCGGGCGCCGCTTTCGGCGGCCTTGGCGAGAATGGGCTGAAAATCAAAGGAAAGATCCGTAGGATCCGTCAGACCGGAAAGGCCGAAGAGATCCACAAAGGCTTGCATGGCCTCTTTGGCGGGTTTGACTTCGTTGGGGCCAACCATGGCGAGGCCGGTGGACAGCACCACATTGGGGCTGCTGCCTGCTTCCCGGGCCGCGTCGGCGGCCAGCAGGGCCGGTGAGGCGCTATGGTTGACGAAGGCGTTCAGGGCCACATTGGCCATGGCCTGTCCGATGGCGTCTGGATATTCGCGGATCAAAGACAACACCAGATTCTCTTCCAGGGTGTGGGTGGAGGCGTCCAGCACGCTCACCCCGTGGAGTTGGGAGACCTGGGTTTTGGGATCCATGCGGGAGGCGCCGGAACAGTCTTTCATCGCCTGTCTGGGGAAGATGGCGCCCACCTGCTGGGCCAGGGCGGCGATCTGCTCGTTGTAGGGGTGGAGGGCTTCCACCACCGGCAGTTGCAGCTCCTTGGGCAGGGGGATGTCCTGATTGGCGAACATCCAGCATTTGGGCGAGAGATTGCCTCTCGGCTCGAAGTCGGGCCGGATGCCGTTCATCATCATCACGGCGGTCATGGCCAGGGGGATGTGGGCGATGTTGGTGACCACCGCGCCCTTGGCCGAACAGGCCGGGGTCTCCGGGGTGAAGATCGCCTTGACGCCGAATTTGTCCATGAACCACTTTTCCTTGGCCAGGGCGTCGTCGCCGGAACCGGCGATGGCTCCCGCATGGCCGCAGGAACGGGTCAGTTTGGCTTTCCAGCGACCCACGACGCAGGCGACCACCGGCTTGTGGAACACCAGATCCCGCTCATAATATCCACCCGGCTCGATGTACATCACCGCCGCCTTGGTGCGGCTGTCGTTGTGCATGGCGTGGGTGAATTCCGGGGCGGCGAAGTGGATGTAGACATCCTTGCCCGACGAAACCGATACCGTGGTGCCCCAACCGGCGGTGAGCAGATAGGTGGCGATGGTGGTGGTGAAGTTGCCGGAGTTGGAATACAGACCGATGGAACCCGGCACCAGGGACTCTTCCGGGGCGTTGCCTCCCAGAGCGCCACCGATGCGCACATGGTTGTGGGCGTCGCCGAGGCCCAGACAGTTGGCTCCGAAGACATCCACACCGCGCCATTGGCAGTATTGACGGATCATGCGGGCGTGTTTGACCTTCACCTTTTCGGTGAGGATCACCACCTTGTTGAGGTCTGGATTGACCCGCACCGCCTCGATGACCGCGTCTTTGACCCCGTCCGGTGGCACATAGACCACCGCGACGTTGAACTTCTTGCCGTCGTTGAGGGCTTCCAGGACGTTGTTGTAGACCGGGATGTCCCCGATCTTGGTTTTCATCACCGAGCCGGAACGTCCGGGCTGCACGCCGCAGACGATGTTGCCGCCGGAGTATTCGTGGCTGATGGGGGTGACGGTGGTGCTTTCTCCGCCCAGGATGTTGAGGACACAGACCCGGTCTTCCTTGGTGGCCAAGTCGGCCAGGGAGTGGATGCCCACATAATAGGGGAACTCCTTCTCGCCCCGGGGAGTGTGCTGCTGTTGCCCTTGAGTGGGCAGGGTATTCAAGGATGTCATGGAAAACCTCTTTCCCGTTGAATGCGCGACGAATCGGACCGAATCGTGATGGAAATGACGACTCGAACTAGTTCTTGATGCCCAGTTTCTCGGCAATGACTTTGCGGCCACCATTTTTCATCCAGGTGTCCACGGCCACCGCGTAGTTGATCACTTCGCTCATGGCAGAGTCATAACCGAACATCGCGTAGGGGAGTCCCAGCGAGTCCAGGGTGTCCTTGAGATAGCCCAGTCCCTGCACCAGATTGGGTCCGCCGCGTCCCACCACCACGAAGAGTGGAGTGGGGCCGCGTTCGTTGAAATAGCTGCGCAGGCCATCCCCCATGGCGCGGAAGGTCTCGTAGATGTCGGTATTGTTGGCCTTGCCGCCGATCAAAAAGAGCACATTGGTTTGGGAGAGCCAGTGTTTGTAGGTGATATCGCTGATCTGTTTCATTTTGGCATACGGGGGATTGCCGCCGAAGTCCGAGGAGATGGTGGCCAGGTCTCCCAGGAGTTCGGTCACCAGGGCATTGGCCCCGCCGCCGAAGGTCATGGCCGTGATGCTGCCCGCCGGATTGATCACATAGACATCCGACTGGCCCTGATAGGTGCGCAGTTGATTGACTTCCATCTCGTAGTCCGACAGATTGACCGTATCGAGGCTGGTGGGCAGGTTCAGGCGTTGGGCGTTGCGGTCGTCGCCGTCGAAGGAGCATTTGAAGTCGCAGGCGATGGGAATCAGGCGACCCTTGGGATCCCGCCACATGCGGATCGGATTGATCTCCAGGGTGGTCATGCCATAACTGTTGAACAGATCCCACAACTTGGTGATGTTTTGCACCAGAGGGCTCAGGATTTCGTTGGGGGCGTGCATCTTGTCGATCGCGTTGGAGATGACGAACCCTTTCAAGCCGGTGAGGGGATCGAACGGCACCACCGCGATTTTGCTTGGCGGGAGTTCTTCGATATCCATGCCGCCGTGATGGGTGATGGTCAGCGTCGGGGCGCGGAAGAGGGTGTTGTCGGTCAGGGAGACATAGATTTCGTGTTCGGCCTTGACGAATCCCTCGAAGGTGACCCCTTCGGATTTGGAGGTCTGGTTGCCGTGGGTGTGTTCGACAAAATAGAGTCGTTCTTTTTCCTTGAGGGCGGTGCGCACATCGGTGGCCTTGCCCACCAGACCCGCTTTGCCCTTTTTGCCGATTCCGCCTTTGAAGATGGGTTT
Organism: Magnetococcales bacterium; assembly: GCA_015231375.1. Classification (GTDB taxonomy): domain Bacteria; phylum Pseudomonadota; class Magnetococcia; order Magnetococcales; family Magnetaquicoccaceae; genus Magnetaquiglobus. The sequence goes on along the minus strand of JADGBT010000029.1, from coordinate 7,796 downwards.
GATCAGGCATCCCCCCCACTTGTCGATCAGGGCCTGGATCTCATCGGGAGTCGCTTCCGGGCCGAGCACTTCGGCGGTCGGAAAATCGACATATTTGAGTAATTTGGCCCCCCATTTCATGCCGGTGATTTGCATCGGTGCGGTTCCCCACTCTTTATTAGATTTAGGTTGATCCTCGGATGACGCTGAAACAAAAAACGGGTAAGTTCGGCATTGTCCATGCCGTTCATTACCCGTTCCTTGAGCATCGTATATGGCGGGAGCGACGGGGCTCGAACCCGCGACCTCCGGCGTGACAGGCCGGCATTCTAACCGACTGAACTACGCCCCCGTATTCATATTTATGTGTGTAGGCGCGCTGTTGGTGCGTTTTCACGATTCCAGCGGCTTGGTGGCGGATTATCCATGGATCCGGAGGGGTCGTCAAGGGATGATCTATGAGCTTCCGCTTGAATTCGATTTCCGGCCACCACGTTCCTGCCCGTGTGTGATGAGAAGGAGACTGTAATCGATTGTATCCTGGAAGGCAAGCAGGAATCGCAAGATCGGATGAATTCGGGTTTGGCCAAGGAGGAGCGGGCCGGTGTCCAGTCGGGCCATGAAGCGGGTCTGTTTCTGTGCGGCAAGGAGATGGCCCGGAAGAGCCATCCATTCAGAACCGATCCACTTTTTCGCCGAGGCTGGCGTGTCTTTGCCGTGGATTTTCTTGGACCTTCCCGGAGGTTATCGGATACAGTATTCATGACTCACACGCTCAGTCAGGAGAGAAAGCCATGCGCCACGTCACCATCGTTCCCATCGGAATGGTTTTTTCGCCCAGGAGATGACCCCATGACCGGTCTGGTTTCCGCCTTCGACACGCACAAATTCATCAAGCAGATGATGGCCACCGGTTTTACCGAAGAGCAGGCCGAAACCCAAGTGAATCTGCTCACGGAGATTCTTGGTTATCAACTCTCCACCAAAGCCGATGTCGCCAAGCTGGACGCCCATGTCCTGGAACTCAAACGGGATATCAAGGAGTTGGACGCCAAAACGGAAATCCGGCTCAAAGAACTGGACACCAAAATGGAAATCCGGTTCAAAGAACTGGATACCAAAATGGAAACCCGGCTCAAGGAACTGGACACCAAAATGGAAACCCGGCTCAAGGAACTGGATACCAAAATGGAAACCCGGTTCAAGGAATTTGAACTCCGCATGGTGATCAAGACCGGTGCCATGATCATCGGGGGGATTGGTCTGCTTTTTGGTTTGATGCGGGCCTGGCCGCTTCCGGTGCAGTATGTTCCGCCAGTCGGCAGCCAGGAAATGCGTCTTCCCGTCGCTCCTGCGCGTTGACAGCCGGGAAAAGGAGAGAAACAGACCCGTTCGTTTCCATCGGGCAGCTTGAAGGGTTTGTCTTTGGACGGTGTTGGAGGGCGCGGAGCCTGACCCGGAAACCGCATGGCTGTCACCGCATCTGTCCTGGCCTCTCCTGAACCCTAAAAAAGCCCGTACACATTGAAGTTACGGGCTTTTCTGGTCTCGATCGGTTTTTTTTCGAGACTTGTTTCCAGATGCCCCCAGATTTTTTTGCTGCTTTTTTTGTCAAATCGATGACATGCCCACCAGGGGGAAAGGCTTCTCTCCCTGGAAGGGATGACCGCCCCATTGCGCCAGGGTGCAGGGCCTCCACACCATAGCCGGAAAAACTCAAAACTGAAACTCCGTTTCTGGGTGCTTGCCGCTCATCTTAAAAATCGGTGGGACAGGTGGGATAAGTGGGATAACGCGATTAATTTATTGATATCTATATATTATTATCACAAAAAATGTCCCACTAACCAAAATGGGCAAGTGGGACATTTCGATGGGACAGGGTTTCCAGGGGGAATTTGGGGCAAAAATTGTTTCTGATGGAAAACCGGACAAGGGGGGAAATGGTACGGGTTTCAGAAAAAAAGCCGCCGTCCCTGGCAGCCGGGCAAGGTCAGAATGGCCGTGCGTTTCCGACTCGCACGCACCGCACCAGCGACGCAAAAAGCTGCTGGCAGTGCCCAGACGTTGCAGCGCCTCGCTCATCTCGGTCCAGCCCCTGACCAATACGCCATCCAGATCATCCAGAAATGGCAGCAGCTCTTCAGGAGTGATCCCTTGGCCTTGTTCACGCCTCATGTAGACCAAGCCGCGCAGTTCCTTCAGCAAAGCCTCACCGTCATCATGGTTACGTTGGTCGGAAAGCTGATGCCGCTTCTGGTACGGCTCAGGGGTGGCCATGTTGGGCAGCACGTCGGCATCAACCAGACGAATCTTGCCCTTCTCGGTAACGCGAATTTGAATGGTGCGGGGGGTGGTGGATGGGGTGGTACGGGTGGTCATGGTCTTGTTGCTCCTTTTCGGGGAAGGTGGATTGACCGGGTGCCGAAAACCGCAACAAGACGGCGTGCTTCTTCCCCTGGTGGGGTATTGTATCCGCACACACCCGGCCATGAGTCAGGCACGCAGAAGCCGTGCCGAATTCAAGACGCAAAAATACCGCAAAGGTCTGACGGGTGCGGTTTCCGCTTGTTGAAGGGGTTTTCGGCCCCGTGTCATGACAATGAATCAGCCCGGCCTTAGATGTCAAGTGGATTTCTTTGGACCTTGTTGGACGATCTGGGATAAAGTATTCATGACTCACACGCCCACCAGGAGAGGAAGCCATGAGTACCGCCATTGCCTTCGACACCTACGCCTATGTTCGCAAACTCCGCGATGCCGGGGTTGATGAAGCCCAGGCCGCCATACAGGCCGAAGCTCTTGTGGCTCTGGTGGAAGATCGTCTTGCCACCAAACAGGACATGGCCGCACTGAAGCGGGATTTGGCCGATGTGGACGCCAATCTGCGCAAGGATCTGGCGATGGTGGAAGCCAATCTGAAACGAGACATCAAGGAATTAGACACCAAAATGGAAACCCGGTTCAAGGAACTGGAACTCCGCATGGTGATCAAGACCGGCGCCATGATCATCGGGGGGATTGGTCTGCTTTTTGGTCTCATGCGGGCTTGGCCGCTCCCGGTGCAATATGTCCCGCCAGCCGCCCAGGAGATGCGCCTTCCCACCCCTCCACCGGCTCCGGCCAAGTGATTTCCATGCCTGCCAGGGGGAAGTCTCTGCCGACCAGACGGGAACGCCCTCCAATTCCTGAACACCACTCAAGCCCGCCTCATCTTTGGACCTCGCGAAACGCGAGGCCCCCGGCTCATGAAGAGCGTTTCATATTGCGGTTCGGTCAGAAGGTCGTTACGAATTTCGTTCCGACCCTTCCGCCGGGACAGCTCTGCCTTGCCAGGAGGGAAGCCAGAGCGGGTCAGCACCCAAACTAGGTATTCCCCCCTGGTGGGCAACCGTGTTCCTGGCGAATCCTGGCGCAACGAAAGGGTCTGGAAAAAATCCTTACCCTCAGCCCAGACGCAACCCGTAGCGTCACATGAAACGCTTCTGTAACGCCGAATGAAACGGGTAGGCGTGTGCATTCTGAACCACGCGACTCCAGAGATTTGACCGGTTATGGGGGGCACCCCGGATTGTAACCCGAATTGATGATTATTCTTTTTGTTTCAACCTGTTGAGAAAAAATTTTCTTCTGACATGTAACCCAAATTTCTTGGATTGCTCTGGTCAAGGCCCGGGGTCGCACGGCACCCGCCCCGCTCGATGCCCAGGGAGTACCTGCCGATTCATCCGGCATCAGGAGGGGCAAACCTCTTCATCCTTTCGCGCTCCGAGAGCAACCACCGCGTCACATCATTGGCCTCCTGACTTCCGCCGTGCCGGTCGGGATGCGCCAGCTTGATCAATCTCATCAGCATGGCTTGCCACTCCTCCACCTCCGGCAAGCGGGGATCGGTAACCAGCCGTTCGATGATCTGGACCGGGGGTGGATCGGACCGCTTTCCCCCGGATTGGTCCTGTTTATCCTTCCAGCAGGGGAAGCATTCCTTCTCCCATCCCTGCTTCGGGTAGAACGGCATTCCGCACCGTTTGCACGGACGTACAGCGTCTCCGGAATATCCACCCCATGGTGTCCTCATGGCCGGGCCTCTTCTGGCGGATGTTCCGCACATCCCCACCGCCCCAGCCGTCCACGTCTCGGATCGAACCCGACGCCACACGACGCCCACCGCCCGCAGACCGGGCACCAATGCCAGAACATCCCGCGCATGATCTCTGGTAGCAGACTGGACCGGCCATGGTGTGGAGTGTCCCATGGGATCGACCAGGGCCACACCCCGAACCGCCCCCGAAACTCCACGGAATTGAATGGCCCCGCATCAACAGGGACACTCGGGAAACTGGAAACTGAAACTGACTGCTGACCGTCTTTGCGGTTCTCATCGTTTTTTAGGTGGGACGATGGGACAGGTTGGAAATTCTGGGACGTGGGACGCCTCCAGGCGGCAAAATGGTCAATCCTCATCGCCACCCCCCAGGGAAACAAAATGATAGCAGCGAGTCGGCCCCATGTCTGGTAGACGCGGCTTGATCGTGGCCACCCCATCTGGTCCGGGGGCGATCCAGCCCTGTTCAATCAGCAGTCGGGTGACAAAGCGCGCATCCAGACCTTTGCAGATTTCCGTTTTGAAGACTTCCGGCAGCACGAAATATTCCATGTGGCCAATGCCTTCTTCCCGGATTTCCCGAAATCCGGCTCGATTGATGATCGGTCTATCATTGCCGCCACGCTTGTTGGCAAATCGGCTGTCCCCGTGCTGTTCAAAAAAAAGCCTGACTTGCGCCAGTGCCGTCCGTGCCTCTTGTGGCCCGGCCCCACCCCGTAAACTCATCCAGGATTCCAGACAGGTCTTGGCAGCGCGGAAGGCTTCCCCCGGTTGCCAACCGGTCACACCCATGGCGGTTGCCAACTCTCCCGCAGCAGCCACCAGGGCGAAGCGTCCCGCCACCCGGTGAACCTGCCCATCTGCCGTGTGAGGCATCACCTCGGCCATGAAGTCACGACGGGCCGTATCGATATCAGAGCTTGCCCGGTCCAGATTCGCCACAAGTCCGGAGATGAACGCACGCGCCGGGGTGCCGTGGAATGAGCGTGCGGCCTGGTTCACCACCCTTGAAAACTCCGCTCCATCCCGGCAGCCATGCAGATTCTCAAACAGCCCATGCCCGGCTCCCGTGTCGGCGGGGATGTCCGCAAGCCTGACCTCTTGACCGGCACGCGCCGTTTTGCCCACCGTTCGCATGTGTTCAGACAGGCCGATTTCTCCGGCACTCAAGAAGAGCAACCGCCAAGCGGCCTTGCGTCTGGCGGACCCGTCACGGTTGGAGCGGGCTTTCCCCGTGCCATTGGCCAGCAGATAAGCGATTTCCCCGGCCTCTTGAGGGGAGACTTGCGCCAACTCGTCCAGACACAACAGGGTGTCATTGTGGATTGCCGCCAACGATTCCAAACCGTTGGCAGTGGCCCGCCACCGCTGCAAACGTCCAGGGCCGCCCCACACCGAAACCGCCGCAGTCAAAGCCGTGGTCTTGCCGCTGGAACTCTGGCCGGTAAAGTTGAAGCCGCCAGACTCATCCCCCACCAAGTGGAGCAGCCCCGCAGCAAAAGCGGCACTCACCGCAAACACCAGTCGAGAGTTGCCCGCGCACTTGGCCGCCACCTCCCGTTGCCAATCCTCCAGGGTTCCGGACATCTCGAAACCGGTTTGCTCGAACTCGCCGGTTTGCAACAAGATCCGTTCCGAAACCGCACCGATGGTTTGATCTGGAAGAACGAACGCCCCACCATGCCAGCCGACACGTTCCACGCACGTGGCCACGACCGCCGGTCGGGCGCGCTGCAAATAGTCGGCGAGAAGATCCCGCGCCTTGCGCGCCGTGGAAAGTTCCAAGCCTTTGGAAAGAAGGGTGGAACGCAGCTCGGCCCCATCCCCAGCCAGAAGAGACATGGGCATGCTCCAGGTGTGATGATGTCCATCCGGATCATCGAATTCCAACAGGCGGCCATGGTTTCCCTGGAAGGCGTCACGGGTACGAGCGGTGACATGCAGCGGGGAACAAATCCAGACGGGTTCGGGTGGTGCGTCTCCATCAGAAGGGGGGAAAAAGTAGACGCCGTTGCGACGCCCTTTCGTCCTTTCCATCACCTGAAAAGGAAACTTGCGGCGTTCTTCTTCCTCGGACCGGAAAGCGGTTTCTCTGGCGCGTGCCTCTTCTTGTTGTTTCAGAAATTCAGCCATTCCCGCTTCATGTTCTTGACGTGGCTGAATCAGGTTGGCCGGGTCTGCCAGGAGTGATTCCCCTGTTGCCTGGTCGGCCCCTTCCGTCACCGCGTCCGCTGCGTCCCAACCCTCTGGAAGTCTTTCCCGTGTGGGCAGACCGGGGAGATTCAGAAACGCTTCCAGGCGAAGCCAACGAACCGAAGCCGCCCCGATTTTCCGCAATTCAGCCGTCACCCGGTCGGCATATTTCAAACCGGCTTCGTCGGCGTCCGGCCAGAGGATGACGTGACGCCCGGCCAACGGTGACCAGTCCGCTTGGCCCGCCGATGCGCAACCATTGGGACTGGTGATGCCCACCCAATCCGGAAAAAGCGATGGCGCAGCATCAGCCGCTTTTTCCCCTTCCAGAACAATGGCCAGGGCATCCGGCTTATCCGCCAGACGATCAAGCCCGTACAGAGGACGGGGGGCGGGCATGGATTTCCACCGCCATTGCCGCTCTCCTTCCGGTCCCTGGCAAAAGGTCAAGGGGATGATTTCTTTCCCGCCGTCGGACTTGTCGAAACGGCAGACATGAAACAACGTTTGGCCCGCATGGTCGCGATAAGCCCAGCACCTGGACGGCTTCCCCAAACGGTAATGGTTCGGCAGTGCTGGCGCGTCGATGGGAACCGGGGTGATTGGTTTCCACGGATCCTTTGCAGGGGTTGTCTTTGCGGATGGTGCCGGTCTAGGGGCGGGTGGGGTCCGGCTTGTCCACGTCCACCCCGCATCCCGCGCCATCCCAAAAAGCGTTTTGATGGTGATGCCTCCACCTGGTCGAACAGATTTCCAGGTGTCAATCGCGGCTTGTGAATCGTAGCTGGCACCGGTCCGGCTCCAGGAGTCGAACAGGGGGAAACCACCTTCATCGAGTTCGGACTTCAACGCCATGGCCACCCGCGCCCAGGTGTCCCGGTCGCAGTCGGCGGAAATGGTGAACAGCGCAGATTCCATTTCTTCCAGGGAAGGGCGATTCCCTTGCCCGCTCCGGCCATGGGTGGTATCATTCTTCGCAGAATCACTTGATGATCTCTCGCCCGGCCCGCCAGCCGGGCTTTTTTGTGCGTTCATGTTCAACTCTCCTTGTCGTTCCAGGTCATGCCCGGATTTTCCAGCAACGTTTTGATGTCGGATGCGCGCCATGCGGTTGTCCTTGGACCCAGCTTGACCCCCGGCGGAAATCGACCGCTCCGGCACCCCGCCCACCAGGTTGACGACGAAACGGGAAACATTTCCAACACTTGATGCAACCTCAAAAATCCGCTTTCCAGGATCGGTTGTTTATCGCTGTTGAGTACGGTCTTCATTTCTGATCCCCTGGTTTGCTGTTGAAATGGTTCAACAACTCCCTGAAGTGGACCCTATCGTCAAGACAATTTTATGAAGCGAATAAGCTCTGAACCTTGTTTGCTTTTATTTTTATAGACACTGAATACTTGGCAATGCCCACCGGCTTGGGTCCTGGTTATCCACAAATCCACAGGCCACAGGATTCTCACAAAAATCCCATCGGGCCTGTGGATTTGTGGGTAACCAGGAGGCATGCCCCACATCA
>JADGBT010000028.1 GCA_015231375.1 Magnetococcales bacterium | reverse complement strand
CGTAGTACGGTGCGCACTTCTCCTCCGCGAACCGATCAAATCCGGCTTGATCCAACTCCTTCTGCAGGCGCTCGTAAAATGGATGCCCAGGCGACCTCGGCAACTCATCCCACGTGATGAACATCTCTTCCTGCTTCCCGCCCATCTGTCCCAGTGCCATCTCTCCCTCCTGTCAGGTTCAATGGCAACAGTATGCCAGATGATTTATATTTTATCAACAGACTGTTATCAGGGGCATTGAGCCATGGCCGCACACCGATTCTGGCGTCTCTACATCACCAAAGCCACCCATCTGGACCGCAACATTCTGCAGATTCAGGCGTTGGAGTTCCGGGCCACCCTCGGCGGGGCATCGATCTGCACCGGCGGAAGCGCCTTCGCGAGCGCGGCGCACGAATCGCACCCGGCCTCGTTGGCCTTCGATGGCGATGACGAAACCTACTGGGGGGCCTGGCTCGGCGACAGCGAACCGGTCTGGATCGGCTATGACCTTGGACCGGGACGCGCCTCGGAGGTCGAGGAGATCGCCCTCCTGACCGCCAATCCGGACTCAGCGCCCAGCACCTTCAGCCTGCAGCACTCCGACGACGGCGCACTCTGGACCACCCTCAAGCAGTGGACCGCGCTGCAGTCCTATTATTATCCCGGCCTTGAGAAAACGCTTTTTTCCATCCACTGGATGCTCGATGCCGCCGCTGCCGTCGCCACGCCTTATGACTTCAACCATACGGACGCCGGCCCGCACCGTTATTGGAGGCTTTTCATCACCAAAACCAACCTCGGCATCGTGCCCTACAGCCGGTGGTGGTCTGGAGAGATGAACTCGGCCTCGGCCCAGGAGATCGCGTTTCGCGCCACCCTGGACGGGCCGTCGATCTGCACCGGCGGTGCAGCTTTCGGCGGGCCGGAGCCAGAGGAGTTCTGGAAGGCCTTCGACAACAATCCCGCCACCGGCTGGATCGCCGTCGATTTTAACGATGGCGCCGCACCGGTCTGGATCGGCTACAATCTTGGCTACGGTCATGCTTCGAAAGTGTCCGAAATCGCCTACATGCCCGGCCTGGACACCCGCTCCGCACCCAACAGCTTCAGCCTGCAATACTCCGATGACGGCGAACTCTGGCACATCTTCAAGGATTGGCGTGACCTGCCGGTGGAAGAGTGGGTGCCGTTTCAGCCCAAAATCTTTGCCACCGGCCCCATCCAGTATGCCAGCGCCCAACTGACCACGGCCTATCCGCTCGGTGGAGATGTCTCGACCGCCCATCGGTTCTGGCGACTCTACATCACCGGCTCCACCCGTGCGGGTGTGAACGATATCGCTCTGGCGGGAATCGAATTCCGGGCCAGTCTCGGCGGGGCGTCGATCTGTATCGATGGCGAGGCAACCGCCAGTCACAACCCGGAGAACGCCGCAAGCGCCTTCGATGCATGGATGTGGGACGGCTGGGAGGCGACCGTCTATGGCGGCGACATCTGGATCGGTTATGACCTCGGCGACGGGATCACCTCCGAAGTCGCCGAAATCCAGCTCACTCCGCTTGCCGCAGGATTCGCACCCAGCAATTTCGCGCTTCAGTGGTCGGACGACGGGACGTTGTGGGGCGAGGCGAAATCCTGGTCCGGGCTGAAAGCAACCGACTGGGAGGACGCATCCCCACGCCTGTTCCGAATGGATGACGCCGCCCCTTCCGGATCTTCGCTCAAGACCGCCTATCATTTCGGTATGGTGGGTGCGCCGACTCATCGCCACTGGCGACTCTTTATCACCGAATCGGTCAGCGATTTTGGCAATTCCATCCTGCTCACCCGGTTGGAACTGCGTTCGACGCAGGGCGGCAGCTCTATTTGTGTCGGCGGCACCGCCACGGCCAGCCGGAATCAGGAATACGCATCGCAGGCGTTCGATGACCAGTTCGGCGAGGATTACGAATCCGACTGGTTTGCCGAAGAGGAGACGGCGCCGCTCTGGATCGCCTACGATCTCGGCGAAGACCATGCCGCCGAGGTGGTCGAAATACGCATCGTCACCCGCGATCCTTATGGTGCGCCCAGAAGTTTCAGCCTGCAATACTCGGATGACGGCGTGGACTGGTGGGTGGCCGGATCCTGGGAAAATCTGCAATACGAAGATTGGCCATGGGCGGGCGAGCCTTACGAATCGCTGGTGGAGCGGACGTTCCAGCTCCAGCCACTTCTATTGATGATGCCGGTGACCGGTACCGCGTTGAACAGCCGCTACGGCATCTTTACCGGTGCGGCCCTGGTGCAACTCCAGAGCTATGGCGCCGGGCGGGGACTGGCGACACCGTTCCAGGTCATGCAAACGGCCTCCTGTGCCCTGTCCGCCGTCTACGGCCATGCGGTCGATGCGGGCAACGAACTGGCGACACCCTTTCAGATTCTGGCCTACAACGCCGCCAGTGCGGCAATGGAGACGCCTTATCGGCTGCTGGATGCTTATTCTTACGCCATCCTGCCGCCGCTCGATTTTTATCTTCTGTACGGCGCCCGGCGCATCGAGGTGGTATCCGCCGAAATCGGGCTGGCCGAGGGCGATTACGCTTGGTCAGGCTCCGCCACCCTTGCCGAACTGGCGGATTTCCAATCGCTTGGGCTGGATGATGCCGTAACCTTGATGCTGGGCGAGACCGCGTTTGCGCTCATGGTGGATAGCCGGTCGGTGACGAGAGGCGCTGATTCTTCCAATCTCTCGATCACCCTGGTCAGCGCGACAGCGACACTGGCGGCACCACGGGCGGACTTGGTGTCGATGGTAGTCGATGAGACCATAACGGCCAGCGAGGCCGCAGCATCTGCCGTTGGGCCAATTGTCTGGGAGATGGTGGATTGGCCCATTACGCCGGGCCGGATCGCCTTTCATGACGCCGCACCCATGGCCATTGCCGAAGCCATCGCTGGTGCCGCTGGTGGCGTGATCGAAACGTTGCCGGACGGCTCTTTGTGCGCCAGACCCCGTTTCCCGGTGCGTGTCCCGGACTGGCCGACCGCCGAACCGGATCACGTTTTAACTGAAGACAACATCCTTTCCATCCAGGAGTCGTATTGGCACATCAAACGCGTGAACCGCGTGGTGGTGCGCGACTGGCAGCCTACGCCCTCATCCGGCAGGCTGTCGATCGAGCCGGACAACCGGCCACGGGGCCTCAATCGTGGTTCACCTTACCTTCGACCGGGTGGACGTGTCCATCTGCTGGTGCATGCCAGTCCGGACGTGCGGGATGTGACGTTGCGGGCCTCTGTCGGAGAACTGCAACCCGGAGAGCCGCAGGAATGGCAGGAGAGCGTGGATCTGGTATTCGTGGAGAAAACGACCGTGACCCTCCCGGCGCAAGTCACCTCGCTCGACTCCTGGCGCTGGTTGGGCGCCGACTTGGGCGATCTCACCCTGGAATCAGACGGCATTACCGTTCGGGCTGCCCAGGCCGGGCTGTCGGTGGCGCGGGTGCTGGTGACCAGACGAGCGTTCTCCTGGCTCTTCACGGCGCCGTCGATTCTGGCAGGTGATCGGCAGTTCCCGATTGCGTTTATCGCGATAGCCACGGATGGCGACTCGGTGGCCGCAGGAGAGATCACGGCTCTGCGAGGCGACGGGCTTTATCCGGGTGATGATGTCTTGGAGCCTTTGGCATCTCACGTCGATGCGCGCCGCGAACGAGGCCGTGCGGTGATCGATGCGGGTGAACCGTTGCAGGAGGTCAGCGTTTCGATGCTGTTCGATGCTGCAATTTTGCCCGGCCAACTGATCGAAGTGAATGACGCCGCCATGGGCATGCCCTGGCGCGGCAAGGCCAAGTCTGTCCGGCATTACGTCGGCGAGTTTCCAACCACATCAATCGATTTGGTGCGCCATGTCGCTGCTTGATGATCTGCAAGCCATTCTCATCCGGGAAACGCAGGTTTCCGGGCGGGTGGTCTTCGTTGGTGATGGTGTTGCCAGGGTGGCCACCAGCCGGGGCGTTGTCGAGGCTGCGGCGTCGGGGGATCTGGGGGTGGGCGATCTGGTGGCGGTTCGGGAAGGAATGGCGGTTCGGATGAATCGAGGGCTTGGGCGGGTGTTCTACGTTTAATACAGGGCGCAAGAGGATTCCGATCAAGCCGCGAATTCAGATAAAGGAACTCAAGCGGCTTGATTCAGGAATCCAATTTTCTGTTGTCAAAGAAACGGTTGGCCGCATGCATGGCTGTTGTAAGCATGATGTCAATCACAGGGAAAATCAACCGCGTCTGCATTTTTTTCTTCTCAATTCGGGCACGATGAATTCCCGTTCCGGGTCCGTTTTGCAGGCACGACCGGCGTGCGGCTTGGCTCTGGCGAGATCTTCTGTCAACGAGGCGACGGGGCATTCCGGGGCGCGGACATCTCCGAGCCGCTTCTGACGACTGATGACGCCAAACGTTCCCGTGGTCGGGCCGAAATCGACGCTGGCGAGGCACTCCAAGAGGTGTCGCTGACATGCCTGCATCGACCAGGATTCATGCCCGGCCAACTTGTCGAGATCCACGACGCCCTGATGGGACGCTCCTGGCGCGGCAAGATCACATCCGTGAGCCACGCCGCCCAGGGCAACAAACTGACCACCTCTCTGGAGTTGCTGCGTTATGTCGAGTCCACTATTTGATCTGCGCGAAATGCTGTCCGGAAGAGCGTCGGTGGCTGGCCGGGTGGTCTCGGTGGCCAATGGGGTGGCGCGGGTGGCACGGCCCAGGGGGTGGTCGAAGTGTCGCTGGATGGAACCGGGAACGTGGGAGATCGTGTCTCCGTGCGGGATGGGCGCGCGGTGCGGGTGCAGGAGGCGGTGGAGGTGCCTGTCTTTTTCGTATGTAAAGAGGTGTGCGTCGGACTCAACCCGTTGCCAGGGAATCCGACGCGCCACATCAAATGACAGGCCTGGGCGGGATCGCCGCCGTTCACTGTCGCTTCCCTTGATCCACCTGCATGGCGGCGAAAGTCCCAGAGCGCGCGTGTCCGGGTCCACAACGCCGGACTCAACCCGTGAGGGTAATCTGACCTTCAAGGCAGTCTGGTAGATCTCGACGGTATCGTCTCTTTCAAAAACGACCAACTGCCGGACACCATCCCTCGTCTCCCGTACCTATATCGCGTATCATATTGAGCCCATGGATGTTGCGAGCGCACCGGTTGAAAGTAATTCTGCGGTGGAAAGGTCATGGGCCAGTGAACAATCAGTGAGGAGTATCCGGGGTGGACCTGTCCACGCTTTCAAACCATTTGTGGGAATCGGCCAATATCCTGCGTGGCCCCGTGGATGCGGCTGATTTCAAGACATATATTTTCCCGTTGCTGTTTTTCAAGCGCATCTCCGACGTTTACGACGAAGAGATCTCCACCGCTCTTGCGGAATCCGATGGCGATGCGGAATATGCCCATTTCCCGGAAAATCACCGTTTCCAGATCCCTGAAGGATACCATTGGCAGGATGTTCGCGCCCGGACTACCAACGTCGGGCACGCCTTGCAGAGTGCCATGCGTGGGATCGAACAAGCCAACCCGGATACATTACACAGCATTTTTGGCGACGCCCAATGGAGCAACAAAGAGCGGCTATCAGACAACCTGCTCAAGGATCTGCTCGAACATTTTTCCAAACTCTCTCTGGGTAATCGCGATGCCGAGGCGGATATCCTCGGCCAATCCTACGAATACCTGATCAAGAAATTTGCCGACGCCACCAATAAAAAAGCCGGGGAGTTCTATACCCCGCGTTCGGTGGTGGCATTGATGACGCGGATTCTGTCTCCCCAGGAAGGTGAGACCATCTACGATCCTGCCTGTGGTACGGGTGGCATGCTGTTGGAGGCCATTCATCATGTAAGGCGCAGCGGCGGCAATGTCCGGATGTTGTTGGGACGTCTGTTCGGACAAGAGAAGAACCTCACCACCTCCGCCATTGCTCGCATGAACCTGTTTTTGCATGGCGCGGAGGATTTTCGCATCGAACGGGGTGACACCCTGAGATCGCCTGCCTTCTATGCGGGTGACAACCTCGCCACCTTTGATTGCGTCATCGCCAACCCACCCTTCTCACTGGAAAAATGGGGGGAAGAAGTCTGGGAAAGCGATCCCTTCGGCAGGAGTTTTGCCGGGCTGCCACCCGCCAGCAGCGGCGATTTCGCCTGGGTGCAGCACATGATCAAATCCATGGCTCCGAAAACGGGACGCATGGCCGTGGTGCTTCCTCATGGGGTTTTGTTTCGGACAGCCAAGGAAGGTGTCATTCGGAAAGAAATCCTGGAATTGGATCTTCTGGATGCGGTAATCGGCTTGGGTTCCAACCTGTTTTACGGAACCGGGCTTGCCGCCTGTGTTCTGGTCTTTCGGGTGCGCAAGCCCAGGGACCGCAAAGGTCGGGTGCTCATCATCGACGCCTCAAGAGAATTCAAGAAAGGACGCGCCCAAAACGAACTGCTGCCGGAGCATGTGGACCGGATCTACCAATGGTACATTCATGGCCAAGACGTGGATGGCGTTGCCCGGATGGTGCCCCTGAAGGAAATCGCCGAAAACGACCATAATCTCAACATTCCCCGCTATGTGGAGCCGGTGATCGAGGAGGAGACCATCACGGTCGAGGACGCCTTGATCAACCTGAAATCCAGTCTTGAGGCTGCGTATGCCGCCGAGGAGCGTCTGGAACGTTTGCTGCAACAGGCAGGACTCATGCCATGAGCGGCCAGAAGATCACCCAGTCCGAGTTGGAATCCTATCTGTGGGGAGCCGCCACGCTTTTGCGGGGCTATATCGATGCTGGCGACTACAAGCAGTTCATCTTCCCTTTGTTGTTTTTCAAGCGGTTATGCGACGTCTACGACGAGGAATGCGCCTATGCCCTGGCAGAGTCCGGTGGCGACGAGGCGTATGCAGCCTTCGAGGAAAACCACCGATTCCGCATTCCAGTCGGTGCCCATTGGCGCGATGTGCGTGACAACGCCTCCCATGTGGGCAAGGCGATTCAGGACGCCCTGCGCACCATTGAAAAGGCCAATCCGGACAACCTCTATGGCGTCTTCGGCGACGCCCAGTGGACCAACAAGGAGCGCCTGCCGGACCGGATGCTGAAGGAGTTGATCGAACACTTCAGCAAACATACCCTCTCCCTGGCCAACTGCCCGGAGGATGAACTGGGCGTCGGCTATGAATTCCTGATCAAGAAGTTTGCCGACGACTCCGGTCACACGGCGGCTGAGTTCTATACCAACCGCACGGTGGTCCACCTGATGACGGAGATGCTGGAGCCGCAACCGGGAGAGTCCATCTATGATCCGACGTGCGGGTCGGCGGGCATGTTGCTCTCGGCGGTGGCGCATCTGCAGCGTCACAAAAAAGAGTGGCGCACCCTGCGTTTGTACGGGCAGGAACGCAATCTGATGACCTCCTCCATCGGACGCATGAACCTCTTCCTGCACGGCATCGAGGATTTCCGGATCCAGCGGGGGGACACCCTGGAAGAACCCAAATTCATCGAGGGTGGTTGCCTGCAACGTTTCGACGTGGTGCTTGCCAATCCACCTTACTCCATCAAGCAGTGGGACCGGGACAAATTCGCGGTTGATCCCTGGGGGCGCAATCTCCATGGCACCCCGCCCCAAGGCCGCGCCGACTATGCATTCTGGCAACACATCCTCGCCAGCCTGAATACCCGCACGGGCCGATGCGCCATTCTGTTTCCGCATGGGGTGCTGTTCCGCAACGAAGAAAAAGCCATGCGGGCCAAGCTGGTGGAATCCGACGTGGTGGAGTGTGTCCTGGGCCTGGGGCCAAACCTGTTTTACAACTCCCCCATGGAAGCCTGCGTCGTCATCTGCCGGATGAACAAACCCAAGGCCCGCAAGGGCAAGGTGCTGTTCATCAACGCGGTGGGAGAAGTGACCCGGGAGCGGGCACAGAGCTTTTTGACCGACGATCACATCACCCGCATCGTCAACGCCTATCGCCGATTTGCCTCTGAATCCGGCTTCACCACGGTGGCGGACATGGAGATGATCCGCGCTCAGGAGCACAATCTGAGCATTCCGCTCTATGTAAGCAAAACGATCTCTGCTCAATTGATAATGGAATATGCCATTCTGGACGATAAACCTACCGTGCAACAAACCATCTCAGAATGGAAACAGGGATCACGGGATTTACGCGCCTCAATGGATACGTTGTTCCGAACCTTGTCCCATTCCTTGAAAATTGCCGTTGAACCGCCCCAACAGGGCGGAACGGGTGAAAAGTGAGGAATTGAACATGGCATCGGGCAACTTGCTGAGACAACTCATTCGTTCAGGTGCGGAAGGCAACCTGGAGGCTTTCAAAAAAGCCTCTGAGGAGGTCATCCGGGAAGAACGGGAAAAACATCACCATCTGTTGGCCAGTGATCTCGAAAAGATTCTGTATGGCCGATCCAGTTCCACCAGTCAGCCGTTCCTTTCCCTGGTGAAGCAGGTTCCAAGTGACAAGGAGCGAGGGCTGCCGCTGCTGCATATTCGGGAACCCCTGCGGCGACTGGAGGATGTCATCCTTTCTGATGACAACCGATCCTTGATCGATGAACTGCTTCAGGAGTATCATCGTCAGGAAATATTAAAAAGTCATGGCTTGGCACCGGCGGATCGCCTGCTGTTCTGTGGTCCGCCCGGATGCGGTAAGACTTTGACCGCAGAAGTCCTGGCTTCGGAACTTGGTCTGCCATTAGCCATCGTGCGTATCGACAGTGTGGTTTCCTCCTATCTGGGGGAGACGGCATCCAATCTGCGTCAGGTTCTGGATTTCGTTGCCGCCGTGCCTATGGTGACCCTGTTCGACGAGTTTGATGCCCTGGCCAAGGAACGCGCCGATGCGGCAGACCATGGAGAGTTGAAAAGGGTGGTCAACGCCTTCTTGCAACTCCTTGATGCCTACAATGGGAGAAGCCTTCTGATTGCCGCCACCAATCACGAAAAAATTCTGGATGCTGCCGTTTGGCGCAGGTTCGACGAGGTTCTGGTCTTCGAACCGCCAAACCTGGAGCAGTTGAAAAAACTGCTGGCGTGCAAGCTGCGTGGTCTGCGACGGAATTTCGAGGTGGACAGCAACGAGATCACCAACCTCTTCAAGGGGATGAGCCAAGCCGATGTGGAGAGGGTCGTGCGCCGTGCCGCCAAGGAGATGGTGCTATCCGGCAAGGAGTTTCTGGACGAACGGCATATCAAGTCGGCCATCCGCCGGGAAGATGCGCGCCAAGCCCGGATGAAGCGAGGTTGATGACCAATGGCTGAATCATACCAACATCTGACACTACGACGTGAAGAGCCGATTCGAGAGAAAAGACCTCCTGGGTTTCCCAGAGTAAAAAGACCAGATGACGTCTATGCTCATGGTCGCGGATTGCAGCAGAAACTGGCTTCTGCCTTGGAACAAACTTCTTCTGATATTGGCGGGTTTGACCAACGCCGTTTATTTAGATTTGAGGTTCAGAAAGGGGCCTCACTTGACTATTTTGATCTTCGCCAGATTTGTACTGAAATAGAATTTGTAAGTCAAGAAGGTGATAATGTAGTTGTTGGTTTCGCAAATGATGCGGCATTGGCTGTGTTTGAGTCTCGATTGGCTTCTCTGGCTACCACAGGTCAAGTGACCAACGAAAAGGTTTTTTATGCACTAAAAAGCGTGGATGGCTGGAGTCCCGATGATCGCAAGGGGTGGGCGCTGAAAAAACAGGGCCTTCCAGAATTGGATTCCTTCCTGTTGGATGTAGAGCTGTGGCCCCTGGAGGATAATCATCAGGAACGAGGCCAAGAATGGGAGGCATTCGAGGCGTGGTTGACCCATGAAGGTATCGACAAGCAGGACCAAGTCAAGCAGTCCGGTTTGACTCTCTACCGTGTGCGATGCAACCTTATCCAGGCTCAACAGCTTCTTAGACATCGGGATGTGCGGTCGGTAGACCTGCCGCCCAGCTTCGGTTTGGAACGCTCCACCGTCTTTCAGGATATCCAGAATTTCCCTGTCGTCAGTGCCCCGGGCGAGCAAGCTCCCGGTGTTGTGGTCCTGGATAGTGGCCTGGCCACGGGACACCCCTTGTTGGGGGCGGCGGTGGGGGACGCCCAAAGTTTCCTGCCTGGAGAGTCTGCCGCCGATGAGAACGGGCATGGCACCCATGTGGCTGGGTTGGCCATGTACGGGGATTTCGAGAGCAGCCTGCGCTCCAGTTTATTCGTGCCCACGCTACGCCTGTTCAGCGGCAGAATTCTCGACAGGAACAACGAGAACACCTCTGGCTTTGTCGAGAAACATATCGAAAAGGCAGTGCGCTATTTCGTCAGCAATTACGGCTGCCGGGTCTTCAATCTCTCCTTCGGTGACGCCAATAAACCCTACCTTGGCGGCCATTTGAAAGGACTTTCCCTGACTCTGGATGCCCTTTCCAGAGAACTGGGGGTGCTGTTCGTGGTGTCGGCGGGCAACCACAGGGTCGGCGAGGATTCTCCTGAGGGACTTGCCTGGCGAGACAACTACCCGCACTACCTGCTGGACGATGCGTGGCGGATTATCGAGCCTGCCCCGGCGTTGAATGTACTCACCGTGGGCAGCCTAGCCCGACACAACCAAACCTACAACAGCCAGCGCTACCCGCTAGACCCGTCAGAGATTCCTATTTCCCAGCCAGATCAGCCATCTCCTTTCACCCGAAGTGGACATTCCGTGGATGGGGCCATCAAGCCGGAATTGATGGCTCATGGCGGCAACTGGGCACTCAACACCCGAGGGGGGATGAATCGCCTGTTGGACCAGGGACATGGACTCGGGGTTATTTCTACGGGGCTGGATTTTGCATTGGGCCGACCATTCGCGGTGGATTCTGGCACGAGCATGGCCGCACCCCAGGTGGCCCATCTGGCGGCCTCCATCCTGCAGGAACATCCCGACGCCAATGCCAGCCTATTGCGGGCGTTGCTTTGCGCCCATGCCGTCATGCCAGAAGAAAGCCAAGCCCTGATAGACCGCAATAAGGATTTCAGGAAGGTTTGCGGCTACGGGCAAGTGGATGTGACCGCTCTCCACCGCTCTCTTGAAAGCGCGGTTACTCTTATCGCCGGTGGTCCCATCAGGAACAAACTCCATCATTTCTACGAGATTCCTATTCCAGATGAGTTTACCAGCGGTGGTCGGCGTCGGTTGCGAGAGATCGCCGTGGGATTGGCCTATGCGCCCATCGTCCGTTCGACCAGAATCAAGTATCGCGCCACTCGTATCGACTTCCGTTTGGTGACAGCACCAGATTTGGAACATGTCACCACCATGTTCAACAAGGCCACCGAGAAGATCAATTACGATAACATCCCGGAGTTAAAAACCGCTACCGTTGGCCAACAGGCCCGCAGCAAAGGTACTGTTCAGGCAGATATTTGGTGCTTCAAACAATTCAATAAAGATGCCATACTTCGAAATCAAAAACTTTTCGTCGTGGTCACCCGCAACGATTTTCCATGGGGCGAACCGCTTTGCGCCACCGAAGAGAGCTATTCCCTGGTGGTTTGCCTGCGTGATCGGGAAAACGAGGATGCCCGGCTTTATACCCAGATCAGAAATCAACTCCAGGCCCGGATGCGCGGGAGGGCGAAGCTATGAGATGTCGCCCATTGAAACCCGGCTGGCGGATGGTGAAGTGCGGCGATGTTGTCCACAACGCCAACCTGACCGTGCGCAACCTGGAAAAAACTGAACTCAACCGTGTGGTTGGACTGGAGCACATCGACCCGGAGAACCTGCATATCCGCCGCTGGGATGACATCGCCGATGGAACCTCGTTCACCCGCAGGTTCGTGCCGGGACAGACTCTGTTCGGCAAGCGGCGTGCCTATCAGAAAAAGGTGGCCTATGCGGAGTTCGATGGGATCTGCTCCGGTGACATCCTGACCTTCGAGAGCAAAGACCACAAAACACTCCTGCCGGAGTTGCTGCCGTTCATCGTGCAATCGGATGGGTTCTTTGAATATGCCTTGGGCACATCGGCGGGTTCCCTTTCACCCAGAACAAGCTGGACGGCGCTGCAAAACTACGAATTCCCCCTCCCGCCCATTGAGGAGCAGTGCCGTATCGCCGAAATCCTCTGGGCGGCGGATGAGGTGGTAGAAAGATATTTACAATCCAGATTCCAGATTCAAGAAACAATATCAACAATCTTCCGACAGTTGGTTGCTAATACGGCATCCTTAAAAAAACGGATTGGTGACTTGGGTACAGTGATCACTGGGAGCACTCCATCAACAAAGAATCCGATTTTTTATAACAAACGAGAGTTCATGTTCGTTTCTCCGTCTGATATCGGATCTAGAAAATATGTAACCTCTACCGAAAAAATGGTTTCCTCAGAGGGACTCCAAACAGGCAGGGAAATACCAGAGAATGCTGTGATGGTCGTCTGCATTGGCTCTACCACAGGAAAAGTAGCTGTAAGTTCAGAAAGATGCATTACGAACCAGCAAATAAATACTATTGTTTGCAATAAAGATGCAGACCCTGATTTTGTGTACAGACTTCTCAAGCTATTGGGAGACCACCTCTACCAACAAGCATCTTGCACAGCACTTCCCATTCTTAACAAATCACAGTTCTCATCCATTGAAGTACCCATTCCTTCACTTCAAAATCAAAAATATATCATCGAAATTATCGGTAAGCTGGAATATGGCGACTCAAGCATAAATCAGCATATAGCCAATACTCGCACAATTTTGGACAAAGCAAAAAAAGAATGGGGTACGCATGGTTAACGCTGAAATCTTCGTCAAGCAGCCGCCCCTGAACACCCTCTCCATCCAGGTGCCCCTGGGCATCCACCACAATGCTTCCTCCCTTCGATAGCGGTCGGCCCCATGAAAATCGAGTCCTTCCAATCCGGCAAGCTCCGTCAGCAATACCAGTACAAAAGCTTCTACCCCGCGCCCATCAACCAGGAGTGGTCCTGGGAGGGTGCGCGCATCAGCACGTTGCTGGAGCGGACATCCAAGGCGTTAGGAGATACCCACTCCAGCGGGAGCATTCATCCATGCCAGTGATCAGCCGTTTTCTGGGAATCATCATCGTGATGTACTGGAACGACCACGCGCCGCCGCATTTTCATGCCCGATACGGCGATTATGAAATCACGGTGACCATCCCCGACGGGGTGGTTGAAGGATGCTTTCCGCGCCGGGCCTTGAATCTTGTCCTGGAGTGGATGCAACTGCACCGGGACGAACTGATGCAAAACTGGCAACGCTGCCAGGAGCATGCCCCGTTGACCCCCATTGATCCCTTGGAGTGACGCCCATGTTGCATGTGACCGAAACACGATATCTGGAGGACTTCCGCCTGTGGTTGGCCTTCAATGATGGCCAGTCTGGAGTCGTCGACTTGGCAAAACATCTCTGGGGACCGATGTTCGAACCCTTGCGGGACAAGGCGGTGTTTCGCCAATGCCGGTTGGATCCAGAATTGGATACGCTCGTCTGGTCCAATGGCGCCGATCTGGCACCGGAATTTCTGCGTGGCTGCCTGAGCGAAGACGACGCCAAATCCACATGAAGACCCGGGTGCGGAAATCCAATGACCTCGGCCACTGGTGCCATTTCTTTCTCCAGGCCGTGGAGGAGACCACCGAACAAGGCAAGGAGACCTTCCGCCAACTGTTGGCCCTGCGCCAAGAGATCGACGGACGCATCGTCACCCTGGGACGGCGGGTGAAAAACGGGCGGAGGTTGATTCAATTTCTTTGTCGGCGTCCGGCGGTCAACGTCGGCCTAGTCGCCGCCGAACTGGGGCTGCAATATCCTGCCGCCAACCAACTGGTGGCGGGACTGACCACGCTGGGATTGCTGAAAGAGATGACCGGCTATCAAAGGAACCGCATCTTCCGGTTCCGACCTTACCTGGACATTTTCCGGGCCGAAAAAGAAATATGGAATTTCTTATTATGATTTCGTGCCGCAAAAAAATAACATGGAAACCGTTATGATGATTTGTCCATAGGGAGCCGCCTGGGATGTTCAACGAAGAAAACACCGTCGAGCAGATGGTTCTGGATACCCTCTCCAGGCGGGGGTGGCATTTCGTAGCCGCCGAGGCATTGAATCGCGCCCACAACGATGTTTTCGTCGAATCCATGGTTCGGGAGGCGTTGATTCGCCTTAACCCAGATATCGCCGCCCAGCCCGACCGGGCCGATGAGGTACTCTATCGCCTGCGTGCCATCCCGCTTTCGGTCAACTCCGACGGCCTTGTTCGGGCTAACGAACATTTCTCCGAGTGGCTGCGGGGCGAAAAATCCATGCCTTTCGGCCCTCGTGGCGAACACGTCTCCATTCAACTACTCGATTTCACCCACCCGCGCAAGAACGACTGCGTAGTCACCAGCCAGTGGGTCTATCCCAAAGTGGAAGGAGGCCGCCGCTTCGACGTGGTGCTGCTGATCAACGGTTTTCCCCTGGTGATCGGCGAGGCCAAAACCCCGGTACGCCCGGCGGTGACTTGGGTGGATGGGGCATCCGACATCCACAACGGTTATGAACAGACCGTTGCCGGCATGTTCGTGGCCAACGTCTTTTCCTTTGCTACCGAGGGCAAAGCCTACCGCTATGGCTCGGTGCGCATGCCGGTGGAGATCTGGGGACCATGGCGCGACCCGGCCAATCCGGACGAAGGCACCTTGGCCGACGTGCGGCGGACGGTGGAACAGATGCTCACCCCAGCGATCATTCTGGATATCCTCCAAAATTTCACCGTCTTCGCCACCGACAAGAAGCATCGCCGCATCAAGGTCATCTGTCGCTACCAGCAATACGAAGCCGCCAACCTGATGGTGGAACGGGTCATCCAGGGGCGGGTCAAGAAAGGGCTGATCTGGCATTTCCAGGGCAGCGGCAAATCGCTGCTGATGGTCTTTGCCGCCCAGAAGCTGCGTCTGCACCCGGCGTTGGGCAATCCCACGGTGATGATCGTGGTGGATCGCATCGACCTGGATACCCAGATCACCGCCACTTTCAACGCCGCCGACGTACCCAACATGATCGGCGCGACCAATCGCGGCGAGTTGCAAACCTTGCTGGCGCAGGATGTGCGCAAGGTGATCATCACCACCATCCACAAGTTCGGCGAGGCGGACGGCACGCTTAACAGTCGCGCCAATATCATCGTCATGGTGGACGAGGCCCACCGCACCCAGGAGGGCGACCTGGGCCGCCGCATGCGCGAGGCATTGCCCAACGCTTTTCTGTTCGGACTGACCGGTACCCCCATCAACCGCGCCGACCGCAACACCTTCTGGGCCTTTGGCGCGGAAGAAGACGCCCAAGGCTACCTCAGTCGCTACTCCTTTCAGGATTCCATTCGCGACAAGGCCACCTTGCCGCTTCACTTCGAGGCGGTGGACATCAAGCTGCGCATCGACCAGGCCGCCGTGGACGAGGCCTATGCCCAGTTGACCGGGGATCTCTCCGAGCAGGACCGGGATGATCTGGCCAAACGGGCCGCCAAAATGGCGGTGCTGATCAAATCTCCCAGCCGGGTGGAGACCATCGTCGCCCACATCGTCCGCCATTTCAGGGACAAGGTGGAGCTCAACGGATTCAAGGCCCAGGTGGTGACCTTCGACCGGGAGTGTTGCGTTCTCTATAAGCAAACCATGGATGCCCTGGTGGGGAAAGAAGCCAGTGCCGTGGTCATGCACACCAAAGGCGGCAAGGATGACCCTTTCGCCGATCACCGGTTGGAGAAGGATGCCGAAGAGAAGCTCCTGGACCGCTTCCGCGACCCCGCCGATCCCCTCAAGTTTCTCATCGTCACCTCCAAGCTGCTGACCGGATTCGACGCGCCCATTCTCCAGGTCATGTACCTGGACAAACCCATCAAGGACCACAACCTGCTCCAGGCCATCTGCCGCACCAATCGCGTTTATCCCGGCAAGACCCATGGATTGGTGGTGGACTACCTGGGCGTTTTCGATGATGTGGCCCGGGCGTTGGACTTCGATGAAAAGGCGGTCCAGCAGGTCATCACCAACCTGGACGAATTGAAGGAGGAGTTGCCCGTGGTGGTGGCGCGGTGCCTGGCTTTCTTCCCGGAGGTGGATCGCACTGTGGGCGGCTACGAAGGTCTCATCGCCGCCCAGGAATGCCTGCCGGACAACGAAACCCGGGACCGCTTCGCGGCGGACTATTCGGTACTCTCCCGGCTCTGGGAGGCCTTGTCGCCAGACCCCTGCCTGAAGCCCCACGAGACCGATTATAAGTGGCTGACCCAGGTCTACGAGTCGGTCAAGCCCCCCAGCGGTCATGGCAAGCTGCTCTGGCACGCTTTGGGTGCCAAGACCATCGAGTTAGTCCACGAAAATGTTCACATCGACACCGTCCGGGATGATCTGGACACCCTGGTGATGGACGCGGAGGTTCTTGAAGAGCTGCTGGCTGCCAAGGATCCGAAAAAGGCCAAGGAACTCGAAATCAAACTGATAGCCCGTCTGCGCAAACACAAGGACAATCCCCACTTCGTGGCTCTGGGGGAACGCCTGGAAAAATTGCGGGAACGCCATGCACAGGGGCTGATTCACAGCATCGACTTCCTGAAGGAATTGCTGGAGTTGGCCCGCGAAGTGGTGGAAGCCGAAAAACAGGTTGACCCGGAAGATGAACAAGACAAAGCCAAGGCCGCCCTGACCGACCTGTTCTCCGAGGTGAAGAACGGCGATACCCCCAAGATGGTGGAACGCATCGTGGCCGACATCGACGAGATCGTCCGTTTAGTCCGCTTCCCCGGCTGGCAATCCACCAGCGCTGGCGAGCGGGAAGTCCAGAAGGCCCTGCGCAAGACCCTGCTGAAGTACAAGATCCACAAGGAGCAGGAACTTTTCGATCGGGCGTATGGGTACATTCGGGAGTACTACTGATGTCCGGGCGTTGGTGAAACTTCGCCGGTTTACTGACGGGCGTTTATGAGGGCGTGAGACTCCTTTATTTGGAATGAATTTTCAATGAATTGGCCTTTATCAAGTCGACAGAAAGCCCGCCATTTGGAAATCGCCTTTGAGAAGAAAGGCATTCCGTTTGACACCCCTGGCTTCTACGACCACCCGAACTTCATCAAGCAAGAGCAGAGAGATCCTCGGTTCCTGGAGCTTTACGCGGAATACGTTGAATCCAGAGCCTATGACTTTGACTACCTGACTGCAGCTGAACAGAAAATCACCATCGCAGCCAGTGCATTGGAAAGCGCTGTGCGAGCTGATGGTCGGCTTGGAGCCTGCGTTGATGTTTCCGGAATGTTAGGCAGGATACTTGATCGCCTTGGTGTATGGAACTATGTGGCAAAGGCCACTCTGACGATCACTTTTCCAAAGCCCAGCGGCATCTCAATACGATACTTTTGGAACTTTGATGTGGGTGAGTTTGTTGCTCCGCACGCGATGGTCGTCGCTCCTCCGTTTGGCGTAGTCGATCTCACTGCAAGAAAACAGGCATACTCATCTGGAGAACCTGATCATATTCCGAACATCATTTTAGCCAAGGAGTGGAGCCTGGGGAGCTGGAAACCAGAAGATTTGGCCAACCCGATTATCCTTGCTGACCTCCATCGAAGACGGATTTCCTTTGATACCTTCATGAATGAAGTGAGACCAGATACGGCCAATATTATCCAGTCATTGCCCGTGCGAATTGTTCAGGAGGGTGAAACGACCTTCAAATATGTGATAGTTGCTGTTGGTGGCACGATTGAGCCTTTGGAAGGAGTCACTGGTTATCGCCCAGGTGGGCGGACGGCTCTTGAAATCTTTGAACAGGCTATTCTCCCTACCGTGCATTCACCTGAGTCCAATCAAGGCTAAGGGGTTTGTCGTGGTACGAAAGAAGAGCCAACCCGACGCACTGAAATTGATTCTGACCACCGACTCCATGCTGGAGCTGGCGGGAAACCGGTACTACTGGCGAGGGAATGAGTATTTCGAGGACGGAGCCGTCACCAGCCTGAAGGAAAGTGGCGGCGTCATCACAGGCAAGGTGCAGGGCACGAGGCTCTACAAGGTACAGATCTGGGTTGAGGATGGTGAACTGGACCATGAGTGCTCCTGTCCGCTGGGTGAGGATGCCCAGTTCTGCAAACATTGCGTGGCCGTGGGGCTGGCCTGGCTGTCTAAGGACAAACCGACTCCCCTGGCAGAGTCAGGAAAAAAAGCCGACGACACCATCGGTGAGCAGGATGTCCGGGATTTCCTGATGGGCAAGAGCAAAGAGGCCCTGGTGGAGATGCTTCTGGAGCAGTGCGAAGAGGATGAGCGTCTCAACCGACGTCTGTTGGCCATGACCGCCAGGACCGGTCGGGACAAGCTGGACCTTTCGGTTTGGAAGAATGCCCTGGAAGAGGCGGCATCCTCGGATGACTTTGTCGACTGGCGGGGTATGCACGACTATTCCAGCGGGATCCATGAGGTGGTCGATTCTGTCGGGGAGTTGCTCCACGAGGGCCATGCCGAGGCGGTGATTGAAATAATCGAGCACGGCTTTGCTGTCATGGAACGCGCCATGGAGTATGTGGATGATTCCAGCGGCGGGATGAGCATGTTGATGGAGCAGATGCAGGAGTTGCATCTGAAGGCGTGCCAGAAGGCCATGCCTGAACCGGTTCACCTGGCAGAACGGCTCTTCGCCTGGGAGCTGCGTTTGGACTGGGACACCTTTTTTCACGCTGCCGAAACCTATGCCGATGTGCTGGGAGAACGAGGTCTTGCGTGGTATCAGAAGCGGACTGAGGAGATGTGGTGCACAATCAAGCCGTTGGGGCCAGGCGAACGGGATCCTGACGGCTACAAAGGCAAACGGTTGCGCATCACCTCCATGATGGAGTCCCTGGCCAAGGCTTCCGGCGACATTGATGCGCTGGTTGTGGTCAAGTCAAAGGATTTGTCCCACCCGCACAATTTTCTGATGATCGCCGAGATCTACCAGAAGGCTGGACAGGAAGATCGCGCTCTGGAATGGGCCGAACGCGGATGGAATGCCTTTCCGGAGAAGGGTCGCGATGCCCGGCTGCGGGAATTCATTGCTTACGCCTATCATCGGCGAGGTCGCCATGACGAGGCCATGGCCATGACCTGGGCCGCCTTCACGGAACGGCTTTCCTTCGATATGTACAAGACCCTGGCTGACCACGCCAAACTGGCCAAGACGTGGCCGACATGGCGGGACAAGGCACTGGCCCATATCCGGGAGCAGCTCGCCGCATCCAAGCGACAACAGACCGATCGGCGCAGATGGGACTACGATTCCCTGAATGACCACTCCATTCTCGTGCAGGCGTTCTTGTGGGAAGAGGATATGGACGCGGCATGGAACGAGGCCCGTGCGGGTGGGTGCTCCGGTTCGCTCTGGCTGGAACTGGCCGGATTGCGGGAGAAGACGGATCCCTACAATTCGGTCCAGATCTATCGGGAACACATCCGCCACCTGTTGAAACACGCCGACAATCGCAATTATGAGGAGTCGGTGGAATATCTTGCCAGGATCAAGAAGCTCCTCGGATCCATGAGCAAGCTGGAGGATTTCCCATCCATTGTGGCCGAGGTGCGAAACGAGCACCGGCGCAAGAGGAATCTCATGGCGCTTTTGGATCGGAAGAAGTGGTGACGGTGGAGGAGATCATGTCGCTCAATGAGGCTGTGGCATTTCTGGAAAGTCGCAAGGAGATCCTGCTGGCTGACTTGGCGATTCATCTGCTCCAGGGGCCGGAGGAGACGCGGTTGCTGATCGAACCCCTCATGGCCGATGGACGGGTTGAGCGGATCTGGCGACCCATGAAATCGGGCTTTAGGGATCTGTGCGATTGCGACCGGGAGGAGGTGCTTCGATGGTTGGGATGACCACACCATGATGCTGTCGGCGCACAAATGGACCTTCGCTCCCCGATTCCGCAGGAATGCTTTCGGTTGGCGATCTCAGCCTGCCATCCAGCGGGTCAAGGAGGCGGTGGCTGAGATCAAGAAGGTCGCCAAAACCGATTCGGCACTGGGTGGGGATGGCGCGGTTATTTTTCTGGAGAAGGTGGTGCCAGCCATCGAGCAGGTGGATTCATCCTCCGGAGCCATGGGAACCGCCGTCCGCAATGCCATGCTTGCCATGGTGCCGCTCATCGCTCAGGCCGATGTCGATGAGCAACAGCGGGGCAAGTGGTTGGAGCGAATCTGGGCAGCCTATCAGGAAGACGGATATGGCTACCTTGATGACCTGGGCGAGGTATGGGGGGAGATCTGCGGCACCCGGGAAAAGGCCTCGGAATGGGCAGACCGGCTCATGGATTCGGTGCGCGCGCACTGGAAGGATCGCAAACCCGGCGGGTACTACCATGGCGTTTCCGCCTGCCTTTCCTCTTTGTTCAAGGCTGAACGGTACGAGGAGTTGCTGGCCCTTCTCGAAGGGGCTCCGCGCACCTTCTGGCACGATCACCGCTTTGGGTTCCTGGCGCTGGGCAGAATCAGCGGCAAAGAGGCTGCCATGGCCTTTGCCGAGAAATGCGCGCACATCAACGACCAGCACCTGATCGACCAGGATTGCGAAGAGTACCTGCTTTCCATCGGCGAGATGGATGAGGCGTATCGGCGTTACGCCATGAGGACCAACCGGGCCAGCACCCACCTCAATACCTTCCGGGCAGTGGTGAAGAAGTATCCCCTCAAGGATCCAGCCGTGGTATTGATGGATCTGATCGAATCCACCCCTGGTCAAGAGGGAAAATGGTTCGCCACGGCGCGCCAACTGGGTTTCCGGGATCTGGCCCTTCATCTGGCTGGCAAGAGCCCCTGTGATCCCCACACCCTGAACCGGGCGGCCAGGGATACCGTCGGGGATGATCCTGAATTTGCCCTTGGCGTTGCCATGGCATCACTTCATTGGCTTTGCCAGGGCTACGGATACGAGATCACCGGAATGGACGTGCTGAGTCCGTACCGGTTGGCGATTCAGGGGGCGGAGCAGACAGGGCAACGTGAGGCGGTAAGGCAGCAGATCATGGAGTTGGTGATGGGCAAAGATCGGGATTGCAAGTTTGTCCGGGATATCCTGGCTCCGTACCTGCGCTGATGCTACCGACTCGACTATGCCGCCTCCCTGTAGTACGAACGGATAAGCCCTCCGAGGGCCTCCTTGCTTCGAATCGGCCCGGTCTCCTGGGGCTTGAAGTCAACCTGGAGGACGTTGTTTCCGATCCCGATGCCGGAATGAGGTCGTTCGGTGTTGTAATGCTTGATCCAAGTCCGCAGGATGTAGTCGAGTTGGGAGCGGCCAATGCAGACGAAGAAGTCCAGGCATTCCCTTTTGAGGGTGGCTCCGAACGACTCCGCATAGGCATTTGCAGTCGGAGCCCGGTGGGGAATCTGGATGACTCTGACCTCTTCGGATTTCCAGACCTCATTGAATGAGCTGGAGAATTTTGTATCGGCATCTCGAATCAGGAATCTGGGTTTGATATTCTGGTCGTCGCACCACATGATGGCGTTTCGGGCTTGCTGGGTGACCCATGCGCTGTTGGGCGTATACGTCGATGTGCTGTAAAAGACCCGCCTGCTGCCCAGGTGTATGAAAACCAGCACATAGGCGGTCATCTTGCCGAAGGGGGTGAAAACGTCTTTGGTGAAAAAGTCGCAGGCCACGGTGGATTCCAGGTGAGCCTGGATGAAGGTCAACCAGGGGAGCGGCGGTTTCTTTTTTTCTTTTTCAGGCGTTGGGTGGACGTTGGCGTCCTGCAGAATCCGCTTGACGGAGGTGGCGCCAGCATTCATCCCGAGTTTTTTGAGTTCCCCGGCAATGCGTCGGTAGCCCCAGAGAACGTTTTCTTTGGCCATGCGGACTGCCGTATCTCGCAGTTCCTCTGTCAGGCGGGGACGTCCGACCGATTTCGGCCCCTGTCCTTTGTTGGATAGGCTGATCCATCGGCGGTAGGTGGCGGGCTTGACGATTTCGATCAAGCTGTTGACCTGATGATCGAATTCCGCGCCCAGACGGATCAATTCTGCCTTTTCTTCCGGGGAGGGCAGAATCCTCTGGACGGACAGCCGTGCCTGCAGAATGCGGATCTGCGCCTTGAGGAATCGGATCTCGGCGTTGTGCCTTGGATTGAAAAAGTGGGCCATCATGGTCCACATAAAAAAGAGGATTGGGTGTGTCATGCTCAAGCAATTCCAAGGGTGGCAAAGTTTCAATAACGGAAAATGCCAGGAAAAACAGGATATCCTACATTTTGGTACAGCTCTCTGAAAGGGCTGGCGAGATAGGGACTGCCCCGACCCATCCCCATCGGAAGGGGGATCCTTTTTGGAGGTCGGGCGAGAGTAAAAATTGGATCAGTACGGATATCGGTCGAGACACTCGGAATCGGCTTGCAGGCTGTGAGGTCGGGTCTGAACCGGGGCGTATGAAATTCTGGATCGGGATGGTCACCAGACAAGGTGTCGGGTGGGTTGGGTGGTCAGCAGGCAGTCCGTTTGAAAATTTTTTCCTCCTTTCAGTGTTTCAATTATTTTTCAATCAATTGTTCCATCAAGGCGGTTTCGTTCGTATACCGGTTGACGGCCAGGAGTTCACCGATATAACAACACAAAAATTTAGAAGAATTCCTGATTGGGGGTTGGTTCGGTCCAAGAGTTTCTGGGCAAGAGGATATTTTGTCTCCACGGTAGGGCGGGATGAGGCTGTGATCCGAAACTATATCCGCCAGCAGGAAGCGGAAGATCGCCGATTGGATCAACTCAGGCTGCAATTCTGACACGGCCTGCCGCCTTCAGGCGGCAAAAGCAATGGGGGCACGTTAGCGCCCCTCACCCCAATATGACCACCCTTGCCGGGCGCATAAGAAAAAGCATAGGAGACGGATACCTGTTCAGCCTCCTGCCCCCGAAAGATGACCCGTCAAGGCGTCGGCGGGTAGAGATGGAACGCCGTCAGGTAGACCACCAGTCCGGAGATGGAGACAAACATCCAGACCGGAAAAGTTTTGCGGGCGATGCGCCGATGGGGTTCGCAGGCGGTGTCAAGCCGTTGCCAGGGGGCGCGCCGCAGCGTGAGGAAAATCATCGGCAAGGAGAGCGCCGCCAGGGCCACATGAGCGATCAGGATGGTGAAATAGACCGGACGGATCCAACCCACTCCCGCGAATTTCACATTGCCCACCGCCGCGTGATAGATCAGATACGAAACCAGAAAGACCGCCGACACCATCACGGCACCGGACATCCGCTTCCGATGGGTTTCCAGATCGCGACGACGGATCGCCTGCAAACCGGAAAACAGCAATACCGCCGCCGTCAGATTCAACGCGGCCTGAAAATGGGGTAAGAACGGAATCAATGCGTCCATACAGCCCTCGATATTCCTGTTTGCATGTGGAAATGGATGAACATGGCCACGGTAAACAGCGCCATGGACCACACCTGATGGGCCCAGGCCAAGTGGATCGGGACATGCAACAACAAGGTGGCGATGCCCAACAACACCTGAATGCTCACAGCCAGCAACAACAGATGCAAGCCCGCCCGCACCCGTGAGGGGGGCGCGTGACGCAAACCCACAAACCAGTAGACCACGATCGCAAAAAAGGTGATCGTGGCCAACAGACGGTGATCCCACTGGATGGCGGCAACGTTTTCAAAAAAATTGCGCCACGCCGGTCGCATCTCCCAATAGGCGTCCGGGATCCACTGGCCATGCATGAGCGGGAAGGTATTATAGCCGTATCCGGCCTTGGCTCCGGCCACGAACCCCCCGCTCACCACGGTCACGGAGATCAGGCTGACGATGCCCAAAGAAAACCGTTTGAGACCCTCGGGAGCCACGCCCTGCGGACGGCCTTCCGCGCCGATGAACAGTTCCATGGCGGTCCACAACATCCAGCCATAGACCAGAAACGCCAGGGCCAGATGGGCGGTCAGCCGGTAGGGACTGACATGGGGATCGGCGATCAATCCGCTCTTGACCATCAGCCAACCCATCACCCCCTGCATGCCACCCAATACAAAGATCATGGCCAGTCGGATGGTCACCGGTCGATCCAGCTTGCGGCGCCACAAGAACCACGCAAAGGGCACGAAGAAGACCAGACCGATCAAACGACCCAACAGACGATGAAAATATTCCAGCCAGAAAATCCCCTTGAACCCTTCCAGGTTCATGTCGTAATTGACATGGCGGAATTCCGGGGTGTTTTGATATTTGGCGAACAGCTCCTGCCAGGCGGTCTGGTCCGAGGGGGGCAGCACCCCGATCAGCGGTTGCCACTCCACCATGGAAAGGCCGGAACCGGTCAACCGGGTGATGCCGCCCAACGCCAACATGCCATACACAAACGCACAACAGACAAAAAGCCACAGACCCACCTGCCGCTGATCCTGACGCGTCATGCCTTCATCTCCTGAAAAAAAATCCCGTCTTTGACCTTCATGGTCCCTGATCGCACCGTCCCACGGATCCCTCCCGGCAGCGTCTGCCGGAGTACCAGTAGGCACCGGACAACTGGGCCTGGCTCCAATCCACGCCCTCCAGGTTGGCTCCGAACAAGACTGCATCGCGCAGATCCGCCCCAGTCAATTGAGCATTTTTCAAAAACGCTCCTTCCAGGGTGGCCTGTCGCAGATCCGCCCCGCGCAGATCTGCCCCTTCCAGGTTGACCTGGACCAGACTGGCTCCACGCAGGTCGGCCCCTTTCAAGAGGATACCCGATAAATCCCCCGCGCGCACCTGGGCTTGTTGCAAATGGGCGCCCGTGGCATCGGCCTTGCGCATGCGGGCCTTGAAGAGTCGGGCCGCGCTCAGATCGGCATCGCGCAGATTGGCGTTGTCCAGGGTGCTGCCCTGCAACATGGCGGATTTCAAGGAGGCGCCATGCAGATCGGCTCCGGTCAGATCGCACCGGACACAGCGACCACTCTTGAGCAACCCCTCCACCCCCCCTTCCCGGACCGAATCCTCCCCGGCCACAGCGGACGACACACTGCCCAGGAACACGAGCAGGATCCCTACCCGGAAGCTCATTGACAGCTTCCCTTGGATCCGGCGGCACATGTGCGGCCATCGGTCCAGATCGCCCCTCCCAGCAGGGCATGGGTCAAGACCGCCCGTTCCAGATTGGCTCCCTTGAGATTGCTGTCACGCAGATCCGCCGCCGTCAGGTTGACCCCCTTGAGAAACGCCTGGGAAAAATCCGCCCCCACGGCTTTGCTGCCAGCCAGATTGGCCCCGTAGAGATAGGCCTGACTCAAATTGGCGCGGGTCAGATCGGTCTGACGCATATCGGCTCCGGTCAAATCCGCCTTGCTCAAATCCGCCTCGACCAACTCGGCCAACTCCAGATTGGACCACACCAGTTTCCCCCCGGAGAGTTTCACCCCGTTCATCTTGCACTTGTAAAAAAAGGAGCCACTCACCTCGGCCCCGACCAGATCGGCCCCTTGCCAGTCGGTGTATTGCAGATCGCATTTGGAACATTTCTTGTCATTCTTCAAACGGGCCAACAGCTCATCACTCGCACCGGACGCCACACCGGGTAGACAAAACAGCAACAGAAACAGATAAAGATAACGGTTCGTCATATGCGGGTGCTCCTTTCCTTTTAAAACCACTACCATCCATTATCTGAAACCAACAGAAAAGGCGTAGCCCGATCCTGTCGTCACACATCTGCCAAGAGGTGCATCATTCTACACCATCTTATCACTCTTTACCCCCTTCAATCCATGTGCAAAATTGGCCAATCAGCCGACCGAAGAGCCTGTCTCCAAATAAAATAAACCATCAGCTTTGACGCGGTGTACTGACTAGTCCACCGGTCCCGAAAGTCCGGTTTCCACATTCATAGGGCGGGATTCCCGCCATCAGTGAAGCCAATGGGTCCCTTATCTTTCCCATCTGTGACGCATTTCGAGTGCAGTTTCTTGAGATTGTGTATGGCCGTATGGAATTTCCACTCAGCCGTCACACAACTCCAGTCCCCGCAGGAGAAATTCGTCCGCACCCGATGATCTGGTCTTCCGACACCACCGCCTGGGTGTTGTATCCCTGAATCCAACCCTTGCGCGCTTTCATGATTCGGCTTCCCGGGTCGGTCACGTTGGCCTTGACTTCCTCGCTCACCTCGTGGTTGCCAGCCTGTGGCTTACGGCCTCGGCGTTCAAGCGTCGCTGCCGTCCGGTTGGCATCCAACGAAGCGTTGACCTTCACTTTGGTCCTATCCAAAGCCACCAGACCCCAGACGGGCCATCCCAGACTTCCGGCATGACTTCAGACTTCGGTGAACAAAACCTGTACGTCTGCCAGATGCTTGCGCCAAAATCGCGCTATCGTCGCATGATCCGGCGTCTCGTCCTCTACGATCATCCGGAATCCCGCATCACGCACGCCTAGTCTTTCCAGTTTCCGCCTCGATGTGTACCCGTGGCTGTAGCCATAAATCAGCACAGCCAACATTATTCCGGGCGACAGTGCCGGTGCGCCAGATCTCCCACCTGATAACGCCCTTTGCATTGGCTCAGGTCCATCCTCTCCACGACATCCAAAATCAAGTGCGCAATATCATCCTCATGCACCCACTCCAGCATGTCCACCGGCAACAGATGCATCGGTTGCCGGTCCGGTTCCCGGAAAAATCCCGCCATCGTGTCCTCCAGATCCTGTGTGAACGACAACGGCCATTCTACCAGATTTTAGGCCCTTGCACCCCATTTTGCGACAGGTTCTTCAGCAGGCGGAAATTCCTCTGGACATTTGGTCAGCCACGTTGTGGTAACGCAACATGTGTGCAGGATTGAGTTCGACGAATCCGCGCTCAATCGGGCGGTGGCGGGCGGTGGCGGGCGGTGGCAAACAGCTTTTGTTCGCCTCCGTCCTGACCCTGACCAATGTGGCCAAAGACGCCCAGGCCGAAGTGCGACGGCTGTTGCCGCAAAAGTTCATCATCCGCACCGGGTGGGTGGCGAAAGGCATCCATTGAGGAGATCATTGCGCTGGTTTCATTGAGGATGCTGCTCTATGATCCTCTCCATTTCCGCAAGCACATCGGCTGCTTCATAACCCCCCTTCCGTTTTGCTTCAAGGCGGACGGCATCCAACATGGCGTTGAAGCGTGTACCCCCGTGGCGTGGGGGATCAATCGGTTTTACAGAAAAGAACTTGATTTAGCCGGAAAACAGAGGATCGGGGCTATCGGCGGGGTGGAGACCGGGGTGGCCAGATGGCAACAATAGCCGGGGCGGGTGGTCACCGGGTGGATGCGCCAACTCTGGACGCCGTGGGGTGCGGGGGTGTGGGGAGGGCGGATGGTGGCGCGATTGTCTTGAATCTCCAGGGCTGAGAAGGGAATCGACAATCCCCGTCCATCCCCTTTGACCACGCTTTCCCGCGCGGTCCAGAAGTCGAAGAAGGCCTGTTCGGGATGGGCGGCGGTGTGGATGCTCTGCCAGGTGGCCGGATCCATCAGGCTTTGGAAATCCTCCAGCGCGATGGGGCGGATTCGTTCACAATCGATGCCGACCTCCCCCAGACGGCTCACGGCGCAGACCACCAAACCTTCGGTGTGGGAGATGTTGAAGAAGATGTCTTCCGCCACCCGGGGTTTGCCATGTTCCCCGAGGCGCCAGTCGCGCAGGGTGTGGGCTTCGTGTTCGGCTTCCAACAGGGCTTGCCGCAGCAGCAGTCGTCCCAGGAGCGTGGCCTGTCGGTCCTGCCACCGTCTGAAACGCAGAATCGCGGGATGGTGGGTTGCGGGTAGCTGATTCAGCTGTGTCTGCCACTGGGGCGGGGGGGGCGGAGTGGAGGGGATCTCCGCCAGCAGAATGCGGATCACGATGGGCGGCAGCAGGGTCGCAGGGTGTGGGAGAGAATCTCGCCGATCCGTGGCCACTGCTCGAAGATGAAAAAATGGTCTCCGGGAAGGGATTCGATCACCAGAGGACGCCGGGTCTCCGCCTGCCAGAGGCGTATCAACTCCAGGGTGACGATGGTGTCCAGGGAACCGGTCATGGCGGTGATGCCCAGATCCATGGGCGGCGGAGCGGGATAGTGATCGGTCTCGATGGCCTTGAAATCGGCCCGCAGGATCGGCTCGAAATAGTCGATCAGCTCCTGATGGGCCAGAATGGCCTTGGGAATGCCGCCGTATTTGCCCACCTCGGCCAGAAAGTCGGCTTTGGGGAGTTGGTGAATCAGATTGGCGGGCTTGAGGCGCGTGGGTCCGGCGGCCCCGGAGACGAACAGGTGACACGGGGGCAGATGATACTCGTCCATCAGGCGTCGGCTGATCAGATTGGCCAGATAGGCGCCGAGACTGTGACCGAACAGGGCGAAGGGTCCGTGGACCTGACTGCGGATCAGGGAAACGAGGTCGTCGGTCAACGCCGCGATGGTCTCCAGCAGGGGTTCCTGACCCCGGCGTCCGCGTCCGGGGGATTCCAGGGGAATCACCTGAATGAAATCATCCGTATGTTTGGTCAGCCCGAGATACGCATAGGCGTTGCCGCCCGCATAGGGAATGCAGAACAGTTGCATTGCTTTACAGGTTTCCGTGCTGGGGATCGTCCATGACCACCTTGCCCATCTCCATTTTGATCAGATGGTCGCAATCGTCGAAATAGCGGTCATCGTGGGTGACGCACACCAGGGTGATCCCTTTGGCGCGCATGTCCGGCAGGATCTTTTCGTAAAAGAAGGCCCGGAAAGTGGCATCCTGATCCGCCGCCCATTCGTCGAACACGCTGATGGGTTTTTCCTCCAGCGAGGAGGCGATGAAGGCGAGGCGTTTCTTCTGGCCGGTGGAGAGGTTGAGGTCGGTGAAGCGTCCATCTTGATAGGTGGTTTTTTGTTCCAACTGCATCAGTTGCAGGAGTTCGTCCAGGGTGTCCTCGTCCACCCCTTCCAGGCCGTACAGCCGGTCGAAGAGATGAAAATCGCTGAAGATCAATGAGAACAGATTGCGGAATTCCGGATAGTTGGTGCGTGTGATCGGGATTCCGTCCACCAGGATGCGTCCCGAGGTGGGATAATACAGACCGGTGATCAGCTTGAGCACCGTGGATTTGCCGCTGCCGTTGCCTCCGGTGAGGAAGAGAATGTTGCCTTTTTTCACCACGAAATTGAGGGGGCCGACGCTGAATTCCACGCCCTGGGCCTGTTCGCGCGCCTCGTAGGTGAAGTGGACGTTTTCAAAGCGGATCTCCTGGAAGGAGGCCATTTTGTTGGCGAGACGCTGGTTGAGGGGTTGGGTGTTGAGTCCCTGGGCGTCCAGTTCTTTTTCCAGTTTGTAGAGGTTGCGCACCGCCACATCCGCCAGGGTGAAGATCGGAATGGCGCCCACCAGCAGGTTGACCGGTCCGATGATGAACAGGGCCGAGGCGGTGAGTTTGATGACGATGGTGTAATGGGTGGTTTCCAGTTCGGGCAGGATGAAGACGATGATGGCCAAAAGCAGATAGAACGTGACCTGGGAGAACATGAAATCCACGACAAAGCGCAGACCGGAGGTCACTTTGAGTTTTTCCGTTTCCACGGAGATGCGCTGGATGTGATCGAAGAGGCTGTCGCTTTTTTTCTGGTTGACCTTGATCTCCTTGAAGCCGCTCAACAGGTTGTTGAGGGCGTCGAAGAATTCCGACTCCTTGCGGTTGACCACCTCGAAGGCTTCGGCGTTTTTGCGGTTGTTGACCAGATACATGGCACTGCCGGTGCTGAGGGCCACCAGGATGATGAAAAAGCCTACCGGAGACAGCCAGGCCACATACATCAGGGTGGTGACCAGGACAATGGCCGACTGGCTGGCATTGATGATGATGACCGCCGATTGGGAGATCAGGTTGGCATCCTGGGTGAGGCGGGTGAACATGCTGGAGCGGCCCATGTTCTCCACGAAACTTAGATCCGACTTGCGGATTTTGTCGGCGATGCGGATGC
Organism: Magnetococcales bacterium; assembly: GCA_015231375.1. Lineage (GTDB taxonomy): Bacteria > Pseudomonadota > Magnetococcia > Magnetococcales > Magnetaquicoccaceae > Magnetaquiglobus. Next base: position 23,642 of record JADGBT010000028.1, on the reverse strand, counting down.
GCACCTTGCGGACCGCCGCCTCCACGGCGATGGAGGTGGTGCTGAGGGCGTGTTTCTTGGTGATGAAAAAAAGCAGAAACGACGCGATGAAGATCCAGAACAGATGATCTCGCACCTCCTGGTTGGCCGCTTTTTCCGCTCCGGCGTTGATGACCGCCAGCAAGACCGCGCTGGCTCCACCGGCCATGACGGCGCTTCCCAGGATGGACCCTTTGGAAATTTCCAACTCCCGGTTGAAGAATTCCAACAATTTCATATGCGGATGTCCAGAAGTGTGTAAGGAACGGGTGTGTGGGTTGGAATGTTTTGGTTTATAGGGATCGGTTTGGCAAACCCGATCCAGAATACAACAAAAAAGGGGTGAAGTGCCAGGGGTTCTTTTGACCAGAGATGTCGCGTTGAGGTGTCTGGGGATGCGATTCTTTCGATTTTTTCCTTGGGTCGCGCGCCACGGGCGTTATACTGGAGGATGAACCGTCATCCCCTCTTTTTTTTGTTGGAAGTGAAGCCATCACCATGAACGAGACCATCAAGAAAAACGCCAACCGTCTGATTGGCGGTGTCAGTGGGGGGTTGCGGACCCTGGCGGAGTGGATCGAGACCGCCGCGATTCAGATCGATCTGAAACGGACCGTGGCCTTTGAAATGGAGGATCGGGCGGACGATATCTTTGTCGTCACCTATCCCCGTTCCGGTACCACCTTGATGCAGATGATGCTGTATCAGTTGACCACGGACGGCAACATGGATTTTCAGCACATCGGCATGGTGGTGCCCTGGTTCGAGCGGCGCATCATGTCCAATCCTCAGGCGGCCATGGCCTATTTCGCCGCCATGCCTTCGCCTCGGGTGTTCAAGTGTCATCTGTCTTATCCCGATACCCCGAAAAAACGCGGCAAATACATCTATGTGATGCGGGATGGGCAGGATGTGGTGGTGTCGTATTATCATTTCTATCGCTCGCACCTGTCGTTCCGGGGGACGTTCGATGAGTTCTTCGAGCGTTTCATGAACGGGCAGGTGCAGTTTCAGTCCTGGTTCGATCATGTCCAGGGATGGTGGCAACATCGGAACGATCCGGATGTGCTGTTCTTGCGCTACGAGGCGTTGACCGCCGATCTGCCGGGCACCATCCTCCGGGTGGCGGAGTTTTGCAATCTTCAGATCCCGCCCGAACGTCTGCCGGTGATCGCGGAGCGTTGCGGATTCGAGTTCATGAAACGCCACGAACCCCAATTCGATCATACCACGGGATTGGCCCTGGATCGGGGCTATCAGTTGGCCTCGTTCATTCGCAAAGGCAAGCGGGGCGAGGGGGAGAGCGTGTTGAACCTTTCCCAGAAGGAGCGGTTCGAACAGAAAAAACGGCAGGAGTTGGGATCGGTGGGGTGATGATGGGCGTGGGGTGATCCGAACAAGGAATCCCACCCCGGCCAAGGAGACCTTTCGCCTTCTTCAAGAGTCCCCGTGCAACCGCCGGGACTCTTGAAGAAGGCGTTTTTTTGGTTTCCGACAAAACGCTTACGGCAGGGTCTGAATGGCTTCCTTGGCAATGACGAACTGGTCGCCTTCGGTCTTGGGCAGCAGGGTGCCGGTGGCGAAACGGACATCCACCAGCGACTTGGCCATGGAGCTTTTGGCCTCGATGTGTTTGGCGAGGGCGTCTTTGAGTTTTTCTTCCAGGGAGAGCAGATCCATCAGGGTGGAAAGCGGCGCGTTCTGTCTTTGGGCGGTGTATTTTTCCAAAGAGCCTTCCACGCTCGGCCAGTAGTTCTTGATGGACTTTTTCGCCAGTTCCACGCTCGGAATCGAGTGCTTGAGATCGTTCAGGCTCTTTTTCACGCTCATCTGAACGGTACGGTTTTTCTCTTCCAGCAGCATGGAATCCCGCATCACCGCCATGTTGCGTTGCGTGACCATACCTTGGGCCGCATCGTTGCCGAAGGGATATTCAAAGGTCACGCCCACTTTCCAGTTCGGCGAGACCACATTGTCGGTGAAGCCGTCCATGGCGTTGTTCAGGCTGGAGCCCTCCACATTGCCCCCCATGACGCCACCGGTGGCATCCACCACCAGATTGGGCAGCAGATCCTTTTTGGCCTTGGTCAGCAGAACGTTGGATTGCTCTTCGGTCAGTTTGGCGGCCAGCAGGTCGGAGCGCTCGGACTGGGAGAGGACCATCAACCGTTTGATCAGCGCCTTGTCTTCGACATTGGCCGAAACCGTCGGAAAATCGTCGGCGGGATAGCCTTTGGCCGTCAATTCTTCCACGGAGATGCCCACCGCTTCCGCCAGGGCGTTCTTGGCGGCGTAGACCTTGGAGCGTCCTTCTTCCAGGGCCAAAGACTCGGAGGCCAGACGGGCGGTCAGGGTGTTGACTTCGTCCTTGTTGCCTTTGGTGTTGCGGGCGGCCCTGCCCTTGGCGGATTCGGCCCATTTGGTGACCAGTTTTTCCGACACGCGCAGAATGTCCTGTTTTTCCATGGCCTCCTTGTAGTCCCAATAGGCTTTGGCCACGGTGCGAATACGGTTGGCGACCGCATGGCGGTAATCCTGCTGTTTGGACTCGTAACCGAGTTTCTTTTCTTTCTCTTCCACGGTCCATTGATAGGCGTCCGAACCGCTGTTGCGCAGCAACGGAATGCGGATCGAAATCTGGGAGATGCCGATGTTGGTCGCGCCGGATCCCTGGGCGCCCACGTCGTAATAGTTGACCGGATCGGTGCGGTCCAGAATGGTTTCGATCTTGGCAAAGAAGCCGGGACGATAGAATTGTTTCAAAGAGGCCACGGCCGTGGTCTGGTGGACATTTTTCTCGATGGCCGCGTCGTACAACGCCCGCAGACCGGCGGACATCTGTTGCACATCGTAGAGATTTTTCATGTCATAGCCGGTGAAGGTGCCATTGCCCTGTTCCGCGCGCGCGGCCTGTGCGCTCAGGGCGCGGGCCAGCGCGGGGGCGGAACCGCCCGGCAACGCGGCCTCCTGGGCCTTCAAGGCGTCGTATTGCTGTTGCACCCACGGGGGCACGGGGGTGATGCTTTGGCTGTTTTCCATGGTGAAACCAAAGGTGGGATTGAAGGCCCCGCTCTTTTCCTGGTATTCACCGGCGGCCACTTCCCGCAGTCCCTTGGCCATGATCACTTCGACGCTGTTGTCGTTTTCCATGGCCATTTTGATGGCGTCCACGATGCCCCATTTGCCGTTTTGTTCTTCCGGAGTGGGGGTCATGGTCTTGAAAATTTCTTCTTGCAGACTGACGCGTTCGGCAGCCATGGCTGGTGTGGGTCCGCCGAGCAGTACGGGGAGAATCGAAGGGAGGATCCAGAAAAATGGCTTGGTTGGTTTCATGATGCTCTCATTATTCAAGAGATGGAAATCGATGGCAATGCGATTTTAGATTGCAAGTTCTATACCATTCTATGGTTGAACAATGCACAGTACAGGATCATCATAACCGATCAGCACGTCAACTGAAAAGAGCTTCTCTTGCAAAGGTTGCATGTTTGGTTTCTGTTTTCATTCATTCATTCAACTCAGTTCGTCCAGCAAGGCATCCAGTTCGTCCGGATCCAGACTTTCTTCGGGTGGTTCCTCGGCGGGCGCGGCCTGGAGCGGCGCGAGCGGACCTGTATCCTGTTGTTGCACCCATTGTCGCAAGGCGCCGACGAAAAGATCCGCCAACCGTTGGATGGTTTCCGGGCGATGCAAGGCGGTGCTGAAGCTGAATTCCCATTGCATGCGTCCGGCGGTGACGAATCCGTTGAGTTCCAGGAGGTGACTCCGGGGGGCGTGCGGGGCGATGGTGGAACCGGTGGATTCCGCAGCCAGGGTGAACAGGCGCGACTCGCCCAGCATGGCGTCGTATTGGCCGAAATAGTTGAAACTCAGCTCGGCATTGGGCGTGGCGCGCAGGGGAGTATCCTGAACATGGCGCAGCAGTCCATGGCCGATGCCGTGGCGGGGGGTGGCTTGCAGGGTCGCGGTGGTCTTTTGGAGGGTGCCAGCGGGCCACGCCTCCGGGGTGCCGGGATCCAGCAGGATCGGGAACAAGGCGGTGAACCATCCCACCGTGCGGGAGATGTCCAGATCCTCGAACAGCTCCTCCCGGCCATGTCCTTCCAGGTCCACCCGAAAAGGGCCATCCTGTCGGCTCCACTGGCGCAGGGCCTGGGCCAGGGCGGACAGAAGCAGATCGTTGATCTGGGTGTGAAACAGAGCCGGAATGGTGCGCAGCAGGGCATTGGTCTCTTCGGGATCCAGAGCGACCCGGATGGAGGCCACGCTGGCCACGGTGTTTTGGGTCCGGTTGTCGGGCCAGTCCAGGGGCAATGCGGCGCAAGATCGGGTGGCGACGGGTTGCCAGTGGTCCAGCTCCGGTTGCAGGGTTTCCAGGAAGGCGGGCGCGGTGATCCGTTGCGCCCATTGCCGGAAAGAGGAGGTCTTGGAGGGAAGCGCGACGGTTTGTCCCTGGGCGGCCTGTTCGTAGGCGGTTTCCAGGTCTTCCAGCAGGATGCGCCAGGATACGCCGTCGATGACCAGATGGTGGATGATGAACAGCAATCGTCCCGGTTGATGGTCTGGGCCTTGGAAGAAGACCACGCGCACCAGGGGGCCATGGGTCAGGTCCAGGGTGGATTGCAGACGTTCGGCGTGGGCTTCGATGGTGGATTGCCATAGCTCCGGGGGCCGGGCGGTGAGATTTTCCACCGTGAAGGGAATGGCGTCATCCGGGGGGGCGATCTCTTGATGCCAGGCGTCTCCTTGGCGCACAAAACGGGCGCGCAGGGCGTCGTGCCACAGCAGCAGTTGTCCCACCGCCACTTTCAGCCATGGCGCCGACATGTGGGGCGGGGTGACGAGCAGATGGGACTGATTGAAATGATGGGGGGACGGGGTGTGACGATCCAGGAACCAGCGTTGAATGGCGGTCAGAGGCGCCGGACCGGTGATGGCGCCCTGTTCGGACTGAACGGCGCGGGTCTGGTCGGCCATCAGGGCCAGTTCGGCGATGGTCTGGTGCTGGAAGATCTGGCGCAGGGTCAGGTTCACCCCGGCCTGACGGGCACGCGCCACGATCTGGATGCTCAAGATGGAGTCACCCCCCAGCTCGAAGAAATTGTCGTGGATGCCCACCCGTTCCACACCCAGCACCTCCTGCCACAGGCGGGTCAGGAGCCGTTCCTTGTGGGTGCGGGGGGCGGCCAGGGTGGTCTCCAGTCCTTCGCGGGATCGTTCCGGATCCGGCAGGGCCTTGCGGTCCAGTTTGCCGTTGGCGGTGAGGGGCAGGCCGTCGGGCATGAGAACGAAGGTGGCCGGCACCATGTAATCCGGCACCCGTTTTTTCAGATGGGCGCGCAGATCCCCCGCAGTGGGGCCGGGAGAGACCCGGGGCACCACGTAGGCGGCCAGATAACGGCTGTCGTTGGAGTCGCCGCGCACCAGCACCACCGTTTCCCGGATGTCGGGATGTTGCTGGAGCGCGTTTTCCACCTCTCCCAGTTCGATGCGGAATCCCCGCACCTTGACCTGATGATCCCGCCGTCCGAGAAAATCGATGGAGCCGTCCGGGCGGTAGCGGGCCAAATCCCCGGTCTTGTACAGGCGGGTGCCGGGGCGGAAGGGGTTGGGGATGAACTTTTCGGCGGTCAGGTCGGGCCGGTTGAGATAGGCCCGGGCCAGTCCGTCGCCGCTTAACAGGAGTTCTCCCACCACCCCCACGGGAACCGGTTCCAGGTGGTGATCCAGGATGTAGGCCTGGGTGTTGGCGATGGGCCGACCGATGGAGGGGGCACCTTGCAGATCCGCCGGAATGCGGGCGTAGGTGGAGTAGGTGGTATCCTCGGAAGGTCCGTAAAGATTGTAGAAATGCAGCACCGACGGATTGGCGTAGATGCCGTGGGCCAGGGTGTCCTTGAAGGGTTCCCCGGCCAGAATGATCAGCCTGACCGATTCCGGCAGCGGTCCCAGACGCAGCAGCGCGGCCATGGCCGAAGGCACGGTGTTGATCAGGGTGATCCGGTGTCCGGCTTCCACCGCTGCGGGCAGGGCTAAGGCGTCTCGCACCAAGACGATGGTGCCGCCCCAGCTCAACGGGACAAACAACTCGAATACCGACAGGTCGAAGCAGATGGAAGTCGAAGCCAGCACCTGATCGAACCAGGCGCGTTCGTAATAGCCCTGGGTCCAATGGATCAGGGTCACGGGGCTGTGGTGTTCGATGGCCACCCCTTTGGGCCGTCCGGTGGAGCCGGAGGTGTAGATCACATAGGCCAGATGGTCGGGTGTGGCCAGGGGCGCGGGGGTGTCGGTACTCAAGTCGGCGATGGTCTGAGCCTCCGGGCCATCCAGGCTGATCACCCGCGCCCGGGTCGGAGGCAGTTGGGGCCGGATCGATTGCTGGGTCAAAAGCACCGGACCATGGGCGCCCGTATCCCCTTGTTGCATGTCGTCGAGCATGAAGGCGATGCGATCCTGGGGATAGTTGGGATCCAGGGGCACATAGGCCCCTCCGGCTTTGAGGGTGGCCAGCAGGGCGATCACCAGTTCCTGGTTGCGTTCCAGGCAGATGCCCACCAGATTGTCCGGCCCGACCCCGAGGGCGCGCAGATGGTGGGCCAGTTGGTTGGCTTTGCGGTTCAAGGCCGCATACGACAGGCTGCGGCCATCGTCGCACACCAAGGCGGTGGCTTCCGGAGTGCGCAGCGCCTGTTCTTCAAACAACTGATGCAGGCAGAGGTGATGGTTGGGGTAGTCTTGATGGGTGTCGTTCCAGGTTTCCAGCAGTTGTTGCCGTTCGGCGGCGCTCAACATGGGCAGCCGGGAGAGGGAGAGTTCCGGCTGGGCCACCAGACTGGCCAGCAGGTTTTTGAAATGGCCGATCATGCGTTGGATGGTGGCGGCGTCGAACAGATCGGTGTTGTACTCGATGTTGCCGGTCATCCCCTGATCCGTCTCTTCCATGGAGAGGGAGATGTCGAATTTGGCCGATTTGCCGTAAAGATCCAGGGGCGTGATGGTCAGGCCGGTCATCTCCAAAGGCGTGAAGGGGGCGTTCTGGAGCGCGAACAGCACCTGGAACAACGGAGCGTGGCTCAAGTTGCGGGTGGGTTGCAGGGCTTCCACCAGTTGCTCGAAGGGGATGTCCTGATGGGCGAAGGCGTCCAGGGTGGTGCGTCGTACCCGGGCCAGCAGTTCCCGGAAGGCCGGATCCCCGGAGAGGTCCACCCGCAAGGCCAGGGTGTTGACGAAAAAGCCGATCAATCCTTCGGTTTCCGGGCGGTTGCGGTTGGCCACCGGGGTGCCGACGATCACATCCTGCTGATCGCTCAAACGACCCAGCAGGGTGGTGAAGGCGGCCAGCAGAGTCATGAACACCGTGGTGCCGGTGTCGCGGCTCAAGCGGGCGATGCCTCGCGCGGTCTCCAGATCCACATGAAAATAGGCGTCGGCGCCATGATAGGTCTGGATCGGCGGGCGCAGCCGGTCGGTGGGCAGCTCCAGCAACACCGGGGCATCCGCCAGATGGTGTTTCCAGTAGGCCAACTGGGTGTCGAGGACTGGACCCTGGAGCCACTGCCGTTGCCATTGGCTGTAATCCGCGTATTGAATCGGCAGCGGGGGCAGGGGATCCGGCTGACCCTGGAGAAAGGCGTTGTACAGTTGGATCAATTCACTGATGAAAATCGTGATGGACCAGCCGTCCGCCGCGATGTGGTGAAAGGTGAACAGCAGGGTGTGGTCCTGGGGGCCGGTTTCGATCAGGGTGGCCCGCAGCATGAAGTCGCGGGTCAGGTCGAAAGGCTTTTGCATCTCGGCGCTGCCCAGTTGTTGCACGCTCTCTCCCGGCGGTAGTGGAATGCGGGTGATGGGCCGATCCACCGGGGGCAGGATCCGTTGCACCGGATCCCCGTCGATCACCTGGAAGGTGGTGCGCAGGGATTCGTGACGCCGGATGATGGCATGGATCGCTCGTTCCAGGGCGTTGGCGTCCAGGGAGCCGGTCAGGGCCATGGCGCCGGGCATGTGATAGGTGGCCAGTCCCCCTTCCAGTTGTTCCAGGAACCACAACCGTTGCTGGGAAAACGACAGGGGCAGGGCGGCATCCTTGGCGGCGATCCGGATCGGAGGGGGCGGGGGCATGCGATTGGATTGCAGGCGCGCGGTGTCGATCTGGGCGCTCATGTCCGCCACGGTGGGGTGGTCGAACAGCAAAGTCAGGGGCAGATCCAGCGCGAACAGATCCCGCAGCCGGGCCATGACCCGTGTGGCCATCAGGGAGTGTCCCCCCAGTTCGAAGAAATGATCCGCGCGGTTGACCCGTGGGCGATTCAGCAACGCGCCCCAGGTGGCGGCGACCATCTCTTCGGTGGGGGTGCGCAACGGATCCTGGCTGGCCGGGGTCGCAGGGGCGTCGTCGCTGGCCGGAGGGGTGAGCAGACGCCGGTCCACCTTGCCGTTCGGGGAGCGGGGCAGGGCCTCCAGGATCTGGAAAAGGGCCGGAACCATGTAATCCGGCAGCTTGCGTTTGAGATAGGCCCGCAGCTCTGCGGCGGTGGGGGGAGTGTGTCCCTTTTCCACCTCCACATAGGCCACCAGCCGTTTGTCTCCCGGTTGCGGCTCCCAGGTGGTGGCGGCGGCTTCGTAGAGGTCCGGGTGTTGGGCCAGATTGGCTTCGATCTCTCCGAGTTCGATGCGGAATCCCCGCACCTTCACCTGATAGTCCTTGCGTCCCAGAAAGTGGATGTTGCCATCCGGCAGAAAACGGGCCAGATCCCCGGTGCGTTGCAAACGGCTGTCCGGGTGGGGATTGAAGGGATCCGGCAGAAAGGCCTTGGCGGTCAACTCCGGCTGGTTGAGATAACCGGTGGCCAGTCCGATGCCTCCGGCGTACAGAATCCCCGGCACCCCGATGGGCACGGGTTGCAGGTGGTCATCCAGGATGTACAACGGGTGCAGCTCGGCTCGGGGGGGGCCGATGCGCAGATGGGGCTGCTCCAGATCGGCGCGACTCAAGGCGTGATAGGTGGTGTGGACCGTGGATTCGGTGATGCCATACAGATTGATCAGTTGCGGGATTTGGTCCCCGTGGCGGTCGAACCAGGGTTTGAGGTTTTGCAGCTTGAGAGGCTCGGCCCCGAAGATCACCAGCCGCAGACTCAAGGGTTTGGCGTGACCCGACTCTTCCAGGTTGGTCAGGGCCTGGAACACCGAGGGGTTGTTGTTGAGAATGGTGATCCGTTCGCTGTGCAACAGCTCGTAAAACGCCTCCGGGGAGCGGGCGGTATCCCGGGAGACCACCACCAGCCGTCCTCCGAACAGCAACGCGCCCCACATCTCCCAGACGGAAAAATCGAACGAGAAGGCGTGAAATAGGGACCAGACATCCCGGGCGTCGAACTGGTACCACTCCCGCATCACCAGGAACATGCGCACCAGCCGGTCGTGACGGATCACCACCCCTTTGGGCCGTCCGGTGGAGCCGGAGGTGTAGATGACATAGGTGGGATGCAGCGGCGTGACCCGGGTGTCGGGATTGGTGGCGGGGCGGCTGCGAATGGTTTCGGCCTCCGAGTCCAGCAGGATGGTGCGGGCCTGATGGGTGGGCAGCCGGGTCAGGATCGGGCTTTGGGTCACCAGGAAGGCCAGTCGGGCGTCTTCGATCAGCAAGGAGAGCCGTTCCGGTGGATGATAGGGATCCATGGGCACATAGGCCCCCCCCGCCTTGAGAATCGCCAGCACTCCGATGACCGTTTGCAGCGACCGATCCAGGCAGATGCCCACCAGGGTGCCCGGCTGCACGCTGAGGGCGATCAGGTGGTGGGCCAGTTGGTTGGCTTGCTGGTTGAGGGCGTGGTAGCTGAGGGTCGTGCCTTCAAAGACCAAAGCGGGAGCCTCGGGAGTGCGGGCCACCTGGGCTTCGATCAGGGTGTGCAGACAGGTGGTCTCCGGTTCCGGACAGGGGGAGCGGTTCCAGTCATGGACCATGAGCTGGTACTCCCCCGGAGTCAGCAGGGGCATGCGGGCGCAGGATTGATCCGGATTGCGGACGGCGGCGTGCAGTACGGTTTCCAAGTGTCCGATCATGCGCTGGATGGTGGTCGGATCGAACAGGTCGGTATTGTACTCGAACTCTCCTTTGAGGCCGGAGGCATGCTCTTCCATGCCCAAGAGCAGATCGTATTTGGCCGGAATCTGTTCCTGGTCTTGCAGGTGAATGGTCATCTCCGGCAGTTCGAGCCGGGTTTCCGGGGTGTTTTGCAGGATGAACATCACCTGGAACAACGGCGAGTAACTGCGGGTGCGGGTCGGTTTGAGCCGTTCCACCAGATGCTCGAAAGGCACATCCTGATGGGCGTAGGCCTCCAGGGTGGTCTGGCGGATCTGTTGCAGCAGGGTGCGGAAGGTGGGTTCCTGGGAGAGATCCAGGCGCAACACCAGGGTGTTGACGAAAAATCCGATCAAGCCTTCCAGCTCGGCCCGGTTGCGATTGGCCACCGGCGAGCCGACCACGAGGTCGGACTGTCCGCTGTAACGAGACAGCAGCACCGTGAACCCACCCAGCAGGGTCATGAACAAGGTGGTCTGGTTGTCGCGGCTCAACTGGCGCAACCCCTGGGTGAGGGCGGGACCGAAGGAGAAGCGCTCCACCGCGCCACGAAAGGTCTGCTGCGCCGGTCGGGGCCGGTCTGTGGGCAGTTCCAGCAGGGCCGGGGCGCCGGTCAGGGTTTTTTGCCAGTAGGCGAGTTGGCGGTCCAGCTCCCCTTCTTGCAACCAGCCCCGTTGCCAGACGGCGAAATCCGCGTACTGGATCGGCAATTCCGGCAGGACCACGGGAGCCGGGGAGCCGACATGCCGGGCATACAGCGCCGCCATTTCGTGGATCAACACCCCCACGGACCAGCCATCGGCAATGATGTGGTGCAGGGTCAAAAGCAGCAGATGAGCGGTGTCGGAGAGCCGCAACAGGTGGACCCACAGCAGGGGGCCGGTAGCCAGATCAAAGCGGTAATCCTCGCCTCGGGCGATCCAGAGGCGCACTTCGGCTTGCTGGCGTTCCGGGTCCAGGGGTTCCAGGTCGATCACCGGCAGCGCCACGGGAGCCGGAGGGGCGATGATCTGGATGGGGGTCTCCCCGTCGCGTCCTTTGCCGAAAGCGGTGCGCAACACTTCGTGACGGGCCACCAGATCGTTCAAGGCGTGGGTGAGCGCGGCGCGGTTCAACGGGCCGGTCATGCGCAAGGCGGCGGGGATGTTCCAGGTGGAGCCGCTTTCCAGTTGATCCAGAAACCACAACCGTTGCTGGGCGAAAGAGAGGGGCAACTCCTGATCCGGATGACGAGGCACGACCGGAATGGTGCGGGATTTTTCTCCCGGTTGGGGGATCCGGATGGTGACGTTTTGGGCGGCTTCGTGCCGCAGATGGGCCAGAAGCTCGGTTTTGCGGTCGGCCACCTGTTGGCGTAAGGCGGCGGTCATGCTGTTTTTGGGGGCGCTGACCCGCAGATTCTCTCCGTCGGCCAGCACGGCGATGCCCAGGCCGCGCAATTCGGAAAGCAGGGATTCGATGGAGGGGGATGAGTGGCTCAAAAGACGAACTCCTCGCGTTCCGTGTCGGGATGGTCGTTGAGGGCAATGCCCAAGGCGGCGTCGATGCGTTCGGCCAGTCCGGCGATGGTGGGATATTGAAAGAACAGGCCGATGGGCAACTCCACCGTCAGGCGGTCGCGCACCTGGGAGATGACCTGAACCGCCAGCAGCGAATGGCCCCCCAGATCGAAGAAATGGTCATGAACGCCGATCTCCGTTTTGTCCAGCAGGGCGCTCCAGATTTGGGCCATGGTCTGTTCCGTGGGGGTGCGGGGAGCCACCAGATCAGCCGGAACCGTTGCGGCGCGCTCAGGTGTTGGCAGCGCCCGCCGGTCCACCTTGCCGTTGCTGGTCAGAGGCAGTGCCTCCAACGGGATGAAACGGGACGGGATCATGTAGTCCGGCAACTGGGTTTGCAGATGGGCGCGCAACTGGGAATCCGTGGGGGGCGGTTGCCGGGTGTGGACCAGATAGGCCACCAGGATGGTCTCCCCGTTTTCTTGGACATGGGGTTGGACCACTACCTCGTGGATCCCCGCGTGGCGCGTGAGGGTGGATTCGATGTCGCCCATCTCGATGCGAAAGCCGCGAATTTTGGTCTGGGTGTCTATGCGCCCGAGAAAATCGATCTGTCCGTCCGGCCGATAACGGGCACGGTCTCCGGTTTTGTACAGCCGGGCGTTGGCGTGGGGACTGAAGGGGTCGGGAATGAAGCGCTCCCGGGTCAGTTCCGGGCGGTTGAGATATCCCTTGGCCAACTCCATGCCCCCCAGATGCAGTTCGCCGGGCACCCCGATGGGCAGGGGTTCCCCCTGGGGGTCGAGAATGCAGGCGCTGCGTCGTCCCAACGGACGGCCAATGGGAACGCGGGGATGGCTCTCTTGCGCCATGGGGCCGATGGGATGCACCAGGGCGGTGACCACCGCTTCGGTGGGGCCGTAGGTGTTCCACAGGGGCACGGCCCCCATGGGGGTGCGTTGATACTGCTCCACCAGACTTTTGGGCACCGCGTCTCCGCCGACGGTCACGCAGCGGAGTTGGCTATGGGGGGCTTCGTGGGGATGGTTTTCCCAGGCGTGGACCAGGGGTTGCAGATAGGCCGGGGTCAGACCCGCCAGGGTGATGCCGTGCTGGTCCACCTGACGGTTGAACTCGGCGGCGGTCCAGATCTCCGGACCCCGCAACACCAGCCCGGCTCCGGCCAGAAACGGGGTGAAGATGTCTTCCACCGAAAAATCGAAATGCAACGCGCTGAACTGCAACACCCGATCCGCCGGCGTGATCTCCAGCATGGTCCCGTAATCCAGACAGTGGCGCACGATGGTGTGATGCTCCACCACCACCCCTTTGGGTTCCCCGGTGGAGCCGGAGGTGTAGATCACATAGGCGGGCTGGTCGGGCTGGATGGGGAGGTCGGGATTGCCGGAGTCGGATTCCGGCAGCGCTGACCAACAGTCATCCAGGATCACCCGAAGCGCAGCCTGATTCGCGTGATTCGGCAACGGGGGCAGGCGGGGGGCCAGGGCGGCATGGGTGACGATGCCGACGAATCCGGCGTCTTCGATCACGAAAGCCAGTCGGGCCGTGGGGGTTTCCGGATCCAGGGGCACATAGGCCCCGCCCGCCTTGAGAATGGCCAGCAGGGCCACGATCATCTCCAGGGAGCGTTCCACCAGCAGTCCCACCCGCGAGCCAGGGCTAACCCCGGAGCGGATCAGGTGATGGGCCAGCCGGTTGGAGCGGGCGTTGAGGTCGCCATAACTGAGAACCCGGTCATCGAGGCGCAGGGCCAGGGCCTCCGGGTTTTCGACGGCATGGCGTTCGACGCCTTGATGCAGGGCGTCGAACGTGCCGTGGCGGGACGACAGATACCGGGGCTGATTCCAGGCGGTCAAGATGTGGTGGCGTTCTTGCGGGGTGAGCAGGGGCAGGTTGCGCACCGGCGTGGGCGGGGTGATGCCTTGCGCGTCGGCGACCATGGAGGCCAGCAGGGTGTGGAAATGGCCGCTCCAGCGTTCCAGGGTGGCGGGATCGAACAACTCGGTGCTGTAGTCGAACTCCACCACCAACTCCCCCTGGATCTCGGTGACGTTGACGCTCAAGGCGTTGTCCAATACATGGATCGGCTGCGGAAACCATTCCGCCTGTAACCCCAGCGCATCCCCCAGTTCGATGGGATGGTCCATGTTGAAGGTGGTGGCCATCAGCGCGGTGTGGGCATCGGGGTGTTGGGCCTTCAACCGGTCGATCAGCCGGGCGAAGGGGTAGTTTTGATGCTCCAGGGCGTTCAGCAGGGTCTGCTTGACCCCCTTCAAGAACGCGGCGAAATCGGGATTGCCCTCCAGTCGGCTTTTCAGGGGCAGAATGTGGGAGCAGTAGCCGATCAGCGGTTGTTTCTGGGCGGCGGGGGGCCGTCCCAGCACTAAGATGCCCACCACCAGCTCATCCTGGTTGGACAGCCGGTGCAAGAAGAGTTGATAGGTGGACAGCAGCACCATGAACAGGGTGCTGTTGAACTGGGCGCACACCTTCTTGAGGGATTGGTACAGGGTGTTTTCGATGCGCAGCACCGCCCGCGCGGCCCGATAGTCGCTGGTCTGACGCGGCGGGCGGTCCCAGGGCAGCTCCAGGGCCGGCAGCGGGCCGGAAAACTGGTCGAGCCAGTAGGCTTCGTGGGGTTGCATCTCCAAGGAGCGGTCGCAGGCCTGCCGCCAGTTCAGGTAATGGTCCAGGGGCATGGCCGGGGGCAACGGGGTGGAGAGGCCTTGTTTCAAGTCGGTGTAGAGGGTGAACAACTCCCGCAGCAACACCACCAGGGACATGCCGTCGATCAGGATGTGGTGGGCGGCGAAGACCAGACGATGCCGCTCGGGTTGCAGACGGATCACCGTGAGCCGGAAGGGGGGCGGTTGGGTGATGTCGATGGGAGTGGCCGCCTCTTGCTGAAACCAGCGGGTCAGTTCCGCCTGACGGGCGGATTCGTCCAGGTGGGACAGATCCGTGAGAGGAATGGTGAACGCCACGGCGGGCAGCACGGTCTGTCGGGGTGCGTGGGGCGCGATCGTGGTGCGCAGGGCGTCGTGCCGCTGGATCACCCGACGGGCCGCCTCGTGCAGGGCTTGCGGGTCCAGGGGGCCTTGCAACTCCAGATTGGTGAAGCTCAGATTGCACAAGGAGCTGTCTGGATGCATCTGATCCAGCATCCACAACTGGGTCTGGGCGTCGCTCAAGGGGAGGATCTTTTCCACCGGCGCGGGCGGGGTGGGGGTGTGTCCGGCGCTGGGGAAAAAGCCTGCGTTCAGCAGTTCTTCCACCGTGGTCCTGACCGCGTTGACCACCTGTTCCATATCTAAGTCGGTGTGGGCGGTGGAGATGAAACAGGTGCGTCCTTCCCACAGATAGATGCCTTTTTCGATCAGCCCATAGTGCAGCAGATCCATTTCCAACGGCTGATAGGTGTAGCTGAAGTTGCCACTTTGCACAAAGCGGAACAGGGAGCCGAACCGGGCGATGCGCACCGGGACTTTTTTGGATTGGAACAAGGCGTGCAGGTCGTTTTCCAGCCGTTCGGCCCGTTGGTTCAAGCGTGCGTGCAAGGCCGGGCCTTCGTCTTTGATGCGGGTGAGAATGGCCAGGGCCGCCGCCAGGGAGAGGGGATGACGCCGGAAGGTGCCCGCACCGGCCAGGGTGGTTTCGTGGCTGGGGAAGGAGTCTGGATCGTCGAACCGCCACAATCCCCCATCCACCTGATCGATGAAACGCACCTTGCCCGCCACCACGCCCATGGGCAGTCCCCCGCCCAAGACCTTGCCATAGGTGACCAGATCCGCCTCCACGCCGAAATGGGCCTGCGCCCCTCCGGCTTCGATGCGGAAACCGGTGATCATTTCGTCGAAGATCAGGGGAATGTTCAGCTCCAGGGTCAAGGCGCGCAACTGATGCAAGAAGGCCTTGGGTTGCAGGGTGGGTTGGCGGCTGGGGACCGGTTCCACCAGGATGGCCGCCAGGGAGTCGGCGTGGGCGCGGATGGTTTCCAGGGCGTCGGGTTTGTCGTAGTTGAGAATCAGGGTCTCTGCCACCGGACCCGGAGGCACTCCGGGCACCATGGGCACGGTGCAGGCCTGACCATCCACCTTGCCCGCCATCACCAGCACGCCGTCGGAGTGGCCATGATAGGAGCCGGAGAACATGGCGATGCGGGTGCGTCCCGTGGCGGCCCGGGCCAGCCGGATGGCCGACATCACCGCCTCGGTGCCGGTGCAGCAAAAGGCGACCCGTTCCACCCCGGTCAACTCCCGGATCAGTCGCGCCACCTCTCCGCTCACGGCGGATTGGGGCCCCAGATGCACCCCTTTTTCGATCTGGGCCTGCATGGCCTGGGTGATGAAGGGGGCTTTCAAACCGAACAGATGGGCGCCGAATCCGCTGGCCAGATCCACATAGTGGTTGCCGTCCAGATCGATGAATCCGCTCTCCGTGGCCTCCGAGGAGAGAATCGGATAGCTCAGGCGTTTGGTTTCCGGGCGCATGCCCATCAACGAACGCACATCGGCCCAGTGGATCCGCTCCTGTTCGGCACGGGTGCGGGAGGTCTGGGTGCGCTGGATGTAACGTTGGATGAAACCATCCAGGAAGGCCTGCTGGGAGGGGGTGAGGGCGCTGGCGTCCTGGTCGTGGAACGAGGCGAAATGGCCCCCGGTCTGCCCCTGGGGTTTGGCCGGGGCGGCGGGGGGCGGGGCGATGGGGAGCGGTCCGGCTGGCGCGGCGATGCCAGCCGTCGGGGAGGCCGGGAGGGGGTCTCCCCGCAGCAGCGCCAACTGTTGGGTCATCAGTTCCAGTTGTCGCATCACCACCTGCTCGACGACCGATCCCGGAGCCGTGGCGGTGGCCGGGGTGGCCGTCGTCGTCACGTTCGGAGCCGGGGGGTGGTGGAGTGTTGTCGTCTGGGGCGCGGACGCCGTGACCGCAGCGGGTGTCTTGGTGGGTGTTTCAGTGGATGGTGCAGCGGGTGCCGGGGTCTGATCGTCCGGGTCGCACCAGTCGGCGGGCAGTGCGTGGGCGATGTGGTTGGCCACGGCGTCGGGGGTGGACAGATCCTCGAAAATGCGCCGGATGGCGATGCGTACCCCGAAGCGCTTGTCGATGGCCTGGAGAATCTCCATGAGAATCAACGAGTCGGCTCCCATCTCCAGGAAGGGGGTATGCAGATCCACCTCCTCGGGATTGGCCCGCAACTGCTGGGCGATGAGCTGTTGCAGCCGTTGCGGAATGCGGGGGCCGGGGTTGTCGGATGGGGTGTGGGTGGTCATGTCGACGGGTTCCGCAACGGGTTCGGGCTGGGAGGGGGTGGGGAGCGTGGGGGTCTCCGTGTACCAGCAATAGGAACGCTGAAACGGATAGGTGGGCAGCGTGACCCGCTGGCAGGCGTAATCCCGATAGAAGGATTTCCATTCCACAGAAGCCCCGTGGGTGTACAAGGTGCCCAGGGAACGCAGCAGCATCGACCATTCACCTTGTCCCTCCTTGAGGCTGGCCAGCCAGAGGGGTTCCGGGGTCAACTCCCGCAGCGCCATGCTGCCCAGTCCGATCAGTACCGGCTGGGCGCCGATTTCCACAAAAGCAGTGCATCCGGCCTGTCGGGCGGCCAGAATGGCGTCGGCGAAACGCGCCGGTTGACGCATCTGCTGACGCCAGTAGCCCGGTGTTTCCATGTGGGCCGTGGCCCGTTTGCCGGTGAGATTGGTGATCAGTTCCAGTTTGGGCTCGGTCAGGGGGAGAGCGGTCAGCAGTTGCTCGAACTCCGCCAGAATCGGCTCCACCAAAGGCGAGTGGACCGCGTGGTCGCTCTTGAGCAATTGGCCGGGAATGCCCGCTTCGGCAAAGTCGGCCAGGAGTTGCTCCACCCGTTCCCCGTCGCCGGAGATGGTGCAATAGGCCGGACCGTTGATCGCCGCCAAGGCCACGCGGGCGGCATGGGGGGCGATGGCCCGTTGGACCTCCTCCTCGCCGGTGGCCACCAGGGCCATTTTGCCGCCAGCGGCCAAGGATCCGATCAACCGGCCCCGCTGGACGATCACCCGCAATCCCTCTTCCAAGGAGAACATGCCCGCCGCCCAGGCCGCCGCATATTCCCCGATGCTGTGACCCAGCACCACGCTCGGCTCGATCCCCCAGGAGCGCCACAGCCGGGTCAGGGCGCAGGCCACGGCGAAGATCGCCGAATGGGCGTATTCGGGCCGGTTCAACGGGGCCGGATCCGTGCCGTGCAGCACGGTCAGCAGCGAGGGGGATAGCCAGGGTCGCAGGATGTCATCGCATTGATCCAGGGTCTCCCGGAACACAGGCTGAGACTGGTAGAGTTCTTGTCCCATGCCCAGGTATTGGGAGCCCATGCCGGTGAACAGAAAGGCGATTTTTGGAGGCAGACCGGTGGGGCTTTCCTCTCCGGGCACCAGACCCCAGGAGGCACGACCGCGCACGAAGGTTTTGTCGATACGGTTTTCGGCAAAATGGTTCAGCACCTCCGGCAGCGGGGCGTCGGCGCTGGTCGGAGCCACCAGGGCCAGCCGGTGCCGGAATCCGGTTCGACCGGTGGCTGCCGTGTGGCAGATGTCCCACCAGGATTGATGCGGGTTGTCGGTCAGGTGGGCGGCGTGGCGTCGGGCCAGGGCCTGGAGCGCGGGCAGATTTTTGGCGGCCAGAGGGAGCAGGGCCAGGGGCGGCGGCGGAGCCAGGGGAGCGGCGGCAGACGCGGAAGCGTTCGGGGCCGGGGCCTCTTCCAGAATCATGTGGACATTGGTGCCGCCAAAGGCGAAAGAGCTGATGCCGGCCCTGGCGGGTTCGTTGCCGGTGTTTGGCCAGGGGGTCAGGCGGTTGGGCACGGTGATGGGGGCTTTTTTCCAGTCGATGTGGGGCGAGGGGGTATGACAGTGCAGATGGGGGGGAATGGCCCGATGTCGCAGCGCCAGGGTGGTCTTGAGAATGCTCGCCATGCCGGCGGCGGATTCCAGATGGCCGAAATTGGTCTTGACCGATCCGATCATCAACGGGCGATCCGCGCCACGGTTGGAACCGAACACTTTCGCCAGGGCATCCACCTCGATGGGATCCCCCAACGGGGTGCCGGTGCCATGGGTCTCCACGTAATCGATCTGTTCGGGTTTGAGCGTGCCGTTGGCCAGGGCCTGGCGGATCACCCGTTCCTGGGCCAGACCGCTGGGAATGGTCAAACCGCCGCTGGCCCCGTCCTGATTGACCGCCGAGCTGCGAATCACCGCCAGAATGGTATCGTTGTCGCGGAGGGCGTCCGACAACCGTTTGAGCACCAGGGCGCCGCACCCTTCCCCTCTGGCGTAGCCGTCGGCGCGGGCGTCGAAGGTTTTGCAGCGACCATCCGGGGCCAGCATGTGTCCTTTGGAGAAGTTGACGCTCACCTCGGGAATCAGGATGCGATTCACCCCGGCCACCAGACCCAGATCGCACTCCCGCTGGCGCAGACTTTGACAGGCCAGATGGGTGGCCAGCAGCGAAGAGGAGCAGGCGGTGTCCACGGAAAGCGACGGCCCGGTCACCCCGAGAAAATAAGAGAGCCGTCCCGCCGCCACGCTGGAGGCGTTGCCGGTGATGAAATAGGCGTCGATCTCCTTGGGGTCGCGATTTTTGTGCATGAGCAGGGCATAATCCACATTGCTCATGGCCACGAACACCCCGGCGGACTGGCCCCGCAGCGCCTCATGGGGAATGTTGGCCCGTTCCAGGGCCTCCCAGGTGAGTTCCAGCAGCAGACGTTGTTGCGGGTCGAGGCTGGCGGCCTCCCGGCGGGAGATTTCAAAGAACTGGGGATCGAAGGGGGTCGGATCCCCGATGAACCCTCCGAAGCGGGTGCTGATGGTGCCGGGTTTGTCCGGGTCGGGATCGTGCCAGGCATCGGCGTTCCAGCGATCCGGCGGAACCGGGGTGATGGCGTCCACGCCGTTTTTCAGAAGTTCCCAGAACGGTTCCAAAGAGTCGGCGTTGCCGGGAAAACGGCAACTGGCGCCGATGATGGCAATGGGTTCGCTGCGGGTGGCCTCCATGGCCTTGAGCTTGGCACTCATCTCCCGCACGGCCAGCAGGGCCTGTTTGACGGATGACAGCGGATTGGCTTCGGAACCGGACGGTTCCTGGGACATCTGGGACATGGGGTGTCCGGCTCCTTGCGTGATAATAGGGGGTATTTTTTTTGGCGTGGAGGATCCTCTTTGGATCCATGCCGACCGCCAAGGGTGAAAGTATAGCGTTTTCTGCCTGTTCTTTCCACCAGGAACCATGCACCCTCGGAAGGAATCCGGTGATTTTCGTCGTCACCGCCTCTGGCCGGTGGGCAATGGGTGGGCTGATGGGCGCGGGTGGGCTTTCCTGGCTTTGTGGAGCCATTCCCTGCCGGTGCTGAATTGAGTCCCGGGTGGCAGCGTGACGGCTTTTCACATGGGATGGTTCTTGCGATGGGGTGAACCGATCCGCCTGGAGAAAGAAAACAAGCCGTGCATCCCTTCCTTCCCAAAGGAGTCGCTCGAACATGTCGCAAGAGTCATCCATGGCCCTCGGGGTCAGTCAATGTCTGCTCGGCCACGAGGTCCGCTACGATGGCGGGCACAAACACAGCAGCTACATCACCGGTGTGCTCGGTCCATTGTTCCGTTTTGTGCCGGTCTGTCCGGAAGTCGAAGCCGGTTTTGGTATTCCCCGTGAACCGATCCGTCTGGAAGGAGAGCCGGAACGGCCCCGGGTGATCAGCCAGAAAACCCGCCGCGAGTTGACCCTCCCCTTGCAAGAGGCCGCCGGGCGGCTGGTGGGTGCGTTGGCAGACGAGAGGCTGTGCGGTTTCATCCTGAAACGGGACTCCCCCTCCTGTGGTCTGGAGCGGGTGCGGGTCTATAAGGAGAATGGCATGCCTGTTCAGCAGGGAGTGGGGATATTCGCTCACGCCTTGGGGGCCGCGTTTCCGCTGTTGCCCATCGAAGAGGAGGGCAGGCTGAACGATGCGGCGTTGCGGGAGAACTTCATCGAACGGGTATTCGTCTATCAGCGCTGGCGGGAGTTGTTGGAAAACCCTTCAGCCCAGGCGCTGGTGGCGTTTCACACCCGGCATAAATTCTTGATCATGGCCCACAGTCCCACCCACATGCGTCAGTTGGGAGGGGTGACGGGGGGCATAAAAAAGGGTGGGGAACTGCCCCTGGACGCCTATGGCGCCTTGCTGATGGAAGGCTTGAAACGTCTGGCCACCCCGAAGAAGAACGTCGATGCGCTGATGCACATGATGGGCTTTCTCAAGGCCCATCTGAGCGCGGACGAAAAAGCCGAAATGCTGGAGTTGCTCGACGCCTATCGGGCCGAGCGCATTCCGTTGATCGTGCCGATCACCCTGCTCAATCACTATGTGCGCAAGTTCGCGCCGCCTTATTTGTCCGGGCAATGGTATCTCCATCCCCATCCCCTGGAGCTGAAATTGCGCAACCATGCGTGAGCCGGGCGATCGGCTTGATGGTTGGGGAATCAGACTCCCAGCTTTTCCTTGATTTTGGGGATGTCGTCCCGGGCGTAGAAACAGCAGACGCCGCGTTTGGCCGCCGGTTCGATGCCAAGTTCCTTGATGACCTTTTTGACCTTGGTATCGCTCACGCCGATCTCTTTGGCGATGTTGGTGGCGCTGATGGTGTTTTCTTTGGGGTCGCTCATGGTGTGTTTTCTCGTGTGCAGGGTTGAAGGGTTGAAGGCGATGAACCGGTTGTCATGATAACGAATCGGTTCATGATTTTTCCATGGGGACAGCAGGGGCTAGGTGGCGTGTTTGTCGTGGGGGAGGCCTGGCCGCGCGGGTCATCTCCCCGTGTTGTTGCCACTGGCGCATGTCCTGCGCCACCGCCTGATTGACCCGAACCGGATCTTGAACCGGGTTGGCGGAGAATCCCTCCTGCACCAGTTTGGCCAGTCGGGGCAAGGCGATCTGGTGGGTCTGATGAGTGGCGGTGAACAGCCAGTCCGCAAAGGCCAGGAAGACCTGAAACGGGGAGTGGCCATGAAACACCGTGTGCAGAGTGTGGGGAAAACGACCCGAATTGCCCACCAGATCCCAATAACGGGCAAACCGTTTGAGTCGCCGCAAGGTCATGAAATCCAGGTTTCGGTTGGCCAGGAGTTCATAAGGGGGGAAGGGGTCGAATACCATCTCCTCGGCGGGACAGGAGGAGACCAGAGGGGTTCCGGCCAGTCGTTTCAGAATGCCTACCTGGATTTCATGGGGTTGGATGGTGATCAGGCGGTCAAAGCCCTGGGCGAAGCTTTCCAGGGTTTCTTGTGGCAGTCCGATGATCAGATCCGTATGGATGTGGGCGTGGGTGGCGGTGAGCAGCCAGCGCAGATTCTCTTCGGCGCGGAGGTTGTCCTGCTGTCGATGGATGGCCTGCAATACCGTGGGATTGAAGGATTGAATGCCAAGCTCCAGTTGCAAGGTTCCGGGGGGGAAAGCGGCCAGACGTTCCCGGATGGCGGGTGTGAGCCGGTCCGGAACCATCTCGAAGTGGACGAAGATCCCCGGTGTGTCCAGGCGCGCCAGGAAAAAATCCAGAATCGCCGTGGCGTGTTTCTCCCCCAGATTGAAGGTGCGGTCCACAAACTTGAAATGACGTCCTCCCCGTTCCAGCAACCGCTCCATTTCTTTCAGAAAGGGGGATAGCGGAAACCGGCGCACGGCGGCATCCAGGGAGGAAAGACAAAACGCGCACCGATAGGGACATCCCCGGGAGGATTCCACATACAGATGGCGATGGGCCAGATCCTGGCTGTCGTATTCGTCATAGGGGAAAGGCAGGGTGGCCAGATCCGGGGTGGGGGCCGTGATTTTGCGGGGAAGGGCGGGTCCGTTGGCCAGGATGGCGTCACAGATCGCCGCGAAGATCAACTCGCCCTCCCCCTCCACCCGATGGTCGGCCAGTTGCGCCAGGGGGTGATCGTCCAGGGCGTGGGAGGCCTCCGGTCCTCCCAGTACCAAAACCACTTCCGGCCTGATTTTTTTCAGCAAGGTGGCGAAGCGGGTGACTAGTTCGGTGTTCCAGACATACACCCCGCAGCCGACAAGGCGCGGTTGTTGGGCCAGAATCGCCTCCACCGCCTCTTCGGGACGTTTTTCCAGGTCGAATTCGATCAGACGGGCCTTTTCCCGCCATTTTCCCAGACCGGCCAGCAGACAGCGCAATCCCATGGAAGGGTGGGAAAAGCGGGCATTGAAGGTGGTCAGAATGATTTCTGCCATATTTATGATCGCGCGATTTGTGCTAGACTGTGGTTCGATTCGGGATCGTATCGGACGATCCACATCCGATCAGGAGGCCATGATTATGACGGAAACCCGCTCAAAGGCAATCGCGCATGATGAGGGAACGGACACAACCGCTTCCCCGGACTCCACGGAAACCCTGCCTGCCGGATTGCGGCGTCCCGTGACCGTGGGTTTGACCCGTATGCTGGCCGGTCGCCCCATGGACGAGGAGATTATCGACCCGGCCAACCCTAATTTGATGCGGGATCGGGATGGCGGGTGAGGGGGGTGGGTTTGGTGAGGATTGGGGTTAAGAGTCAAACCATTCGAATAGTTTTTTATTGTGTGTCAGCAGATCCTGTTCGGCATTATATAAATTTAGAGATACCAGTAATGTTGGAACAGCATCGCCATGGAAAGTATGTCTGTTGATTTCTCTGTATGGGAAACCATATGTTTTTAATATTCTGTAATAAGGGAGAGTTATGACGGCGTACCATTTGTTTATTGAATGTTCGCGAGACCATTTGTATATTGTTTTGTAAAGCAGCATAGATATCAGATGTCCTGGGTTGATGCGAACTCTACCAGCCCGTTGATAAAACCGTTTCAATCTGATGTCGGTTGATGAATTGAAATCACGAGCAGAGCAGCGATTTCACCGTAGGCGGCCAGCCCGACACCCAAAAACAGCGCATCCCCCTTGGTCAGCAGGAGGACAAAGAGGTAACGAGCATTCGCCCGCTCCTTCGGA
>JADGBT010000027.1 GCA_015231375.1 Magnetococcales bacterium | reverse complement strand
GCACCATTGATCAAGGCAATGAAGCGAATAAGGCGCAGGTGCTGCAGGAACCTCCCGTCAAATTGTTACGCAACTTGGCCTTGTTGGAATACAACGATTATTGGTGGCGTTCACATCCCATCGTGCGCACTCTGCCGGGATATCAAGATGGCGCCCCATCCACCCCGTGATCCCGGCGAGCCTGAACCGAAAACCTCCTTTACCCTGGATCCGGAACACCATGGCGCCTTGCTGCAATTGGCGCGACTGGCGGCTTCTCCCGGTTTCTCGTTGGTGCTGGCTGAGTATGGGGATGGCGTTTATCGGGATCAGGTCATCGGTGTGTTGGATCAAAGGGGCTATCGCGGCACTCGTCTGAAGATGCGTCTGGAGTGGGAGAGCGCAGCCTCGCTGCTTGATGCCCTGGATGCCTTGCCACAGGATCACTCTCCGGTTCATCTGCTGGGGCTTGGAACTTGGCTGCGCCTGGAGCAGGGGTGGCATTACTGCCATGCCATGAATTATCTGCGGGAATCCCTGGCCGATCATGCCATGCGGCCTCTGGTGATCTGGCTGGAGCCGCCCCATATCCGCGCCCTGGGTCTGGAAGCTCCGGATTTGTGGTCCTGGCGCAGCGCGGTTTTGTCGTTTCTGCGTTCCGAATCATCCCAGAAATTTCCTCAACTCTCCGTGCCGCGTCCGGTTTATGATGGGGGAGGCAAGACGGATCGAGCCTCGGCCCTGGAACGGATCGCGGCCATCGATGACTATCTGGCTTCCCATTCCGAAAACTCCTGGGGAGTGGCCAGTTTATGGCGAGAGCGGGGAGTTCTGCGCAAAGATTTGGGGGTATGGGATGAGGCGTTGACCGATCTGACGACGGCCCGCACCCGGTTCGAATCCCTGAACGATCCGCACACGGCTGCCATGGCCGCAACGGATGTGGCGGCATTGTATTTCAGACGGGGAAACCTGGAACAGGCCTTACAGGTCTTGCAGAAAGAAATCATTCCGGTTTTTGAGCGGCTTGGAGATGAACGGTCATTGGCTATCACGCTGGGCCGGATAGCCGATATCCATCAAGCGCGCGGCCAACAGGATGAGGCGCTGCGGATTCGCGTGGAAGAAGAACTCCCGGTCTTTGAGCGATTGGGAGACCTTCGAGAACGGGCGGTGACGCTGGGCCAGATCGCCGATATCCATCATGCGCGCGGCCAACTGGATGAGGCGCTGAGGATTCGCCTGGAAGAACAACTCCCGATCTTCGAGCGATTGGGAGACATTCGATCACGGGCGGTCACAATGGTCAAGATCGGGGATATCCATCATGCGCGCGGCCAACTGGATGAGGCGTTGAGGATCTTCAGAGAAGAGGCTTTGCCAGTTTTCGAGCAGATGGGAGACACCCGTTCCGTGGCACTGATACGCACACGAATCGGCCATATCGATCAGGCGCGTTCCCAATCGGGAAAGGCGCTTTGAGGGATTCATTTGACGAGGAGAATCAAGGTGGATGAACAGGTGGCGGACAGGGTGTTGAAAGCTCTTGCGCGGGGTCTGGAGGCCGATCGACTGGCGGCCAGTGGTCAATTCGACGAGGCGTTGCGCATTCATCGGGAGGAGGCGCTTCCGGTCTTCGAGCAGGCCGGTGATGGGCGCTCCAAGGCGGTCACCCAGGGCAAAATGGCCGATCTTCTGGCTTCCCAGGGGGAATTGGAGGAGGCGTTGCGGTTGCTGCGGGAGGAGGCATTGCCGACTTTCGATACGCTGGGTGACCTGCGGGATTGCGCCATCGTGTTTGACCGGATCGCGTTCATTCATGAAATCCGGGGGGAGTGGGCCGAGTCGTTGCGGGTCCGTCAGGAAGAAGAGTTGCCGGTTTACGAAAAATTGGAGGATCAGGCGGCGTGCGCGGTGACGTTGCAACAGATCAAACAACTGCGCGCGGCGTTGGAACCTGCTGTCGAGAAGATCAAAGGTAAGAAGAAAAAGAAGAAATGAAGGATTGATGTTGGACAAGAAATAAAGAATGAAGGTCGTGGGGCGCTGCCCCACACCCTGCCAGGGTGGTAACCACCCTGGACCCGTGATGAGGGGGGTTGGATTGGGTGGGATTACAGGTGGACCTGATCCAGCTCTTTTTGAATGCGTTCTTGCATGGCGGTATTGGTGGGAACGGGTTGGGTGTTCTCGCGGGTTCGTTTGCGCCATTGGCGCATGGCAAGCCACAAAGCCAATCCCCCGATTCCCAATCCGATGAACGGAGCGCTCCACAGCAGGGTGTTCATGCCCTGTGTGGTGGGTTCCAGGTAGATGTAATCCCCGTAGCGTTGAAAGAAATAGTCCCGGATGGCGGTCTCTTGTTCTCCGGCGGCGACCTTGGTGCGGATCACGTTCAGCATGTCCTTGGCCAGATCGGAGTTGGACTCATAAACCGATTGGTTCTGACACACCGCGCAACGCAGATCCTTGGCGATGTGACGCACCATGGCCTCGGTGGGATCCTCGTTCCGGAGTTCGGCCAGCGCCGGACCGGGCATCACCAGCAGCCAGGCCAGCAACAGCAATGGAGAAAAAAGCCTCATTTGACCGCTCCTTGCATCAGGGGCAAGGCGCGCTGCTCGAACCAGCCGGGAAACAAGGGACCGGTGTGCTTCATGCGGATGGTGCCGTTGGGATCCACCAGATAGGATTCCGGCGCGCCGTATACGCCCCAGTCGATGGCGATTTTTTGTTCCGGATCCTGGGCGTGGGCATAACCCGGATTGCCGTGGCGGGCCAGAAAGGCGCGGGCCGAATCGGGATTGTCGCGGAAGTCCACGCCCAGCATGACAAAATCGGTGCGTTTTTTGGTTTGTTTGGCCAGTTCCATCAGATAGGGGTGCTCGGCGACGCAACTGACGCACCACGACCCCCAGAAATTGACCAGCACCCATTGGCCCCGATGGGCCGACAAGCGTACCGGTTGATCTCCCTCCAGAGCGGGAGCGGTGAAGTCGTTCGCCGGACGGTTGACCAGGGGCGAAGGGATGTCCCGTGGATCGTTTTTCAGTCCCAAAGCGAACAGGAGCAGGATGGCCATCACCACTCCCAACAAGACGATTTTCCACAGACCGTTCAAGCCGTGTTCTCCTTGTGATCCGATGGCCTTGCCGTGAATGGAACGGGATGGCGAATGGACGGGATCGCGCTCATGGCGCGCGCCGTTGCAGCCGTCGTCCCTGCAACATGGCCCAGAAGACCCCCACCACCATGATGCCGGAACCCACCCAGATCCACGCGACCAGGGGCGTGCGATAGATGCGGAAGGCCCATACCCCATCCTTGACCCCATCCCCGAGCACCACATACAGATCTTCGCGCCAACTGCTGTGGATGGCGGCCTCTGTGGTGGGCTGGGAGTTTTCGCTGTAGACCCGTTTCTGGGGTCTGAGCGTCAAGGTGGCCTCCCCCGGGCGTTCGGCGCGGATGACCGCCTCGTCGGCTTGCCAGTTGCGGCGGGCGGTTTTTTCCATGGATTCCAGGGTCAGGCTCCAAGAGCCGATGCGCATGGAGTCCCCCTTGGCCAAGAACAGATCCCGCTCCTCCTGGAAGAGTCCGGAACCGACGAATCCGGCCACCATCACCAGGGTGCCGAGATGCACCAGCATGCCGCCGTAACGCCGTTTGTTGCGGGTGACGAGGCGCAGGAATGCGCCGGGAGCGGTGAGGGATTCCCGGCTCATGCGGGTTTTGGTGTTGCGGAGCAGATCGGTCAGATGGGTGGTGCCGACAAAAAGAATCAGCCCGGTGGCGATGGCGCCGGAAAGATGGTTGATACCGATCAACGGGGCGACCACCATGCCGAGCAGACCGATGATCCCGGCGGGCAGGAACTCCTGACGCAGTTTGGCCAGCGACGCCCGTTGCCAGGGGATGAGCGGTCCCAGACCCATCAGGGCGAGCATGCCGAGCATGATGGGGATGAAGACTTTGTTGTAATAGGGGGCGCCCACCGAGACCTTGGCGGTGGAGAGGGTTTCGATAGCCAGGGGATACAAGGTGCCCAGCAGCACGGTACAGGCGCCGGCCACCAGGAACAGGTTGTTGATCAAGAAGGAGAACTCTTTGGACCAGGGGCTTTCCAGTTGCGGGGTTTCCCGGAGTTGATCGGATTTGGCGGTGAGCAGTCCAAAAGAGAACAGCAGCAGCGCGGACATGAAGATCAGGATATAGACCCCGCGTCCCGGATCCGTGGCAAAGGCGTGGACCGAAGAGAGCACCCCGGAGCGTACCAGAAAGGTGCCGAGCAGGGAGAGGGCAAAGGTGGTGATGATTAAAAAGAGGTTCCAGGTTTTGAACATGCGGCGCCGTTCCTGGACCATGACCGAGTGCAGAAAGGCCAGACCGGTGAGCCAGGGCATGAAGGAGGCGTTTTCCACCGGATCCCAGGCCCAGTATCCGCCCCAGCCGAGTTCATAGTAGGCCCAATAGGCGCCGAAGACGATGCCGATGGTGAGCATGGCCCAGGAGAACAGGGTCCAGCGGCGGGTGGCCAGGATCCATTCGCTGTCGCCTTGTGAGGTGATCAGCGCGGCCATGGCGAAGGCGTAGGGGATGGCGAAGCCCACATAGCCCATGTAGAGGAACGGGGGGTGGAACACCATGCCCGGATCCTGCAACAAGGGGTTGAGGTCGCGGCCATCCGCCGGGGGCGAGAGCAGCCGTTCAAAGGGGCTGGACAAGAACACCACCAGCAGCAAAAAACCCAGCAGCAGTCCTCCATTGATGGAGAGCACCCAGGGCATGGAGACCGGATGGGTTTTCCAGTGTTTCCAGGCCGCGATGGCCACGAACAAGGAGAGCATCCAGGTCCACAGCAGCAGGGAGCCTTCGTGTCCGCCCCACATGGCTGTGGCCAGATAGAAGACCGGCAGCTTGAGGGAGGCGTGTTCGGCGACATATTTCACCGAAAAATCGTGATTCAGAAAAGAGGCGATCAGCCCGGCGGAGGCCAGGGTGAGCAGGGCGCAGATCATGAAGGCGGCCTGTCGGGCCACGCGGATCCAGACCACCCGCTGCCAGCGCACCCCGATCAACGGGGCGATCAGCAGCAGCGCGGCCAGCATCAGGGCGATCAGGGTGGAAAAGTGGGCGATTTCGATCCACATGGTGTTTTCTGGGAGACTCTTGGCAAGGCTTGGGGTGAATGGGTCATTTCAGGGATTTCAACAGCGACTCTTTGGATTTGGCGATTCCCTGCTCGCTCATTTCCACCGGCACGTAGTCTTCGCTGTGTTTGGCGAGGATGGTATCGGCGCTGAAATCCTGTCCGGATTTCCAGGTGCCTTCCACCACCACGCCCTGACCTTCGCGGAACAGGTCCGGGACCATGCCGTCGTAGCGCACCGGGATTTGCGCGTTGCCGTCGGTGACCAGGAAGCGGATCTTCAGGGTGCCGGCCTCGCGCGCCAGGGAACCGGCCTGGACCATGCCGCCGACGCGAATTTTTTTGCCGTCGAGTTCACGTTGTTTGGCGACCGCTTCGGTGGGGGTGTGGAAATAGACCAGGGCGCCGGTGAAGGAGGAAAAAACCAGCGCGGCCAGGGACCCACCCACCACGAGCACGGTGAGGATGAGATAGAGGCGTTTGTTCGCAAGGGTTTTCATGAGGTTGCGGACTCGTGGTGATCGAGTTGTTTCTGGAGGCGTTTCCAGGACAGATGCCAGTGCAGGGTATAGCCGCCGTACACGGCGACGGCCAACAGATAAACAGCGGCGATATAGGGGGTATAGTCATTCATCGGGGTGCATCCTTGCGGATTCCAGGGCGTCCAGGCGGCGGCGGGCTTCGATCTGGCGGGCTTTGACCGTCACCATGTACAGTCCCATGAGCATAAACGCGCCGGAGAGGATCAGCAATGGAGGAAGCAGCGGACCGGAGATGTGCACCCCGGCATTGCCGGACGCGGCCATGGAGGGGGGTTGATGCAGGGTACGCCACCACACCACGGAGTAGTGGATGATGGGCAGATCCACCGCGCCGATGATGGCCAGGATGGCGGTGGCCCGCGCGCCCTTGACGGGATCGTCCATGGAGTTGCGCAGCACCATCAGCCCCTTGAAGAGGATCAGCAGCACCAGCATGGAGGTGAGGCGCGCGTCCCAGGCCCACCAGGTTCCCCACATGGGTTTGCCCCAGATGGAGCCGGAGGCCAGGGTGATGGCGGTGAAGGCCGCGCCCACCGAGGTGGCGGCCTCGGCGAGGATGTCGGCGGTTTCGGAGCGTTTCCAAAGGTACAGCGCCGAGGCGACGGTGAGAAACAGATAGCTCAACAGGGCCATTTTGGCGGAGGGCACATGGATGTACAGGATGCGCACCGCGCCGCCCTGCTGGAAGTCCTCGGGGGCGTTGTAGACGAACCACAGCCCCACGGCCAGCAGAACCAGGGTGGCGACGCCGAGGAGTGTCTGAATTTTTTTAAGGATTTTCATGATGTTGTCGGTTCACTCCTCCACCAGCCAGCCAAACGCCCAGGGGGCCATGGCAAGATAGACCAAATCGAAAATGATCAGCAGCTTGAGCCATGGTTCCACTGCGCCGTTTTGGAGCAGCACACCGGCGATGGCCTGGACTCCGGCGATCAGCATCGGCGCGGTCAACGGCAGCAGCAGCAGCGCCAGCAGGGTTTCCCGCGAGCGGGCGCCTCGGGTCATGGCGGCCAGCAAGGTACCCAGACCGGTCAATCCCAGGGTGCCCAGGGTGAGGATGCCGAGGATGGCCGGCACATGGCTCCAGGCATCGACGTTGAACAGCACCAGGGTCAAAGGGAGTATCAGGAATTCCACCAGCAGGGTCAACAGGAGATTGCCGAGCCACTTGCCAAAAAAGATCACCCCACGGGGAACCGACGCCAGCAGTAATCCCTCGAAGGCGCCATCCTCCTCTTCGGCCTGGAAGACCCGGCCCAGTCCCACCAGGGTGGTGAACAAGGTGGTGGCCCACAGCAGACCGGGCAGCAGACGCAGCGCCTCCTTGCGATCGGGTTCGAAGGCGGCCTGAAACACGATCAGCACGGAAATGGCGAAAAAGAGCATGGACGACAGGGTGGCGCGACGGCGCAGATCTCCGGCCACGTCCTTCCAGGCGATGCGGTAGATGGCCTTCAGCACGGGGTTGGCTCCGGAAGGGGCGGCTGAGGGAGGGGCATGGGGGAAAGCACGCCGCGCGCCAGGTGATGGGGGCGATGGGGCAGGGCCGCCACCCGTTCCGGATCGTGACTGGCCATCACCAGGGCGCCGCCGGCGCGCAGATAGTCTGTCAGGATGGCGTTGAGCCAGTGGACCCCTTGGATATCGAGGGCGGAGTAGGGTTCATCGAGCAGCAGCAGCCGGGGATGGGCCAGGAGCATGCGGGCCAGGGCCAGACGTTTGCGCATGCCGGCGGAAAACCATTGCACGGGCTTGTCTGCGGCTTTGGCCAGACCCACGGTGTCGATGGCCTGACGCAGCCGGGATTCCGGAAGGTCGAGTCCCCGCAGATCGCGGAAGAACAACAGGTTTTCCACCGGGGTGAGGTGGCCGTAGAGATGGGTTTGATGGCCCACGAACAGCAGTTTGTCGCGGGCCTCGTTGCCGTGTTGCGTCACATCCAGGCCATCCAGTCGATACTGGCCCTGGCGCACGGTCAAGAGGGTGGCCAGCAGGGCCAGCAGGGTGGATTTGCCGGATCCGTTGGCCCCGTACAAGGCCACGCACTCTCCCTGGCGCAGGGTCAGGTCGATTCCCTGAAGCACCCGATGGCGTCCGAAGCGGTGATGCACCCCTTCCAGCTGGATCACCACCGGAGGGGTGGCGTCGTGGTCGGCAGGGGGAGGGGTGGCGCGCGGGGTGTGTGTCATGCCATTGGGTTACTGGTTCGATCCGAGGATCGTCCCCTTGACTCCGGTTTTGGCGTTGGCCAGATTGGCGGCCTGCTGGGCGCGCGCCTGGGTGGGAAAGGGGCCGAGACGGACCCGGAACACGCTCTTTTTTCCGGTTTTCTGACTGTTCTGGTAGACAGGCATGCGTTTGCCG
The DNA here is from genome assembly GCA_015231375.1 of Magnetococcales bacterium. GTDB lineage: Bacteria > Pseudomonadota > Magnetococcia > Magnetococcales > Magnetaquicoccaceae > Magnetaquiglobus. The sequence continues at coordinate 47,429 of JADGBT010000027.1, read as the reverse complement.
TCGAACATCAGGTTGGACAGCTTGTTGGCCAAGGCGGTGGCGTGTTCGGTATCGTTGAACGAGGCGACCTGGACCGAGAAACCGGCCGGAGGGGGCGTGGCGGATTTCTGAAGGGTCTTGTCGTTGGGGTCGGCGGACTCTTCGGGTTCGTCGGTCTGGTTTTTGGGAGCGTTTTTGGTCTGGCGTCTCGGGGGTGAGCCGAGGGCGGCGTTGGGATCGTTGCCGTGGTCGGCGCGTTCCGCGTCCTGGGCCGAGGGTTGGGGGGGATGGGCGGTTTCCCCCCGCACGGGAGCGGGCGGCGCGGTGCGGGATCCGGGACCGTCGGCGGCCATGCGCGGCATGGGAGGGGGCGAGTGGGATTCGCCGGGCGTGTTTTTGGCCGGGGTCAGTCCGCCATCCCGGGAGAGGGGACGGGACTCCAGACGGGCCGATTCCAGCGCCGAGGCCTCTTTGGGATTCCATGCCTCCTGGGGTTTGGAGGCGTCCGGCTGGCTGTTGTCGGGCGCGGTCAGATCCTTGGCGTCGATTTCCACCTTGGGTTCGGTTGGGTTCTGGGCGCCATCCGGATTGAAAATCGGCGCCGGAGCCACCTGGGTGAGCCAGGCGGATTTGTTGCTGTCTGCGGTGCGGTCGCCGACTTTGACCTTGGGCGTTGGTTGCGGCTCCTTTTCGGCGATGAGATCACCGGGTGTGCGGACCATGTTGAAGATCACCACCATGAGGATCAGGACAAGGATGATGCCGCCGGTCACCAGAAACAGGAACTGTTCGCGATTGGGTGATGCTTTCATAAGAGCCTTATCGGATGTTATGTTTTTGCGTGTGTGTGAGAAGACGGTCCGCGATTCGGTTGGCGCGTCATACGGACTTGGTAGTCCGGTATGTTTGCAATAAGCAAGCCATTCACATCATTGACGCCGTTTTTTTTGGAGCATCCGTTTGAGTTATGGTAAGCCAAAGCGCGGGATTGTTCAAGCGTTTGGGCCGGTGTTGGCGGCGCGCGTGGCAGAAAAAGCGGCGGGGGATGGAGGATCAGGGGGAGAGATGTTCTTGTAAACACTCGATCAGTTCGGTGGAGAGGCCGGTAACCGTTGGATCGTTCTCAAAATGGTGGCGGGTGAGGAACTGAAAGACCGTGTTGGTGTGTCCGGTTTTGGTCGCCAGCACGCAGCAGATCACCAGCAGGGTGACGCCACGGGAGATGTGTTCGTATTTGGCCACGGCCGGGTCGCCAAAGAGGATGCGGGCAAAGGGCTTGATCAGTTTTTCGTTGTGGCGGATCAACTCTCCGGCTTCCGCCAAATTGGGGATGTCCAGATGGAAGCAGGCCTCGGTGAGGGTGAGGATGCTTTGGGTCTTGAAGATCAGTCGGGTATCGTAGTGGTCGGCGATTTTGCGGTCGTAGGCGTTGATCAGACGGTTGTCCAGCACGAAGCGCTCCATCTCCTCCTGACGGATCAGGCTGGCGGCGGGTATTTTTTCCAGCAGTCCGGCCCTGGCGGCGGGGGTGGGGACGGTTTGGGGGAGCGGTGGTGTGCTGTTTTGCTCCTCATCTCCCGAAGGAATGGGCTCGAAGGGCAGATCCGGCAGGGGCGGCAGGGCCTCTCCCGGTGCGAATCCCGGATCTCCGAGACGGTTGGACTTTTTGGGTTGATGGGCGAACGGCTTGATCTGGTTGAGTTCCAGATCCGCCAGTTCGAACAGCGAGGTGACTCGCGCATACTCGCGCTGTTTGTGGGGCGGACAGTGTTCCCGGGTCTGAAAGCCCAGGTGCTTGTTGATCTCCAGCCAGGCGTGCTGCAACACCGAACGGACCTGCAACTCCACCAGGAATCCCCGGAAACGGCGGTATTCGATCAGTTCCAGCCGGTTGTCCAGCAGGCCCACCTGGAGATTGGTGGAGGTGTAGCCAAACCGGTTGGGATCGCTCGACTGGGTTTTGGGCTGCTCCGGAGAGGCGAAGACGTTGAACTCCCGCCGGATGATCTCCGAGATGACCTGCACCTCCTCTTCGAAATAGGTGATGATGCGAATCCCCGCGATGTCGGGAATCGCGTTGAGGGAGGCATAGGGGTCTTTCGGATGCTGGAGTTTTTCCGCCAGGCTCTCTTTTTCCTTGATGCGACCGACAATCGAATGGATCTTCGGACCATCGGGCACGATGAACTCCTTGATCAGCGTCAGGGTCCGATCCAGGAAATCCTGATAGGTTTTCTTCTGCTGATCGTATTGCAAGAGGATCTTGTCGATCATCACCGAGTCGAGTGGCTTCATCACGCTGCTCCAGGGAGTGGTTCCCAATCCTTCATTTTTTGATTCTATCAGTCCAACCCCAGGGTTTTCAACTTCCGGTGCAGCGCGGAGCGCTCCATGCCGATCACTTCGGCGGTGCGGGAGATGTTGCCGTTGTGGCGCGCCAACTGGGTCTTGAGAAAGATCCGTTCGAAGGCCACACGGGCATCGCGCAGATTCTCGTTTTCCAGCAGGGTGTCCCAGGGGGTGTTGGTGGGGGTGGCGCCGGGTTTGTGGTGGATGAAGGCCGGCAGATCCTCCGGATCGATCACCGTGCCCGGCGCCATGATCAGCAGTCGCTCCACCAGATTTTTCAATTCGCGCACATTGCCGGGCCAATGGTACTGGGCCAGACAGGCCATGGAGGCCGGGGAGAAAGATCGCTGTTGCGGCAGGGTGGCCTGGTTGATCTTGAGAAAATAGTCCACCAGGGGTTTCAGATCCTCCAGCCGTTCCCGCAGCGCGGGGATGGCGATGGGGATCACATTCAGCCGGTAGAACAGATCCAGGCGGAAGCGGCCCTGATTGATCTCTTCTTGCAGATCCTTGTTGGTGGCCGCGATCACCCGCACATCCACCTGGATCGAACGCCGCCCTCCGACCCGCTCGAAGCGGCGTTCTTGCAAGGCGCGCAGGATCTTGGCCTGGGTCTTGAGGGACATGTCGCCGATGGAGTCCAGAAACAGGGTGCCCCGGTTGCTTTGCTCGAAGCGACCCGCCTGGGTGATGCGTTGACCGTTGGCGCTGGTCGTCTCCTGGCCGAACAGTTCGATCTCGATGGACTCTTCCGGAATGGCCGCCGAATTGACCGCGATGAACGGTCCGGCCGCGCGGTTGGACAGGGCGTGCAGTCGTCGGGCCGCCACCTCCTTGCCGGTGCCGTTTTCTCCGGAGATCAGCACCCACCCTTCGGTGGGGGCCACCCGCAGCAGTTTTTCTTCCAGGATGCGCATGGCCGGAGAGTCCCCGATCATCGGCGGCACCGAATCCATCTGGGCCTTGAGTTCCCGGTTCTCCCGCGCCAGATCGTAGGTGTGGATCGCCCGGTCCAGCAACAGCAGCACCCGATCCAGGGAGAGGGGCTTTTCGCAGAAATCATACGCCCCTTCCTTGGTGGCGGAGACGGCGGTTTCGATGGTGCCGTGACCCGACATCATGATCACCGGAATTTCCGTCTCCCGGACGCGGTTTTTCTCCTGGGTCTTGATGCGCCGCAGGGTCTCGATGCCGTCGATGCCGGTCATCCAGATGTCGAGGAGAATGGCCGCCACCTCGTGTTGTTCCAGGATGGCCAGCCCCTCTTCTCCGGATGCGGCCTCGATGACCGGGTACTCTTCGTCTTCCAGGATGCCGCGCAGACTGGTGCGGATCGCCTCTTCGTCGTCGATGATCAGAATGGTTCGGTTCATGGCAGTGGGGTGGGTTCCTGATCCGCAGAGTGGGACAAAACCGGGGGCGGAGTCGCCACGCCCTGAATCGGCAGACGGATTTCGATCAGCGCGCCATTCCATTGGGATTGGCGGATCCGGATGGTGCCGCCATGATCCTCGATGATTTTCTTGACGATGGCCATGCCCAATCCGACTCCTGTGGCCTTGGTGGTGAAGTAGGGTTCAAAAATGCGGTCCCGGTCGCCGGGAGGGATGCCGGAACCCGAATCGGCGATCTGGATGCGCACCCAGTCGCCATTGTCGGTAACCTCGGTGGAAATGGCAAGAAAACTCGATTCGTTGCGTTCACGGATGGCGGCCATGGCATTGGAAACCAGATTGGTGAACACCTGTTTGAGCTGTCCCCGGTCGTGGGAGAACCAGGGCAGTTCCGGGGTGAACGCCGTGGTGACGGTGATTTTTTCCAATTCGGCCCGATGCAGCAGCAGCACCTCGCGGATGCCGGCGTGCAGATCGTTGGGGGTGAGTTCGGGTCGGGGCAGACGGGCGAAGGTGGAAAATTCGTTGACCAGCACCCGCAACTCCTCCACCTGACTGATGATGGCATTGGTCCCTTCGTCGAGCACCTGCCAGTCCGGGCAGCTTTCGGTTTGATGTTTCATGTATTTGCGGCGCAGACGCTGGGCCCACAACTGGATCGGGGTGAGGGGGTTCTTGATTTCGTGGGCGATGCGGCGGGCCACTTCGCTCCAGGCGTGGCTGCGTTGCGCCAGCAGAATGTCGGTGATGTCGTCGAAGGTGGCGATGAAGCCGTGACTGACGCCCGCGCCGTCATCCAGGGGGGTGACGCGGGCCATCAGGGTACGGGTGCGGTCGGCGGCCTGGATTTGCATCTGGAACTGGGTGGCGCCTTCTTCCGGAGCGTTGGAGTTGGCCGGAGCGCTGCGTCGCGGATTGCCCCGGGCCAAGGGGGTGAGCATGGATTCGGGCAGCATGGCGCGGTAGTGATGGCCGATGGCCTGTTGGCTGTCGATGCCCAGCAGTATGCCGGCGGCGGGGTTCATGAGGGTGATCTCCCCGCTCCGGTTGACGCTGATCACTCCGGCGGAGATGTGCTGGACAATGGCGGCCATGAAATGGCGACGCTCTTCGAGCAGGGCGTTGGTGGCCTGGAGTTCGTCGTGGTTCTCCTGGAGCTTGCGGGTCATGGCGTTGAAGGCGGCCATGAGGGTGGCCAACTCGTCGTTGCCGGTGACCGACAAGGTGACGGTCAGATCGCCGATGGCCACCTTGCGGGCGCCGACGATCAGTTCCGCGATCGGATCGGTGAGGTCGTCGGCGATGCGGAATCCCGACCAGATGGCCGCCAGGATCAGCAGCAAGGCGATCAGGGCCAAGGTGACGGTGTGGTTGGCTTTGAGCAGTCCGTGGGAGGCGCGCAGATTGCGATAGTCCACATAGACCGATTCGGTGGTTTCCAGTTGGCCGAGGATCTGACGGTCGATCCAGTGGCCGGTGGACAGGACATAGGTATCGTCCAGGGGGACAAAGGCCCGCACCCGGTCTCCGGCGTCGCTGGTGACCACCAAGGCCTTGGAGGCTCCTTCCATGAGCGCGTCCAGGTCGGGCAGAGGGTCGAAGGGCAACTCTCCGGCGCGGGCGATGCGGGTGCCGTCCGGGCGCAGGATGGCCACCTCGTCGAGTCCCCGCGCCGCGCGTTCCACCTCCAGGATGGCCGACAGGGCCTCGTCGTCATCCAGGGCCAGGGAGGAGGACAGCGCGCGGTTGCGCACGATCCCTTCGGCGTCGTGACGCACATTGCGCTGGCTCTCCCGGTAGTAGGAACGGGAGACATCCAGGGCGGTATCCATGGCGTGGGCGATGCGGTCGGAAAACCAGGAGTCCACGCCCCGGTTGAGAAAATTGACCGACAGGATGGCGATGATCAAGGTGGGCAGCAAGGAGAGGGCCACGAACATCAAGGCCATGCGGGTGCGCAGCATGGAGCCGGTGCGTCGTTGTCTGCGGTCAAGCCAGAGCCGGAAGACGTGGCGCAGCACCAAGAAGCCCAGCGCCAGCGCCAAGAACAAGTTGACGTAGAGCAGAATCAGAAAGACCACTCCGTAATCGCCGCTGCCCACGGCCGCCGCGCCCCGCAACCCCTGGGCGGTCAGAAAGGTGATGGTGGCCACCAGCAGCAGCACCAGCAGCAGATACCAGAGACGAAACGGTTGGATGAACGGTTTCATGGCAGTTCCGACTGATGGAAGAAATCCATGGATTGATTCAGGGTCAGCCAGCGGTCCAGGAGCTGGAACATGCGCGACATCCCTTCCGGGGTGATCGAGACGTGGGTGCGCAGTTGATAGCGCATGCCCGGCAGGGGCTTGAAGCGGCCATGCAGCGGAATGAAGCGGGGATTGGCGAAAAAGTTCATGGCTTCGTGCTCGCTGCTGGCGTAGTGGACCAGCCTGCTGTTTTCTTCGCGCATTTCGTAGCGTTCGGTGATCAGGCGCATGCGGATGTGACGCTGGATCTCCTTGTCGAGGATGCGGGTATCCGGCAGCCATTTCGGTTGACGCATGACGGAAAACCGATAGGTGGCCAGCAGGGGATCGCCCTGTTTGAGTTGTTGTCCGATCCGGGTCTGGAACGCGCTGGTCAGGGAGACCTGGGCGAAGAGCTTGTCACCCTGCAACAGCAGGGAGGCCTCCTGGATGACGGGGGGTGGGGTGGGGAGCGGATCTTTCCCGCACCCGGAAAGCAGGATCGCCAGCAGCGCGATCCAGGCTTTCACGGGGCGGGAGGTGTGGCATGTCGTGAGCGCGGCAGACGGCTCACATGGAGAAAGCAACGGCGGCCTGGCGCACACGCGGCACTGCGGTCGGGACATATTCCGCGAAAGAGGCATGTTCGGTGGACTCCACCAACTCCCAGGCATCGGTGCGGGCCAGGAGTTTGCGCAAGAGAAGGTTGTTCATGGCATGGCCGGAGCGGACACCCTTGAAGTGGCCGAGGATCGGACGGCCCAGCAGATAGAGGTCTCCGATGGCGTCGATGATCTTGTGACGCACGAACTCCTTTTCGTAGCGCAATCCGCCTTCGTTGAGGATCCGGAAGTCGCCGATGACGATGGCGTTGTCCAGGGAGCCGCCCCGGGCCAGTCCGTTGGCGCGCAGGGTTTCCAGATCCTTGAGGAATCCGAAGGTGCGCGCCCGGCTGATGTCCTTGATGAAGGTGGTTTCGGTGACGTCGATCTCCACGCCCTGTTCCGCGAGCAGGGGATGATCGAAATCGATGTGGAAACTCAAACGGAACTGGTCGCACGGATGGAACGAGGCGCGTTTGTTTTCGTGGGTCACCGAGATGGATTTCTTGATGCGCAACCACTTTTTGGCGACCCGCTGTTCCACGATGCCGGCGCACTGGATCAAGAAGACGAAAGGGGCGGCGCTGCCATCCATGATCGGCACTTCCGGGCTGTCCAGGTCCACGTAGGCGTTGTCCACGCCCAGGCCCGCGAAGGCGGCCAGGAGGTGTTCCACGGTGGAGACTCTGGCCCCTTCGGCGTTGGCGATGGTGGAGCATAGCTGGGTGTCGACCACGTTTTCCACCCGCGCCGGGATCAGGGCGCCGCCCAGGTCGATGCGGTGGAAGACGATGCCGGTGTTTTCCGGCGCCGGTCGCAAGGAGAGATAGACCTTGTTGCCTCCGTGGAGGCCGATCCCGGTGCAACGGATGGTGTTCTTGAGTGTGCGTTGAAAAACCATGTCAGTAGGTTCCGTTAAATATGATCCATTGTTGGGACCCATTTTTTTCGGGTATCCATGGGAGTGTGAGCCGATTTCAGGTCCGCAGGTGTCAAAGTGACGGCGGTTGTGAGGCTCTTGACGCTCCCAATGTTTCGGTTGTGATGGTTAAAGCAAGTATAGTGCCAACGCACAAACAGTCATGTTCAACAGTAATCAAAAATTCCAATATACCGGATAGAATGGGTCCGGAGAAGGAAAAAAGCGGTGGAAAACGCCTCCGGGGGCCAAAGTCAAGCCTCATGTTTGCCGTCGGAAGATGAAAAAGGGCGGTCTCTTGGATATCAAGGGACCGCCCTGGTCTTTTTTGGCATCCGTTCATGGTCGGTTGAATCGACGACGACGGGGATCGCGGGGTGTCGGATGGGTGTGGGTCAGTCCATTTGACGGCGCAAGAAGGTGGGGATGTCGAAGGTGTCTTCGTTGTTGGACTGTTCGATGCCGCCGTTGTAGTCATCCATGTTGCGGCCGGTGCGGCGGAAAGGGCGCACGACCGACGATTTTTTCGGATCGGAGGTGTCGTTCATGCTGGTTTCTTTGACCGGGGGAGTGGCGGCCTTGTATCCGGGACGCGCGGTGGTGGTTTGTTTGTTGACGGTTTGATTCTTGGGGGAGGAGAGGTTCTCTTTGCTGGGAAAGGCGACCTGTTCGGCCCCGCCGATGCCCGTGGCCACGACCGTGACCCGGACCGAATCCTCCATGGATTCGTCGAGCACGGCGCCGACGACGATGATGGCGTCGTCGTGAACCATGTCCTTGACCACCGTCACCGCCTCATCCACCTCCTGGAGGGCCAGATTGTAGCCGCCGGTGATGTTGATGAGCACGCCACGGGCGCCGTGGATGGAGATTTCATCCAGCAGCGGGCTGGAGATGGCCTGGGTGGCGGCGTCCAGGGCGCGGGTGTCGCCCACGGCCTCGCCTGCGCCCATCAGGGCGTGGCCCATTTCGTTCATGACCGTGCGCACGTCGGCGAAGTCCACATTGACCAGACCGGTGATGGTGATCAGGTCGGTGATGCCCCGGACCGCCTGCAACAGCACGTCGTCGGCCTTGCGGAAGGCTTCGAGGATGGTGGTGTTCTTGCCGACGATGCTCAAGAGCTTCTGGTTGGGGATGGTGATGACCGTATCCACGTGATCCCGCAGTTGCTTGAGTCCCTCTTCGGCGTACTGGAGGCGACGGCGACCCTCGAAGCCGAAAGGCTTGGTCACCACGGCCACGGTCAGGATGCCCATCTCCTTGGCCAACTGGGCGATCACCGGAGCCGCGCCGGTTCCGGTGCCGCCGCCCATGCCGGCGGTGATGAACACCATATCCGCCCCTTCCAGGGACTCCTTGATGCTCTCCCGGCTCTCTTCGGCGGAGCGCATGCCCACTTCGGGCTTGGCGCCGGCCCCGAGTCCACGGGTGATGTTGGCGCCGATTTGCAGACGGGTCGGAGCCAGATTCCGGGCCAATGCCTGCGCATCGGTATTGGCCACGATGAACTCCACTCCTTCGAGCTGGGCCTGAATCATGTTGTTGATGGCATTGCCGCCACCACCGCCAACGCCGACGACCTTGATGCGCTGCAACGGTTCCGTTGTCGTCTCGAATTCAATGGCCATGAAGATCCCCTTCCCGGATAGTGACGCGCCAGTTCATTAAAAAATTTCTCCAAACCATTCCCGCATGCGTTGGAACACGTTCTTGATGGGGGTGCCACCCGGTTCCGGCTGCATGCGACGGCCAATTTCACGTTCGTTGCGACTGGCGAATTGTACCAGACCCACGGCGGTGGCGAAGACCGGACTGGAGACCACATCCGTCAATCCGCCCACCCCTTGCGGGAATCCGCGTCTCACCGGCTTGTTGAACACCTCTTCGGCCAGCTCCACCATGCCGTCGGTGATCGAGGAGCCTCCGGTCAGCACCACGCCGGCGGCGATATGCTCTTCGAAACCCGAACGGGCGATCTCCCGGTTGACCAGGGTGAACAGCTCTTCGACGCGGGGTTCGATGATTTCCGCCAGAATGTGGCGGGTCAGGGCGCGGGCCTTGCGGTCTCCGATGCTGGGCACCTCGATGGTCTCGTCGGTGTTGACCATGGCGGCCAGGGCGCAGCCGTATTTGCGTTTGAGCTGTTCGGCTTCCCGGGTGGGGGTACGCAGTCCCACGGCGATGTCGTTGGTCAGGTGATCCCCGCCGATGGCCAGCACCGCCGTATGTTTGATGTGGCCTTCCGAAAAGATGGCGATATCCGTGGTGCCGCCGCCGATATCCAGCAGACAGACCCCCAGTTCCTTTTCGTCTGCGGTCAGCACGGACTCCGAGGAGGCCAGTTGTTCCAGAATGATGTCGCCCACATCCAGGCCGCAGCGGTTGACGCACTTGATGATGTTTTGCGCCGAGGCCACGGCGCCGGTGACGATGTGGACCCGCGCTTCCAGACGCACGCCGTGCATGCCCAAGGGTTCCTTGATGCCGTCCTGGCCGTCGAGGATGTACTCCTGGGGAATGACATGCAGAATCTCCCGGTCCATCGGGATGCTCTGCGCCCGGGCCGCGTCCAGCACCCGGCTCACATCGCTTTGGGTCACCTCCCCGTCGCGGGTGGCCACCACACCGTTGGAGTTCCCGCTTTTGATGTGTCCTCCCGCGATTCCGGCGAAGACCATGTTGATTTCCACCCCGGCCATCATTTCCGCCTCTTCCACGGCCATGCGAATGCTTTCCACCGTGGAGTCGATGTCGATGACCACCCCCTTGCGGAGTCCGCGCGATGGGTGGGTGCCGATGCCGATGATGTCCAATCGTCCATCCGGTTGTGTATCGGCCACCACGCAGCAGATCTTGGTGGTGCCAATATCCAGACCGACGATCAGGTTTTGGTCCTGTTTGGGCATAATCAACCCGAAAATGTTTGTTGAACCGTGCCCCTGCGGGCATCCGCTGTGTGAATGATATCCATTTGCGTCATACGCGATTATTTGCGTTTTTGTGCCTCATGCGTTCTCGCTCACGTCGCCGGCTGCACGCGTCGCGGGTCGAACTTGTCCGGCAACGGCGGTTCCAGATGGGCATCCGGTCGCACCGAGATGCGATTGGCGATACGCAATTCAACCTGACGAATGCGCAGGTCCAATATCTTGTAACGTTTCTGTAACCTATGCAAGAGACTAAGTTCCTGTTCCGCGCGATTCGACAGCAACAGTTTGACGCCTTTGCGCGTATACAGAATCCATCCTCCTCCCGGTTGTCCGATCGCTTCGGAGATTTGGTCCTTGATCCATGCCTGTTTATCCAGCAGATTCAAGATCCAGACAATCTGGGCCGCCTGGTTGGGGCCGGGTGTCGGCGTGACCACGGGCAAAAGCAGCGGATCGGTTTTTTCATACGGCTTGATGGGCATGCCGTATTCGTCCAGCACCATCAGCCGGTCTTCCTTTCTTCCCAGTCCCACCGCGCTTTTTTCCGACAGCATGACCGTGAGGGTCGAGGGAAAAAGACGTTTTACCCGCACCGAGTGGATCCAGGGAAGGGATAATAATTTCGAGCGGATATTTTCCGGGTCGATGGTCAACAGATTGGTCCCCTTGGGGGTTTCCATCACCTGGATCGCCACCTGATTGGGAATGTTGACCAGACCCCGGATATGAATCGTTTCGAGCGGAAACCAGTTGGTCCGCTTGACCGCCTCCCATCCCTGCTGACCCAGCAGGCCACCCGCCATCAGGAGCAGAACCGTCAGAAGTCCGCGCGACATGTTTCCAACCCGGCGCTGGCCAGAATCCGTTCCGCCAGATCCTCGAAAGACCAGCCGATCGCGGCAGCCGCCTTGGGAGCCAGACTGGTGGCGGTCATGCCGGGGAGGGTATTGATCTCCAGCACCCAGGGGGTCTGTTTGGCGTCCAGGATCAGGTCCACCCGGTAGAGTCCGCGACATCCGGTCACCCGACCGGCGGCCATTCCCGCCTCCGTGGCCCGCTGCATGGCCTGTTCCGACACCCCTTCCGGCGGAATCAGATAACGGGTGGCGCCTCCCGAGGCGTATTTGGCCCGATAGTCGTAAAACCCCGCTCCGGGACGGATCTCGATCAGGGGCAAGGGGGTGTCGTCGAACACCGCCAGGGTCACTTCGGTGCCCCGGACTTCCTGTTCCACCAGCACCCGCGTCTCTCCCGGTCCACTGGCGCGCGCCGCCAGCAGCAGTCCGGCCCGCAGGCTTTCCAGATCGTCCACCCGGCTGATGCCCACGCTGGAACCGGTGCTCATCGGCTTGACGAAACACGGCAGAGGCAAGGTGAGCTGGGCCATGCCCGCTTCCGGATCGTTGTCGGGAAAGCGCAACTCCTCCCAGGGGGGGGTAGGAATGCCCGCGTCGCGAAACAGTCGCTTGCTCAAGATTTTGTTCATGCACACAGCCGACGCGCCCACACACGAACCGGTATAAGGAATGCCCAACATCTCCAGCATGCCCTGAATGGTGCCATCCTCCCCGCCAGCCCCGTGCAGGGCCAGTACCGCCACCGCCACCCGGTTTTCGATCAGGGTGGACGCCAGCGCCCGGCCATCCGCCGGATCGATGGACAAGGGATTCCAGCCGCGACGCTCCAGGGCCGCCAACAGGGCCGCGCCGCTTTTCAGGCTCACCTCCCGTTCCGGCGAGGCGCCACCCATCAGGACCGCCACCCGTTTTCCCGTGGCCAGGGCTTGTTTGAGCTGTTCGATCATGGCGACCTCTTCGTCACTCCCATCCCACCAGTTTGACTTCCGGTTCCAACAGGATGCCGGAGTGCCGTTCCACCTGGGTTTGCGCCGTGTGGATCAGGGCGCGCATCTCTTCCGCGCTCGCCCCGCCCAGATTGAGGAAGAAATTGCAGTGTCGGGTCGAAATCCAGGCCTGGCCCACCCGCAGTCCCCGCAATCCCGCCTGCTCGATCAACGCCCAGGCCTTCTCTCCTGTGGGCGGATTCTTGAACACACTGCCCGCGCTGGGTTTCTCCAGAGGCTGGGAGAGGCGTCGCCGCTGGTTGAAGGCCCGCATCCGCTCCCGCACCCGCTCCGGATCGTCCGGAAAAAAACGCAAACGGGCACTGGTGAAAATCCAGTCGCCCGGACATCCGCACTGTCGATACCCCAGACCCAATCCGACCGCGTTCAACACGCGGCGTTCGCCGGAGGCGTCCAGCACCTCGGCTTCGATCAGGAGATCCTTGATCTCTCCGCCATAGGCGCCGGCGTTCATGCGCAACGCCCCGCCCACGCTGCCCGGAATTCCGGCCATGAACTCCGCGCCGGTCAATCCCAGGCGTCGGGCGAAATGGGCCAGACCCTGGGTGGTGGCCCCGGCCTCGGCGTGCAGCACCCAGGCCCCGTCGGCAGAGTCGTGAGGTTCGGTAACAGTATAAATCCGATTCAGCCTCCGGGTCAAATCCAGAACCGCACCGGCGAACCCTTTATCGGCAATCAGCAGATTGCTGCCTCCTCCCAGGGTGTAACGGGCCACCCCTTCGGGCCAGCGGGCCAGCAGACCGGACAGTTCCTCCACCGACGACGGGGTGATCAGCCAGCGGGCCGGACCGCCGATCCGCCAGGTGGTCCGTTCCGCCAAAGGCGCGTCCGCCACGGGGGGCGTGGCCAGGGAAAGAGCGGCGAAGGGGTTCATGGCAGGTCAGGAGGCCGCGAAATCCCTGGCCCGATGGCTGATGCTCCCGGCCCCCAGGAACAAGGCGACATCTCCGGGCTTGAGCAGGGATTCCAGGGCTTCGCGCCAGTGTTCGCCACCGGGTAGAGGCTGGGTCTCGATGCCGCTGACCTCCCGGATTCCTTCCACCAGCGGGGCTTGTCCGCCTCCGGCCAGAAGACCCGGCAACGGCGTTTCTCCCGCCGGATAGATCTGGTCCACCAGGGCCAGATCGGCGTCGGTGAAGCAGCCCAGAAACTCCTGAAACAGATCCTGCACCCGGCTGTAACGGTGAGGCTGAAAAATGGCCACCAGTCGCCGTTCCCCGTAGGCTTCGCGCGCGGCCGCCAGGGTGGCGCGGATTTCCGAGGGGTGGTGGGCGTAGTCGTCGATGAGGGTGCGCTCGGGGGTGTCCAGCAGAATGTCGAAGCGGCGTCTCACTCCCCGGTAACGCTCCAGTCCGTTGAGGATCGACTCCCAGGGGATTTCCAGTTCGCGGGCCACGGCGATGGCCGCCAGGGCGTTTTGCACATTGTGCCGACCCGGCACCGGAATGGCCGCCTCCCCCAATACGGTGGGCTGTCCGCCGTCTTCGGGAGCGTGGAATACCACCTCGAAGCGCGTCCGGCCCCGCTCCCAGCGGATGGCGCGGGCTTGCAGATCGGCGCCGCTCTCCAGGCCGTAGGTGACGATGCGTTTTTCTTCCAGCCGCAAGGCCAGTTCGGCCACCTGGGGATGGTCGTGGCACAGCACCGCCAGACCGTAGAAGGGAATCTTTTCCAGGAAATTGAAATAAGCCTGTCGCACCGCCTCGAAGTTTTTGTAAAACTCCATATGCTCCGGGTCCATGTTGGTGACCACGGCGATGGTGGGAAACAGCTTGAGGAACGTCCCGTCGCTTTCGTCGGCCTCGGTGACCAGAAAATCTCCCCCTCCGAGCCGGGCATTGCTGCCAAAGGCCTTGACCACCCCGCCGTTGACCACGGTGGGATCCATGCCGGCTTCACCCAGCAAGGTGGCGGTCATGGAGGTGGTGGTGGTCTTGCCGTGGGTGCCGGCGATGGCGATGCCGTATTTCATGCGCATCAGTTCGGCGAGGATTTCGGCCCGGCGGGCCACGGGAATGCCCAGACGGCGGGCCTCCTGAATCTCCGGGTTGGCCAGGGTGATGGCCGAGGAGCGCACCACCACATGGGCGTCGCGCACGTGTTCCGGGGCGTGACCGACGCGAATGATCGCTCCCAGCTCCTTGAGTCGCTTCACCGAGGCGTTTTCCGCCATGTCCGAGCCGGAGATCTGGTAACCCAGATTGAGCAGAACTTCGGCGATGCCGCTCATGCCGATGCCGCCAATGCCCACGAAATGAAACTTGCGGATTTTGTCATACATGGGAGCGGGTTCCTTGCGGCGCCAGAAGTTGCAGTATTGCGGTGATCATGTCGGCTGCGGCCCGGGGACGGGCCAGGGTCCGGGCCTGGTGGCCCGCCTGGATCAGGCCGTTCGGATCCTGGAGACGGTCGGTCAGAAAGCCGGTCAACCAGGATACGTTAAACTCTTTTTGCGCACAGGTCCAGGCTCCGCCTGCCGTGGTGAGGGGGCGGGCGTTGGCGCTTTGGTGGTCGTCGGCGGCAAAGGGGTAGGGAACCAGCAAGGCCGGGCGTCCGGTGGCGGCCAACTCCGCGATGGAAGAGGCGCCGGCCCGGGCGATCACCAGATGGGCCTCTCGATAGGCGCTGACCATGTTCTGAAAAAATGGCTCGGTCTGCGCCGGAATCCCGGCCTGGGCGTAACGGGCGCGCACGGTTTCCAGATCCTCCGGGCGGGCCTGCTGGCGCACGGTGACGCGCAGACCGGTGGTCCGGTGCAGCCGGATGATGGCCTCGGGCACCACTTCGGTGAAGACGTGGGCACCCTGGCTGCCGCCGAAGATCAGCAGATGGAACGGTTCTTCCGGGGCCGGGGGCGTCAGGGGAGGAAAGGGGTGGACAAAGGTGGCGCCCACCGGATTGCCGGTTTCCAGGGCGTGGCCAGGGGGGAAAAAGGTGGTGGCCTGGGCGAATCCGGTCAGAACCCGGTTGGCCAGGCGTCCCAGCAGCCGGTTGGTCAGACCCGGAATGGCGTTTTGTTCGTGGAGTACCGTGGGAACGCCCATCAGGCGGGCGGCGGTCACCGCCGGAGCCGAGGCGTAGCCCCCCATGCCCAGAACCGCGTGGGGAGCGAACTCCCGCACCACCCGTCGGGCCGCCGTCACGGCCAGGGGCAGTCCGGCCAGGGTGCGGATCCGGTCCAAAGGTCCGCTGCCCTTGAGGCGACCGATTTCCAGCGTGATCAGCCGCTTGCCCCGCGCCGGGATCAACTGGCACTCCATGCCTCCCTGGGCGCCGACAAACAGGGTTTCCCCTCCGCCAGCTTCCCAGGCGTCGGCTACGGCCAGGGCGGGAAAGAGATGTCCCCCGGTGCCGCCTCCGGCGAGCAGCAGCCGTTTTCCGGCGGGAGTCATGAGGATTCCCGCGCGCTTGCGTTGCCACCACTGCCGTTGCCGCCGCCGTTCCTGGCCGAGGCGGGAACGGTGCGGGAGAAGGCCAGCAGCAGTCCGATGGAGGACAGGGTGATCACCATGGACGATCCGCCGTAGCTGACCAGTGGCAGGGTCAAGCCTTTGGGAGGAAGCAGTCCCATCACCACGGCCATGTTGGCGATGGCCTGGGAGGCGATGAGCATGGTCAGACCCACGGTGCTCAGGCGCACGAAGTGATCCTGGGTGTGGCGGGCGATGAGCATGGCACGCCATACCAGCAGCGTGAACAGGCCGATGATGGTCAGGGTCCAGAACAGTCCCAGCTCCTCGCCGATGACCGCGAATATGAAATCGGTATGGGATTCAGGTAGATAGAACTGTTTTTGTTGTCCTTCCCCCAGTCCGGCCCCCATGACTCCGCCGCTGCCGAACGACAGCAGGGACTGCACCAGTTGGAAATCGCTGTTGAGGGGGTCGTCCCAGGGATCCAGGAAGGAGGTGACCCGTCGAAAGCGGTAGGGGGCCATGATCACCCCGGCGGCGGCCAGCGGAATGGCGGCGGCGGCCACGGCGGCGATCCAGGAGAGGGGCATGCCGGCGATGAAGATCACCGACATCACCACCACGCCACAGATGAGGGTGGCTCCGAAGTCCGGTTCAGCCATCAGCAGGGCCGCTCCCAGACCGAACAGGCCCAGCAGGGGCAGCAATCCCTCCTTGAAATAGCGCACCCGTTGCGGCTCCAAGGCGAGCAGATGGGAGACGTAGAGGGTGAGCACCACTTTGAACGGTTCTGAAGGCTGCAAGGTGAAGACCCGCAGATTGATCCAGCGGCGCGCGCCACCGCCTTCCAGGCCGATACCGGGCACGAAGACCAGAAACAACAGAAAAATCACCACCCAGAACGCGGTGCGGCTCAAGGTGCGGATGGTGGGAATGGGCAGACGGCTCAATCCGGCCATGGCGATCAGCCCGGTGAGGGCGAAGATCGCGTTGCGCAGCGCGTAATGGGTGGGGTCGTCGAACTTGCGCAAGGCGATGGGGGAGGAGGCGGAATAGACCATCACCAGCCCGATCAGAAGCAGGGTGAAAGCGCTTCCGGCCAGCCACAGATCGATGGAGCCTGTACCGGCGTTCTTGTCGTCTTCGTTCCAGGGGGAACGGGAGGAAGAGGAGGATTTAGAGCTCATGGACCGCCTCGCGGAAGCGATCGCCGCGCTCCTCGAAGTTCTTGAACATGTCGAAGGAGGCGCAGGCCGGAGAGAGTAGCACCGACTGTCCGGGAGTCGCCAGGGTGCGGGCCAGACGCACTGCCTGGGTCAGGTCCGCCACCTGGTGAATCCGGGGCCCCTGGTGTTGCAGGGCCTGGGCGATGTCGTGGGCGGATTCTCCCAGCAAGATGGCGTCGGTGACCACCTGGGCGGCCACCGGGGCCAAGGCGGAGAAATCCCCTTTCTTGTCGCGGCCTCCGGCGATCAGCACCACCCCTCCGCCCGATTTCCCCGCAGGCGCGAAGGAGCGCAGGGACATGAGGGTGGCCCCCACGTTGGTCCCCTTGGAGTCGTTGAAGTAGTCCACTCCGTCGAGATGGCGCACCGGTTCCATGCGGTGGGGCAGACCGGGAAAACTGGTCAGCACCGCGATCACGGTGGCTCTGGACGCCCCGGCTTCCAGGGCTGCCGCCGCCGCCGCCGCCGCGTTGGCCTGATTGTGAATGCCCCGGATGCGGATTTGATCCAGGGGCAGGATCGGAACGGGCGTGGACAGGCGGTGATCGATCAGTTGACCGTCGTGGGCGTACAGGCCGCCGGGAATGGTCCGCTCGGTGGAAAACGGGATCACCGTCACCTGACGTTGGGTGAGTTCCTCCCGGTCTGCGGCCAGCCACGGATCGTCGGCGTTGAGGATCACCCGATCCCCGGGCCGGGAATTCGCGAACAGACGCCGTTTGGCCTGACGATAGCCTTCCAGGTCCGGGTAGCGGTCCAGGTGGTCCGGGGTGAGGTTGAGGTGGACGGCCACTTCCGCGTGGAAGGCGTCGATGCTTTCCAATTGAAACGACGACAGTTCCAGCACGTAGGCGCGGATGGCCGGATCCCACAACTCCAGGGCCGGTATGCCCAGATTGCCGCCTGTCGCCGTGGCGATGCCGTGATGGCGCAACATCTCGCCGATCAAGGTGGTGACCGTGGATTTGCCGTTGGAGCCGGTGATGCCGACGAAGTGGGCCTGGGGGCACTCCTGGCGGACGTGGGTGTGGAGCCACTCCACGTCGTTGAGGATCGGGATGCCCGCTGCCAGCAGCGGGGCCAGTTCCGGCAACGCTCTCGGCACCCCCGGAGAGAGCAGAATGGCCCGGCAGGCGGCGAACGCGTCGGCGGGCAGGGGATGGCCGCTGCGCAGGGTCGTGTGGGGCAGGTCGGTCAGGGGGAGGGTCGCGTCGGGTCGGGCGTCCCAGACCAGGGTGGGCACGCCACGGGCGCTCAGAAAGCGCGCGGCGGCGCAGCCGGAGCGGCCCAGGCCAAGAATGCCGATCGGTGCCGGGGAAGGAGTCATCTTAGCGTATCTTGAGGGTTGAAAGTCCGATCAGGGCCAGGATGATGGAGACGATCCAGAACCGGACGATGATTTTGGGTTCCGCCCACCCTTTGAGTTCAAAGTGGTGATGGATCGGCGCCATGCGGAAAACCCGTTTGCCGATGAGCTTGAACGAGGCGACCTGGATGATCACCGAAAAGGTCTCCAGCACGAAGATGCCGCCGATGATGGCCAGCACGATCTCGTGGCGGGTGGCCATGGCGATGGTGCCCAGGGCCGCCCCCAGGGACAAGGAACCCACATCCCCCATGAACACCTGGGCCGGATAGGTGTTGAACCACAAAAACCCCAACGCCGCCCCCACCATGGCCCCGCAGAAGATGGTCAGTTCCCCGGCTCCCGGCACATGGGGAATGCCCAGGTAGTTGGCGAACTTGGCGTGTCCGGTGAGATAGGCGATGAACATGAAGCTGGCGGCGGTGAGCAGGGTGGGTCCGATGGCCAGCCCGTCCAGGCCGTCGGTGAGGTTGACGGCGTTGCTGGAGCCCACGATCACCAGAATGGCGAAAGGCAGAAAGAGCCATCCCAGATCGATGGTCACATCCTTGAGGATGGGTAGAGCCAGGGAGCCGAAGAGCGCCGGCTGGGTCCATTTCAGGTAGAGGGCCACGGTGATGGCGATGATGGACTGGAGCAGAAAACGCACCGAGGCCGGAGCGCCACGGGTATGGCGTTTGGTCACCTTGGCGTAGTCGTCCCAAAAGCCGATGGCGCCGAATCCCAGGGTGGTCAGCAGCACCATGTGGATGAAGGGATTGGCCAGATTGGCCCACAGCACGGTCGAGACCGTGATGGCCAGCAGCATCAGGGCGCCACCCATGGTGGGGGTGCCGCCTTTTTCCAGCAGATGACGTTTGGGACCATCGGCGCGGATCGGTTGTCCGTGGGTCTGCAACCGCCCCAGGGCGCGGATCATCCACGGCCCGACCACGAACGACAGGATCAGGGCGGTCAGGATGGCGCCGATGGTCCGGAACGTGATGTATTTGAAGAGGTTCAAGGCCGACCAGTGGCCACTTAAGGGGTAGAGCAGATTATACAGCATGGTTCATCAGATCCTTGACGATGCGTTCCATCCGCATGCCGCGCGACCCTTTGACCAGGATGGCGTCACCGGGGCGCAACAATGAAGAGAGGGTTGCCGACCATTCGGCCGGATCATGGAGGTGGTGTGCCTGCACTTCGGGCAGGCCGGAGAGGGCGTGATGGAGCGCGGCCATGGCGTCACCGGTGGTGATCACCAGTGCGACGCGGTTTTTGATGATTTCATGGGCCAGTTGGGCATGCCAGGTGGCGCTGTGTTCGCCCAGTTCCAGCATGTCTCCCAGAATCGCCACCCGGCGTGTGGCCGGGCGTACTCCCAAAGTGGCCAAAGCGGCGCGCATGGAGCCGGGATTGGCGTTGTAGGTGTCGTCGATGACGGTCCAGCCTGCCGGGGCCTGCTGCGCCAGACCGCGCCCGGCCAACGGGGCGAAGTCGGACAGGGCCGCGCCGATGGACTGGAGCGAGACGCCGGCGGCGCGGGCCGCGCCAGCCGCCGCCAAGGCGTTGAGGATCATGTGGTGGCCGCAGAGGCCCAGATCCACCGGGAGGGCGTCTCCATCCGGCCAGTGGATGATTCCCCGTCGCGACCCGGTGGGATTTCCGTTCTCCGGGGTCTCCTCCCAGCGGATTTCCGCTGCGACGCCGAGGCCGAACCGCTGCGTCGGACGGCTGCCCGCCTGTTGTTCCAGGATGTCCCGGTTGGGATCGTCGGCCGGAATCAGACACAGGCCGTCCGGGGGCAGATGGGCCAGCAGTTCCCCCTTGGCCGCCGCCACCGACTGGATGTCGGAGAAGGAGGCCATGTGCGCGGGCTGGACATTGGTGACCACGCCGATGACCGGTCGGGCCAGCCCGGCCAGATGGGCGATTTCGCCCGGAGCGCTCATGCCCATTTCCACCACGGCGGCCTGGCACCCTTCCGGCATGGCCAGCAGGGTCAGCGGCACGCCGATATGGTTGTTGAGATTGCCTGTGGTGGCGTGTACCACGGCCATGTCGCGGCGCAGACAGGCGGCGATCATCTCCTTGACCGTGGTTTTGCCCGAAGAGCCGGTGACCCCGATCACCACCGGGGCGATCTGCGTTCTCCAGGCCCGACCGGCTTCTCCCAAGGCGGTGAGCACGTCGTCCACCCGCAGCACCGGCACGGGGCAGACTCCCGGCGGCATCCGTTCGGCCAGAATCGCCGTCGCGCCGTTTGCGATCGCGGTCGGGATGTAATCGTGACCGTCGAAGTGGGGACCGGTGAGGGCGGCGAACAGCATGCCGGGTTGGATTTTGCGACTGTCGGTGGAAATGCCCGCGATCACCGGATCGGTGGCGGGGGAGTCTTCGACCGGGCGTGCCTGACAGGCGGCGCGAATGAAGGAAAGTTGCATGGTGTTATGGCGATCCCTGAAATCCCAGGCGGGCCAGATGGTCCCGCGCGGTGTGCGCGTCGTCGAACGGTGTGGTCCCGGTTGCGGTGATCTGACCGGTTTCGTGGCCCTTGCCGGCGATCAGCACCACGTCTCCGGGGCGCGCCATGGACAAGGCCGTTCCGATGGCGTGATCCCGGTCCGGAATGGTGTCGAACAGGCCACCGGTCGGCTCCAGACCCCGCAGGATCTCCTGCCGGATCGAGGCGGGATCCTCGGAGCGCGGGTTGTCGTCGGTCACCACCGTGAAAGAGGCCAGGCGTCCGGCGATCTCTCCCATGATGGGGCGTTTGCCCGCGTCCCGTTCTCCGCCGCAGCCAAAGACCAGCAGCCGCCTGCCCAGGGGCGAGATCTCTTGCGCGGTGGTCAGCAGCCGCTCCAGGGCATCGGGAGTATGGGCGAAATCCACGATCACGGTAAAGGGTTGACCGTGACGGATCGGTTCCAGCCGTCCCCGCACCGCTCGGAAGGCGGACAGACCGGCGGCGATGCCGGTTTCCCGCACTCCCAGACTCCAGCACAAGGCGGCGGCGGTCAGGGCGTTGGCCACGTTGAACCGTCCCGAGGCCTCCACAATCAGGTCGAGGGGGGTGTCGGGGGTGGTCATGCGGAAACAGGTGCGGGTCCATTCCAGCCGGATGTCCTTGGCCGTGAACCGGGCTTCTTGCGTCCCCTCCAGGGAGAAACCGTACACCGGAATGCCGAGGTGATCACACGCCTGGGCCAGTTCCCTTCCTTTGGGGTCGTCCAGGTTGATGATCGCCGCGCCCGGACGGGGCGGGTCGAGAAACAGGGCGCGTTTGGCCTGCCAGTAGGCTTCCATGGTGCCGTGATAGTCCAGATGATCGCGGCTCAAATTGGTGAAGGCCACCGCGCTCCAGGGGATGCCGGCGGTACGCTGCTGGGTCAGGGCGTGGGAGGAGACCTCGGCCACCACCGCCGCGCAACCGTGGGCGCGCATCTCGCGCAGGGTCTGCTGGAGCGTGACCGGATCCGGGGTGGTGAGGGTGGCGGGTCGCGTGCCGCCGCCGTGACGGCTGCCGGTGGTGCCGATCACCCCGGTGGCCATGCCGGCCGCCTCCAGGATCGCCTCCACCATGGCCGCCACCGTGGTCTTGCCATTGGAACCGGTGATGCCGACGCAGCGCAATCCGTCGGCGGGATGGTCGTGAAAGGCGGCGGCCAGGGCGGACAGCGCGCGCCGGGGGTGCGGATGGATGAGGCCGGTGACCGGGATGTGGGGAATCTCCCGGGAGCCGTCGTGCAGAATGGCCACGGCACCGGCGGCCAGCGCCGCGTCGATGAAATGTCCTCCATGGGCCCGACTGCCCGGCAGGGCCGCGAACAAGGTGCCGGGTACCACCTGACGGGAGTCGGCGGTCACGGCATCGATTTCCACATCCGCGATCTCCGCGCCGTTTGGGAGCCATCCTTCCAGTCGGGTCCGGGCGATCAGGCGAGAGAGTTTCATTCGAGCGTCAGGCGGAGTTCGCCCCCCTCGTCGGTGGACTCCTGGACCACCAGGCCCGACCCTTGGATCCTGGGCACCAGTCCCTTGGCGCGGGCCTTTTCCAGGGCGTCGGCCAACGAGAGATTCTTGTAGAGGGACTCTGCGGAATCGGTCTCTTCCGCAGCGGGAGCGGTCGGAGGTTTGACGCCGGGGGGAGTGGGGGGCGGAATGGGTTTGGCCTCGTCGCGGGGGGGAGGCAGTTTGATATCCACCGGCGTGGAGGGCAGCACGGCCAGCAGCGGCAGAATCTCTTCGGCGATCTCCCGGAAGACCGGAGCGGCGGCCAGACCGCCGTAATAAAGTTTGCTGTCCGGTTCGTCGATGCCCACGAAGATCACGATTTTGGGATCTTCCGCCGGGATGAAACCCACGAACGAGGCGAAATAGCTGCCGCTCATGTAGCCCTGGCGGCCCGAGGCTTTGCGGGCGGTACCGGTTTTGCCGCCCACGGTGTAGCCGCTGACTTTGGCCTGGGCGGCGGTGCCTTCGCTGGAGACCACGGTGGTGAGGATGCGGCGCAAGGTGGCGGAGGTCTGTTCGGAGATGACCCGTTTGGGTTCGGCGCGGGGAATGGAGACCTGTTGCTGCTGGATCATGCGGCCCGCCACCAGATGGGGCGGACGCATCAGACCGCCGTTGACCGCCGCAGTGGAGGCGGTGGCGATCTGGAGGGGCGTGGCCAGCACGCCGTATCCGTAGGAGCGGTTGGCCTGACCCACATAACGGTAGTGGGTGATGTCGGCCAGACTGCCCGGGGATTCGTTGGTCTGCTCCACCCCGGTGGGACGGGAGAAACCGAAGTTGAGGATGTATTGTTCCAGGGTATCGGGTTTCATCATCAGCCCGATCTTGGCCGCGCCGACGTTGGAGCTTTTCTGGATGACCTGGCTGACGGTCAGGGCCGACTGGCCGACGTGGAAATCCCGGATGGTGCGATCGCCGATGGTGAAGCGGCCATTGTCGATGTTGATGACCGTGCTTTCCTTGATCAGATTCAGGTCCAGGGCCGCGCCGATGGTGAAGATCTTGAAGGTGGAACCCGGCTCGTAGGCGTCGAGGATGGCCCGGTTGCGGCGTTGATCCGGTTGGCTTTCCAGCATGTTGTTGGGGTTGAAGGCGGGTTGATTGACCATGGCCAGGATGTCGCCGCTTTTCGGATCCATGATGACCACCGAGCCCGCCTTGGCCTTGCTGCGGGTCACGCCTCGCAGCAAGGCGCGATAGGCGATGTATTGCACGGTGGCGTCGATGGTGAGCACGATGTCGGCGCCGGGTTTGGCTTCGGTGATGTTTTGCACCATGGGCATCACCCGGCCCATGCGGTCCTGGGTGATGATGCGGGAGCCGGACTGGCCGTGCAGATCTTTCTGGAACACCTTTTCCAGCCCCTCGGCCCCGAGTCCGTCATAACCGACGAAGCCCAGAATGTGACCGGTGATCTCCCCCATGGTGTAGTAGCGTTGCATGTCCGGGATGAAAAAGAGCGCCGGATTGTTCAGATGCTGGATTTTATTGATGATGCCCGGATGCAGCTTGCGGGCGATGATCGGATAGGAGTTGGCTTTGGCCTTTTTGAGGCGGCGGCGCAGATAGTGACGTTCCGTGCCCAGGATGGGGGCGAGTTGGTCGGCCAGTTGCAGCCGGTCATGGACCTGATCGATATCCACCGACAAGGAGCGGACCGGCAGACTGACCGCCAGGGTGTGGCCCCGACGATCCAGAAAGCGGCCCCGTTGTCCCTGGGCGGTGATTTTCTTTTGATACTGGTTTAAGGCGCGGCGTTGGAGTTCGGCCCCTTGCAGCACGGACAGGTCGATGGCGCGGGTCGCCAGAATCGAGAAGGCCAGCATGAAAAATCCCATCACCACCTTCAGGCGCATGCCCACGTTGATGGTCTCCACCGGACGGCTGCCCGGTCTGGGCTTGAGCCGTTCGGAGGTGGTGGGAGGCGGTGATGGCGGCAGGGGGATCTGGCTTCCCGATGTCGAACGGGGCCGTTTTCCGGGTCGCGGAAAGTTCTTGCCCAGATTGCGCGATACGGAGATCAGTTGGGCCAGCCGGTTGATGTTGTTCTTGTTGCTCACTTTGGGGCCTCAAGCCATTGATCGGGTCGCATCGGACGCATGCCCAGATCCTTTTTGGCCCGGCGTTCGATGGTGTTGAGGTCGGTGCGGGCGACCCATTCCACGCGCAGGGCCTGTTCCTGGTCGAGCAGGACGATCCGTTTCTTGGCCTGTCGTTCCAGTTCCCGGTGGGCTTCGAGCATCCACATGCGCGAAGCCACGGTGACGGCCGCCGTGATCACCAGCAGAATGGTCAACAGGGTATGCAGCAACCAGGGTGACTTCATGGGGTGTGGTCTCGCGTCATGGTCGTCGGCACGGTGGCTGGCAGACGTTGAATGGTGCGCAGTTTGGCGCTGCGCGCCCTGGGATTGGCGGCGTTTTCCGCCTCTCCGGGGATCAGGGGCTTGTTGTGGAGCAGACGGAACTTCGGCACAAAAGCTTCGGGCCGCATGGGAAGCAGCGCGGCCGGTCCGGTGGGGGTGGGGGGCGGCAGGGCGGCAGCCCGGAAGATCTGCTTGACGATCCGGTCTTCCAGGGAGTGAAACGAGATCACCGCCACCCGTCCTCCCGGCGCCAGGGCGGCCAGCGCGGCGTTGACCCCGTGTTCCAGTTCTTCGAGTTCCCGGTTGACCGCGATCCGCAACGCCTGAAAAATCCGGGTGGCCGGATGGATGCGTCCGCCGGCGGGCAGCACCCGTTCCAGCAGCGCGGCCAACTGCCGGGTGGTGGCGAAAGGCTGGGTGGCGCGTTGTTCCACGATGGCGCGCACCGCCCGGCGGGCGTGGCGCTCCTCGCCGAACCGGAAAAACAGATCGGTCATGGCCTCCGGGGTCATGCGGTTGATCAGATCCGCTGCGGTGGGGTGGTGGTTCGAGTGGTCCATGCGCATGTCCAACGGTCCATCCAGTCGAAAGGAGAAACCCCGTTGGGGGGTATCCAGTTGTCGGGAGGAGAGTCCCACGTCGAACAGAAAACCATCGATGGCCCCGGTCAGGCTTCGTTCCTCCAGGAGTCTGCCCAGTTGGCCAAAAGGCGTGTGCAGCAGCGTCAACCGTCCCTGGAATGCGGCCACCAGGGATGCGCCCCGTTGCACCGCGTCCGGATCCTGGTCCAGGGCGATCACCCGGCCATCGGGCGCCGAGGCGGTCAGCAGGGCGCGGGTGTGGCCTCCGTCACCAAAGGTGGCGTCCACGTAAAGCCCTCCGGGACGCGGCGCGAGGGCGTCGAGGGTCTCTTGTGGCAAGACGCTGCAATGGCCCTCGTATCCGGCTGAGGACGCGTGATGGGTGTCGTTGGCCCCCGTCAAGAAGAGAGGATCCTTGAGTGTCTGATGGTGAATGGGAGCGTCGTCGTTTCTGGACGTTTTGCGATCTTTTCGTATCGTTAACGCACCGAAGATTATAGGGTCCGAAGGGTTGGGGGTGTCAAGCCGGGCAGCAGTGGAAGGAGGAAAAAAAACTCGGTTTATGATGTGGGACCGGAGTGGGTCTGTAAGCCGGGTTTTGTCCCCTGGTCCCTTGTCCCGGTGGGGGGCGAGGGGGACGGCCATTCATCTGGGACGGGCGTTGCCGACCATCTCTAGCGACCGACCCGGGGGCTGGACGGGCCATCTTTAAACGCCCCCCTATGTGGTCTTGCTCCGGACGGGGCTTGCCGTGCCGCTCCCGTTACCGGGAAACGCGGTGCGCTCTTACCGCACCCTTTCACCCTTGCCTGGCGAGGATTCCCGACTGCGTGGAATCCCGGCTGGCGGTTTGCTTTCTGTGGCGCTTTCCCTGGGGTCACCCCCGCCGGGGATTACCCGGCGTCCTGCCCTGTGGAGCCCGGACTTTCCTCCAATCCCGAAGGATCAGCGGCCGTCCGACCCACTCCGGTGATGCTTGGCTGCTGTGAAACTGGTGGCGCACCATGCCTGGATCAGGGGCTGAAGTCAAGGTTTCCCCCTTTGGTTCCAAAGATCGCTCCAGGCGGGCGGCGGCATGGAATCAAAGGGGGAGGAGGAAGGCGGGGATGCGGTTTTTATTTAAGGTTTGGATTGCGGTGCGGGCGCGGTGTGTTGGAGGGGCGCGCTTCCCGAGTCGTGGTAGCGGTCCACGGTCGGATGCCAACCCACCAAGGAGAGCATGACGAAAAAGCCGATGACGTAGGCCACGGTGACGTGCCAGCCGTGGCGCAGCCAGTTGACCACGGATTTGGCTTCGTGGAAAATGTTGGAAAGGGCCACCCCGGCCGAGGAGCCGAACCAGATCATCGATCCGCCGAATCCGACCGCATAGGCCAGCACGCCCCAGTCATATCCTCCCTGTTTGATCGCCAGGGCGGTCAAGGGGATGTTGTCGAAGACCGCCGAGACGAATCCCAAACCCAAGGCGGTCTGCCAGGAGGCCAGGGGAAGTCTTTCCACCGGCATCAAGGAGGCGCACACCACCAAAGAGAGCAGAAACAGGCTGCCCTTGAAGGTTTCGGGCATCAGGCTCCAGTCGGGTTTGCGCACCGGAGCGGTGATGAGCAGGGCCACCCACACGGCCACGCCGATGAAGGGAAAGGTGTCGGAGATGGCGTTGAATTGGACGTTGATGGTGATGTTGACCACGATCGCCAGAATCAGGATGAAGGCCACAATGCCCACCCGCGCCCCGTCGATTTTGATCTCTTCCGACAGGTCGGCTTCGATCGGCGAAAATTGGTGTTGTTGCAACGATGCCGGGATACCGCTGATCACCAGGGCGACAATGGCGGCGGCGTAGGCGTGGAAGACCGCCGTCGGGCTGACGCCTGCGATCCACATCATGGTGGTGGTGGTGTCGCCGACCACACTGCCGGATCCCCCCGCATTGGATGCGGCCACGATGCCGGCCAGATAGCCCACATGCACCTTGCCTTTGAAGACGATGGCAGCGATGCTTCCGCCGATCAAGGCGGCGGCGATGTTGTCCAGGAAGCTCGACAGCACGAAGATCAAGATCAGCAGGACAAAACCGCCCATCCAGCCGGCGGGCAGAAAACGGGGCAGCAGTTCCGGAACCCGGCTTTGCTCGAAGTGGTTGGACAGCAGGGCGAAGCCCATCAACAGACAGAGCAGATTGGCCAGAATGACCCACTCGTGCTGAAAGTGGAGCATCAGTCCGGTCAGGCCGGTGCCATGCTTGAAACCGGTGAAGACGAGTTTGAAAAAGACAATGGTAATCAGGCCGGTCAGAGCCACCTGGAGCGTATGGTTGTGCAAGACCGCCACACCCACCAGCACCAGGGCGAACAGAATGAACTCCACCGGAATGCCGAAAACCATCGGACCATTCGGAATCGGCTGGCTGTCGGCCCACAATTCGACCGGGGCCAGCAGCACTGTGAACAGGGTTGCCAGGAGTGTTTTCATCTTGAAGTGTTTTTCCTTTTGGGATCCATCCCGTTTCCCCTCCGGCCAACCCGATGGGATGAATCTGGTCTTTCAAGCGATCAGGAATGGCCGTTCCGAATGCATTGTTTTCCTGTCGTTTTCTTGTCATTTTTCCATTGCTTTCAGGCGGCGGGAGTCCAGGCCGCCGCTTTTTGAGCGGCCAGGAGTCGTTGTGGCGCGCTCAGGGTGGATTGCAGACGGTTTTGTTCCTGAATGGCCTCCACGTCTCCCGAACGGGCCGCCACCGACAGCCACATGCAGGCGGCGACCGGATCCTGGGCCACACCGTGACCGTCGCGCAGCATGAAGGCCAGATTCATCTGGGCCTGGGGATCATCCCGTTGGGCCAGTTGCTCGAAGGCCGCAAGGGCGCGGGTCAGGTCGTGCTGTTCATAAGCCTGCACGGCGTGGGTGAAGGCTTCGTCTTGTTGGCTCAAAAACAGATCGATAATATTTGTTGTTTTCATGAACGTTCTCCTGAAGGTGAAAAGGGTGCGTCAACCGAAGGATGGATGAACCAGGCGCTGTGGGTGGGCGGCGCGCAGAATCGACAAAGCGAGCAGCGCGTCGCGGACAGCGGTCAGATGTTTTTGGATGTCGAACAAGGCGCGGTAGACCATCCACCGTTTCATCATGGAGAACACCATGGGAGGGGTGAGGTCGTTGGTCCATCGGGCCGGGTTCATGGCCTGGCGCATGGCGCGCAGATAGCGCGTCTCCAGGGAGTCCACCAGGCCCGAGAGGGTCGCGACCTGGGGCTGGACACCGGCATGCCGGTTCCGCAGCGCGGTAAAGCCTTCGGCAAGGGCGTCGGAACTGGCATGGATCAATAAAACCATGGCCTGGAGATCCGGGTCTGGATCGACGCACAGCAGCGAGGCTTCTTGAAGGGTGTCGTCGATGCGACCCGTCAGGGCATCCAGGGCCAGCACGGCCCGGAGCCATTCGTGTCGTTCGAGGGGCGGGCAGCGACTCAGCAGATCCAGATTCCGGATCAAAGTCGCGGCCCGCTCCTCCTTGTGGCAGGTTCCCACGGGTTCCTCAGCGTCGTTTTCCGGCGCCAACGCCAATCGACCGACCAGTCGTTCGGCTGCTTGCACCAGCAGAGCGCACTGATCGGCAACCAGATTGTCGTGCTCCGCTACCCCGGCGACAATCGATTGGACCATGGCGTGGATGTCCGGAAACTGTGTCTTGTCCATGGGAACCTCCCGTTCAGGCTTGGTGTGGCGTGTGTTTACTTCATCCGTTCCGTGTACAGATCCATGACGATGGCCAGCCGTTCGCCAACCTGTTTATTGTAGGGTTTGTTGAGAACGGTTTTTTCCTTCATGCGCCAGGTTTCGGACGTCGCGGCCAGGGCCTCCACCAACTGCCAGCGGTAATCGAAGGTCTTGCCAGAGAGCGCCTTGACCGAATCGATCTGCGGTTGGGTCAACAGACCGCTTTTGCCCAGTTCCGGGAATCTGGCCGGATCCACGGTGATGCGTTCCATGCGGGCTTCCTGGACAAAGGTCAACTCGGCCTTGTAGTCCGCGTGAGGCAGGATCTTGTCCACGTCGCTTTTGAGCGCGCCGGAGGTGGTGTAGGTTTTGCCGATCAGGGATTCCAGGGATTTGACATCCAGTTTCTGGGCGTGTTTTTCCAGCAAGGGCCTGGAGACCTGGAATTCAACCTTTTGGAATACGGTGATCGCAAAGACGTTTTGCACCAGGAAGAGCATGACGAAACTGACCAGGGCCGAAACGATGGGGGTCTGGATCCAGGCCACCACGATGCGTCCCGTGACTTTCCAGCGGATGTTGCCACTGTTTTTGATCAGGGCGATACCGATCACGCCGCCCACCACGGCCTGGGAACTGGAGACCGGCACCAGCGGAATGGTCGGCAGTCCCAGGGAGGCCAGGATGAACTCCAGATCCTCGGAGGCGAACAGAAACAGCACCAGCGAAGTGGCCAACACCACCACCACGGCGCCGACCGGGGTCAACGGCGCGATGCTGTCGCCCACGGTCATCATCACCCCCTTGCCGTAGGTATAGATGCCCACGGAGATGGCGATGCCGCCGACGA
Source organism: Magnetococcales bacterium (assembly GCA_015231375.1). Classification (GTDB taxonomy): domain Bacteria; phylum Pseudomonadota; class Magnetococcia; order Magnetococcales; family Magnetaquicoccaceae; genus Magnetaquiglobus. Next base: position 17,645 of record JADGBT010000027.1, on the reverse strand, counting down.
AAAAGAGAATCTGCAATCCGGAGATGGGGCCCAGATCCTGGAACGGATTGGCGCCGATGAACACGCCCATGACATTGGCGATGTTGTTGGCGCCCAGGGAATAAGATCCCAGCACGCCGGCGATGATCAGGGCGTAACGGGTCAGGGCGTCCAGGGAGATCAGGTGGATTTTTTGCTTGTTGAGCCACCAGGATACGCCTTTGTACATGAAATAGCTGAAGAAGGCCGTCAATACCGGACTGATGAACCAGGTGCCGATGATGGTCTTGAACACGCTGAAGTCCGTGGACATGCCGGTGAAGAAGTTCCAGCCGATGATGGAGCCGACGATGGCCTGGGTGGTGGAGACCGGCAGACCCAGCACGGTCAGCCAGGCCACCACGGCGGCGGCGGCGAAGGCGGCCACGAACGCGCCACCCAGGGCGTTGATGTCACCCAGTTTGGAGAGGGTGTGGGCCGCGCCCGCGCCGCTGATGACCGCGCCCAGAATCACGAAGATGGTGCAGATCAGCGCGGCGGTACTGAATTTGATCATGCGGGTGCCGACGGCGGTGCCAAACACGTTGGCCGCGTCGTTTGACCCCAGCGACCAGCCCAGAAACAGCCCACTGGACATGAAGAAGAGAACGGAAAGATCCATGATGTCTTTGCTCCCGATTGGGCTTTGGAAAAGGTGTCACGCAGCCCGTTTGATCGTGTAGATGGCCAGGAGGTCGCACACATCTTCGGCCTCGTTGGCCAATTCGTCGATCTTGTCCACAAAGTTGCGCAGATGGGCTTTTTGATCCAGTCCCAGATTGGTCTTGAATATGGCGGTTTTCAGGGCGATGGAGAGTTTGTCCGCCTCTTTTTCGTAGAGCATCACCTTGTGGGCGTGGTCGCGCACCGCGTTGATGTCGCGGAAGAAGGCGCGCGTGGCCATGACGCAGGATTCGACACTCAACGCCACCTGCTCGCAGAGTCCTTTCAGATCCTTGTGCAGTTCGGTGGGGTATTGGGGATTTTCGATGGAGAAATTGATCAGATTGTCTTCAAACAGGTTGATCACGGTATCCAGATCTTCCAGCAGGCTCAAGACATCGCCACGGAAGTCGGGAATCAGGGCCTGTTCGTACAGTTCGGACTCGATGTGACGGCGCAGATCATCTCCACGGGACTCCATGGCGCTGACTTCCTTGACCTTCTGTTGGAATGCGGAGGCCGTGTTTCCGCCCGCTTCCAGGAAATAGGTGATGGCTGCCTTGAAATGGATATTGCATTCCGACAGTACATCCAGGAATTCATCGATCTTGTTTTCGAGAGCCTTGGTGCGACCGAACAGGGAGAAATGGGCAGTACTCATAGTGGTTCCTTATCATTTATAAGAGTCAACAGGTATGTCTGTGCAAGAGGATGCCAGGCATTCTTGTATTGACTTTCCATGATTCGTGCCACGGGATTTTTTGAGAGATTATCTAATGATAACAGCCTATTGATGCGTTATTAACATGTTTTTTCTGTATGGATCGGGGTGAAAAGAATTTTTCAGCCCATGGGGGGAGTTTCGTCTAACATATTGTAACGTCTTGACAAAGAGTCCATGCAAAAATTCCAGGGATTGACAGGGGCGACACGGGTGGCAAACCGTCGGGGGAAGAATCGAGGATTCAGAGCAAAAAAAAACGCGCGCCCCGGAGAGGGGCACGCGTTTTTCGAGGTCAGACCGGATGCAGCAGAGGGGTCAGGAGATCTGCACCACGATGTCGTGGAGCACGTCACCGGCTTCGGCCATCTTGTCGGCGGTGTTGGACAGATGACGATACAGTTCGCGACGCTTGAAGACTTCCATCACGTGGGTCAGGGCGGCGGATTCGGCACGGGGTTCGCCGTTGTCCAGGGCGCGCAGTTGGGCATCGACCTTGAACAGTTCGGCAATGGCGCGACGATAGGCTTTTTCCGTGGAACGCTCGGCTTTGTGAACGGCGTCGGCATCCTGGTCGGCCAGGGCCGGGGTGACACCCAGCTTCTGGTAGCCACGCTTCAGGGCATCCACGCCTTCGCGCAGCAGTTGGGCCATTTCGCGGGTGTTCTGGTCGGGACGCAGACCCAGACCTTCCATTTCCCGGACCGTGGTTTTGGCATAGTTCAGGATCTGGTCGATGGTGCTGACGGCGCGATAGATGTCTTCCCGGTCCATCGGGGTGGCGAAGGCTTGATTGAGCACGCTCATGTTGCGGGCTTTGATCTCGTCACCCTTCTTTTCGAGTTCACGGACCAGCAGACCCTTGTCTTCGGCGCCGGTGTCCATGAAATCCACCAGGGCGTCCATGGCCTGGGAGCACAGGTCGCACTGATCGTTGATCATGCCATAGAAATCCGGCACGCGCGGGAAAACGTTGTTGAGGATTTTGGAAGCCAGCGAATTGGAACTGCCACTCATGGTACGTACTCCTTAAGTTCATGCGGGCACGACAGGTGCCCGGATCGTGAATTGTTTTTGCTCAACAGCAATCGCAAGCGTACAACGTGATGCGTGTGTTCGGGCCGGTATGGCTTAGATGGAGATGGCTCCACCCGAGAACAGTTTGACCAGATAGTAGGTCAAGGCACCCACGATACCCGCGCTGGGGATGGTGATGATCCAGGTGCTGACGATCTCTTTGGCCTTGGCCCAGCGGACCGCCTTGGGACGCTCGGAAGCGCCGATACCCATGATCGCGGAGCTCACCACGTGGGTGGTGGAGACCGGAGCGCCCATGAGGGAGGCGGAGAGGATCAAGGTGGCGGAGGTGAGTTGGGTATCCAGGGCGTGGAGCGGACGCACCTTGAAGATGCCGAAGCCCACGGTACGCACGATACGCCAGCCGCCGGAGAGAATGCCGAGGGTGATGACGAGGGCGCAGGAGTAGATGACCCAGGTGGGCACCACGAATTTGTCGATGAATCCGCCCAGCACCAGAATCATGGTGATGATGCCCATGCTCTTCTGCGCGTCGTTGGCCCCGTGGGAAAACGCGAGACCGGCGGCGGTGAGGAACTGGACTTTCCGCAAGGGTTTGTTGATCGACGGGGTGGCCTTGCGCAGCACTCCCCGCATGAAGCGGTGAATCAGGAAGCCGACCCAGAAGCCCAGCACCGGAGAGACCAGCAGCGAGGCGAGGATCTTGACGAAGCCGTTGACTTTGCCATTGGCCAGATCGGCGAAGCCCCACAGCACATACTCCATGCCAGCCGAGGCGACCACCGCACCGATCAGGCCACCCACCAGAGCGTGGGAGGAGGAGGAGGGCAGACCGAACCACCAGGTGAGCAGGTTCCAGAAGATGGCGCCACAGATGCCGCACAGAATGATCGAAACCGAAATGAGTGGCGGCAGATCGCCGATCGTAATGAACTTGCCGATGGTGTTGGCCACGGCGGTACCGCCCAGGACGGGCCCAAGCAGTTCGAAGGTGGCCACGACGATGACCGATTGGATCGGGGTCATGGCCCGTGAGGCGATAATGGTACCGATGATGTTTGAGGCGTCGTGGAAGCCATTGGTGTAGTCAAAGATCAAGACAATGATCACCGCCGCCACAGCCAGTGTGTAAAGCGTATCCATATGTTCCTTATCCCTAGCGATGCAGAGTAGTGCGATAGCAGAGCAGGCCGTTTGACAGGTATTTGGAAATCCGGACAGACACGAAAACGACAGAAGACATCCGATCCCCTTTGGCACGTCTGGTCTCCTGGTGCAAGCAGGGGTCAGGCGTTGTCAGGATCGGTTGGGTTTCATCGTTATCTTGCGGTACGAAGAGACGCTCGAAGGTCATGTGACCGTTTTTTGTCGGATTCAGAAAATGCAGTGTGCAAGCAAAGCTTTCTGAAACGGCAGGTGTGCCGGTCGGTCTTTTCGGGTGTCTTTTCGATTACGGGCGAGGGAACCTTCGTGACAATCCAAGAGTCCATTTTTCGAACGTAGCGCGCGTATTCCGAATGGATTCTTTTTTTGTGTGGCGAGGCGTTCCGGTTCGTCCGCAGTGCTGTGTTGCCGGGTTTGGCGTACCCATCAATGCAGATCATAGCCCGACCGGAGCGGGTTCTGGAAGTGGAATTCAGGAGGGGGTGAAAATTTTTTTTCAGGGGTCGGGGATGGCGGAGTGGGTCACGCAATGTAACTGGTCTTCAGGATTGAACTTTTCCGGACCGGCTTTGTTTTGGTCTCAGGAGGTGCGTCCCCGTCCTGAAAGACGGTAATTGAGGGTTTGTCGGCTGATGCCCAGCAAGGTGGCCGCGATTCCCTGATTGTTGCCCGCCCGGCGCAACGCTTCGCGGATCAGATAGCCTTCCGCGTCTTTCAGGGTGGGGAAACGGCCGGGAATCTCTAGTCCCGCTCCTTCTTCCTCAGGGTCTGCGCCCGGTTCCGGGGTGGTGCGCTGGGTCTGGATCACCTCCTTGAAACTCTCCATGGACAGAATCGGACCAAAACGGTGTCGCGCCACCGCATTGAAAATCAGGGCGCGCAGTTCCCGCACGTTGCCTGGAAAATGATAGACCGACAACAGCGTATAAAGTTCCGCAGGAACCCGCAGACCGGGTTTGTCCATGGTGGTGGTGGCTTCGTGGAGAAAAAAATCGATCAGCAGCGGCAGGTCGTCGGCCCGTTTGCGCAAGGGGGGAATCTCCAGGGGGTGGCTGGAGAGCCGGAAAAACAGATCCTGCCGGAAGAGTCCCTTGGTCATGAGTTGTTGCAGATTGCGATTGGTGGCGGTGATGATGCGGGCGCGACTCAATTTGGGAATGTCCGAGCCCAGGGGATAGTAGGTGCCGTCTTGCAGCAACCTCAGCAGTTTCACCTGGGAAGCGGCGGTCAGATCGCCGATTTCGTCGAGGAACAGGGTTCCTGCGGCGGCCTGGGTGATCAACCCCTCCCGATCTTTTTCCGCGCCCGTGAACGCCCCTTTCCGGTGGCCGAACAGGGTGTCGGAAAACATGGTGTCGTCGAGTCCCGCGACGTTCACCGTCACCATGCGGTCGGAGCGTTGACTCAACTGGTGGATGGCTCCGGCGATCATCTCCTTGCCCACACCGGTTTCACCGGTGATCAGGGCCGGTTCCGGGGATTCGGCGATGGCCTCGATGTATTGAAAGACCGAGATCATCTTGTTGTGACGGGTGAGAATCGTCGCGAAGGCCTCCGGATGTTTCAGCTTCTGGTTGAGCAGGCTGTGGCGCAACACCCCCACGTGACGGCGCAGGGTGCAGACTTCCAGGGCGTGGCGCACCGAAGAGACCAGACGACTCTCTTCCACCGGCTTGACCAGATAGTCGAAGGCGCCTTCCTTCATGCAGCCGATGGCGGTTTCCACATCCTGGGAGGCGGTCATCACCACCACCGGCAGCGCCGGATGTTCCCGCACCAGCCGCAACAGCAACTGTGTGCCGGGCAGATGGGGCATGATCAGATCCAGGATCACCATGGCCGGAGGGGTCCGGGCAATGAACGCCATGGCCTCACGCGGGTCTTGCAGCGTGGCGACCGGTCCGATGCCATGGGCTTCCAGCAGATAACGGGTGGCGATCAACTCGTCGGCTTCGTCGTCCACGAACAAAACCAAAGGCTGGACCTGGGCGGGAGTCGTGTTCATGCGGGGTTGGAGCGATGATCGTGGATCGGGAGCGTGACGGTGATGGTCGTCCCCTGGTCGGGTTGGGAGGCGGTTTTGATGGTGCCGCCATGGCGACGCACGATATCCCAGACGATGGACAATCCCATGCCCAGTCCGCCCTGTTCCCCCTTGGTGGTGAAAAATGGGGTAAACATGTTGGCCATCTCCTGTTCCGTCATGCCAACGCCCTGGTCTCGCACCTGGACAACCACCCATTGTCCGTCTTCCGAGGGGGCGCCGTCAAGCGTGACGGGCGATTTGCGGTCACGCAGCGATTCCAGGGCGTTGAGCACCAGATTGAGAAAGAGCTGTTCGAGTTGCAGCGGATTGCCATGCACATCGGGCAACTCCGGGGGCAGCCGCATCTCGAAGTGGTCGGTATGCTGCCTGATCGGGTGCTGCATGATGGAAATCACGTTGCGAATCACTTTGTGCAATTCGACCCGGTAAAAACGGGTGCCGGGATCAGGCTTGGCCATATGCTTGAGATTGTTGATAATACCCGTAATGCGCCGCGAGTTGGCCAGGATGCTGTCCATCAGACCGGGCAGCATCTCCAGGGCGTGATCCACAGGCACGCCACCCAGGGCGAATTCGCCGTGTTCCTGCCGGTATTGGCGCAACACGGCGGTCATGTCCGGCCAGCTGCGCGTCAGGGCCACGATGTTGAATTGAATCGTGTTGTTGGGATTGTTGATCTCGTGGGCCATCCCCGCCGCCAATACCCCCAGCGAGGCCAGTCGGGCGTAACGTACCGCCTGTTCCTGCTGGGTATGCTTTTCGGTGATGTCGGAACTCAGAATCATCACCTCCGCGATGCCCCCTTCGGTGCGGATGGGCACGAAACGCACCTCGCGCCATTGGGTGTCGGAAAAAGGATACTGGAAGTGATCCATCTCGCCGGTGGCGTAGACCTTGCGCAGGGCCTGTTCATGCCACTCCCGCAGTTCGGCCTGCTCCTCTCCGAACAGATCCCCCACCACCCGCACTTCCGGACGGTTGGCCAGCAGCACCGTGCCATGGCGATCCACGGTCAGGATCGTGTCCGGATACTGGTTGAACAGAATGCGCAGCTTGAGGGCCGACTGTTTCAATTCCGCGTAAAGACGGTTCTTTTCGTTCAGATTGCGTTCCATGTGCAGCAAGAACATCACCAGGATCACGGTGATGATCAGGCCGCTGGCCAGAATCAGCCAGGGTGTGTGGGGAAACTCCTCGCCGCTCAGCAGATTTTTCGATGGAATCGCGTTGACGATCCAGCGCTGGTCGGCCACCGGCACGGTTTCCCGCATGACATGGGACTGTCGCGCCAGCCAGGCTTGCCAGTTGTCTTTGTTCACCGGCTGCACGGGTGGGGATTCCAGACGGCTGGAATAGGAGTCGAGAAAACGTTCCCGACCCTGTTCGTCTTGTTCCAGAATCAGAATCTGCACCCCTCGGGGTTCCAGCAGTTGGATCGCCTGCTGCACCAGTTCTTCCAGGTCGAACACCCCCAGCAACACCCCGTGGATCGGGTTTTGGGAGGCGTCGGGAGTGGGGGGGCGCAGCGGCACGGCCACGATGAATTGTTCGATCATCTCCCCGGAGGGGCGGGGTCGGAACAGGGTGGTCACGGTGGTTCCTACGTGCGTCTGAACCTGCCGGAACATCGGCATCAGGGCCGTGTCGGATAAGAAATCGTGTTTTTCCGGGAAAATGGACGTGCTGCTGGAGCGGTGCGCGCGCAGCGGTTGGGCGGCGTGAACGGCGAACTGGGGAATCCAGATCAACTCCCGGATGCCGTGGACCTTGGTGAAAAAAGTGCGGGCCAGTTGGATGAACTCCATCCGGGAGGAGTCATGGGCGCGCAGCAGATCCCCCAGAATGTCCACCACATGGATGGCTTCGTTCAATCCTCTTTGCAAGGCGCCGACCCGATCCTTGGCCAGCCAATGGAACTCCAGGCGGGAGTGGTTTTCCAGTTGGGTGCGCAAGGCGGCGAAGGCCAGCAGCGACAGGATCACCCCCAGCGCCGCAATGCCCAGAATGACCCGGTGCATGGTCGCAGGTCCGGTTTGTGTCATGTTTTGGTCTGGTCTGCGGCGCGGGTCAGGTAGGCGTGTATCAGGTGATCCAGGATCAGATGGGCGTCTTCCGCCGGGCCGTATTCTTTCAAGTCCGTGGGCACGTGAATGCCCTCGTCGGCCATGGGGTGCAAGGCGCCGCCGTCGAAGGCGGTGATGGCCACCGTGTGGATGCCGATCGAGCGGGCATAGGTGAAGGCCGCCAGCAGATTGGGAGAGTTGCCCGATGCCGAAATGCCTACCAGGACATCACCGGGACGGGCCAGGGCGCGCAATTGCCTCACGAACACGTCCCGATAGCCATGATCGTTGCTGATGGCGGTGAGAATTGCCTGGTTGTCCACCAGACTGATGGCGCGAAACGGTTTGCCCTGGTCCCGATGCAGACCGATGGCCAGATCGTTGGCGAAATGGGTGGCCGTGGCCGCGCTGCCGCCGTTGCCGATGAAATAGATGGTGGCTTCCCGTCTGCGCGCCTCTTGCAGGGTCTGGATGAACCGGGCGATCTGACTGGTGTCGATGGATTGCAGGATCCGGGTCAGATGGGCAAAATAGGCGCTGGCGAAACCGGCGGGATCCGGAAGGGAAAGGGGGTCGGATGGGTTCATGGCTGGCTCTTTGGTCGTGGCGCGCAGGGATGTTCTCAAGAAACAATACGCCTATCTTCCGTCATTTGATACCCCGGACGCAATAGCCCGCCAATCCGGATCAGGAGCGGGATCCCCCTGGGCCGGGAATATCCCGGTGTCTGGCGATATCTGAACACAAGGCGGTGTGGACCACCCGTCCGTCTTTGCGTGCCCGCCTGAATTCTGCTCGTCGGCTGGACCCTCGGCCGGGGAGTCGGACGGCTTTTCGGGTCGAGGCCCTTCTTTAAAGGTGCATTTTTTTAATTTACACAGAAAACGGGATTGGTTAAATTGCCGCGATGCGGGTCTTTGGAGCTGTCATGGGGAGAATGACCGATGCCCGCCTCCTTGGCGCGTGGCCAGGGAACGTCTCGTACTTGAAACCATGAGGAGGAAAGGCAAATGAATAAAGGTCTGCGTGTTTTGGCTCTGGCGACTCTGCTGGGTGGCGCCGCCATGTTCTCCGCTGCTGATGCTTCGGCCTGGTGGGGCGGTCCCGGTTGGGGCAACAACGGTTGGAACAACAACAACTGGAACAACAACAACTGGAACGACTGGAACAACAACTGGGGCAACAATTGGCTTGGCAACGGTAACGGCAATGGCCGCGCCAATGGCAATTTCGGCTTCAACATGGGCGGCGACGTGGCCGGTTCCGGCAACGGCTCTGGCAACAACAACTGGAACAACAACTGGAACAACACCAACGGCTGGAACAACGGCTGGAACAACGGCTGGAACAATGGCTGGCATCCCGGATACGGTTATGGTCCGGGTTGGGGTTATCCCGGATACGGTGGTCCGGTCTGGGGTGGTGCGCCGGGTTGGGGATATGCGCCCGTCGCTCCGGCTCCGGAAGCCAAAGCTGAAAAGGCCGACGAGAAGAAATAAGCCGTCGCCAAAAGGGATGGGGGTGCGCCTCCATCCCTTTTGGATTTAAGGACCATGTGGGCGGAAAATCAGGGGGCTGTGATAGGCTTTCTTGAATGGATCCGCGCCCAAGGCCTCTTTGGTTTTGGATGAATGTGAGGGGTGCTGCGGCCTGTTGTGGTCTGGTTTTGTCTTGCCGGGTGTCTTTCGGGTTTGATGTCTTCGAGTTTGCTCTTTGCCGCGTTGAGATTCCGGGTCGCGCTTTGTGGGTTGATTGGATTTTTTATCGTTCTTCCAGCGATCGTCTGTCCTGCCTGCTGTTTTCGAAGTCGTTTCCCTTTTGTTCTCGAATCCTGGTCACCACGGCGTTGAGGCGCCTTTCGTTGCCGCTGTCATGGCGTTCGCACCAATCGTTAATCCACGGGACATGATGCTTTATCTGTGTGAAAAACCCTCCCAGGCCCGTGATATCGCCCGCATGCTGGGGGCCAACGGCAAGCGGGATGGTTATCTGGAAGGCAACGGCATTCAGGTGACCTGGTGTCTGGGACATCTCCTGGAGATGATTCCGCCGGACGGATACGGCGCGCTCTGGAAGACGTGGCGGCTGGAGACCTTGCCGATTCTGCCCGATCGCTGGCGGGTGGAGGTGCGGGACAAGGTGGGCAGGCAGTTCCGGGTGATTCAGGGATTGTTGAAGAAATGCGCGGAAGTGGTGATCGCCACCGACGCGGACCGGGAAGGAGAGACCATCGGACGGGAGGTGCTGGACCATTGCGGCTATCGGGGTCCGGTCTCCCGGTTATGGTTGTCGGCATTGGACGACGAGAGCATTCGCAAGGCGTTGGGCGCCCGTCTGCCCGGCGCCAAAACCGAACCTCTGTACCGGGCCGGACTGGGGCGGGCGCGGGCCGATTGGCTGGTGGGCATGAACCTGACCCGCGCCTATACCATTCTGGGACGCCGGGGCGGTTACGAGGGGGTGTTGACCGTGGGTCGGGTGCAGACCCCCACCTTGAAACTGGTGGTGGATCGGGACCGGTTGATCGAGAACTTCAAGCCGACGGATTTTTTCGAGGTATGGATCGATTGCGCGGCGCCGGCGGGGCGGTTTCGGGCCAAGTGGGTGGTGCCGGAGGCGTGGGCCGACGAGGAGGGGCGTTGTCTGGAGCGTGCCAGGGCCGAAGCGGTGGCCCAGGGGGTGGCCGGGGGTGAGGGTCGGATCGCCAAGGCCGAAACCAAACGGATGCGGGAGGCTCCCCCTTTGCCATTGGATCTTTCCACCTTGCAGCAGGAGTCTTCCCGTCGTTGGGGCATGGGGGCGGCGCGCACCCTGGAGGTGGCCCAGGCGTTGTACGAAACCCACAAGGCGATCACCTATCCCCGCACCGATTGTCGGCATCTGCCGGAAAACCAGTTGGCCGAAGTCGGAGCCGTGCTGCAAGCCCTGGTCCGTTCCGACGCCGCCATGGCGACGCTGGTGGCTCAGGCGGATGGGGCGCTGCGTTCCAAGGCGTGGGACGACGGCAAGATCACCGCCCACCATGCCATGATTCCCACCAAGGCCGGGGTCGGGGTGGGCGGGATGTCTTTGGAGGAGTCCCGGCTTTACGATCTGGTGCGGCGACATTATCTGGCGCAATTTTTTCCGGTGTATCAGTTTGATCGGACCGTGGTGGAGGTGGAGGCGGGAGGATCGATGTTCCGGGCGTCGGGCAATGTGGAGATCGCGCCGGGCTGGAAGGTGGTGCTGCGCCGGGAGGCCAAACCCGGTGAAGCCGAAGAGGAGCGTCTGCCCCAGGGATTGAAAAAGGGGGAGACGCTCTTGGTGGAAGGGGGGCGGGTGGAGGAGAAACGCACCAAACCGCCCAACCGTCACACCGAAGGCACGTTGATTCAGGCGATGAAAAACGTGGGCCGCATGGTGGACGATCCCCGTTTCAGGCAGACCCTGCGGGAGACTTCCGGGATCGGCACCGAGGCCACCCGCGCCGCGATCATCGAGAATCTGTTGCAGCGCATGCTGTTGCGCAAGGAGGGCAAGAACCTGATCAGCGCGCCGGTGGCCCGGGTGCTGGTGGACGTGTTGCCGCGCAGCGTGACCAATCCCGCCACCACCGCCATCTGGGAGCAGGCGTTGGAGGAGATCGCCCAGAATACCCGCACCCTGGAAGAGTTCGAAAGCAAGGCGGTGATCTGGGTCACCCGTTTGATCGAGGCGGTCAAAAGCGAAGGGGAGCGTCATTTGGGTCGGTTCGCCGAGTTGGCCGCGTCCGCTGTCGCCTCTTCCGCGCGCGCTACCGACTCCTGCGCAGCCGGGAACCCCTGTCCCGCCTGTCGCAAGGGACGGGTGACGACCCGCACCACCCGGGAGGGGCGCTCTTTCTTGGGGTGTGACCGTTTTCCGAGATGTCGGTTTGTCGGGCCGTCGTGACGGTTTGTTTTCCAGGATTGCGGGCCGGGCCTGAGGGGGGAGTCGGGGGGGGGATGTCGAGGCAGGAGGACAAGATTTCTTAAAAAGTGGAATAATTTTTGCTCACTTGAATGTCTGGGCGGACCGTTTCTTTAATCCGAATAACCACACATGAATAATGTTTAAATGCTTCCATGCAAAATTTGTTTGTGAGCAGCCTGCATTATTTGGTAAGGTCTTGCGGATGAACGGCCGATAGCGAGCAGAATCTAATTGCGTTTTGTCAGGTCAGGGGATTGAGCAAGATGATCAAACAGAGCTGGGAGTGTGCTTGGCGAACTGGATTGGCCGCATCCATGGCATTGAGCGTGGGGGCTTTTGAAGCGGTCGCGGCCCCCCTGGACTCCGGGGCGTTGATGGATACGCTGCAAAAACCGGTGGAGGCGGCTCCCAAAGCTCCGCCAGCCATCAATCTGGCGCCGGAAAGCGACAAAAAAGCGCCGAAACGCGATCAGGGCGTCAAAGTCCGGGTGGCCTCTTACACAGTCAGCGGCAACGCGTCGGTCCCCCAGGAGCAGCTTCTGCCTCTGCTCGACTCTTTCAAGGGGCGGGAGATCACCTTCGACGATCTCAACACCGCCGCCCGTCGGCTCACCGATTATTATCGTGAACAGGGTTATTTCCTGGCCACGGCCTACCTTCCCCCCCAGGAACTCACCCCCAACGCCAAAGGCGAGGTTGTCATCCAGATCGTCGTCGTGGAAGGTCGTCTGGGTCAGATTCAGGTCAAGGGCAACGAGCGTCTCTCCGAAGAGCGGGCGCGGGCCTATGTGGAAGCCGATGTGAACCGGGAGTTGGCCATGCAGGCCAAAGGACTCGAAAGAGGACTGCTGCTGCTGGACGATCTGCCCGGTGTCACGATCCAGTCCACCCTGAAGCCCGGCAAGACCCCGGGCACTTCGGATCTCGATGTGGTGCTGGGCAGCGAGCCGCTGTTCACCGGCAGCATCGACTTGAGCAATCACGGCTCCGAATACACCGGCGATTTCCGTGGCGGCCTCACCCTGAATGTCAACAGCCCGCTGCGCATCGGGGATCAACTCACCTTGCGCACCCTGATTTCCGAAGACGACATGTGGTTCGGTCGGGTCAGCTACACGGTGCCGGTCAACACCCGGGGCACGCGGGTCGGAGCCCATTACTCCCAGCTCGACTACGACCTGAGCGGCAGCCTGTCGGCCATCGGCGGTGACGGCAGCAACTATGGTCTGTTCGCCTCTCATCCGTTTGTCCGTTCCCGCGTTTACAACCTGTACGGACAACTGACCTGGGATCACAAGCAGTCGGAACAGAAAGTGGCCGGAATCCGCTCGAATGAGTACGAGCCGGATGTCTTCGCCGCCGCGCTCACCGGCGACTTCCGGGATGGCTGGAACGGGGGCGGACTCACCGCTTATGAGCTCTCCTTCCATCTCATCGACAACGACAGCTTCCCGACCGGTTATGTGGGATCCGGTTCCGATCATGCGTTCCGTTTTCTTCTTTCCCGCTTGCAACGTCTGCCGGGTGACTTCAGCCTCTTTGTCGCCACCTCCGGTCAACTCACCGGCGACGATCTGATCTCCTCCGAGCAGTTCCGGCTGGGTGGACCCACTGGCGTGCGCGCCTATCCGCAGGGCGAAGGAACCGGCGACAGCGGTGCCGTGTTGAGTGTCGATCTGCGTTATGATCTGGATTGGCTGGGCGAGCGGCTGGGGCGCTCCGATTTGCAGGCGGTGCTCTTCGGCGACGTGGGCACGGTCCATCTGAATACCCCGGTGGCCGGGGTGGATACCAACCGCACCCTCTCCGGCGTGGGCGTGGGGTTGAATCTTTTCAATGTGGCCAACCAGTTCTCCGTGAAGTGGAATGCCGCCTTGCAACTGGATGCTGAAACCATCACCTCCGAATCCCGTCAGGGAGATGGCCGTACCTGGATCCAGGCGGTCAAATGGTTTTGATGGTCGTGTGAAAGGGCTTGAACAATTAAAGATGGCATGCAATAGATGTCCGGGGTTTCTTGTTAAAGATTACCGAACCGACTTGAGGGTGATTCCATGAGCATGATTCGATTCGCGGCACTGTTCTCCTCCTTGACTGGATCGGCGGAAGCCGAACGTACCGTGCCCAATCGTCACTCCCGGCGCAAACGCGCCTCCATGGAATCCCGCTCCGGGCGCGGACCCGGCGCCCTGGCCTTGATGGCCGGCGCGCTGGGTGTGGGCATCGGCAATCAGGCCATGGCCTTGCCCCAGGATGGGGCCATCGCCGCCGGATCCGGAACCATCGCCCAACCGGATGCCAATACCCTCCAGGTCGATCAGGCCAGCAACCAGTTGGTGGTCGATTGGCGCTCCTTCAACATCGGCAGCCACGAAGCGGTCGTCTTCCAGCAGCCTTCGGCCAACTCCGTGGCCTTGAACCGGGTGGTGGGACAGGATCCCTCCACCATCCTGGGCCGCCTGAGCGCCAATGGTCAGATTTTCCTGGTCAATCCCCACGGCATCCTCTTCGGAGGCACGGCGCAGGTGGATCTGGGCGGACTGGTCGCCAGTACCCTCAACATCGCCAACGATGACTTCCTCGCCGGTCGTTATGTCTTCAAGAACGATGGCAATGCCGGCACGGTCCAGAACCAGGGCCGCATCCAAACCCATGTCCCCAAAGAAGGCTTCGTGGCCTTGGTTGGTCCCCAGGCCCTGAACGATGGCGTGATCACCGCCAAAATGGGTACCGTGGGCGTGGTGGCCGGGGATCAGGTGAAAATGGATTTCGCCGGAGATGGACTGCTCTCCTTCTCGGTGGACAAGGCTGCGGTGCAGGCTTTGGCCCAGAACAAGGGCGTGATCCAGGCCGAAGGGGGCCGGGTCGCCATGGTGGCCGCGTCGGCGTCGGATCTGATCCGGACCGTGGTCAACAACGAAGGGGTGGTCGAGGCCCGGGGACTGGTCCAGCAGGGTGGCAAGATCATTCTGTCGGGCACGGGCGGGGATGTGGCCAACAGTGGCACCTTCGACCTTTCCGGGTCCGAGGAGGGCGCGCTGGCTGGCTCCATGGATGTCCGCTCCACCCATGACATCCATCTGACCGACACCTCCGCGATCCGCGCCGACGCCAAAGGCGCCCGCGACCATGCCAGCGAGGTCGTGGTGGTGGCTCAGGGCAAGACCACGTTCGCCAAGGATGCCCGCATTTCTGCGCAAGGCGGCGCCATCTCCGGCAAGGGTGGCAACGTGGAGTTGAGCGGCAAAAGCGTCGATATCCAGGGACGGGTGAACCTGACCGGTGGCGGCGGATGGGGCACCTTGCTGCTCGATCCTACCAACCTGTTCATCACCGATGGCACCAGCGCCGGATCCTATACCGCCTCTTCTTCCGGAACCGACACCATCACCGCAGGCACCATCACTGCCCTCACCACCTCCGCCAACCTCACCCTCGAAGCCACCGACAACATCAACTCCTCGGCCACCTCCATCACCGGTGGCGGCGGCAATCTGACCCTTTCTTTGGTTTCGGGGGGCTCTCCCAACGCCATCAACCTGGCCTCCACGCCGTTGGCCATGGCCGGTGGCACCCTCACCCTGAACACCATCGGAGCGGGCAAGGTCAACCTCGGCACCGTCACCAACGTCGGCACCGTGACCGTCAACGGCACCACGGGTCAGGTGGACATCCGGGCCATCACCACAGCCAGCAATGCCGGGGTCACCATCATCAGCACCGGCGGCAATATCAATCTGCTCAACGATATCAACGCGGGCACCGGCACCATCACCGTCACCGGCACCGGCGCCAACGTGGGACTGTCGGCCAACCAGACCTTGACCGGGGGCACGATCAATCTCAGCACCACCGGTTCCACCTCGTTGACCGTTTCCGGCAATATCACCGCGACCGGTGCCGTGACCTTGTCGAGTCCGTCGGTCTCCGTGGGCGGAACCCTCAGCGCCTCGGGTCAGACCGTCACCGCCAGCAGCCTCACCACCAGCTTTGGTGTCAGCGGTTCCATCGCGGCGGCCACGGTCAACATCACGCCCACCGACGCCACCTCCGTGGCCCTGGGGGGCGCCACCTCGGGCACGCTGGCCATCGCCGACGCGGACCTGGACCGGATCACCGCCTCCACCGCCATCACGGTGGGTTCCAGCACCCATACCGGCGGCATCGCTATCGGCACCCTCTCCCCCACCTCGATTCTGAACGCCACCACCACCGGTGCCATCACCCAGGCGGGTGGTACGGGCATCACGGTGGCGGCCAAGAACGTCAACCTGACCGCTGGCAGCAGTGGCCTTGGTGTTTCGGGAACCCCGGTGCTGTTCAATGTCACCGGCGCGGCCAAACTGTCCGCCACCACCAACAACGGCAACGTCTATCTGGAAGCCAACTCCGGCAACCTGACCACCTCCAGCGGACTGGCCGTGGATACGGGAACCGGCAACAAGACCGTCAGCATCGTGGCCAGCAGTGGCAACATCACCCTCGACTCCTTGACCGGTTACACCGTGGGTGACGACAACCTGACCTTCTCGGCTACCAAGAGCGCCGGAGCCACGTTGGATGTCACCGGTTCGATCACCACCACCGGCAGCGTGGCGCTCAACTCCACCGGCAACATGAGTGTCGTTAGTGTGAGCGGAGCCACCGGGGTCGCCATCACCCTGGACAACGCCAACAGCGTCTTCACCCACAGTTCCGGTACCATCCAGTCCACCAATAGCGCCATCACCGTCACCGCCGACCAGATGACCCTGGGAGCCTCCATCAATGCCGGAACCAGCTCCGTCACCCTGGCTCCCAAGGCTGCGGCGCAGGTGATCAACGTCGGTTCCTCGGCGGCGGATGCCTCCGGCACTCTGGGACTCACCGATACCGAACTCGCCTTTGTCACGGCAGGCACCATGGTGGTGGGCACCACCTCCAACACCGGCGGGATCGCCGTGGTGGGCGCGGTCGCCAATGCCAATGCCGCCAATCACACCTTCACCACAGGCGGCGCCATCAGTGGCACGGCGGGCACCATCACCACCACCGGCACCCTGGCCCTGAATGCCATCACCGGTATCGGTACCGCTGGCGCCATCCTGACCGCCGCTCCCACCATCACCTTTGCCAATACCGGCACCGGTGTGGCCAACAATGTCCAGATCTCCAATACCAGCGCCAGCGGCACGGCCATCAGTGGCAGCAACGGCGCCACCTCCGGCAACGTCACCGTGACCGCCTCCAATGGTCTGGCCCTGGGCGCGATTACGGTGCCCGGCGTCTTCGCCGCCACCGCCACGGCTGGCAACATCACCAATACCGGCGCTTTGACCATCACCGGCAACTCCACCTTGACCGCTGCCAATGGCGCTTCGATCTCGGTCAACAATGCCGCCAACGCCTTTACCGGTACCGTGACTTTTGCCAGCGCCGGCACCCTGGCGGATGTCACGTTGGTGGATACCACCGCCTTCGATATCGCGGCTTTGACCTTGACCGGAAATCTGTCCGTCACGGCGGGTGGGGCGATCACCAACTCGGGCGCTCTGGTCATTCCCGGCACCACCACCTTGTCGGCTGCCGGTTATGATGTGACCGCCAGCAATGCGGCCAATAATTTCACGGGCGCGGTCTCCGTGACCGGTGCCAATGTCACCCTGGTGGATCTCAACGCCATGGTGTTGGGCGCTTCGACCGTGACTGGCACTCTGGGCGTGACCACTGCGGGCGCTCTCACCCAGTCCGGCGCGTTGAGCGTGGCCGGAGTGGCGACCCTGGCAGCCGGTGCGGGCAACGACATCACCTTGTCTACCGCCACCAATAATTTTGCCACAGTGGCCATCACCACCGGCAACAATGTGACTCTGGTGGATGCCAACGCCTTGATTCTGGGCGCCTCGACGGTTTCCGGCACCCTGGGCGTGACCACGACCGGTGCCATCACCCAGTCCGGAGCCTTGAGCGTGGCCGGGGTGGCGACTCTGGCCGCCGGGGCGGCCAACAACATCACCCT
>JADGBT010000026.1 GCA_015231375.1 Magnetococcales bacterium | reverse complement strand
GTCACGTTGGCCTTGGCTTCCTCGCTAACCTCGTGGTTGCCGACTTGAGGCTTGCGGCCTCGGCGTTTCTTCCCGGTCGCGGCCTCTTCCGCATCCCTCGCCGTCACCTTCTCATCCTGCTGGCGGGGATGTATAAAAATCCGGGAGCTTGATGCGCATCAGGCTCTTGTCAAATGCGCATCGATCCATGACGCCAGATCTTCCTCTTCCATGGCACCTTGCGCCAGGGCGAGGAAGATCCGGTATTTCTCTTCGTTTGCGGCGATCAACCGTTTGCCGTTCAGACGCAGGAACAGATGACACACCACATAGGCGACCCGCTTGTTGCCATCCACGAACGGATGGTTGCGGGCAATGCCAAAGGCATAGCTGGCCGCCAGTTCTGCCAGCGTTGGCGGTGGATCGCCGTAGGCCTGCCGGTTGGTCGGTCTGGCCAAAGCGGATTCCAGCAGACCTTCGTCTCGCAGGCCATCACCACCCCCATGTTCCGCCAGTTGGCGTTTGTGGATGGCCAATGCCACCTCTTTTCCGACCCAGATGGGAATGGTCATCGGTTATTCGGCCAGCTTGCGAAGGACGTCCCGTTCTTCGCGCATGATCTCTTCGGCCAGATCCATCTGTTTGGCGAAATCAGGATCGTAAGGGGTCAACTCGATTCCGCCTTTGGTCTCCAACACATACAGGGCGTCTCCTTTCTCGACCCGAAGGCGGGCAAGAATCTCCCTGGGCAGGACGACACCGGTGGAATTGCCGATGGTGGTCAAACGCAATGTCTTCATTCGCAGTTCTCCTTTTGGGGTCATTATAACCGACGTAAGAACGTCTCTCCACCCATTTCGAAGGATACGAACATGAAAAATTGGATTCAACCCGGCGACATCGTCACGGTCGCCGCCCCGGTCGCTGTCAACAGCGGCGACGGTCTGCTGGTAGGCGCCTTGTTTGGCGTGGCCATCTCCACCGCCGCCGTGGGCGCCACGCTGGAGATCTCCACCACGGGCGTGGTGGATCTGCCCAAGGCGGCTGTCGCCATCACTCAGGGTGCAAAACTCTACTGGGACAACACCGCCAAAAACGTCACCACCACCGTATACTGGGACAACACCGCCAAAAACGTCACCACCACCGTAGGCACCAACACCCTGATCGGTTGCGCGATTGTTGCCGCCGCCATCGGAGATGCCACCGCCCGGGTGCGGCTGAACGGGGTTGTGGCGTGAGTCGCTGGGCCGATCTGGTCGGCCTGGTCAATCGTGCATGTGTGGCCACCTTCGGAGTGCCGGTGATCTATACCCCATCTCTGGATAATCGGATGGAGCTGGGTGGTATGCCCATCCATCTGACCGGCATCTTCGATCAAAAACGGGAGATGGTTGCACTGGGTGATGGCGATGGCTTGGACGCGGTCACTGTCCGGTCAGTGGTGGAGATCCGACTGGCCGACCTGATCTTGACCGGAGAGGTCATCGTCCCCATGGCCGGGGATGACGTGACGGTTGCCGGGCTGCTGTATCGCGTTCTGGAGGTCCAGCCCGACGGCAACGGCTTGGCCATGCTGGTTCTCAACCGAATCCAGGATCCGTTTGCCTTTTGATCGGGGTTTTCATTATCGCTCACTCATGACACGCCTCGCGCGTGTTTTTTTGTACCCGGAGCGACCCATGACGCGGCCAACCAACAATTTCCAATTCTACCGGGGCGACACCAAGGTCTTCACCCTGTCGTTTTCCACCGTGGCCGGGCATCCCATCGACATCACCGGCCACGAACTGTGGTTCACCATGAAACGCACGGCCAACGATCCGGACAGCGAAGCCGTGTTGCAGAAACGAGTCATTTTTCCTTCAACCCCTGAATCCATGGCCGGGTCCGGTTCGCTTCTGCTGGACTCCACGGAGACCGATGCCATCGAGCCGGGGATTTACCTCTACGACATGCAAAAGGTCATCCCCGGCATTCCAGGTGATCCGGGAACTCCACCGGTGGTGGCCACCTTCATCAGTGGTCGCATCCAGGTCTTGCCGGACATCACCCGAAACCATGGTCCATAGCCATGGCCGACCAGAAGATCAACGTCACGGTCGGCGAACAGCCCCTCGTGGTCACAATCGTCGAAACACCGCTCAACGTTCTGGTTACGGACGAACCCCTGAACATCTCGGCCCCGGTGGTCTTGCAAGCCACCGGCGGTTGGCCGTTCGGGGAGAATCCAAAACGGGTGAACGGTATTGTCCGTGGCAGCCCGACGATTGTCGACCAGGTGGCCATGCCGGGTCAATTCCGGCAGGTCAAGTGGCTGCTGACCATCTCCGACCCGGTCAACGGTCTGGGCGTCGGCAACGAGATCAACGCCTTTTATAAAGGAGGAACCGTCGCATTCAACGAATACGCCATTACAGGAGATGCGGACACCATCGGCTACGAGATCGATTTCGTGGCCGATGGGGATGAAGTGCAAATGGTGTTCACGTCGCTTTATGACGGAATTCTGGACGTGGGCAGCATGAAAATCGGAGTTTTTGCTTGAAGTGTGGCATTTCGCCAACCGTAGTCAAACAATTTGCATGGAGATTTAAATCATGGGTACTGTCGCTCCTTTTCGTATCAAAGGCGGTTTGGATCTGGATGGCAAGGTGCAGTTCCAGGTGTTCCCTTCCGCTCCGTCTGGCGTTCAGGCTGACCTGCTGTCCGTGGGTTCTCTGGCCATCGCCCAGGACACCGGTCAATGGTATCGCAAGACCACCATCGGCGCGGGTCCGGACAAGTGGGCCACCCTCACCACCTCCATGGACCTGATCGGCGTGGCTCCGAACTGGCTCTCCCCGGTGGACGAGGCCAGCCTCCAGGAGATGACCCTGGCCGAGGCCCAAACCATTGGTCTGGCCATGCCCAGTCTGCCGCAGCGGGTGTTGTTCGCCAAGCTCACCGATGTCGAGCCTTCCATCTTCGATGTCGGGTTTTATCCCCAGGCCAGCGTGACCATGGATCCAGAGGGCACCAATCCCGCCGGATCCCATGTCTACTCCTTGCGCTCGACTCTTCCGACCACGGCGGACACTTCGGCTGGCAACGCCCTGACCTTCGTGGCCACCACCGACAACCCGCTGGACGCCACCGAGACCACCTGCACCATCGTCGGCAACGCCATCGCGGTGAATCTGAAAAACGCCGCCGGAGTCTCCACGGCGACCGTTCTTGACGTGATCCGGGCCATCGAGGCGGTGGATACGGACAACCACGTCCAGATGTTCTGCCCGGATTTCACCCACGAGGAGATCACCGCCGGAATCGATCCGGTCACTCTCCAGCCTCCCATGGCCCTGACCGCCTTCACCGGCGGATCCGCGACCCGGATCGGCTTTGACCGGGTTCCCTTGCGCACCATCAAGAGCGTGACCCTCCAGAATCATGTGGGGGATACCGTCTACGTCCAGGAGGGTGCCGAGAAAGGTTCGGTCTACTCCTTCAGCAGTGACGGCCAGTGGGTGAAACAGGGCCAGTCCAACACCCTGGAGTCGGGCTTCATCCAGACCTTCATCGGCAAGTCCGGTGATGGTTCGGAGTCGCCCAACTACTCCAGTGCCGAGGTGATCACCCAGGGAGCCAACCTGGAAGCGGCCATCGGCCAGTTGGATACGGCCACCGGCGACATCCTGGCCTACATGGGCAAATCCGTTGGCGAGGAAATGCCACTTTACGCCGATCCCGTGGCCGTCACCCAGGGCGCGAGCCTCAATGACGGCATCAGCCAGTTGGACCGGGAGGTCGGCTACCTGCTCGCCTTCGTCGGCAAGGGTGTGGGCAACGAAACTCCGGCCTATCTGACCACCAAGGTCGTGGGCCAGGGCACCAGCCTGGAGGCGGCCATCAGCGCGTTGGATGATCGTCTCGGAGCCGTCAGCGAGGAGGTTCATTCTCCCGTCGTGACCACGTTGGTTCCCGTCGATTCCATCATCATGGAGCAGGAATTGGCGGCGGAATGGTTGATCCATGTCCGGGAAGTCGCCAATCCCCACAACGTCTATTTCACCAGTGTCAAAGCCACCCACAATGCGACCATCGGTCTGGCGGCGACTGCGGCCAATTTCAACGAGTCGGCGATCATCGAACTCAGCACCCCGATCACCGGCCTGGAAATCACCATGGACGTGGAGGTGTCCGGTCCGTTGAACGCACGCACCATGCGTCTGCTCATGGCCTCCACCGATCCCGTGGAAGTCACCATGACCCGGTCTGTTCTGCGCCGGGCTGCCTGATCTTTTTCCCACTCTTTCCCGTTGCAATGTCGAAGCGGGAGGCCTCACCAGCCTCCCGCTTTTTTTAAGGGATCTCGATGAGCATGCCTGATTTCACCTCGGCCTATCGTGTCCGGAGCCTGTCGCTGGATGGCAATGTCGGTCTGTTCTCCGGGGCTGAAGACCCCAGAACGGTGGACACCTCCACCTTCCCGGTGGGATCGGTCTACTTCCAAACCGATGGCACCACCTGGAAACGGATCGGCCCAGGTGCTTCCAGATGGGTGAAAGAGCCATCGAGAAAATCCCATACACCCTGCCCATGGTTGCAAGTGGTCAAAGCCATCCAGGCGGTCTCCACGGAAGCCACGGTCTTGCGACTGATCCAGACCATGTCATCGGACATCCCCAACCACCACGAATGCCACCATCAATAAACCATTTTTGACGAGGAATTCCCCCATGTCGAAGCATCTTGAGTTCAATCCGACCACGAACGCGTTCGTCCTGGTCGATGACATCCCTGGCGTGCCTATCCCGACGCTGACGGTCAACACCTCCGCACCCACCACCCCGCCTCCTGGGGAAGGTGATCTGTTCCTGCACTCGGAAACTTGGGCGGTCTCTCGGTACATCGGCGACGCGTGGATCGTTGCCGGTGTCCTCAAACGCGGAGTTGGCCTTGTCGGTCCGGTTGGCGATCCTGGCCCGATTGGACCGCAAGGACCACAGGGCGATGTCGGCCCGGTGGGTTCGCAGGGGATTCAGGGTGCTGTCGGCCCGGTTGGCCTCATGGGTCCGCAGGGAATCCAGGGGGATACCGGACCAATGGGTCCGCAGGGAATCCAGGGCGAACGCGGCCCGATTGGCCCCATGGGACTGCAAGGTCTTCAGGGTGATATCGGTCCGACTGGCACAACCGGTCCTATGGGTCCCACTGGTCTGACCGGTGCCACCGGGGCGACTGGTCCCATGGGTCCGCAGGGAATACAGGGGGATACTGGTGCCACTGGTCCTCAAGGTGTTCAGGGACCGCAGGGAACGACGGGCGCGATTGGACCCATGGGACCGCAAGGGATTCAAGGCCCCATGGGCGCAACCGGAACGACCGACGCCAATGGATTCACCATTCTGAACGGCACCATCGCGCCCTCGGCTGGCATCGGGGTCAATGGGGATCATTACCTCAATACGACGACCAACGATTGGTATCTGAAGTCTGGTGACATCTGGTCCGTCGTCATGAACATCCAAGGCGCAACCGGCCCGCAAGGGATCCAGGGCCTGACCGGCGCAACGGGCGCAACAGGGGCAACCGGCCCCAGCGGTCCGCAGGGCGTTCAGGGTCTAACTGGTGCCATGGGGGCAACCGGCCCTCAGGGAGTGCAAGGTATCCAGGGAGCAACCGGACCCGCTGGCACCAACGGATTCACCATTCTGAACGGCACCACCGCACCTTCGGCTGGCATCGGGGTCAATGGGGATCATTACCTCAATACGACGACCAACGATTGGTATCTGAAATCCGGTGACATCTGGTCCGTTGTCATGAACATCCGGGGCGCAACCGGCCCGCAAGGTATCCAGGGATTGACCGGCGCAACGGGAGCGACCGGATCCACGGGTGCGACCGGGGCAACGGGACCACAAGGGCCTCAGGGTATTCAAGGTCTGAACGGCTCGACCGGGGCAACGGGACCACAAGGACCGCAGGGAATCCAAGGCATTCCTGGTGATGCCGGTTCGATCCCCGGCGCACCGATCATGCATTCCAAGGGATACTTTGGCCTGCTGGACTGGTCCGGCATGGTGGCGAAAATAGGCACGATCAATGTGGGAGGTCGTCCGCGTGGCATCACCTACTGTCCCACCAATGACCGGTTGTATGTGGTCAACCAGCAGGCATCCACAGTATCGGTCGTCAATCCCCACACCAGTGCGGTCATCGCCACGATCACGGTGGGCTACACACCTTACGAGGCGACCTATTGTCCCACCAATGATCGCATTTATGTGGTCAATCAGGGAGCCGGGACAGTCTCGGTGATCAATCCGGCAACGAATGCGGTCGTCACCACCATCACGGTGGGCACCAATCCTGTTGGCACCGCCTATTATCCCAGCAATGACCGGGTGTATGTGGTCAATCAGGGAGCCAATACGGTCTCGGTGATCAATCCCGCGACCAATGCGGTCGTGACCACGATCACTGTGGGCACTTCGCCTGCGGGGATCGCTTACTGTCCGAGGAATGATCGACTGTATGTGGGCAACAACGGAACCAATACGGTCTCGGTGATCGCCCCGTCGACCAATGCCGTGGACGCCACCATCACGGTCGTCGCCAATCCGACTGGCATCACCTACTGTCCCACCAATGATCGGATCTATGTGTTGAGCCAGAATGGCGGGAATGCATCGGTCATCATTCCCGCCTCGAACACGGTCACGGCCACCATCGCGTCGTTGTATAGCGGTCTGTACTTCAGTGCGTACTGCCCATCCAATGATCGGGTTTATGTGGTCTGCCAGGATGGTGCCTTCGCACACATCATCAACCCTGCCAGCAATACCGTGGTCGCAACCGTCTTTCTTGATTCGAACCCTCTGGGCATCGCGTACTGCCCCACCACCAACCGGATGTATGTCTCCCAGTACACCTTGAACGCTCTGTCGGTACTGACCTGACCCACCCAGACCCCCCAGGAGACTTGAGAAATGAACGACTATCTGGCCGTTGAGCCTTTGCTCGTGGCCCGGCTCAACGACCAAGTCAACAACGTCACCGTCAAATCGACCTGGGGCATGCCCAGGATTCAAGAAACCTTCGACCTCCCTCCGGCGGTCCTGGTTTTCCTGGAGGAGGATCGGCCCGGCCAGATTCAATTGCTGGAGGAAGGAGCCACACAACAGGTGGAGCAAACATGGCTCTGTCTGGTGGTGGTTGCCGACGCCGAGAACGAGGCCGGGCCGTTGATCGCCCAAGTCATCCAGGCACTGAACGGCTGGCAGCCCGCAGGGGAGATGTTCTCTCCGTTCAAGCGGGTGAAATCCACCTTTGTGCCGGACTATTCGCCCAACGGGGTCTATTACTTCCCGGTGGCGTTTTCAACGAGTTTCATTTCATAAAAAGGATCACACCATGGCCAGCAGTCATGTCAGTCTCATCGGTGCCGGGAGAGTCTTCATCGGGCTGCGCGCCGGTGGAAAATTGCGTTTTGTCGGGCAGTGCAAGGAGTACAAACTGGATTTCACGGAAGAGACCAAGGAGTTGAAAGACTATGTGAATGGTGGTGGAATCGCCGACAGTGTCAGCTTCATCTCCAAGGTGGAGACCAGCATCACTTTCGCGAGCCTCTCCGTGAAGAATCTGGCCATGGCCCTGCGTGGCGTCGATTCGGTCTTGGCGTCGCAAGCGTTCACCAGCGAAGCGCGCACCGCCTACCCTGGCGGGCTGATCCAGCTTGCGGGCGTCGGCCCGACGGCGGTGACGCTGACCCTGGCACTGGACGCCTGGGTGGCGTCCACGGCCTACGCCGTCGGGCAATTGGTCAACCCCATCGCGGGCACCCATTATTACGAGTGCAAAACGGCTGGCACCTCCGGGGCCGCCGCTCCCACCTGGAAGACCGATGGCACCGACACCACCGACGGGACCGCCACCTGGACGGACAAGGGGCTGCGGGCGTTGGCCGCCAGCGAATACGAAATCACCAGCGCGGGCATTTTCATCCCGGACGCCTCCAGCAAGATCTCCGAGGCGGGCACTCCCGTCGATGTGGCCTATACCACCACCGAGGGGACCAACATCGAGGCGTTGGTCAAGGCTGGGGAAGAGTACCAGGTGGTGTTCGCGGGCAAGAACTTCGCGCGCAACGGCAAGCCATTGAGCGTCGACATGTACCGGGTCAAGTTCTCCGCGCCCAAGGATCTGGCCTTCATCGGCGAGGATTTCGCCACCCTGACTCTGACCGGCACCCTCCTCAATGACGATACCAAAACCGGAGAAGACATCAGTGCCTACTGCAGCATCAAGCTGGTGTCGTGATGACGACCATGCGACGCACCAAAACCATCACTCTGAGCGATCCTCCCCGCGAGGTGATCATCCATGAACCAACGGTTGCCGAGATGCGCAAATGGATGGTTGAACTGGAGCAACTCAAAACCGACACCATCGATTTCGTGACCCATGGCATGTTCAACGACGCCTCCCTCACCGACATCGTGCTGATGTCTGATCTCTCGTTGGAAGACCTGGACACGTTGGTGCCATCGGAGATCAGGCGATTGATCGACGCCTGCCAGGAGCTGAACCCGGATTTTTTTACCGTGCGCAGGCGCAGGATGTTGATGTGGGAGATGGAGTCCCATTCAGCGTATGCAGCCTTGATCAACTCCGATCAATGGATGCTGGCCAATCCGGGACCAGCCGAGACGATTTCCCAAGTATGATCAAGAATCTGGTCTGGTCGGCCTGCGCCCTGGCGCGGGCTGGTCATACGCAAGTGTGGGATTATCCGTGGCCCGTCTTTTTGGCCGCGACCGAAGAGTTGACCGCATCGCTGAAGAGAAAATAAACCATGCCCACCGCCTCGCTGGAATTCACGCTTTTCATGAACACCGCCGATATCGGGCGTGGCATGGGGAGTGTCAGAAAAAGCGTGGCCGATGGCATGCGTGGCATGACCCAGGCGGCCAAAGAGGAGAGCCTGCGCATCCAGTCCGCCCTGGCGAGCATCACCGCTTTCCGGGAACTTAAAACGGGGGTTGCCGATGCCCGCGCTGAGTGGGTGAAATCCCAGGCGGAAGCCACCCGGCTGGGTGTTGCCTTGAACCAAGTTGGCCCACCCATTAAAGGGCTGAAGCAGGAGTTCGAGAAAGCCAAAAAAGCGGCGGCGGACGCCCAGGCCACCTTTGTTCAGCAGAGCATCGCGTTGAACGCCCTGCGCACCTCCATGACCGCTGCGGGGGTATCAACGACCGGATTGGCCGCCGCACAAGCCAGACTTCGCGCCGAACTGGCGGCCAACGAGGCGAAATATCAGGCTCAAGCCCGATCCTTGCAGAGAACCCAGGACGCCAGAAACGTCCTCAACCTTGGCCCCAGTGTCAACACCGACCGGGAGGTGCTGCGCATGCAGGCGGCCTACGAGCGGTTGCGGGCCACCGGCAATCTCACCGGTGTCGAGCTGGCCAGGGCGCATGTCAGGATGACCGAGGGGATCCTTGCCTTGCGCAATGGCACGGACAGTTGGGCGGGACGCCTGATGCTGGTCCGGGAGCAACTGGTGCAATTGGCCATCGTGGGCGCGGGTATCGGCCTGTCATCCAGGGAGGCCATTGCCTTTGAATCCGCCATGTCGAACGTGAGAAAAGTGGTGGATTTTCCCACACCGGGTGCCTTCAAAGAACTGACCGCCGATATCAAGGGGATGGCTCGTGAAATTCCCGTGCCCCTGGAGGGACTGGCGAAAATCGCTGAAGCGGGTGGGCAGATGGGGATCGCCTCCAAAGAGATCCGTGGCTTCACGGAAGTCGTCGCCAAAATGTCCACCGCCTTCAACATCTCCCCCAACGAGACCGGAGAGGCTGTCGGGCGGTTGATGAACATCTTCAAATTGACCGTACCGGAAACGCAACGCCTGGGAGATGCCATCAACCATCTGGGCAACAACACCAATGCCGTGGAGCGGGACATCCTAAACGTCATGAACCGCACCGGTGGCATGGCCAAGGTGTTTGGTCTGGCCAACACCGAATCCGCCGCTCTCGGAACCGCTTTCCTGGCCCTGGGCCGCCCTCCGGAGATTGCCGCCACGGCCATCAACGCCCTGATGCTGACCTTGCAAACCGCGCCCACTCGCGAGGCGGATTTCAAACAGGCGTTGGCCCGGATGGGCATCTCTGCGGAAAAATTGGCCGCCGACATCGGCAAGAACCCGCAGCAAACCCTGCTGACGTTCCTGGAGACCCTGAAAAGCCTGGACAAGCAGACCCAGTCCGAGACCCTGGCCACGATCTTCGGCAGGCAGTACGCCGACGACATCTCCATTCTTTTGGCCGGTCTGGACACCTACAAGAACGCCCTGGATCTGGTGTCCAGGGAGACGAACTACGCGGGGTCCATGCAGAAGGAGTTCAACGAGAGGGTCAAGACCACTGCATCCCAGATGCAACTGGCAAGCAACGCCATCTCCGAGGCGGGCGTGAATCTTGGGACCGTTTTTTTGCCCGCCATCGTCACCGCATCGCAGACCATCGCCGCCATGGCGCACGGGGCCGCCGACCTGACGGACCGGTTTCCGAAACTGGCCGCCGGTGCTGTCACCGCATTGACCGCCCTGGCCGGTTTCGCCGCGCTACGGTTGGCGTGGAGCGTGATGCGGGCCGGGGTGGTGGCATTGGCCGCCGACATTGGTCTTCTTGCCGTAGCGGCCACCCGTTTGATTTTCACCCCAGTGGGTGCCGTGCTGACGGCGGCCAGTGTCGCGGCCTATGCCTTTTCCAGGGCCACGGCATCCAGCGTTCCGCCGCTGTTGGAGAGCCTGTCCGCCATGAGCAAAAGCCGGGAGGCGACCGCAGAAAAAATCAAGACCCTGGAGGAGTTGAAGGGCGTGATGGCCTCCACCAAGGAGGACACCAAAGAGCATACCGAGGCGGAAGAGAAACTGGCGAGCCTGTTGCCGGAGGCCAATCTCTCCCTGGACGCCCAGGGGCGCATCATGGCCAAGGTGGGTGATGCCGCCGAGGGGAATGCGGCCAAACTGGATAAATTCATCGGCCAATTGAAAGCCAAGGACGCCTTTGACCTGGCGTCGCAGATGGAGACGCAGTCCCAGGCGATCCGGGCCACCAGAAAGGAGTTGGACGCCTACCTGGAAAGCATGAAAAAACGCTATGGGGCCACCGGGGAGACGCAGACCCCATCCCAGAAGAACTGGCAGCAGATGGACCGGCTGAACGGCACCCTGGAGAAAAACAAAGTCGCTGGCAGCGAATTGCGCCGCACCCACGACGAGGTGGCCGCCGCGATCAACAAGACGATGCGCGAAGCCAAACTGGCCGGAATGTCCGTGGAGGATCTGGGCCGGGCCATGGATGGCATCCACGCCGATTCTGCCACCAAAGAACAGGTTCTCACCCTTTTCCGGGGCATGAGCGAAGCGGCGGCATCCACTTCCGGCAAGGTGAACACGCTCAGCGACGCCTTCAAGCAATTCTCCATCGCCATCTCTGGCCCTGCCGCCGCTGCCAAGAAGGGGTTCGTGGACGCCATCGGGGCCGCCGACCTGCAACTGGGAAAACACCATGAGGCCCTGGTGCTGCACCGGGGCAAGCTCAAAGAAGCGGTGGACGACGAAACCAAGTCCTATAAATCCTTGGCCGATGCCGCCACGTCGTCCTTCGATACAGTCACCCAGGCCATGGACGAGCAATTCGCCCATCGCCGGGATAGGTTGCAGGCCATGGCGGGCGACGAGAGCAGACGATCCCAGTTTCTGGCAGCGGGTGCGGAACGGGATGCGCAAAGACAGAGTTTCTCCCAACGGGCCATGCTGCAAGCCACCAACGCTTTTGTTATCGAGGAGACCGAGGCCAAACTGCGGGAGGCGGATCGCTACCTGACCCAGGCCATGGCCCTGTCGAGAAAAGAGTTCCAGACCAAAATCGACAACGCCAAACGTCTGGGGATCGATGCCGCCAGGGTGGATGAGGAACGGTTGCAGTCCCAGCGGGGCGTGCTGGAAAAAACGGCGTCCGCCTACCGCCAGAACATCGACAAGATGATCGCCGAAGAGAAACGGCTCAGAGACGAGGCCCGACAACTGGCAGAGCAACGCAAAGATTTCAACGCCTCGGTGGCGGATCGCGTGGCCAACGTCAAAGAGAAAGGCATGGACCCCGCGCAGGTCTACATGTCCCGGCAAAAACGCATCGCCCAAGAGCAAACCCAGGCCGAGGCGGCATTGCAGGCCGGGAATTTTGAGATGGCCCGCAAGCACGCCGACAAGATGATCGCCCTGGCGGAATCGACCTCCGACGCGGTGAGCCGGGGCGACAAGGTGGTCGTGGACTCGAAAACGGCGGCGGCCCGTGCCATCAAGCAGATCCAGGACGCCGCGCAAATCGAGAATCAGGCGTTCACCGAGGAAGAAAAGGCCAAGGCAGGGGCGGCGGACGCCCTGCAGAAATCGGCGGAAGCCTCGACCGACAAGCTGGGCAGGTTGCGGGATACCCTGAAAGAGGTGGATGCCGCGCTGGTCAAAGACCACACCCTGATCATCACCGCCAATCTGGACAAGATCCGGGAAGCCGGAAAGGAGATCGACGACCTGCTGGAGAAAAAAGATCGGGTGGTCAAGATCAAGGCCGAACTCCAGGGCGGGGCGACAGCGTTGGAGTCCGTGACCAAGGATGTGCTGGCCGGGGAAACGGACAAGGCCCAGACGAGTCTCGATGTCGTTTCCCGCGTTTTCGAGAGATTCAAGACCGAGTTCGCAACCTGGCAACCGGAGGTCAAGGCATCATTCGATACGGTGTCGGCCACCGGTTCCATCGACGGGCTGATGGCCAAATTCAAGGAGTTCAAGGCGACCGTCCCGGACGCGCCCAGGGTGACGTTCGACGCCGAAGTCGGTACCGCCATGAGTGCCATAGACAACTTGATCACTCGAATTGCAGAGATCCCCTCAGGGAAAACCGTCACAGTCAATTACGTCGAGCAAAGGAGTGCATCACCGGATCAGGGGACCGTGCCTGGATTGGCCCGTGGCGGATTTCTGCCTGGTTGGGGAACGGCTGACGATATTCCGGCTTTGTTGCAGCGGGGTGAATTTGTGTTCCGTAAGGAGGCTGTGCGCCTGTATGGCCTGGACCGGCTTCACGCCATGAACCAGATGCGTCTGCCCCGGTTCGCGCATGGCGGACTGGTTCAGCATTTCAAGATGCCGACCATCCCCAGGTTTGAATTTGGTGGTGTAGTCCGCAATCTGGTGATCCCAACAATCCCGCAGGTGGCATTCGCTGGCGGCGGGGCTGTCACCCCACAGGTCACGGAAGTGATGCGGCTCGATCTGTCCACGGACGGTCGCCCATCGGCCTCCATCACCGCGCCCCCGGCGGATATCCGTGGGATTGTGAATGCCTTGCGCGAGTACGAACGGAGAATGCGTTGATCAAACTTGGCGACCTGATTCTGCCCGACTCCCTGCAATGGAAAAACCGCTACGAATGGGCACCCGTCGCCCAGGAGACGGCGCGCACCCTGGGCGGGCAGAACGTGGTGTGGGGCAGCGCGCTGGTTGGTGGCCGCCCCATTGACCTGGAAGCCGAAGGTGACGTGACGTGGCTCACCTTCGCCCAGGTGGAGGCGATCCACGCCATGGCCATGCAACCGGGAGGCGTGTTCGATCTGATTCTGGATGACGATGCCTTCCAGGTGATGTTCCGCCACCAGGACCAGCCAGCCACGTCATTCACGCCGATTTTCCCGCACGCCAGATTCTTCAACGGGCTGATCAAACTCATGGAGGTCTGAAAGCCAGGCGGGATGCCAATGAGGAGTGCGTCGGACTCGATTCGTTGCCAAGGAATCCGACGCACCAACCTCTTGTGACAGGCATGGACGGGATCGCCGCCGTTTCTGTCTTCCTCTTGATCCACCTCATCGAGTGGCGTCTCCGAGACCCCCCGCGCAGTGTTCGTGTCCGGGTCCACGTTGTGGGACTCGACCTGACGGGAATCCCACAAAAAAATGATGCCGTCAATCCAGAGCGAAAATCAAGATTCCAAGAACGAAACAGGTGAGACATGAGCATTGCAAACAGCGACATCAAGTACATGAAAGCCCAGATCGTCAGCGACTCCGATGGCAACGGTGGCCGCATGTCGGATGTCGAGTCCGCCCCTGGAGTCAAGAACAACGTCTGGCCCGACGTCCCGGCCAGCGAGCGCAAGAACGGTTCCACGAAATACAGAAAAGTGTTCATCAAGATCGCCAATGCGGACAACCTGAAAATGGTGGACGCACGGATTTTCGTGGACACCCTGACTCCTGGTGGCGACCGGGTTTTGCTTTTCTCCGGCACCCAGACGGACACGCAAGCGGACGTCTCTGGCGTCTCTCACCAGTATAGCGGAGCCGCCACCCTGGATGCCGACATCCCGGACCAGCAGGGCGCGGGGGGAGCGACGCTGGTGCTGAACACGGAAAACGGCGCGGATCTGATCTTTCGCACCTCTGGCCTGATCCGCATCACCAACAAGACCTCGGTGGACGACCTGGCGGGAACGGAGGAGTTCCTGCGGATCGGCACCACCCCCATCGTCTGGAATGGCTCGACCGCGACCATCGTGTTGCGCCTGGACGCGGTCATCGAGAATGTCTACTCCGCCGCCAACACCAGGGTGTCGTCGGTGATCGAGGCCGGGGATATTTGGGGCAACACGAGCGATTGGCAGATTCTTTCCGCAGCCGGGAAGTATGGTGGCTGGAACGGCAGCGGTTCCATTCCCACCCTGCTGACCGATTTGCGCATGGTGAACTCCATTGCCGGGTGTGAGCAGACATGGACGATCACGTTCTCCAGTGCCACGACCTTCTCCTGCGTCGGTGACACGGCGGGATCTGTGGGTGGCGGCACCATCAACGCCGATTTCGCGCCCAACAACGATGCATACTTCGCACCCTATTTCACGCTCGCATCGGCCTTGTTCTCCGGAACGTGGGCCAACGGGGATGTCCTCCGGTTCAAGACCCACCCGGCGGCATACCCCATTTGGGAGAAGCGCATCATTCCGCCGAATACCCCCTCGTTGTCGGGCAACAAGGTGATCATCGGGATTTCCGGGGAGAGCGAATAGGTGGCCGAAATTTCCGCAGACCTTCAGGTCAACTTTGGATCGTTCGACAAATCTACGACCTTTGATGTGGTGGTGGACGAAACTGGTCTGGTTGGCGACTCTCCGGTCCAGGTGGAGTTTTCGCCTGACCTCATCGTTAAGGTCATTTCCTGGGAAGTGGCGGTCTGGCAGGGTGCCAAAGAGGGCATTCCTCCGATATTGAACATGGTGGCCCCCGGAAGAAAGCGCATCAAGGTTTATTGCTCGTCTGCCAATGCGGCATCCATCAAGGTGTTTGTTGATGGCGGCGGCGGAAGCGTCTTCTCATCGAAAAAGCCGGTGTGGAAACCCTCGGTCGCCAATCCGACAGCCAGTGCGAGCAATGCCTCTTTCGGAGTTGCCAGACCGATCAATTGGCAAGGAACGCTTGAAACGGCAACTGAACAGATCAAATCAGGCGTTGCCGAGGTGAAAGGAAACCGGGGCGATCAGATCAGGGAGGCCATTTCCTGGTCAGGCGAGATCCGGAAAAGCCTTCGGTACAACTATGACAGCCCGAATGCAACCGTCATTCACAAAAGCATATTCCGCAACCGGGATGGCAACACGATTCCCGCTCCTGTCTACGACAGGGATCATGGCGAGTTCCACACGCAAGAGGAGGCTTTCGGGGGTATCATCGTCGAGTACAGCCCAGGGTACGCCATGGTCAACGTCACCTACGACACTGGAGAAAGTGTCGCGCCTCCCGGTGTGTTCGAGGCCATGCAGACGGCCTGGGCCAGGGGCGACATCACCACCGCGCAGATTCCTCCGGTGCAGTTGCTCGTTCTGTCCGACAACGCCGCCGCCGTCGCCTCCTTCAAAAGGGAATTCTGGCCGAAGGGGTGCCCAGGCATGAAAATCACCGGTCTGCCCGGCCTGAAAGACGAGACCGACAGCTTGTTCGAAATCGAAGGCACCAGGAAAACCGCCACGGAAAAAATCTATCTGGATGATGCGGACCCGGACGTTTACGTGGAGGTGGAAAAGATCACCTACTTCGAGGCCCAGGACGAGGAGACCAAACGCATCATGAAATTGCGGATGCTCGACAAATGACCCTGCCATTGATGAAGGCCGGACCATTCCAACAGATCGTTGGCGCGCGACTGGCGCAGGAGGATGCGTTGATCCCGCTTTTCTGCGTGAGTTATCTCACCAGGCGGGTGCTGAACTGGCATGCGGAAGCCACCTCCGGTTATTGGCATCTGGGCACCCTGTATGCCGTGGCCGCGCTGAACGGCACTCTGGGAGGTGATCCATACAACCATCCTGTGGCCACGCTGACCGCATCCAGCAGCGGCAATTTGATGGTTCCCTGGCAACCTCCCTATCTGGACGATTGGCCAGCGCAGGTCTGGAATTGGGATGTGTGGCAGGGTGAGCGTGGCTGGTGGTCGGACAGTTGGAACCTCATGGAACGGTCCGGGCTGTATCCCTGGGTGTACCTGTGGTCCATCTATGGATTCGCGGCGGAACCGGCCATCAGGAACCTTGGCATTCGCCCTTTGAATCGTTTGCACGTCCTGCCCGCCATCACCGAAGGCCCGGCGATGACGGACGGGCAGAACAACTACGGGATCATCGAAACCATCGACACCAACCAACTGTTCACCCTGGAAGATTGCCCGTCCGCGCGCAAACGGTTCCGGGACCGGGGCGTTCTGATCGGCCAGGAGGTGACTTTCTCGCTTGGCAACTTCGATTTCAACCCGGATTGTGGCGGACTGGTCGTGAGGATTCTGCACTCCTGCGTGATCGAGGACGGGATCGTCACCGTCTACGGTTGGCGCATTCCGGTGCCGGTGTCGTCGTTCCCCCTGACTGGAAGTCTGCCCTTCGTGAAGGCGAAAAAAACGCGCAAGGGCTGGGGATACACCAATCTCTATAACGCCCAGATTCTCAAAAAAAGCACGATCGAGGTGCTTGGCACTTACCCATCGTGACACCGGGGAGATGTGATGTTCGCAACCTATAACTATTCTGCCAATGGAACCCAGCAAAATGTCCTGGACGATCTCATTGCCATCCTGACCGGGGAGACCAACGTCAACAACCTCTCCGCCACCTGCAACAAGGGCGCGACCTCCATCACGGCCACCATCCCAGCCGGATGGACCCTGCACGACGTCTCCGCCGGAACCGTGACCAAGGTGATCAAGGCTCCACTGGCGGATGACGCCACCCGGTTCAAGTACGTCGGCATCATCGCCGACAACGGCGGCTCCGGTGCCTTGCAGACCAACGTCTGGGAGGCATGGGATGCGGTGAATCATGCCGGGACCAACAAGGCGTATGGCTCCGATGTCAGCAACTCCAGCCAACGGATGTCGCAAACCTCCGCCGGAAAACTGCTCGTCTCCGGTACGGTCTACCTTTTTGCCACTGCCAGATACCTGATGCTCTGCACCAACGTCAACGGCAACTGGGGCAGCCCGATCAACAACGGGCCGTGCGGCTGTTTTGAACGGACCCGGTTCTGCCCATGGGACACGGTCGCCGCAGGCTATCCAACCTTCGTGTTCATCAATCTGGGCGATATCTCGGCCAGCACCACCGGTACCGCCGCCTATGCCACCAGCCTGATCGACAAGAATCGCGTTGCATACACCGGCTCCACCGCCAGCCTGTACGTCTACGCCGGGACGCTCGGCACGCCGTACTGGCTGTTCCAATGGCTGAACGGCGCAGACCAGAAAACACCGGATGCCGGGTCCGGGTTCACGGTGCCGTTTTTCCCGTTGACCCTGGTAAACAACACCTATATGCCCGCGCCCTATGGAGAAATCTCTTCCCTGTGCGATGTCTGGGCGATACCGCAGGGAGTGGCGAACCAGGGAGAAACGATCCAGAAAAATGGCGTCGATTATTTCTGCCTCACGGTGATGAACTCAACCAAGATCTTCGTTGCGCGACGGGAGTAGACAATGCGAGCTGATTACAAATATCTGGCCGGGGCGACAGCGGCCAACATCCTCGATGACCTGGTGGCGATCCTGACCGGCGAGACCAATGTCGCCAACCTGTCCAGCAGTTGCAACAAGGGCCTGA
This sequence comes from Magnetococcales bacterium, assembly GCA_015231375.1. Classification (GTDB taxonomy): domain Bacteria; phylum Pseudomonadota; class Magnetococcia; order Magnetococcales; family Magnetaquicoccaceae; genus Magnetaquiglobus. The sequence goes on along the minus strand of JADGBT010000026.1, from coordinate 39,925 downwards.
CCAGCATCGAGTCCCTGATTCCTGCCGGATGGACGCTGCACGACGGGGCCGCCGGAGCGAACGCCAAGGTGATCAAGGCACCCCTGGCGGATGACGCCACCCGGTTCAAGTTCGTCGAGGTCAACACCAACACGGCAGGATCAATCATCACGAAGGTCTTCGAGGATTACAACGCCACAACCCATGCCGGGACGAACCTCTGCTACACCTCGGACGTCGCCAACAGCAATCAGCGCGTGTCGACCAATACCGCTGGGACGATCCACATGTTCTCCAGTGCCCGGTTTCTGATGCTGGCCGGGATGGCCAATGGCCAGTGGGGCAGCGGCACCAATGCCGGGCCATCCGGGTGTTTCGAACGGACTCGCCAGTGCGCCTGGGATACGGTCTCCGCAGGGTGGCCCCCGTTCCTGTTTTGCAATTTGGGCGATCTGGCCGCCACCAGCAATGGGCTTTCCGCTTATGCCCCCCGGTACATGGATCGGGTTCAGGCCACTCTTTCCGGATTGTCCGCGCCATTATACGGCTTTACCGGACCGTTCGGCTCGGATGGTTCCAACTCTCAATTGTCCGTCTTCAAAATGTTTGCCCAACTGAACGGCATCGACCAACGGGTGCCCGATGAGAGCGGCGGGTACGTCACACCATTCTTCCCGATCTCATTCTTGAACTACGCGACCATGCCTGAACCCTACGGGGAGATCTCCTCTGTGTGTGAGATATGGGCCTTGCCTCAGGGGATCGCCGCCAATCTCGATGTGCTGCAAAAGGGCGGCCTCGATTTCATCTGCCTCCAGGCATCCACCTCATCCAGAATCTTTGCGATCCGAAAAGGATAATGCCATGAATTCAAAGTACACCTATGTGGCCGGGGCGACGGCGGCCAACATCCTCTCCGATCTCGTCGCCATTCTGACCGGCGAGACCAACGTCAACAACCTCTCCGCCAGTTGCAACAAGCCCTTCACCACCATCGAGTCCATCATGGCAGCCGGGTGGACGCTGCATGACGCCGCAGCCGGAACCAATGCCAAATGCCTCAAGGCACCCTTGGCAGACGATGCCACGACTTTCAAATACGTCGTGATCGATACCAATACCGCAGGGTACGTCATCACCAAGGTCTACGAGACCTGGAACGCGACCACCCACGTCGGCACCAACCTGGCCTTCAACTCCGATGTAGTCGGCTACCAGCAGAGGGTGTCCACGACGGTCGCGGGGATCATCTATATTTTCTCGACCGCCCGGTTCATGTTGCTGGCGAGTCTCTACAGCGGACTTTGGGGCAGCAGCACCAACGCGGGGCCATCCGGGTGTTTCGAGCGAACCCGCGCCGGAGCCTGGGATACGGTCGCCGCAGGCTGGCCGCCGTTCTATTTTTGCAGTTTTGGCGATCTGGCGTCAACCGGCCTTGGCGCGTGGTCCCCCCGAATGATGACCCGCTCCCAGACCACGCTCACCGGCACCAATGCCTCTTTCACCGGGCAGGCCGGTCCCATGGGTTCTATCAGTGCCATGTTCACCGCCTTGGCCACGGTGGATCAGAAGATTCCCGATGAACTGGGCGGCTCGCAAATCCCGATGTTCCCCATCACATGGATCAGCACCACCAACATGCCGGGTCCGTATGGGGAGATGTCGGCGGCATGCGACATCTGGGCGATCCCGGCAGGGGTGGCCGCCAATCTCGACATCATCAAGAAAGGCGGCGTGGACTACATCACCTTGCAGTCGAACACCGCGCTCAAAATGTTCGCCGTGCGCAAGGTCTGACGCCCATGGCCATCGCCTCCCAGGTCTATGTGCCACCCGTGCGCTTCGGGGGTTTCAATGGTGTCAGAGCGCGCCTTGGCTCTGGCACGCCTGCCCAAACCGTATTCATCGTCATCGATCAACGCCAGGGTGTGGGCGTCATGCAGACGTCTGTCGCGGTCGGTTCCAATCAGCATCAGGGGCTTGGGGTGCCGCAGGCTGTTTTGGAAAAGGCCGACAGATCGATCATCTCTTCCGGGATCATTGTCGGTGGCCAGACGACCATCACCCCAGAAGGGGAACAAATCTCACAGGTTTGGAGCGGCTGAAATGCTCACTTTCGCGGATCGCGTCAAAGAAAACGCCACCGTCAATGGCTCAAGCGTCTATACCCTGGCCGGGGCCGCCGTTGGGTTTCAGGGGTTTGCAACGGCCTTTGCCAACGGGGCCAGGCTGCAATACTGCGCCGAGTCAAGCACCCAATGGGAGGTTGGGGAAGGCACATTCAACGCCGCCAATGGAACGATCTCACGGGATGTCATTCTCTCCTCGTCCAACAACGGGGTCGCCGTGAACTGGCCAACAAGGTCGGTCAAGGTGTTCTGCGTTGCCGCGTCGTCGGCCATCCAAAGAAGCACCAACCGGGGCGTGATCGTCGCCACCAATGGAACTCTGTCGGTGATCGAGGGCAATGCGCGCTGGTACGCCCAGCAACCCATCCGTTTCGCCTCCATGGATGCCTGGGTTGGAACGGCTGGCACAGGCAGCAGCATCGCATTCACCATCAAGAAAAATGGCGTCTTCGCGTTGAGCGGATCAATCGCCGATGGGGCGTTCAGAATGGCACCGACTCCAATCACCTTCGCCATGGCCGCCGAGGATTGGCTCACGCTTGATGTCACCCAGGTCGGAGCCACCACGCCCGGCAAGAATCTCTCCGTCCGTTTGTCGGCATAGGCCATGCTCATCGCATCCGGCCCGGTAGGTGGCGCGCCAACTGGAGGTCAAGCTGGTGGCGCGCGGGTTTCATCAACCCTCGAATCCCCGTATGGACCAGCAAGGGTCAACGCATCATGGTTGGAGTCGGCATATGGCACTCTGTACGCCAAACGGTGCATGGACCAGCAGTACAGGAACAGCCCGATTGCCTCGTGGTTTGAACAGCCGCTCACGTTCACCGTTGATAGCCGGTTGGATGCCTCCTGGACCCTCATGGCCAAGGTGGGCGGCCAGCATGTGCAGCCGTGGACATCGACCGTGACTGTGGCGTCCAATTGTACGGAGAGATACGACCTGCTGGCCAGAGATCCGGTTTCATCGTCCTTTACCCAGATCTGGAACCTCTCCGATGACCGGGCGATCCGGCTTTCTGGCTCTGCGGTTCGGGCGTTTCATCGGGGAGAGTTGGTGTGATCGGATCCGTGATTTCTGCCACTATTTCGCAAGCCGAGCAGGACTACGCCTGGAGCGGCAGTCTGGAGGTGACGAATCCGGCCTCCTTCGGGCGGATCCAGATCAACGACTCCATCGATCTGGAGTTGGGCGGCGAGGTCTTCAAACTGATCGTGGACAACAAGACCATCGAACGGGATGGCGTCAGCATGCCGAGGCTTACGGTCTCGGTGATCAGCCCCACGGCGCGTTTCACCACACCTCGCGCCACACCATTGGACCAGGTTTGGGGCGCGCCCGTGTGGGCCAGGGACGCCGCAGAAGAGGCCGTTGGCGAGGCTATCCAGTGGGAGTTGGTGAATTGGTTGATCACGGGCGGACGTCTGGCGGTTCACGAGGCATCACCCCTGGATGTCGTCCGTACCATCGCCGCAGCCGCCGGTGGATTGGTGGAGTCACTGCCGGATGGGACACTGCGGGTCCGGCATCGGTTCCCGGTGGCGGTGCCATCATGGGCGACGGCTTCCGTGGACTATGTGCTGACTGACGAGTCCGACAACCTCTCCTGCCGCGAGTCGCACATCCTGCGTACCAGGGTCAACAAAGTCCTGGTACGGGGCTATCTGCCATCGGGAACGGGCTTCTTGTCCGTTGAGGTTGATTCGCGGCCTGACGGCCTGAACCATGGACGCACCAGCTTTTTTGCTGGCGACACGGCCCATCTGTTGGTGCATGCCGGTGATGATGTTGCCTTGGAAGACCCGCTTGTTTCCGCCGGTGTGATCTTGCCGGGTGGATGGCAGGTGATCACCGTGACGCAGGATCTGGTGTTCAACAGGGTGGCAACTGCCACATTGAACAAACCCGCCATCTCCATCGACTCGGTGATCTGGCTCGGCAACGACCTGGGCGCGATCACCCTGGAGTCGGACAATCGCACGGTTTCTGTCCCGAACGCGGGTGTGGCCATCGCCAGGGTGACGTATCGTTCCATGGCGCGTTCCTGGGGCCTGTCCTCGCCATCGACTATTGCCGGGTTGAGCGAATATCCGGTGCAGGTTCATTTGACCGGCACCACCGGGGAGAATCTGGGCACTGGCGAGATTTTCTGCCAGCGAGGCGACGGTGCGTTTCGGGGCGCGGACATTTCAAATCCTTTGTTGACCACAGACGAGGCCAAGCGTTCCTGTGGCCGGGCCGAAATCGATGCGGGCGAGGCACTCCAGGAGGTGTCGTTGACCTGTCTGCATCGTCCTGGCTTGATGCCGGGGCAGTTGGTGGAGGTTCACGACGCCCTGATGGGCCGCTCCTGGCGCGGCAAGATCACCTCCGTGAGCCATGCGGCCCAGAGCAACAAACTGATCACTTCTCTGGAGTTGCTGCGCTATGTCGAGTCCTCTCTCTGATCTGCGCGAAATGCTGTCCGGAAGAGCGTCAGTGGCTGGCCGGGTGGTCTCGGTGGCCAATGGGGTGACCAGGGTGGCCACGGCCCAGGGGGTGGTCGAGGTGGTGCTGAATGGGGACGGCAACGTGGGGGATCGGGTCGCTGTGAGAGATGGGCGTGCGGTGCGGGTGCAGGATTCTGTTGACATGCCTATATTTTTTGTATAAACAAACCTTTTAATAAAGCTATGAGTTGGAAATCGAGTAGCTATGGGATCACCGATTGTCAAAGATATTAATTATTTTTAATAATGAATAGATTTTACCCACGCATCGGGAACTTGAAAGTGCCATAAAGATACCGGGATCAATCGTCGCAGTTGCTCTAGAATATTATTTAGAGTGTTGAGCATATCCTTGCTCGGCAGAGTCTGTGCAAGAGATGCCATAAATTCTGACAGTTTGATCATACCATCTGAGATTTCTTGATAAGCTGCCATCAAAATGATCGCGGCAGAAATGTACTGATCAGTTTCATCAACTGTCATTGCTTTTTGTCCTTCTGCGTTAATAAGAGAAAAAATGCTGTCAGCCAGGATGTTATCCTGTTGCTGCACTGCCAGCGTACAAAGAAGAATCAGCCCATTTAAAGCTTGTTTTTTTTGTTCTTCTCCCTCGCCAAATTTTAGCGTATGCACAATATCTGTAATCTGATTTATTGATGCTTCTGGCAGCTTGTGTTTGAGGCCAAAAAATAGAATTAGCTTCCAAGTAGTTCCCCATAGATCAGTACCTTCTTTTTCAAACATTGAAAAAACAAATTTAGCAACTTCTTCGTTATTGTTTTGCAAAGGAAAAGCATTATTAGCTTCTTCCAAAGGTCCGGGAAATAACATGAACGGTTGGAGATTTTCGGGATTTTTCCAACGTTCGATGTATGATCGGTACGTATCCATTTCTGCCATTTTTGGGTATCGTTGGAGTGTAAGTAAAACTCTGGATTCCAATTCCCAACGGAGCATAAAGTGACTATTAAAAATAAAATTAATGCGCGGTGCTTGGCGTAAATCAAGATATTTGGCCAAGTGGCCCAATGGGTGAGCCATATTTTGCAACCATTGCGAAAAAGGCGCGCTATTCACTCGATTTGTCAGTATATGGGTAAGCATGCCCGCATGGGTCCATCCACACACTCTGCGCCAGAAAAAAGGCATTTTTGCCATTTCTGGTAGCAAAGGTAACTCCTGATCAAGAAGAGACGCAAATCCACTAAAGAGGGCGATGCGTTCATGAAGAGGAGACTGCTCTGAATCCATGTTGGCGAACTGATTGAAGATAGTTTCTGCCATTATAGCATAACGATCATCCAAGTCTGCTCTGGCCAGACAAATATCTAGTTGTCCCAAAAGGCCAAAAGGATCGTTGCGCAAACCAATATTCTGAAAAGCCTTCCAAAGCGTATCGTTGTCGATTTTCTCAAACAAGGTAGCAGGCGAGAGATCGTCCCGAAGAGACATGGGCAGAATGATCTCAAGACTATTAATTAATTTTGGGTGAGAGGCTAATCGATGCCGATGGGGTAGCAGAATATTCTGTTCGAACTCAGACAAATCGGATCCTTCTGTCCATTGTCCACAAAGACTTTCGAAATAATTCAATGAATACGGAATTAACAAATCAAACTCTAAATTTCCATGATTAATTGTATCTATAAATTTTCTCATGAATATTGATGGGGAGTCATTCAATTCATTGAGATACAGAATAAATTCTGCATCACTCAAAGGCCTATCTTCCAAAAGTTGACGCCAAGTCAAGACATTGGAATGCGTATGCAAAAAATTTTCAATCAATTTTTCGAATCCCTGGATCCTTAATTGTAAATCAGGAGCAAGAAGTTTCAATACATTGGGTTCTGTTCGTAGCGATTTTCCAGATCCATCGTCGTATTCAAGAAAAATTGTCCCTGCGTTCAGAGACAAGATCAGCTTCTGTCCATCTGGTACAGACAAAGAAACAGGAGATTGTTTTTTATAGAGATCCTGCATTGCAGAAACATACCATTGGACTGAAATTGACGGTGCTCCAAACAAGCTCATTTGAAAATTTTGGTCTAATCCAAGCCGTTTAAGGAAAGAATGATCTTTATGAATGCGGGAAGAAAGTAAATCAGGAATATTGGATAAAATAAATTGTGCCATTTTACTTCGTATCTGTTGGTTGAACTGATCGATCATTTTTTCAAGAGAGGCTTTCACATTTCCGGTCATTTGATCCAACACATCGGGCGCACTCAAAGTCAATGGTTCCAGAATCTGCGATTGCAACCAGTCATGATAAAGTAACCCATGCTGTTGCACCTTATCTGGCGTTGAGTTAGAAATGATCATGAGTGCCAACAAATGCAGCTTCTGTTCGAGAAATTTATTTTTCCATTCCTGGTTATCCAATAACATTGGCCAGTCCCATGGCCAAGTAAAGAGGATTTGATAAAGCCAACTTGAGGCAGCCTTGACCCATACTACGTCTGTATTGATTTCCTGCCAAAGGGAGTGAGCCACAATCATGGCTGTTGTTCCCATGGCTTCGGCATAATGGGCTTCATCCAAATTGGACAACATTCCCAGAGATCGAAAACGGAACCAGCTTTCCCGAATGGCCCGTAGCTCTGCACTCTCTTGCAATTGTTCAGTCAATGGATCAATGCTTGCGGCCTTCAACAAATGTAGCAGTTCCTGCTCGTCTGCGGGGATGAATTGGAATCCTCGTCTCCTTAGTTCGTAAAGCTTAGCATAAAGATCTGATGGTTGAATGATTTTGGCCTCGGTGAAGTCATGCAACAGATCTACTGTATCAAGTAGTACTGCCTTACAGTTTCTCTCTTCCTCATGAATATTGGCAAATCGTCCAAGCAATCGGTCATCTACGCAAATTCCTTGGCCATCCTTGAAATGTGAGTAGATTTCTTCCCATATCATTCCTGCCATGTTGCCGGACGAATGTTTGATTTGACGAGGGAAAAGACGTATTTTTCCACTTTGGATGGCATCTCGGAGTTTGATCCTCAATGCGTTTAATAATTCAATGGATTGAGTGGCATTTTCTTCATAACGTATCAGTTCTTTTGCCTGTTCAATGGATGTCTTGGAAAAAAATACTTGCCGGTTGGATCCGGCCAGTGCCTCCAACACTCCGGAGTTGAGAAGTTCAATAATCGCCAGCGATGAAAAATAGAGTGGTGCCATTCCATCATAATCTGCACCAAGCGGTTCTCCAGTATCTACGCCATGCACATAGTGTTCAGCTTTATCGATAGTCGTTGAGTCCAGCAAACCGGCTTGTCTCATCCATGAAACCATTTGACGTAATGTCAGCAGAGCGTCAGCGTATTCACCCAAATCGGATGATTTGCCATCAAACTCTAACAGTTTTCGGACAGGGAGTGGATGGACCATGCGTCCATTGGTGCTTTTAGCGATTGTGAATAATTCCGCATCTTCATTTCCAACTTCTCGCACAAGCCATTCTGGGGGAGTTTCTGTGCAAATCGGAACGACAGCCTTTTGATCTTCCACCAGTTTTACAATGCGTTTAGCATTTTTGATTTGAGATGGTTGGTGATACCGTAGTCTGGTTTGCTCTTGTAGAAGTTGGGCCATCAGGCTCCAGGGAAGATAAATGGTTTCAAATCTTTGGAAAAATGCCGGGATGAGATCTAACGAGGAGAGCAGAATCAGCGTGGTGATGTCCACCGCAACTTCTTTGATGGATGCGGTTTGCCATAACAGTCGATTGCCTGGACGAATGGAAAGTGCCGAGCGATGTCTGGGGTCGATTTTTTCGGTGTTGGCAATAGCCGCCTGAACCAATACTGCGGTAAGGGTGATATTTTGCCAGTGACAAAACTGATGAATAGTGATTTCCCCCATCGTCCATTTACGATTGATCTCATTGATTTGTGAGCTTCTATTGATCATCAATTCCATGGTTTCTTTCAAATCGTACTGTTGCCAAAGGCTATCTGTTTCTGTAGACAGTTGCTGTGATCTGGCTAGCCACGGCATGGCAATATCATCACGACCTAAGCGCGAGGCCAGAAAACCGGCATCGCGCAACACGATGATATCTATGGGATTGTTTGCCACAAGACTTTCCAGAAGAGCAATCGCATCATTTGGCGAATGGTCTGCCGTCACATGAGCAAATCGTATTAGTTCACTGGGACGAAAATGATCTCTATTTCTCTGAACCCTTACCAATATTGTTGGCAACTCTTCCCATCGTCCCTCATGCAGAGCCAACTCCTGTCGTAAACCATCATCTATTGGTGATGGTGCAAGCAATGCCTTTTGTTCCAATGCGTTACGCGCATCTTCCATGCGGCCAAGAAAAAAGCATGTCCATGCCTTCTGGTTTAATAATTCGGAATCATGTCCAACCAGAACAGCATGTTTTTCTAGAAAATCAATGATCGCATAATCATCTCTCAAGCGGAACAAACATTCAGCATGTTGCCAAATGTGCTCAGGCGTAGGTGTACGTCGGCACAATTCGGCAGAATAGGCGCGCAATTTTTCATAATCACCGGATTGTTGAAGTGAGAAACATAGGTTATGGAGGTCGATATCCTCCCATGTTCTTTTATATCGAAGTAGCAATGACTCCTTGATATCTTGTCCACATGCGGCTTGGATAAGATCCCTCAATCGACCTTGATCCTCATCTCCAAAAAGTTCAGAATATTCATCAAATACTATTTTTGCTTGTTCAAATTTCTCATTTTGCAGCAAAGTATCAATCAGTAACCAGCAATAAGATGCGGGTGCTATTGATTCCAAAATAATATTTCTATTTATCGTTAAATATATCTCAAGATCATTTTGATTATTCCTGTAGCGCATCAAATCTATCTCGGCACGCCGATTATCATTTTTTAAATGCCCAAGCGACTCTAAAGATTTTAAATGCCGGGATAGAGGGGTTGTATCGATCGGAATCTTAAAAACTCTTGCTAAAGCAATGAATTCTAAAGCGGTAGGACCATCGGTCATGGCATCTATCACCATGACTTCTCCATCTTTTCTAGTTAGTGGGTCTGTCAGTTTCAGCCAAGCAATCCATGCTTGTGCTCGACTTCTAAGAAGGGGTTCATCCAGTTGTTCTCCTATCTGCTTGGCCTTGTTGAAAGCGGAAAGAGCCTTCATTTTCCATTGCTGTAAATTTTCCATTGACAATGGCTCAAGTTCTGGCGCACTAGATGGTATTAAATCCAATTTTTCGATATCTTTTCTGAAACGATCGGGAATAAATACAGCCATATTGATGATGCCTGTAATATATGGCAAGATGATGTATTCATGACAGAATTCTTCCGGCAGACCATTCAGCAAATTTGCAGCATCTTCCCATCGGTTGAGTTGGGTAAAGACGACAGACAGTATGCGATAACCGCGAGGAGTCAACCAACCAGTTTTTCCATTTGGGTTTGTATGCTCCCACCACTGTAAAGCAGTTTCGGCATTTTTGTACTTCCACAGCATTGATAGAAGATTGGACCGTCCATCGGGATCTTCGAGTTTTGACAGTAAGGCAATCCCTTCATCATCACGCCCTTCGTGGTGAGCGACCCATGCTTTCGGAATGGATTGATTATAATCAGGAGAGAGCTTCTCCAATTGGTTCAGATAGTTTTTAGCCATCTTCAGATTTTTCTTCTCTCTGGCATGAAGACGTGCCGCCCAATAAAACGCATCTGACTTAATTTTTTGGTCGCAGGATCGGAGATCCCCTTGTGTGGAAACTCTCTTTACCAAAATTGAAATGCGTTCTGTTTCTTTGAAATTGTACAAATCTCGTTTTTTGCAGACCAGATCCAATTCCTGTTTGACTGCTTGCGTATGCGCTTGCACAGTGATTGGATCAGTTATAGTGTTTTCATCCATTTTACGCATAATCAAACCAGCTGCTGCCCTATCGGACTCCGTCATGGATTCCGTCACTCCAGTCACAACCGTTTCAATCACTACAGAAATAACAGAATGAGCGTAAGATTCATGTTCCCCGGTTTTTTCAGTGTATGATCGGACCAAATTTTGTTTGATCTGATCTTGATCGATTAGATAACCACCAACTTGCGAGGCTGCCAATCTGGAAAAGTTTTCCTCAGTATTTGGCTCCCTAAGCCATTCCTGGACCGCCGTCACTTCAAACTTTCCTGTTGGGGAAAGAAAACTGCGTTCCACAGCAATTATAAATTGTTGGAAAAAAGGGTCGTCTGAAGCAGCCCCAGCCAATCGGCGCAGAGTGATTTGAAAGGATTCCTGCGTTATGGGCAGTTGGGAAGCATTCTCTTCGTGCAGAGTCGTTTTTTCCGCATACAATCGACGAAACCACGGGAACAACTTCCCAACAAGAGGAAGAAGCAAACGCAGCCATGAGGTCCAAGAAAATCCATCAGCCATTCAATAGCTCCAATTTAATAATCATTCCAACCGGAATCCTTTTTTCAAGCTCTCCAAAAGTTTGTTAACATCTTTGACCATTTCGTCAGGTGGTGCCTTCTTGTCGTCGCCCAGTTCGATTTCCAGGCCAAAACGCATGGGAATGTTGACCTTGGCCTTGATGGCCAGAAGTTGGGGCAGGAGATCGGCAAGATCCTGGATTTCCGCAGGTTCCAGATCGGCTTTGGCAACGAGACTCTTGGAATCCATTTTGCGGGGCTTGGTGGGTTCTGGCCCCCCGATCTTTTTACCCGTTGGCACCCTCAGGTTGACTAGATTGGCGGCGATGTAATCACATGGCCAAATCCCGGATGTCTCGTCCAACTCCAGAAAGCGGGCGTTCAAGGCTGAGGTGATGACATCCTTGACCGTTTTCCAGGGGAGGTTATAGGTCCCTCTCATGGAGAGAGTGTTGGCGATAGACATGGCTCTCGTCTCGCCGTTCTCCCAGGCGTCCGGCAGATTTTCGGGTAGAATTTCCACCGCCGAGATGGGTGCGGGAGGAGATCGCAAGATGGCTTTGTTGCCGAGCATGCCCGTTGGAATCGAATCGGCCAGAACGCTGCACGGTCCGTTGATCAGCCACAATCTTCCCTGTTCCACGGCCATGCGGACGGCTGCAAGAACCACCTCCTGGTCCGCCTGGGGAATCGATACGGATTCCTGGTAGCCGTTCTGTTGGACCTGCACCACGTTGTTGCCATTGAAATAGGCAATGATCTCCTGAATGGTGACCTCTTCGTTTTTCCAAAGGCCGGGCAGAGTGCCGGGAAGCATGAGGTCCGGAAGAACTTCCGCCAGTCTGGCCGCTTCCGGCAAGACCAGTTCAAGGGCCAGATCGGTCTGGGATGCATCATCCGGGCGGGATCGCCACCAGGTTCTGAAAGATTGATCGGGGCGTGGCAGACGTAGCACGAACGCTCCCTGGGCGCACCCGTCTACCAGGGTGTCCAGAATGGCCTGGGATTTAAGCATTTTGGGCAGATGGGGCAGTTGGGCGAAAGCACCAGCCAAATCTTTCACCCGGCGACTGGTTTCTCCGTTGCGCCAGAGATTATACGGACCGTCTGGCAGCAAGGCTTCGGCGGTAATGGCAGACTCCTGGATGCGGGAGCGCGGATCGTTCTTGATGATGTTGAAATGGTGTTCGTCGCTTACGCTGATTTTAAAAGCATGAACCGTTTTTTGTTCGGAGACGGTGATCACTGTACACCATGCCTGGCGGATGGCGTCGGGAATGCGTCCTCTGGAGGTATCCAAATGGATGGCGAGGGTCTGCAAGCGGGCCACATCCAGGGTGCCGTCCTGCTCCTTGAGATCGGCACGAACCTGCTCCCACGCCAGATAGTCGCGCACACGGGCTGTGGCAACCTCGACACCATCGCGGGAAGGGGCCAGCATCAGCAAGGCGTTGCGGAAGACACGGGGTTTTTCCGGTCCGGTTGTCTCCTCCAGAAACCGGATGGCTTCGGCACTGGGCTTGCCGGAATCCGAGGCGGCGTCCAACCCCAAAACGGCGTAATGAAACAATCCGTCATCCTCGATGTCTCTTGGTTTGGCGGGCAACATGTGAACCTTCACGCCAGAGGCAGACGCACCGTATGTCAACGCCTTGACCTTGGAAATTTCGTCCAACAGTCGTGCCCGCACCAGGGGATCGTTGATGCGATTGGCGGCCACGGCGTGCATTTGTGTCAGATTGGGCCGGTTCCCCAACCGCCATGTTCCTGGCAGCTTGCCTTGGGTGGTGCCGGAATATTGATCATCCAGCCAGAAGCTGACCTGCGCCCACCGAACGAGTCCCTTGGTCAGTTCGATGGTATCGGATCGGGTGGTACCCAGCAAAATCAGGAGGTCACGCGCCTGGGCCTGCATACCGATGGGCTGGGAGTGCAGAAACACCGCCACCACCGCCTTCTCGATCTCCCGAAAGGAAATTCCCACCGAATCCTTCTGGATCTCCCTGGCCTGTCCCATCTCGCCTTCGATGACGCCGGTCCATCGTTGCTGGTGACCTTCGTGTTCTTCCGTGTCGGCTACGGTCACCAGTTCCCGCAAGGCCTCCGAAAGTCCTTCTTTGGCAGGGGCGGTGAGAAAGACACCAGGACCGATCAGTGGATCCTGGTCCCACTGCTCCGCTTCACGCAGGGCCAGGGCGAAGGTGCGCAACACGCCACGGGTCTTTTGAAAACGATCCAGATTGGTCCATTTCGTATAAAAAATATCGGTCAGATTGGGATGAAAGGGATAGCTCCTTAAGAACCGCTCCTCGGCGTCGGCTCCCTGGCGTCTGGTCTGGTCGTCCAGGGTAAAGATCCCTTTCATGGCCGCCTGAACGTGAGGACGAAAGGCCTCCCGGTTTTGCAAGGATTGAGGCGTGAAAAAGCGACGCCGCAGCACTTCGGCCACATCCTCCTTGACCACGGGTTCCACCGCCTCTTCCCGCTGGCGTTGAAAAATATCGTAAAGCTCCCCCTGCAACTGACGCCCCAAGGCATCGCTCTTGTTTGGGTCACTGGCCAGCAACGAGACAACGAGACAACATCGGTCCACCTTGGTGACCGCCTGGGTAAGGTACTGAAAAAAATTGATCATGCGGTCCCGCCAACGGGGATCCGCCGCCACTTTTTCCCGGACGAACATCAGCACTTCGTCCATGAGGATCAGCACCCCAAGTCCCTCTTTGGTGGGCATCTCCAGCAGTTCGGTGAGCAGATTTTCCGCTGGCGCGCTCTCCCGTTCCTCGACCAACGATTCGGCGTGCAGGAGTTTCAGGCCATCTTCGCCAGCGAGTTGCCAGGCCAGCACACTCCAGGGATGTTTCAGAACTCTGGATTGTCCCTTGGGGTCCAGCACGGCCATGCCTTTTTCTACGTCCAACTTGTCGAAGCACAAGCCCGCTACCCGGCTTTTGGGCGGGGGTTCGCCGATGGCCTCCCGGAATTCCGCCACGGCGGGCAGACTGGGAAGGTTGGCAGGCTCGGCCACCAGATGACGCAACGTGATAAGGGTGTGTGTTTTACCGCCCCCGTAGGTCAATTCCAGTTGTCGAACCGCTTTGCTGTTGCGGCCCGCCACCCGCAGCACCACGTCCCGCACCAACTGACGCAAATTGAAGGTGGGAAAAGTCAGTGCAAAGAATTGCGCCGGATCCTCGTAGATGGGCCGCTTGCCGCTTTGAATCAGTACCTCGTAGAGGTCGGCGGCAAACATGTGCATGGGCAATTCGCCGGAGCGAAGGTCATCCCGGAGCGTTAATACTTTATGCCAGGGGGTCCAGGGAAGATAGGCGGCCATGTGCGTGATTCCTTATTCCGGGTGATCCAAAGAAAGCGTTTTTTGCCGGTCGTCCACCGCCCCCAGGGAGCCGATATGATTGCTGATGCGCTCCAAAAGGGATCGTTCTTCGCTGCCTTGAGGAGCGAGTTCGATGAGGGATTGGAGCAGGCGGCGGAAGAGTTCCTGACGGCGCAGACCGTGTTCATCCAGGTATTGATCCAGTTTGTTGACATCACCCTCCTGCCACAGATGCATCAGGCGATGAATACGGTCAATCAGGGGGACAGGCTGACCGCCGGGGGCCTCGTAACCCATGGATCGGTGTTTTCGCAATGACCATGGACGCAGCTTGACCAGATTGCCGGATTCCAGTTTTTCCTCATTTTCTGCCAAATCGTCATCGAGTGGGTCATCCTCTTCCTGGCCGTTGCCATCGAGATCAGCCTTGCCCTTGGCACGCACCAGGATCTGCCAGTTGGCTTCCAGATCCCGGTCAGAGAGACCGCAGGCCGTGGCGTAAAGAATACATGCGCCGATGGGCGCTTCAGCAATTCCGAAATCATGACGATGGAGAAGATAATAAGCCGTGATGGCGTCCATGCGTTCCGTGGCAAGACCACTGCCTTCCCGGTCGCCAGTCAGCACCCGGCCCACCACGAAGTCCACCACCATGCGTCGAACAAGGGTGAGAAACTCCCCTACGGCCATGATCTGGCCGGGGTCGTTGGCCTTTTTGACAATGGGATGCCGGCTGTATACCTCCAGAGCCGGGCCAGTGGCGGCCCAAACAAAATCCGGTCCCCGGATGCCCGCATCCCAGAACTCCCGGAGTCGCAGGGCAATGTTCTCCCTCATGGATTTCATTACTTGATTATCCCATCCGGCTTTGGCAGTGAGAGGACGTTTCTTGCAAACCAACCAGACCGAGGAGGCCAGAGCGGCGGAAGACATGGCCCGCATCCGGTTGCCCATTTCGGTTTGAATGGGCCAACTGCCATCGACAATGAAACCGGCCTGAATGATGGCAAAAACCAGGGTCTCCCAGGCGTCCGGGTGTTTATGGGCAAAGACAACCACGAGTCTGCCCGCCGGGTTCAACGCCTTGTGACAAGCCTGGAAGGCACGCGACATCCCTTCCTCATAGGCATGTTTGGAGGCTTTTCCATCATTGTCATGTCGGCTGGCGTCATCAATGAGTTCACCATCATTGCTCTCCTTATCCCATTTGGGAGCCAGGGGGTTGGCGAACGCCTGGTCAAACTCCGGGGAGAGGCCGGAGAGACCACGCCGCAGCCACACATGGAAAAAATCCATTGCGTCGGAATACGGGATAGCGTCGTAATAAGGCGGATCCGTGATGATGGCGTCCAGCCCCTCCATGGCGGTCCCGATGGCGGAACCGCACAGAACATCAGGGGGAACGGGATTGCGGATCAGTAGGACATGTTCGACAAACCGGGCCACCCAGTCCGCATGCGCCCAAAGCGAGCCGCCGACATCGTTGATGGTGGCAGACTCGGCATAATCCCAGGTCATGGGGATGGCGAAACGGGCAAACGTATGTCCAATTTTTTCCCCTGAATTATGCCACATGCAAATGGTGGAGTTGTAGTCCGCCACCTTGTCGATAAGCAGTGCCAGATAGGCCGCGACTCCTTCCCTCCATGTGGCGTCAAATACGAAAGCCTCAGACCAGAAGCGGCGCAAAATCCGGGTCAACACCCCCATGGAAAGTAGTTGCCGATGATTGAACAGCTTGCCCCATTGGTCAAAACCATAAAGAGGAACGCGAAACCCAAGTGCTTCCTTGCTGGGCAAAGGTTCTGTCGGTTTGCCAAAGGGGATCAATTGAAACACTGCTTCGCCAACTTCGTGTGCTTTTTGCGCCATCTCGATTTCCAACTCAGTTGGCAACCGATACTCTTTCCCGTGCCGACCCTCCACAACCACAGCCGTATTGATGCTGCCCAGGTTGCCTGATACACCCTCCAGACGTATGTCGGCCATGGTCATGATCGTATCCATGCAACAGGGACATTTCACCCCGGCCTTGGACATGGTGCCTGCTCCCAGGCGTTTGTCGTATTCCCGGCGTTGGGCTGTATTGCCGCCTTTTGCCGGGAGTGCCGTCTGCACTCCAAAGACCACACCGCTTTTGTTCTGGTTGGGTTCCATGGTCAGGAGGATGCGTTTGTTCTCCTTTTTGCACAGCCACCGGGTTTTGAGCAAAGGCACCAGGGCACGACAGTGCTTGCATGGCACGGTTCGCGCCCACAGATAAGCCACCGTGGGTTTGGCGATCCAACGGGGATTGTTCTTGTCCTTCAAATATTCCGGGCTGAATTCAGCGTTCAGTGCTTCGATGTCTGGCGTGGCGTCCTGACGCAAAGGTACCAGACGCATCTCTTGTTTTTCATAGGGCTTGGGGGTGACCAGACTTAAAGGCTCGAAATCGGCATAGGTGGGGTAGAATGGAGACAATTCCTGGCGCGCCTCGGCCAGCACCCATCGGCTCCAGGCCCGGACATGCCAGGCCAGATCCGCTTCAGGAATGGTTGCCAAAGAGCATTCGGCAGCAGCAGCCTTTGCCGCTTGCGCATTTCTAGATGTGATTTTCTTCGCGGTGGGGGCTGTCTCTACTGTGTTGGCTGTCGCGCCTTCTGTCCAGAAATCATCGAACGTCTTGGGTGCTTTGCGTTGGTGGCCCAGGCGTTCCAGGATCATGGTCACTTTGTGACCTTCCATCCCATGGACCTTCAGGAAGTCGCGCATGAACGACTCATCCCGCAAGATGAACTCCGGCAGAGGCAGAGTATGTCCAGCCAGCCTTTGGGGATACTCCAGGGTGCATTTCAGGATGAACCAAGCCACCGGGTTGATGTCCGCCGCCGTCACCTCGCATCCCAACCGCAAGGCCTCCAGGGGAATCGCCCCGCCTCCAGAGAAGGGATCCAACACACGGGGCGCGCGGCCACCATAGGCCCTCCTGATTTCCTGACACAACCACTCCAGGGTTTCAGCGTTCTCCCGCTCCCGATGCCAATGAAGAATACCGCCGACGGTCTCCTCCTTGACCCGCTCCACAATCCGTCCACCCGGCATTTTCTTGCGTTCAATCTTCTCCACCACTTTTCCGCCGATCTTTTCGCACAACTCCATTCGCCCCTCCGGGGTGCCAGGATCCGGCAACAGCGTGGCGAGCAAAGCCGCCCGACACGCCGCCAAAGGCCGTCGCGCTGGCCAGATGTGCAAGGTGGAGATATGCCCATGGCGCACGTTCTTCTCATGCACCGAGTCCAGAGAGGTCTGCTTCAGTGGGAAGGCGTGTTCGATGAGGCGGGGGGAATCGGTCATGGATGGATACCGATGGTTGATTCATGTGTGATTGATGGAGGAGAAAAAGAAGCGACTTGTTCCTCTGCATCATCAAACAGTGGCAATCGATTGGCAGATGAGATCACAATTGACATTTCTTTCCCGATCCGTCCGATTGGCAGCCCAAGAAGCAGAAAATTGGGAATATTGGGGGGGGCAACGGTACGTAAATTTTCTGGAAGTTCTTTGCGTACAATCTCCCGCAATTCCATGAGCAAGCGTCCAAGGACATTCATACCTTCCAAACTGTCTCCTTCAACCGGCTTCGCCCCCCAGAATGAGTCCTTGCGTGATTCTTCCACGATGGGTAATTCACCGGTCGAAAGAAGCAATTCCGTAAAACTTGGACGGTGCTGTGCAAGCTTGACCCGAAGGCACCAACGCATAATTCTGACTCGAACCTGCTCCCAATCTGGTCGTGATTGAAGGCGGAAGCGTTTGGTTTTCATCTTTGCGGTCATTGGACTGGATTGATCAAGAATGATCTTCTGCACATCAGGCATGTGAGGGTAACGGCATGCTTGATAAAGTGCCTCGGAAGAAAGAACACGGACTCCACCAATATTCAGGGGAAATCCTCCAGCCATATTCGACAGCCCACCAAAACGCTCCTGCGTCTTTAGAAAGACTGCAGCTTCAGAACGAAGATAACGGCGGGTCTCGATAGTTTTCGACATGTTATGGTTCCATTTTATTGAAATGGCTAAAATGTTTGATTGTCAAAGCAGCCCAAAAAGATCCTTTATGTTTGTTTTTGCGGAAAAATTAAAGATCGGTTGATTTGTTCTTCTGGGAAATAATGGCGGAAAATCATCGTCTTCCACCCAGAACGCCAAAGGGCAATTGTTGGGACAATTCCTGTATGTAACCATCATCGACCCAAATCCAAGCGTTTTCAATATTGAAAACCCGAGAGGCCTTGCAACTTCAGGAAGATTTTGATGCTTAGCCCGAAGTCGTGCCCCGGAGATCAGTAGTTGCTCTTCAAGGAGTATTCGATTTTTCTCAGTAGAAAAAAGCTTGAGAGGTCCAATATCTCCTTTGCTTCTCATAACAGGTGAAAAATTCAATTTTGCTAAATAATTCACATATTCAACAACATCCGGTGAACTAGGTAGGGCTTTTGGGCGAAGGACGTCTGCGTCTTCCGTAAAATTATAAGGATCTTGGATCTTGATAAGTTTCCACCATTTTAAATTGACAGCTTTACTTGATTGCTCGATTAAAGTTGTAAGTTTTTTATTGGCATAATGAAGCCCGTTTGAGTGAATAACCAAAACAACAACATGAACTGTAGCAACATCAGGAGAACAATCAGTTATCCATTGAGATAGATCACGAAGAATACGATTTCCGCTAAAAAGACCATCATCAATATAAACAAAAGTGGAGCTAGCAGAGCCTGAATGTGTAGATCTGACGTTTAATTCATTGCTCAACAGATCATCGATCATGCCTATCATATGTTTTTGACTTTGACTGTTGGTCTGAATATCGAGTAAGACAGCATTATTCCAAAAAGATTCTGGTGATTGTTCTGTAAGTTTATTGCTAAATACAACTCTTTTTAAAAAATTGATTGTTGCATCCTTGCTAAGATATGTTTGTTTGAAAACATAATCAAGCTCTAGCAATAAATCCTCTCGAACCTCTTCATCGAATTGGCTTACCCATCGTATAATCCTGTCAGGCGTAGGCTGAAGCCCCTCATCCGCCCGATAATCAGCCGTTGTCCGACAAATGGAGTCAATAATGGCTTGGTTCATGGTTGCGCCTCCGAAACTTGTAAAATTTGTTGAGAACCAATCATCACGCTCCCCTTGGCCTTGACCAGCAGCCTGCCGAATGGATCCTGGACACGCACCAGTTGTGGACGTGGTGTTGCACAATGGTACACCACATACAGCCAATAATCATGCCTTAAATTGCAAGCGCGCGCCCATTCGTTTTCCGTCACCTCGACATCTCCAATGCCCGCCCGCCCCTTGACCTCAATGCACCGGCGTTTTCCATCGGGGTAAGTGGCAAAAATATCAAATCCTGGATGGTCCGGCAGACTGGCGGCCATGGCCAATGCCGGGGTGTGGATAAACCTCACCGTTGCGCCCAGGGCCTCTTCATAAACACGAACCATCTCCATGGCGACTTTTTCCGTGTTGGCGTCGAAGGCTTCCTGATCCGCATCCTCTTGTGACGGCACCACCAGAGCGTGAGCGATAAAGTCCACCCTGCCGGGGACAATCAATTCCGGTTCCCGGCGCAACATGGAAAGTGCCTTCTCACGGCGCATGGCAATCTCACGTTGGTGATTTTTGATTTTCGCCAGTTCCAGAATCGCCCCCTTGTTACCCTCGCGGGCCTTGCGGGAAATTTTCGCGCGGGCCGTGGCCAATTCCGCTTCCCGATGGTCAAAGCCCCGTTGAATCCCTTCCTCCCGATGGGCAAGAGCATCCAGCATGCTGGCACGCATCTCCACCGCCATGGTACGGGCCACCCGTTCCACAAGGAACGCCTCAGCTTGCTCCTTTTTGGTCTCACCATGCACGGCCAGTCGTTGACCCTCGGCGGGCAGTCCGCGTCCGTCTCGCAACATCAGCAAATGTTCCACCGGGCACAAGGCGATCTCCAGCCCCTCTTCCTGGCGCACACCCACAAGACGGTATTGCAGTACCTCTTCCTGCCCCAGTTCCGTCATCTCTGGATCGGCCTGGCGAACAATGGTCAACCGGGCCAGATGAAACAGATAAGGTCGCTGGGCCGTGGGATCCACAAAGACCGATCCGCGCAAAGCATCCCTGTCCAGGCGTTCCCGGACCAGTTCACGAAATGCCTCGAAAACCACCTCACCAGGATGCATCCATATGGATGCGTCCCGATCTGCGGGACGATGCAAGGTCATGCGTTTTGTCTGGCTTGGAGCGTAATGTTCCAGAACGGGAAACAACGGGTCCATCGCACCTTTGCGGGCCGGGGTCATGGAGAAATGGTCATCCAGATTCCCTTCCAGGTTGATGGAAACCAATGGTGCGGCTTTCTCGATGAATTGACGCACATAGCCTGGCAGCAGCCGGAAATAGGTCTCTTTTTCCATGGTCTCCCGCAGACGGGGAAGATCCCGGACCACATCCCCGTCACCATAGATGCGCCGTTCCCGCTCGGATAACGCCAGCATCTGCTCCTTGCTGAGACGTCCGTCCAGTTCCCTGGCCACACTTTCCACATCGGCGTTTTCATCCAAAACCATCTCCATATACCGCTTGATGGAGACGTCCGAGAAAATGCGGCCAATGCTGTCGAACACCTTGTCGGAGCGCAATTGCTTGCGGATTTTTTCCAACTTGTCCAGCAGGGTCTTCAACACCCGGCCTTCCCTGGTACCCGGTGCCACCAGATTGAGGATGATCACCGGGTCATGCTTCTGCCCATAACGGTGGATGCGCCCCATGCGCTGCTCCAGTCGGGCTGGATTCCAGGGAATGTCGTAGTTGACCATGATCCAGCAGAATTGCAGATTGATGCCTTCTGCGGCGGCATCGGTGCAAAGCATGAATCTGGCACCACCTTCCGTCGTGGGTAAACGAAAACGCTCCACATGCGTCTGCCGTTCCGTATAATGCATACCGCCGTGAATCTGGGCGAGTTGGCCGGTATATCCCATTCCCTCCAGGCGGCGCGTCAGAAAAATCAGGGTATCCCGATGCTCGGTGAATATGATTATTTTTTCACCTGTAAATTTAGGGTTAGCGATGATCTCCCTCAATTTTTCGAATTTGGACTCCAATCCACCGTCGTGAACCCGTCGCGCCAAGTCACGCAGGCCGATGACCTGCTCCTTTTCCGCCAGCAGTTCCGCCAGGGATGTGGCGATAACACCCTTCAACAGCCTCTCTTCGGCAATTTCATTCTCCTCTTGCCCCTCTGCGCCGCTTTCATCGTCCGCCGTTTTAGTATCCAGGATGTCGTCCTCTTCACGAATACGGCGTTGCAGGGTGAGCAACTGTTCGATAGTGATTTTTCCGAGCTGCACATCCTCAATAATCTGCTCCAGCTTTTCGATGCGTCGTTCAAATGATCGCAACAGCGCATAGGTGGAACTGGCCAACCGCCTCTGAAAAACGCTCATGGCCAAACGGGCGGCGGACTGATTGAGCAGCTTGGCCTTGTTGTAAACATGACGCAGATATTCTGTGGTCGCCTCGTAAAGCGTCTGTTCGCCAATCTCTCCCTGGGAGAGTTCATAGGCCAAGGTGTCGGAAATCCGTTTAGGATAAAGGGGCGCGCCATCCAGGCGGACCATCTCTTCCTTGGTGCGTCGGATAAAATGGTTTTTTCTCAATTCGGCGGGAAATTGATCAAACGCCTCCATGGTGGAGAGAACTGCGGAATCCAGCAACCGCCAGATGGCGTAATAGGGATACTCCTTGCCCATATGGGGGGTGGCCGTCAACAAAAGCAGGTGGTGGGCATACCATGCAAGCTGCCATGACTCATCCCCGGTGTGAACGCCGGCCAGGGCCTCAGCCAAACGATACCGATCTGTTTTTTTGACACGGAAATCACTGCCCCGGTCACTGGAGAGTTTATGTGCCTCGTCGAAAACCACCAAGTCGTATGACTCGACCTCAGGCTGTTGCAATACGGTGAAAACGCGAGAACCTGCCAGGGTGTCCACACTGATGATGCATCTGTCCCCATCCGCTCCCGCAAACGGATTGCCGGATTTGGTGTCACTGCCACTAATCACCTTGAATTTCATGTTGAAGAGCACCTGGAGTTCTCTCTGCCAGTTGCCCACCAATCCTGCGGGTGGAATAATCAGAACGCGCTTGATCATGCGGCGGGAAAGCATCTCCCGAATATACAGACCAGTCATGATGGTCTTGCCCGCACCAGCATCATCGGCCAGCAGAAACCTCAAGCGTGTTTGCCGGAGCATGTGATCATAGACGGCGATGCGTTGGTGCGGCAGTGGATCGATGCTGGAAATTTCGGTGGCGAACGCAGGGTTGGCAAGATGCCCGAACGAAAGCCTTTCCCCTTCAGCCAGAGTGCGTACCACCGCTGGGTTGGCCGTAAAATCCATGCCTGGGTGATCATCCATGTGCGCGGGTGATTCCGGTTCAGCAATCCGACCGGAAAATGTATCATTTTCACCCGCAAGCTCCAGCAATTGTGTCCAGGCAAGTTTGGATGGCTTGGTCTTGCCGTTTTCCCATCGGTTGATGGTGGGAAAAGAGACGCCCAGTTCCTTTGCCAACGCCGCCTGAGTCAAGCCCATGCGAATACGTAGGCGTTTGATCCGTTCGGTATAATCGTCTTGTGGCGTGGGCTGCACTGGCATTCTCTTTAATGAGATCGTGTGAATTTAATATAGGAAGCATATCACATGATATATTCCTGCGCAAGCCTGTATTTTAAGGTCTTCTTAAAAGCCCCCGCCGCGATCATTGCTCGACCCTGTGATAGCCGCATACGAGCAGACGGACGCTGCCGCGATACGAGCAACCACTCCATACATCGTCTCCCCCACGAAGCGCCGCACCACTTTGCCCAACCCGGCGGAAAGTCTCCCCGAAAAATGATCCAAATGGGATCGGAATTTGCTGGCAGTCTGCGCTATCATGGGGCGGGGCCTCCTGCGGATGGGGTTGGTGTTCCTGGCTTCACAACCGGAATCCTACCTCACCGCAGAGCGCCCCTTACCCTACAAAAAGTCTCCCAAAAAAATTCCGTTTCACTTTCTGGCCGTCAGATTCCTATACCCCATCAAGGGTTACGCCATGTGCTGCCTGAATTTTGGGGAAAGTCCTGTTGAAAAAAAAAGCGGGGGTCTAGGGGATTTCTCCCACCAGTGCTTTGACTTTAAAGCAGATTTTTGGAAAAATTTTATACTTTAAAGTCACATAGGCTTCGCCCATGGACTCCTGAAGGTAAAACAACGCATCCCGATATGGATGCGGTTTAAATGATCTTGTCAATACGCCCGCCAACCTGCGCAAGCTTAGCAACGCCCCTCATGCGACGATCATAGCCAATAAATTCAGGCTTCGCAGAGGTCTGTTTTCCTAATGTCTCGACATTGACCTGCGTAGGAAAGTCCTTGACAACATCCTCGACTTGATACATCAAACCTTTCTGCAGCGTCGCCTTCTGGCCGGAAAAATCCGACTGGATCAGGTCTCCAGCGTTCCCAATAAAAATAACAAGCTTTGCAATGTTAAACTGGAATCCACCAATAACAATTTGACCACTCATGTTCATCTCCTGGTTCAATAGTGCAGGTTGAAGTGACCGTGATATTTTGTGCAAGTTATGTGGCTTTCTTTTAGGTATCATGTCAGAAAATTTGATGTCCTTGTGGACACTGACTGTCAATGTCAGATTGTGTCAGCAGCAACAGGAAAGATCCCTCTGCAACTGATTGAATTTGTTGAACTTTATTTTTTTGGCAAAAAAACGAAGTTTTCATAAACAATTTCAACATGTTAAGCGAATTTTCGCTGGACTTTTTGCAGGGGACTCACGGATTTGTCAGCGACTGTCAGACGGACCGTTCCACAACAGCGTATTTTGTATCTATAAGCGTAGACCGATTCTTGTGTTGAGCTTGAGTCGATGTAATATACGACTTTGAAGATGATCCGGTTCGGCACATGCCTGTGTTTATCGGGTTTCGTTGTTTGTTTCACCCAGGATGAGAATGTGATAATCACCATGAGAAATATCCTACAGAGCATTCAGCAAGAGTCTGCTATCACGCACCATGAGATCGGCTCCGATCTGTACGGCAGACAAATTTGCGACATCACTCATAGACGATCAAATGATCGCGATGGTCTCTAACGACATGATTCAGTTCAAGCATGTTTCGCTCAGCTATCAACTGACCAAGAAAAAAACGATCCCGGTCCTTCATGATATCAACATGACCATTGATCCGGGCGAGGTTGTCTCCATCATCGGCCCGTCAGGTTGCGGTAAGACATCTTTCCTCAAAGCGTTAGCCGGCCTGACGCCGATTACCGAGGGACAGATCCTCATCAGCAGTTCGGATCCCGATCTGGCACGCAAAAAGAGATCGGTCTCCTTTGTGTTTCAACGTCCGGTCTTGTTCCCTTGGCGAACGGTTCTGCAGAATGTCCTGCTCCCCGCAGAACTAAACAATTCTTCAAGAGTCGATGATGACGCCAACTACAAAGAGAAGGCCACCGAACTACTAGCGATCATGGGACTGGAATCCTTCCGAAACGCCTATCCCCACCAACTATCGGGTGGAATGCAGTCCAGGGTCGCCCTAGCCAGAGCCTATCTAACCTCGCCTGAAGTCCTTCTCATGGACGAGCCTTTTGCAAGCCTGGATCAGATATCGCGGAACCGGATGAATCTGGAACTTCTGCGAATCAGGGATCGATATCGCAGTTCTATCGTTTTCGTCACGCACTCCATTGAGGAGGCTGTTTTCATTGCCGATCGGGTCTACCTGTTTTCCCACCTTCCGGCAACAATTGAACAGGTGGTGGAGGTCACCTTACCAAAAGACCGGTCGCATGCCATACGGGACTCTTCAGCGTTCATCGACATCACCCGCGCCCTTCGACAGAGGTTGGAAAATGTCTACCAGTATTAAATCCGCTAAAATGGAGGAGTTCGTTCCGTTGCAACAGGGGGGACGCGTCAGCCGGTTCCTCGCGCCGATGATGGTCTTCGTTCTGTTTATCGTCATATGGGAACTGCTGTGCCGATATTTTGATGTTAAGGAGTATCTGGTACCCGCGCCATCCAGAATCCTCGACGCCTTCAAGCAACATTGGGGCAGTTTGGCCACGGATACACTGGTGACATCCTCCGAAGCGTTAGGGGGGTTCATGCTGGCCAATGTAATTTCCATCATGGTGGCAGTACTGTTCTCTTCCTCTTCCATGGCGATGCGGTCTTTTTATCCCTACATGATCGCCTTAAAATCAGTGCCGATCATCGCCATCGCGCCGTTACTCGTCATCTGGTTCGGCTACGGCCCCACAGGTAAGGTGATTATGTCGGCGATCATCGCATTTTTCCCCCTGGTGGTGAACGCGACTCTCGGCTTGAGCCGTGTTGATCCGGATGCATTGACTCTCATGCACTCTCTGTCGGCCACGCGCCTTGAAATTATGGTCAAACTGAGGCTGCCCAACGCGATGCCCTATATTCTTTCGGCATTGAAGATCTCGTCAAGCCTCTCGGTGGTGGGTGCCATCGTTGCCGAGTTGACTGGAGCCAAACAGGGCCTTGGTTTTACCATTATCATGGCTTCATATAATATCGACACGCCGTTGCTTTTTTGTGCGATCATACTGGCCTCTGGTATCGGAATCACATTCTTCGGACTAATTTCCATGGTAGAGGCAACACTTGGTAACAGATTCTCGATCAGGAGTTGACAATGAACATAAAACATACTAGGCACTCAAAGTTGTTTAACATCCATATCACTGTTCTGGTGGTAACATCCATCATGCTGTTCGGTACGCTTGGCTGGTCCCAGGACAGATCCGATGAAAAGATTGAACAAAGACAAGAGCAGGTCAGCAAAGAAAGTCTGTCATTTCGCCTGAAGTGGCTGGTTTACAGCTCGTTCGCGCCCCATTTCTTTGCTTTAGAAGAAGGATTTTTTGACCAGCAGAACCTGAAAGTCGAAATCCAACCTGGAGGGCCTGGCCTAGATCCGATAAAATTAGTTGTCACCGGCTTGGATCTTGTTGGCTTGGCGAGTTACGACCAAATTCTTGTAGCCCGTGAAAAGGGAATTCCAGTGGTGGCCATCGCCGAGGATACAACAAAATCAGGTGTTGGTTTCATGTCGCTTCGCGCCTCTGGCATTAAGGATCCAAAGGATTTTGTCGGTCGTAAGGTCGGCGTGATGTTAGGTACGGACAAGGGCACCATATATGAAGCTTTGATGAACAAGCAGAACATCGATCGAAGCAAGGTGCAAGAAATTCCCATTGGCTTCAATCTGGAGTTTTTGTTCAACGGGACCGTCGAGGTTTTTCCGGCATTCATAACGAATCAGCCGATCATCGCCAGAAACAAGGGGTTCGAGGTTGACATAATAGATCCATATGAATATGGCGTTCGCCCGGGAGGCAATGTTTACTTCACCTCCGAAATCTCTTTGAAAGAGAAGCGTGAAACCTTGAAGCGATTCCTTATCGCCGAATTGCGTGGAATCATACAGTCTCAGAAGATGGATGATGAGAAGGTTGTCTCACTGGTCATGAAGCACAATCCAAAACTCGACAAAAAATCTGAAATTGAGATCTGGAAAGCGACTAAACGTATACTCCTGCAGCCAGATCCAGAGCGTGTCGGCATCATGGATCATGAGACCTGGGAACGTACCGGCGAAATGGCGCGCAAGTATGGACTGCTGAAAAAAGATCCCGATATCGGTGGCAGTCATGACAACAGCTTGGTGAATGAAATTCATGACTCCGGCGCGCTCCGATGATCCCTAAACAGCCCATTGAGAAATTCCAATTTCAATTTGGTTGGGCTATGATGATCGAGATGGTCAGAATTTTGGCCTTGCTATGGGGAAATGTCGCTACGGCCATCAGAATGACTGATCCCTCACCAGGATGAAAACGAGGGCGGCGGCGGCAAGGGTATGTGGCATGCCCTCGTGGCTGATTAGCTTGCCTTGCCTTGCCTTGCCTTGCCTTGTCATGTCTTACGCGATGCTGAAGATGCTCCCACGTTGTTAAACGGTGCCAGCATGAGTGACTGATAGAGAGTGTATCCGAGATAATGACAAGGCTGAGAATCTTGATTTTGATCATCCATATGCTGCTTCCCTTGACGGGGTGCGGCGATGAGGAAAAGATCTCGAAGGAACTGAATATACGCTTGGGGTGGCAGGCCAACGCTAACTCCGCAGGTCAGATCGTTGCACTGGAAAAGGGTTATTATGCACGACGCGGTCTAAAGGTGAATTTGTACCCGGGCGGACTGACCAATCCATCTATTCAAACGGTGGGTTCGGGCAAGGATAACATCGGCTTTGCCAACAGTCCCAATCAAGTTATCAAGGCAAGAGAGGCAGGAGTGCCACTTCGTATCATCGCGGTCATTCATCAGCAGGGGTACCATGCTTTTTTTTCGCGACAAAGCGCGGCCATACGCACACCCCAGGACTGGATGGGCAAACGGGTTGGAATCAAGCATGGGAGCCCTACCTATTTATACTATTTGTCAACGTTGCGGAAATTCTCCATCGACAGAAGCACCATCACGGAAATACCGGTCAAATATGACCTACTCGCTTTCCTTGAGGGCAATTTGGACGTCTACCCCGGGGCCATAACCAACGAAGGGGTGAGCCTGGAACTCCAAGGTCTCGCACTGAGCCGCTTAACCATGGAGGATCTTGGCATCAGGACATGGGGTAACGTCATCTTTACCTCGGAAAAGATGTTGCGGGAGAACTGGAAAGAGGTCAGACAGTTCATCGTCGCCACTCTGGAGGGCTGGAGCTACTGCTTCGAAAAGAATCATGAGCAGGAAGTCATGATCTATCTGAAGAAGCACATGGATAAAATGAACCTCGATAAAGAAAGAAGGGCACTCGAACTAACCAACGACCTAATCCGCAAACGATCCCCGGGTTCCATTAATCTGGAAGACTTGCAATGGATCATTAGTCACATGCATGAGAATGGCGAGCTGAAAACACCTATGGATCCCTCCGAGGTGATGGACGGATCAATCATGGAGTCCATCCTGCCATGAAACAATATATGCAGATGAAGGATATCACTCGCGTCGTATCGCAGATGCGAGCTTCTGCAAGGCGGGAGGTGGCGCAGAAGGTTCTAACCGAACTGCTGGATGACTTCTTTACTCTGGATGCCGTCTCGCAATTAAGGGGAGATGATGACCATAAGCTCGCGCAGGCACTGGATCGTCACGTCATCTCCGTTCTTCATGGACCTGACTGCAAGGAAAAAGAGAGCTTGTGCAACTGCTTGGGCTGGACCAGCAGCTTTGATCAACTATTTCCCCCTCTTTGGATTTTGACCAATCTTACCCCCCCTCGTGATCAATGGTTCGCCTTGGCCATCACTATGATTCCCCTCGATGCATTGGGCACCGGTCGCCGCATTCTTGATTTCGGTGCCGGTCCTGGGACACTAGCTCAGTTTCTTGCTCTCTGCGGTTTGGCCGTGCAGGTGACCGTCATTGAACCATCCCCTCATTGGCGTGCGTATCTGCGCAGCCTGAATCTAGAAAACCTAGTCATTCCCGACTGTTCGGAAGCCTCCTCTCTGCCTTTGTCAAACGATGAGTTCGATGGTGTATGGAGCTTTATGGTCTTTCATCATATTCAAAACAACGATGAGCGGATAGCAGAAATTTCCCGCAGTCTGAAGCCAGGCGGTTGGTTCGTAGTAGTGGAAAAGATTCAGCAGATCGGTGGGAACGAGGCGCAGGCCTTTTTCCAGAGCCAATCCGACATTCTGTACAAGGAGCTGATATTGGAGCCGAATTCCTCTCAACAGCCCCATTCCGGCACCATCCCCGAATATGTCGAATCGATCTCTTCTCTTATCCGTTCATTAAAAAAATATTCACTGCGGACCATGAGAGCTTTCCGGCTTTCGAGTCGATCCTTCGCCCTTGAGGGTCGACACCAGCATGACTCGCTTCAAAACATGGAAGAGTCAGCATACTGGGCCATACAGAATCTAAAAAAATGCATCCGAAAAATATCATTGGGTTTGACGGATGCGACCGGTGAAATCAACAATTTGTTGGATCGTAGCGAGCAGGTTTTTCCCGGCGTGGTGTTCAAGGATGTTTTAACAAAGCAACTCGGCATCGTCTGTTCCAGCTACATGATTCTGCGCAGGCACAAAAAAACAATCAGTGCGCACTATGAATCGTTGGTGTGCGACTCCTGTCCCTCGAAGATCGTGGTCGGATTTCCAAAGAATCTGGACTCGGACACGCTGGGATTCAATCTAATTGATCAAGCAGTCAAGGCTGTATCGGACATATCGCCCAATATCTCTGATTCCCGTCATCTCGCAGAGAGGAAAGAGTGGTTTAGGATGCTGCATGACGGCGGTCTGTTGATCACCAAATCGGAACTTGACGATGGTAACCTGGACATGCTGCCGAAAAAAATGGGTGGTAATGGGATGATCGCCTCAGATGGAACTTTCGTAGCTGCTAACTCATGGGACGATAATCCAGGTGTATTTATCTTCCCCGCGATCGACTCCATACTGGTTGAAGGCTTGTTGACAAACACGGCCATCATTGCAGTGGTCGTCCTAAAATCATGGCACTCATACACAGAGCGTTATCCTGAGCTGTTACAGCCCCTCGGCGATGTGTTCTACAACACAAACACGATGACGACGGCTTATGCCAAGATCCTCGGCTGGGTAAGGGCCATCATGGAAGTCGCCGCGCGGCCTGTCGCGGAGGCCCACTTTTATCCAGATGAGCGGAACTACCAGGAGGCATTAGGGCAGGCACGAACACGTGCTGACGCCTTCAGGAACGCCGGTCATCTAATGGCCAATCGCATCTTTCCCATCCAAAGGAGACTCGATAATATTTTCGACGCTAATACTAATAATTTTAATACACTAAATATTGACGAGTTGAAAACTGCGATTCGATACACCTCGCATGATGTCAAATCGCTCTATAGCCTGTTCTCCGCTACGCGCTTATGGGGTTTCTCTAACTGGGATGAGCTGTTCAACTTTTACCGTGACCGACAGGGCAGACGGAATGTCACGAAAATCGAGAAGTTCCTCTGCTACACTAAAGATATTGATCTTTATGGGATATTTAATGACGTAATAAAAATTTGCCAAAAGGATCATGCAACCGAAAATACCAGCCTGTCGGTTGGTCTGAATCTGACATACTGTAAAGTGCCGTTAAAACTTGTGGTCAAACCGACTATCAGCGATCCCGATTATGAACTATGCACGTTTAACAAGGATGTCGTCTGGGCTATTATTTACGAGATATTTTTGAATGCATTAAATCATGGTGTAATTATTGAAAGTAATTCTTGTGTATCCTTGGAAGTAACAACGACCACCCTGAACGACATAAAGGTCGTAATATTTTCGAATAACTATGTAAATTCTAGAGATAACGATATCGACTATATCTCGGTAAAGGAGACCCCAAGCACAGGATTGGGAATGGTTTATAGTCTTCTTCGAAATTTTGATATGGGTAACATCTGGTACAAGCGGGAAATCGTCCAAGGACAAGCCGTGTACAGGGTTGCGCTTCATATAAAAGGAATAGATTGGAATGAATAAGATAAGGATCTTGTATATCGAGGACACAGTGCCTCCTCCCAATAAACTGCATGGAAATTTCGAGAAATATTTTGAGATCACATACAAAGACTTCAATGGAAACAATTTTGCGGTAAAATCCATCAACAATTATAGACGCCTTCTGCAGCAGTATGAACAAGACAAAGCACCTGGCAATAAGGTATTTCCCGTGGAGATCGTGGCAGCAGACTACAACCTCTCGAAATGGAGTCCGCAAAGCCCGTCTACTGAAGGCGAGTCTATCCCCGAAGTAGGAGATGAAAGCACTTTTTCTGGATTCCTGCTGCAGGTGCTGCACACCCTGCACTTTCAACAACATCCCACAGGCATCGTATCAGCAACCGCCATTGGACAACAAGTCATAAATGATTTTCCAGATTTCGAGCGTATCCATGATTTTCTCCGTGATCAATACCATGCCAGCATCGACATGGAGGCCAATGATAAGGTTGATTTTCAAGATATTTGTAAAAGGGGTGCCAACTCTCTTCGAAAGAACATCTGCGGCCTCTATGCCAGAGGGATTATCAGCCTTTCTCAACCGGATCTGATCAGCCTGAGGGAAGCGATTGATGAAAATAACGATATTAGTGAAAAGACTCTAGAAATCAGATCACGGTATGATGTGATGCTCCTCCCGGTCAGAGGGTTGTTCATCGATTGTGATAATGCCGAAATAATGATCCAGGAGATCAAAAGTTGGTTGGCCTTATTGTATGGTTCAGGGCAGCTTAACGAGTGCTTCGAAGGCATACGGGTGGCTAGGGAGGTCATCAATTGGTCATATGAAGATGAAAATGAGACGATCTTTGCAGAGCGCAAGACATTGTCGGAACTGGTTGATGAGCAAAGAGATGGTGAGTCGCTCAACAGAGAAAAAATTGACAATTTAAAGCGGCTAAAATACAAATTTGGCGTCATATGCGACACCCATGGAAAGCCTAAAAGATTAACAAGAAACATTAAATCGGTTTACGATTTGAGTGTCCAATTCAAAGTACTCCGTTTTGCGGTTCTCTATGGCATCGCATGGACATTCGTGGAGACGATGCGTAAGGAACTGAAAGATGGCAGAAAGTATCAAGAGCCGATCAATGAAGAAAAGATCTGTAACGTCATTTGCCCATCACCGAGTAAGCCGGTCATTCTGCCGAGGAACCTGACATCAGAGGTCAATATTTTTCGCCTGCGCGATGCGAATATCGACAGCTCCGGCATCAGCATTAGCCACATGTTGCAAGGTAAGGGTCGGCTTTATCGCCCTGAGCCTCATGCAAACAGTGATCTGGGATTCATGCTGGGCGAGCGGAAGCTCTTCTCGGAGATGATCCTGGATATCCTGAGCGAATACATAAAGCAGAACAAATCGCGCAATAGGATCGCAAACTACAAGTTATACATCCAGGAGTCTCCGCTCTTGCAAACCATGCTTGGCGAACAGATTCTGGTCAATATGCTCAATATTTTTGATTGCTACTTAAGGAGGTAGGCCGATGTGCATCTCGTAAATTCCATCCTGTCCCTATCAAAAACCCCATCCGACCCATTTTTAGCCCCATTGCCAGACCATTTGGCGATGGGGCCGCAGGATTTTTCTGGACACTGAGGCGGATCTCCACGAAAATCAGAGACAAGATTGAGGTTCCATCGGACGCCACGGCCCAAATTTTCCTGAAGCGGACAAGAGGAATCGGAACTTCACTCTTTAGGATGCGCTCTTTGACAAGTCGAAACTGTGGAGTTGGATCAGGCAGCTTTCCGCAGGTACTGATGGTGCAGCCTACCGAGATGCGGAATGGCGATGACATCACCTGCCCCAATTGGCTGTACCGTCCTTGACTCAGGACAATCTTTGGCCAGACCAAGATGAGTGCGCGTTTCGTGATAATAGATCAGGTACGAGGTCAGGGTCCGTCGCAGGTGTTCCTCGTTCATCACGATGACGTGATCCAGACACTCTCTGCGAATCGACCCGATCACTCGTTCGCAATAAGCGTTTTGTCAAGGAGATGCTGGCGCAATTTTTACCTATTTGATTCCCATGGCCTTCAGGATTTCTTGGCACCTGCCATGAAGAACCAGATCTCGATCATGGATCAAATAGCGAGGAGCAGAATCCCAGGGGAAAGCATCCCTGATTTGTTGAGCGACCCATGCGGCGGTCGGGTTGGTGGTAATGTTGAAGTGGATGATGCGGCGGCGTTCATGGTCAAGCAGAATCAGGACGTGGAACACCTTGAAGAAAAGTGTTGGCACGGTGAAAAAGTCCATGGCAACGAGGCAATCGGCGTGGTTCTCCAGGAAGGTCTTCCAGGTTTGAGATGGAGGTTTAGTTTGTTTGATCATGTATTTTGCGACTGATGTCTCTGCCACTTGGTCGCCAAGCTCTCAGCAATTCGCCATGGATGCGGGGCGCACCCCACAGGGGATTCTCAAGGCTCATTTTGCGAATCAGATCCTTGAGTTCCTTCGTGACCGTATGACGACCGAGGCGTTTGTGGCAGGATTTCAATTTCCAGAACAGCCGAAATCCTTCACGATGCCAATGGATCACTGTTGCTGGTTTGACGATGACCAAGGCTTCACGCCAACCTTGCCAAATGCGTGATAGCAAGATCCAAAGCAGGCGGTCCAATGGGTGGATCTGCAACCGACGAGGGTGAGTTCTTTGCAAGACCGCCAGTTGATGTCGCAAGGCCAGGATTTCCATCTGCAAGGTGGTTCGGCTGCGGAACATGCCGACGAAGATAGAAAGTGATTTCATGAATGAGTTGCTTCTATGGATTGATCATGATTGACATTATTCACCCATATGATCGTTTCTTGAAGGCTGTTTCTTGAAGGCTTTGACTCCAGTTCAAAGGCAGAACATTCGAGGATGTTGACATGACCGATCACGACAATCAAAGTCAACCGACCGAGTACGACTCGCCATGGAAAGAGATCCTGAAGGCGTATTTGAAGGACTTTCTGGAGTTTTTCCTGCCAGATGCACATGATGGCATCGACTGGCAGCGCGCCCCGGAATTCTTGGACAAGGAGTTGGACCGGATCACACGGGAAGCGGAGTCCGGCAATCGTCGTGTTGATCTGTTGGTCAGGGTCTGGCTGCTTGATGGTGACGAACTCTGGGTACTGATCCATGTCGAAGTCCAGGGGAACCGCGACCCGCATTTCGAAGAGCGGATGTTTACCTGTCAGTATCGGGCCTTCGACCTCTACAAGAGACCTGTGGTCAGCCTGGCTATCCTCGCTGACGAAGAAGGTGCTTGGCGGCCATCGGCGTTTGGTTACCAGAAGTGGGGATCGAAGGTCAGTTTCCAGTTCAATGCCATAAAATTGCTGGATTACCTGTCTCGGATGGATCTTTTGGAGTCATCCACTAACCCGTTTGCCATCGTCACTCTGGCGCATCTGACCGGCAAACAGACCAGGAACCAGCCGACAGAGCGATTTCAGCAGAAAATGCGCATTACGCGCATGCTGTACGAACGAGGCTTCAGCCGCCAACAGATCGTTAACCTCTTTCGATTCATCGACTGGGTGCTGAACCTGCCAGAAGAGTTGGACAACCAATTCTGGACAAATCTATCCAACTTCGAGGAGAACAAGAAAATGCCTTATATCACAAGCGTGGAGCGGATTGGTGAGGAACGTGGACGGTTGATGGGGATTCAGATCGGTCGCCAGGAAGAAGCCGCTTCCATGCTTCTGAAACTGATACGTCGTAAGTTCGGTGCGACGCCAGACTGGGTGACTGAAAAGGTGAAGTTGGCAAACCTGGAATTGATCGAGACATGGAGTGACAACTTTGTCTTCGCCAATTCTGTGGACGATGTGTTCGCCTCGTGACCCAGGCTTGTATCCCTGGAAAAAATGGGTGAAAAAGCCATTGCCTACCAATCGGGAGTTGAAAGGTGGTCCACAGGTGTCATGTGGCGCGGAGGATAAATTCTGATGCACTATGGATAAAGCCTTGAAGATCAATCTGGTTATCCATCTCTGGATCAATTGGTCACTAAGATATCTTTGAACTTTTCTCCATGCTGCACCGCAACAAGAGGTGGAGAATTTGGTTTGGAATGTTCATATTGGTTCACCATTTTTGTTTGACAAGGTATTCTCAGCACAAAAGCCGCCCTTCCAGAGCGGCTTTTTTTGTTGGAAAAATTCCAATATTTTCAATAGATAGCCGCGCCGGTTTGAAATTGCGCTCGGTCGGAAACTGGACCAACGGGAGTCGAAAAACGGCCTTTCTCCCTTCTCCCTGGCGACATTCTCCAAAAGCTATGGACCGTTCATATGAAGTGGCCTGGAATTTTGGACCGAACTTTTGCCTTGAAAATCAATGAACAACGCAGACCTGTTTTTTGGACCATTTTGGAAATGCCATTGGTCGGCAACAAAGAGTTGAACGTGTGTCTTGTTTGGGTTTAAATCATCAATAAACGTCTTTTATGTTTTATTTCAAAGATTTAAACTTTAAGATTTCATGCCTCCCGCCACGACCTTGCACCTAGATACGGTCCGTCTTGGGGACTTGCTACTCCCCGTCCAGAGGAATCAGATGCAAATGGCCATACTGCACTCCCGATTCGGCGGTGATGGATTGGGCTTGGCTGCGGATGCGGTCCATCGCGCCGCGCAAGACGACGGTTTCCAGGCAGCGGTCATGATCCAGATGAATATGCAAGGTGGCCTGGGTCAAATCGTGTTCATCATGCTGCATCCGGGTCAGTCTGCGGCTGAGTTCCCTCTGGTGATGATCGTAAACGTAGCTCAAGGCGCCGACGCCCTCTCCTGAGCCATCCTGCTCCAGTTTCACCGTGGCCAACTCCTTGCGTAACAGATCCCGTACCGCTTCGGAGCGATTCTTGTAGCCGCGCAGATGAATCAGATCGTCAAACTGGCGCGCCAACTCCTCTTCCAGGGAGATGGTGAATCTTTCAATAGTTTTTTCCATATCGATCTCCTTTGACCCGATCATCACCGCATGCTTGACACCTCGGCCATGATTCCATAGAATGTCATTTTTAAGAAGGAATAGAAATTTATCATACTTTTCTGCATTGGAGAGTGGTTGATGCACATGTCCGACGCTTTGTTGTCCGCTGAAATTGGGGCCGGGTTCTGGCTGGCCTCGGGAACCGCCATCGCCGTGAGTGCCCGCAAACTGCAGGCGACGCAACAAGAGGCGGCGGTCCCCATGATGGGCGTGATGGGAGCCTTCATCTTCGCCGCCCAGATGATCAATTTCACCATTCCCGGTACCGGTTCCAGCGGCCATCTGGCCGGGGGCATGCTGATTTCCATCCTGCTGGGTTCCCATGCGGCCTTTCTGGGCATGGCGTCGGTATTGGTGGTGCAGGCCTTCTTCTTCGCGGATGGCGGGTTGCTGGCCTTGGGAGCCAATATCTTCAACATGGGGGTGATTCCCTGTTATCTGGTTTTTCCTCTGATTTTTCGACCTTTTGCCGGGGCATCATCCGCCACGAGTCTGCGTTGGCGCATGATGGTATTCTGTTCTGCGATTCTGGCCGTGCAACTGGGAGCCTTGGGGGTGGTGTTGGAAACCCGCCTTTCCGGCATCGCCGAGTTGCCCCTGACGGCTTTTCTGCTGGCCATGCAGCCCATCCATCTGGCCATTGGCGTGGTCGAAGGTCTCGTCACCGTGACGGTACTGCAGTTCCTGCGTCAAGCCCGCCCGAATGGAGAGAAGATCGCATCCTTCGCGCCAACCGGCAATGGAACGCTTCGGCCCCGGATGCTCATGGCGGTTGGGGCTGTGGCGTTGCTGACTGGCGTGGTTGTTTCCTGGTTCGCATCAACCCATCCGGATGGGCTGGAATGGTCCATCGCCAGACTGACCGGCGAATCGGAACTGGGCAAACCCGCAGATGGCGCGCATCAAACCCTGGCGCAACTCCAGGAGCGGATCGCCCCCATGCCGGATTACGCCTTCAAAAAGATGGATGGACAACTCGGACGCGGCGATGCGCCGTGGGGTACCCCCGATGCCGGGAAATCCCTGGCGGGTCTGGTGGGCGGTCTTTTGACCTTGGTGTTGCTTTTGGGCGTTGGGTGGATGTTGCGGCGCCGGTCCGGGACCCCAACGCCTCCGTCCTCCTCAATGTCGTGAGATCCCTGCTGACCGTGGATGCCCTGGATCAGTTGGCCAGAGGCGATTCCCCGGTGCATCGTCTGGAACCCCGCGCAAAATTGCTGGTGATGGTGCTGTTTTTGTTGTGTGTCGTCTCGTTCGACCCACATGCCGTCAGTGGTTTGCTGCCTTGGCTGTTTTTTCCGGTGGTTCTGGTGACCCGCGCCGGTATTCCAGCCCGTTGGGTGTTGCGTCGTCTTTGGGTTCTGGCGCCATTTCCGTTGTTGGTCGGGCTGTTCAACCCCCTGTTGGATACCCAGCCCATGTTGCTGCTCGACGGGTTGACGATCGGGGGCGGGTGGTTCTCCTGGCTCTCCATTCTGCTGCGCTTTCTGCTGGCCATGAGCGTGTTGCTGGTGCTGGTCGCCACCACCAGCCTGCCGGAACTGGGGCGGGCGGCGGAACGGCTTGGAACTCCCCGGATCTTCGTCACCCAGATCCTGCTGATGTATCGTTATCTTTTTGTCCTCACCGACGAGGCGGAACGCATGGCCCGCGCCAGGGATCTGCGATCTTTCGGTGGTCACGGGCGTGGCTGGAGCATTTATGCCCGGCTTGTCGGACATCTGTTGCTGCGCGCCGTGGGGCGGGCGGAACGCATTCATCAAGCCATGCTGTGCCGGGGTTTCAAGGGGACGTTTCCGACAACCCGTGCATCGCGCCTGCAAGCCGGAGATTGGACCTTTCTGGTCGGCTGGTCGCTGGTGTTCGTCGCGGTACGTTTTCTGAATCCGGTGGAACGGCTGGGAGCCTGGATCATAGGGAGCGGCGCGTGACTGCCTTGCATGTGGAAGTGCGTGATTTGCATTATCGCTACCCGGATGGCACCAAGGCACTGGATGGGATCTCCTTCGGCATCCGGCGCGGCGAGAGCGTGGCCATCGTGGGCGGCAACGGGGCGGGCAAGTCCACCCTGCTGTGGTGTCTGGGCGGTGTGATCGTCCCGGATGAGGGGAGTCTGTGGTTGAATGGGTCGCCAGTGACAGGGCGGGAATCTCTGCGCCGTTGGGTGGGGTTGGTTTTTCAGCATCCCGACGACCAGTTGTTCATGCCCACGGTGGAAGAAGATGTGGCGTTTGGTCCCTTGAATCTGGGCATGACGGGGGAGGCGTGTCAACAGGTGGTCCGGCAGGCGTTGGAGTCCATGGGGGCCGGACACCTGCGGAGCCGCCCCTCCCATCGTTTGTCCGGCGGCGAGAAACGGCGGGCGGCCATCGCGGCGGTGTTGTCCATGTCGCCGGAGATTCTGTTGCTGGATGAACCGTATGCCGGTCTAGATCCTCAGGGGCGCGGGCAGTTGGCCACTCTGCTGGCAGGACTTCCCCAGACCCGGATTGTGGTGGGACATGATCTGGCTTGGTTGCGTACCGTCTGCGACCGTACCCTCGTGTTTGCCGATGGGCGGGTGGTGACTGATAGCGCCTCTGGTCGGATCCAACCTTCTCCTTGCCCTCTATGTGGACTATGAAGATGTCGTTCAATACCCAAAAGGGCACACATCTTCCCCTCAGTCGGCCCACGTTCGCGCCAGTTAGTTCAGTCGGAGTATCCCCTGGTGGCATTTGTCCTGGGCGAGACAGGGGGCGCAATAGGGAAAGGGAGTGTGGTGAATGTCACGGTGGCTATTGGTCCCTGATGGGGAGATTCGACTGGAGTTCGTGCGGGCGTCGGGTCCGGGCGGCCAAAACGTCAACAAGGTCGCCACGGCGGTGCAACTGCGCTATGACGCGGCCAACTCCGCGATCCTCACCCCGGCGGTCCGGGAACGGTTGGTGCGCCTGGCCGGAAGCCGCATGACGGATGAGGGCGTGCTGGTGATTGATGCCCGCCGCCATCGGACCCAGGAACGCAATCGGCAGGATGCTTTGGAGCGACTGGACCACCTGATCCGGCAGGCCATGGTAGAACCAGTCACGCGCAGACCGACTCGCCCGACCCGAGCCAGTCGCATGCGCCGCCTGGAGGCCAAGAGCCATCGGGCCGACATCAAGCAAGGGCGACGCGGGGTGTCAGGCTGTGACGGGTGAACAGACCGGGGCGAGGTTGTCCAGACCGTGCCGCACCGGACTTGCGCCCTCTTTGCCCCCAGGTGGCCCACGTTCGCGCCGGGCCCGTTCACTGGTATTCATGCCGCACCGACCCATGGTGGGCGCCACTGTGACGAAAGTCCGGCGTGCGTTTTGTCGGGCATGGGAGCGTTGAGACGGGAGAACGGAGAAAAAACTACAGGAAGGCTGGCCAGATCCACCATGTGGTGCAAGAAGGGCAGGTCAAATGCCGTCGCATGAGGTTGACAACAGCATTGCTCCGTTACACCGGGGCCGGGATGCCCCACTTCTCGCGTCGTTTGTGCCACTTCATGGGGAAAAGATGCTTTAACTCCTGCAATTTCAAAATATTCGGCTGTCCAGATCGCCGAGTTGACCCTGATCCGCGCTATCGTCGCCAGCCTTGGCTCAACTTCGGATTGCCGCTATCTTGGGAATTCCCGCATCAGCCACAAAGCGTCGCACGCCTTCTGCGTTCCATGTTTTGCCCTTCAGGCCCTGGATATTCCACAATCCAGACTGCACAATCCGCAGGTCTGGATGATGGTTGCCTAGGGCGTGTTGACATTCAAGAAATTAATCATTCCTATTCAAGCCAAATCATAGTGCAAACCAAACCAATCATAGCGTTAAAGCATTTATCTAACTTCTCATAACGAGTTGCAATGCGTCTGAACT
>JADGBT010000025.1 GCA_015231375.1 Magnetococcales bacterium | reverse complement strand
TTCAGGGGCCAGGGGATGGCCAGGGCGGGATCCGACCACAGCAGGATCCGTTCGTGTTCCGGATAGCGGTAGTCGGTGACGCTGTACAAAAAATCCACCCGCCCGCTCAACACCTGAAAGCCGTGGGCGAATCCCGGCGGAATCCAGAGCAGTTGACCCGTTCCAGCGGCGAGGGTCACCCAGGCCGACTGGCCGAAGGTGACAGAAGCGCGACGCAGATCCACCATCACGTCAAAAATCGCCCCCTCGATCACCCGCACCAGCTTGCCCTGGGGATGAAGGCTTTGATAATGCAGACCGCGCAACACGTTGCGAACCGAACGCGAGTGGTTGTCCTGCACAAAAGAAGCGTCAATCCCCACCCGGACCAGCGACTCCCGGTCCAACACCATCCGCCGGACCGACCCCTCTTCGGTGACAGGCAGCTCCAGCAACAAGACATCGTTCAACAAACGGTTCACGATCCGCATCACGCCACCCGGATTCCCGCCATCACGGTCCCAAACGGACCTCTCAACTGTAAGCGACGATCTTCAAAAGACGCCGCAAATCCTCCACCGTCAAAACCGTGTCGAGGTTCAACGGGGACAAAGGAGGCCGTGGACAATCCGGTTCATCCTCGACGCAGCCGCCGTTTCCGAAGTCGCAACCGCACCCGGCCATCGTCCCCCCGCTCCCGGATCCTTGCGGCATGACGGTCCGAACCTGGGGAAACTCTTCCCACCTCTCGTGAACACCTTCCATGCGCCACGCCTCTCGCTTCATGTAGAGGGCTCGTCCGCGAACCCGCCCATCCCAACGCGCGACCCCATGCCGCACATCCAAAACACACCCAGAAAACACACGCCAAAAGAAATTCCATCGCGCCATCCTCGACCGTTTCGCAACTTGCGGGCCAAGCCAGGAGAGCGCTTTCCCCGCCCCTGGTCCCCACCCTTGCCGAAAACCGAAGGATCGGGTATGCTCTTCAGCCATGCCGAGGTTCCTTCACCCCTCTCCGCTCCTGCTTCGTCGCTGGCGCCGCTTCCAGGCCAATCCCCGTGGCCGCGTCTCCTTGTGGATTTTTTCCATCCTGTTCCTGCTCTCCCTGGGCGCCGAGGTGATCTCCAACGACAAGCCTTTGATCATCCGCTACGAAGGGAGCTTCTACTTTCCCCTGGTCACCAGCTATCCGGAAACCACCTTCGGCGGGGAATTCATCACCGAAACCGACTACAAAGATCCGGAAATCCTCAAGAATCTCCGCCAGGGCGACAACTGGGCGATCTTTCCCCCCAATCCCCACGGCTATGCCACCATCGATCTGCACGCCACCCGCCCGGCCCCGGCGCGACCCGGCGATGGCCATCTGCTCGGCACCGACGATCGCGCCCGCGACGTGCTGGCGCGCCTCATCTACGGCTTTCGGCTGTCGGTGCTGTTCGCCTTGAGCCTCACCCTCGTCGGCGTGGTCGTGGGCATCGTGGCCGGCGCCATCCAGGGCTACTTCGGCGGACGGGTGGATCTGTGGCTGCAACGCTTCATGGAGATCTGGGGCAGCATGCCGGAGCTGTATCTGCTGATCATCTTCGCCGGCATCTTCAATCCCGGCATCCCGCTGCTGCTGATCCTGTTGTCCCTCTTCGGCTGGATGAGCCTCGCCGACTACGTGCGCGCCGAGTTCCTGCGCGCCCGCAATCTGGTCTACGTCAAGGCGGCTCGGGCCATGGGAGCGTCGGATCGGGCCATCATGTTCCGCCATCTGCTGCCCAACGCCATGACTCCGGTGATCACCTTTCTGCCGTTCCGGGTCTCCGGGGCGATCCTCGCCTTGACCAGCCTGGACTTCCTGGGCCTGGGCGTGCCCCCCACCACCCCGAGCCTGGGAGAACTGCTCCGCCAGGGCAAAGGCAACATCGAAGCCTGGTGGCTGTCGCTTTCCGCCTTCGTCACCCTGGTGGTGATGCTGCTGTTGCTCAACTTCATCGGCGAGGCGCTGCGCGACGCCATGGATCCCCGCAAGGAATGAACGCCCCCATCCCCCTCAAACCCCTGCTGTCGGTGGAAAACCTCTGGGTACGCTTTCAGGGGGAGATGGGCACCGTGGACGCGGTCCAGGGCATCTCCTTTTTCATCGCCCCCGGCGAAACCGTGGCCCTGGTGGGGGAGTCCGGCAGCGGCAAAAGCGTCGCGGCCCTCTCCCTGCTGCGTCTGCTCCCCCCTTCGGCCATCGTCACCGCCGAAGGCATCTATTACCGGGGCCGCCAGACCACCACCCTGGATCCCGAACCCTTGCGCAAACTGCGCGGCGCGGAAATGGCCATGGTGTTCCAGGAACCCATGACCGCCTTGAATCCGGTCTATCCCATCGGACGTCAACTGATCGAAGCCCTCCAGCAAGATCCCAGCGTCGATCCCCGCTCCCTGCGCCACCGCGCCGCCGAACTGCTCGACTGGACCGGAATTCCGGATCCCGAATCCCGGCTGGACTCCTTTCCCCATCAGCTTTCCGGGGGACAACGGCAACGGGTGTTGATCGCCATGGCCCTGGCGCGTCACCCCTCCCTGCTGATCGCCGACGAACCCACCACCGCCCTGGATGTCACCATCCAGGCGCAAATCCTCGAACTGCTCACCCGGCTGCGCCGCGAACTCAACATGGCCATGCTGCTGATCACCCACGACCTCCCCATGGTGCGCAAATGCGCCGATCGGGTCTATGTGATGCGTCAGGGCCGGATCGTGGAGACCGCGCCCACCCAGACCCTGTTCAGCAACCCGCGCCATCCCTACACCCGCACCCTGCTGGCCGCCCTCCCGGACGCCCATCCCCCCCGCCGCCCGGCCAACGCCCCGGTGCTGCTGACCGCCAACAACCTGCGCTGTCATTTTCCCATCAAGCGGGGACTGTTCAAGCGCACCGTGGGCTGGATCAAGGCGGTGGACGAGGTGTCGTTCCAGTTGCGCAAAGGGGAGACCCTGGGGGTGGTGGGAGAGTCGGGCAGCGGCAAGACCACCCTGGGTGAGGCGATCTTGCAACTCAACAGCAGCCAGGGGGAGATTCGCTTCGCGGACCTGGATCTGCGCTCCGGAGACCGCAACACCCAACGTCTGCGGCGACGGCGCATGCAGGTGGTGTTTCAGGATCCCTTCTCCTCGCTTTCGCCCCGCCTGACCATCGGCGAAATCCTCGAAGAGGGGTTGCTCATCCACGGTCTAGCACCCGATCCGGCGCAACGACGCGCCCGGGTCCAGGAGATTCTCGCCGAGGTGGGACTGGATACCGATACCCTGGACCGTTATCCCCATCAATTTTCCGGGGGTCAGAGACAGCGCATCGCCATTGCCCGTGCCATGATCCTCAAACCCGAACTGCTGGTGCTCGACGAACCCACCAGCGCCCTGGATCTGTCGGTGCAGGCCCAAATCCTGAAACTGCTGAAAAAATTGCAACAGGATCACGGATTGGCCTATCTGTTCATCTCCCACGATCTGCGGGTGATCCGGGCCATGGCCCACGAGGTGATGGTGATGCAAAACGGTCGGGTGGTGGAGGCCGGTCCCACCCGTGAACTGTTCGACTCCCCCCGTCATCCCTATACCCAACGCCTGCTGGCCGCCGCCCTGGATCTGTCCACCGGGGGTCGGGAGTCCGATCCTCCATGAGCGCCTCCTGGCCCGCCATCGCCCAGGGGATCACCGGCGCGACCCTCTACCTGTACGGGCTGGAAAAAACCCTGTTCGCCCTTTCCAACCTGCACGGGGAGTCCATCACCAAACGGCTCGGGGCCATCGACTCTTTCGATCTGCGG
Organism: Magnetococcales bacterium; assembly: GCA_015231375.1. Taxonomy (GTDB): domain Bacteria; phylum Pseudomonadota; class Magnetococcia; order Magnetococcales; family Magnetaquicoccaceae; genus Magnetaquiglobus. The sequence continues at coordinate 54,573 of JADGBT010000025.1, read as the reverse complement.
GGCTGGCTGGCCGGAAGCGGCGCCGGGGCCTTGCTGCTGTCCAACCGGACCGTTCTGGAACTGCTGGGAACCCTGGCCGCCAGCAATCTGCTGGCCTGTCGGCAGACCCTGCTGCTGCTTTTGGGCAGTCTGACCGGCACCACCCTGCTGGTGCTGCTGCTGGCCGCGATCCCCTCTTATCTGGCGGTTCTGCCCCTGGCGGCAGGACCGATGCTGCTGTACGCCACCACCCGCGCGGAACTGCGTTTCATCGGCCATCTGCTGCTCGGGGTGGGACTGCTGTTTCTGGGGCTGGCCACGCTGGAAGAGACCATGCGTCACGCCTCGTTTCCGGGGGGACTCCTGACCCATCCCTGGATTCCCCTGATCACGACCCTGGTGGCCGCGACCATACTGGGTTCCTCGCACGCCATGATCGGACTGCTGCTGGTCTTGACCGGATCCGGACTTCTGCCCCTGCCCGCCGCCCTGGCCATGACCCTGGCCGCCAATCTCGGCGCCGCCCTGCCCCTCTCCGCGCTGCTTAAAGAACAAAGCGCCCAAACCAAACGGCTGTTCATGGCCCAGTTGATCTTTCAGGGCACAGGCGTGCTGCTGATGGTCTGGTGGCTGCCCCAGGCCGGTGCGGCGCTGGACTGGCTGCCGGTAACCGACGGCTGGAAGGTGGTGATTTTCCATCTGTTCTTCAATGGTCTGGTCTCTCTGGCGGGACTGCCCCTGCTGCGCCCCCTGACCGATCTGGCCCATCGTCTGCTGCCAGATCCCTACGGAACCGAGGTGCAGGAACTGGACTTCACCGAGCGTTACTGGCCCCGCTACCTGGATGACGATCTCCTGGACACCCCCACTCTGGCTTTGGCCATGGCCCGTCGCGAGGTGGGACTGATCGCCGCCATGGTCGAAGAGATGCTCACTTTGGTACCCGAAGCGCTGTTTGCCGCCGATCCCCAGGTGATCGCCCGCATGCGCAAGATGGATGACCGGGTGGACGAGATTCATCGGGCCGTCACCCGCTATCTGGCGGGAATCGGCGGGGCCAATCTCCCGGCCCAGGCCGCCGGAGAACTCATGGCCGCCATGACCGTGGCCAATGAACTGGAAGCCATCGGCGACATCATCGAAAACAATATCGGCCACCTCGCCGAAACCCGCCTCGACCAGCGACCCGACTTCCCCCCCGAAATCCGCACCGCCCTCACCGATTATCATCACACCGTGCGGGCGGCGTTCCGTCAGGCCGCCGACGCCTTCTTGACCGACGATCCCACGTTGGCCCGTGAGGTGATGGCCCGCAAGGAGTCGATTTCCGCCCTGGACGCCCAAAACCGCCTGGAACAGATGCGCATCCTGCGCAGCGGAGCGGCAGATTTTACCCTCTATACCCTGCAAATGGATCTTTACGAAAATTTCAAGCGCATTTTTTACCACGCCAAACGCATCGCCAAGGTGGTGGCGGGGGCGTGAGTCGGTCCCATGATCCGATCGAAGGAAGGACCATCATGACCCAGATGACTCAGGTCTTGTTAACAGAGGCGACCCGGATCCTCGTCGAGGCGGCGGACCCGGAACAGGTGATTCTCTTCGGATCTCACGCCCGAGGCGAGGGTCGGGACGATTCCGATCTGGATCTGCTGGTGGTGGAGTCAGAGCCGTTCGGGCCGGCGCGCAGCCGCTTCCGGGAGATGGCGCGACTGGAACGGGCCATGGGACGGTTTCCCGCAGCCACGGACATTCTGGTCTACAGCCGGGAGGAGATCGAACGCTTCAGACATGCGACCCATCATCTGGTTCACAAGGCGTTGAAGGAAGGCCGGGTGTTGTATGCGCGACCTTGAAACCGCCCGCATCCTGATGACCATGGCGGGCAAGGATCTCCAGGTGCTTGAAATTCTGTCATCCGTGGCCCATGCTCCGGAAGAAGCGTTCGGTTTTCACGCCCAACAGGCGGGGGAAAAGACTCTCAAGGCATGGCTGGCGATCCTGGGCCACGAACCGCCAAAAACCCACAATCTGCGTTCCCTGATCGTGTTGCTGGAACAAAACGACATCGATGTGGAGGCGTTGTGGGATCTCGCCGAACTGTCCCCATTTGCTGTCCAGTTCCGATACGAATCCTTCGATGACCTGGGCGCTGATCTCGACAGCCAAACAATCTTGACGCAGGTGCGGGAGTTGGTGACGCAGGTGGAAACGCTGAGAACGGCTGTGACGAAAGAATCATAGAATAATCAGTATCTTTTCAAACCCTCAAACAATCTCAGACACGATCAGAGAAACGATACCCGGCCAACTCTTTTTTCAAGCGTTCACGATCCGTTTCCGTCTGATAGCACCCATTCTGAAGGCTCAGGTTGCCGCGCGCAAAAGACCTAACCGTTTCAATCGCATTCAGGTGTGAACGATCCAAAGGAATGGAGGCGGTCCCATTTCTTGCAAAGATTCCCATGATCCAGTCCACACCGCGAGCCCAAGTATTCAGGAAGTTCATCATGGATCTCCTCGACAACCCTTCGGTGCCCAGCCAGCCAAAACAATGCCACTTTCAGAAACAACAAAAACATCATATACATCCCATCCTTGACCCGTCAATCCATTTTTCATTGCATTGTAGAGCCACCCCTCTCACTTCAATATCGACGTGATATGTTTTTTCAGCGCCAGCGCATCCACGGCCCGCTGATTGCCGATGATCTCCACGGCCATGGATCCCAAGGCGTTGCCGATCAGGCCGATCACCTCGTTGGGGGCGTCGAGGAAGGCGGCGGGGGCGGTGGCGGAGAGATAAGCGTCTCCGGCCCCGACCCGATCCACCGCGTTGAAGACAAACGCCGGCACATCCACGCTCTCCCCGGAGGCGTCCCCCACGATGGAGCCGTGTTTGCCACGGGTGACGGAGATTTTGCGACAATGGAGAGAGTCGGCCACCTCGAAGACCAGGGGATGGATCTCTCCGGAGATGCAGCGGCGTTCCAGTCGCACCTCAGGCTCCGCCAGACACACATAGTCGGCCCGCTCGTAACGAGAGATGGTGTGATAGCCCCGATTGCCCGCGTTGGCCTGGGTGTTGACCGCCAGATAGGCCCGCGAGGCCACCAGATCCGCCACCAACGGCGCGGTGATGGCGCCATGGCCATAATCGGCCACGATCACCAGATCGAACCGGGAGAGATTTCCCGCCAGCCAGGCTCGCATGTCGGTTTCCACCGGATGGGGCAGCGGGGCATCCCCTTCGACATACACCTCGAACAGTTTGGTCAGGGCGTAACTTTCCAGAAAACGCCGCTTGACCAGGGTGGGCACGCCCGGATGCATGAAAAACCGGGGCGTGAGATTCCTGGCCAGACAACCGCGCAAAAAAGGTTCGTGGCTCTCCTGGGTGCCCAGCACCGTGAGCAACTCCACCTCTCCGGCGAAACAGGCCACCTGATTGGCGATGGCCACGGTTCCCCCGGCGAACTGGTCGCTGGAGATGTGTTTCAAGGCGAGGATCGGATCCTTCGAGGATTTGCCGATGGCGGTGACATAATGATAATCGTCGATGATGGCATCACCGATCACCAGCACCTTGAGATCCCGCATCCGGTCCAGCACCCCAAGCACCGCATCCAGGGAGAAGCGCCCCCGGAACAATTGCAGGTAGTTGCGCACATCCTCGGAAAAGCTGGACAAATGGCGATTGATCAGCGTGGTGGAGCTGAAAACGATATCCCCGGTGAAACGCAGTTCCACCCCGAGGGAGCGCGCCACCTCGGCCTCGACGCCCATTTTGCCGGTGTAATCCTCGCCGGCGTCGCGGAACTCCACCCCCTTGACGTAGTAGGCCGGTTGCAAAAGATGCAAGGTTTCCACGGCGGTAGGCCAGGCGTTGATGGCCACGTAATCCACGCAGGCCAGCGCGGAGAGGGCCTCGGCCCGCAGGGCTTCCGGAAAGGCGGGGCGATTGGCCCCCTTGTCCACGAAACGATCCGGGGTTAAGGTGACGATCAGCGCATCCCCCAGGGCACGGGCCTGCTGAAAATGACGCAAATGACCGATGTGCAGCAGGTCGAAGCAGCCGTGACAGTGGACCACCCGTTTGCCCGCACGCTTGAGGGCAGCGACGGTTTCGGCCAGCGCCTCGATGGTTTGAATTTTTTCCATGGTTTTCGTGTTCGCTCCTGGGCGCGACGGCCTTTGGCGTTAACCCTGGAAAAAATTATGCAGATTGAATACCAAGTTGCCCGGATCAGACCCGCATCCCGACACGAAAGCCGCGAAAAAACCTCACACCCCTCGAAAAGCCCCTCCTGCCGCCGCCGACCGGACACAAAACAGGATCGGACGGAAAACAGAACCGCCGCAAGCAGCACCCCGCGTCGTTACGAAGCGGTTGCCGGATCACCCAGTCACCACTGTTGCAACAGACCCTGGACGATCCGCCGTGCATTCAGGCCCGCCCCTTCCACCGAGGGGTTGAGCAGCCACTGGATCTGACTCACCGCCGCCAGGGACAAGGCCACCACCGATCGGGCGGTATCGTTTTTGCCGGGGGTGTGTTCCAAGGCCCGGGCCACGCTGCCAGCCAGTTCGGCCACTTCGTTGAGGCCCCGCAGAGCGGCCATGCGGCGGAACTCCCCCATGGAGCGGGAAATGTGATCCGTCAACACCACATCCCCTCCCCGACGTTTCACCTGTTCCAGTTGATCGGTCACATCCGTCATCCACACGCTCGCCTCCCGCCTGAACTCGGCAGGAGGGACGAACCGTACCACCTGACCCTCGTCATGGGTCCGCAAGGAGCGTTTCTGGAGTCTCATCGTCTTGATTCCTTGTGCATGAATGCCAATACCGGAATATCCACTGTGTCGTTTTACAGGACTCTCGACCATTCACGAGAAGAGATTTTACGTAAATTAACTTGCAATTGTTATGCCAACAATCAAAGGACTTGTAACTTCCAGGAAAATCAATCCAATCCTCATCCAGACGCCGGTCCAACGCGCTGCCCGAAAACCGGCAACCCCATGCGCCATCGGGGATGGGAGTCGATGAAAGAATCTTGGTTTTCAAGGGACTGCCCCTTGCTGTCCAAAAAATTGCCCCCGCAAGAAAAATTGCACCATCCGACCACTTGACAGCCGCCCGGCAACCCCGGATAACCGGCACAAAGGCAATTCTTTCCGCTTGAAGTCCCGTTCCGGTTGCCAGGATCCGACCCCACAGGAGAAAAGACCATGCCCCACCCATCCCCTGCCACCGCGCTGATCACCGGAGGCGCGCGTCGTCTCGGAGCGGCCTGCGTCCGCGCGCTGGCCCGAGAGGGCATGGCGGTCGTCATCCATCACCACGGCTCGGAAAAAGCCGCCCGGGAGTTGGCCGACGCCATCAACGCCCAGGGGGGTACCGCCCATCCCCTCCAGGCCGATCTGGAAGACAGCGGACAGACCGAAACCCTGATCCCGCAAGCCGAAGCGGTTCTGGGGCGACCGGTCACTCTGCTGGTCAACAACGCCGCCATTTTTGAACACGGTTCCATCCGTCACACCCCCACCGACCAGTGGAACCGCCATCTGGCCATCAATCTCACCGCCCCGTTCCTGCTGACCCGCGAGTTCGCCCGGCGGCTGCCGCCCGGACAACCGGGTCAGATCATCCAGATCATCGACCGTCACGCCCACCAGCCCCGCCCCGATTACGCCGCCTACTCGGCAGCCAAATCCGCCCTCTGGACCCTGACCCGCCAGGCCGCCCTGGAGCTGGCTCCGGCCATCCGGGTCAACGCCATCGGCCCCGGTCCCATTCTTCCGGCTCCGGGAGACTCCCCGGAACGCTTCGCGCGCATCGGCGCCGCCACGCCGGCGGGCCGATCCGGCAGCCCGGACGATATCGTCGCCGCGCTCCTCTTTTTGATCCGAAACGACTTTATCACCGGCGAATTGATTCGCGTGGACGGTGGGGAGCATTTGCGCTAATATATGACAACATGACAACACGACAACACCTTTCCAAAACACCGCGAGACCCACCCATGATCCCTTGCCGGCGCGACTGGATGTTTTCCACCCTGCTGTTCTGGCTGCTGATCACCATCCCGGCAGCCCAGGGTGGCGCCCACGATCCGCCCGCCATGAAAACCGTGGTGAGTGTGGTGGGTCCGCGCAATCTCTCCTATCTGCCCATCGACCTGATGCCCCTGATCGGCGCCGACCGGGAAGAGGGGCTGGAGGTCTCCTTGAAACACGTCGAGGGGGGCGGACTGGCCATCAAGGAAATGATCTCCCGCAACAGCGATTTCACGGTGGTGGGCTTTCCGGCGCTCATGTCCCTCAAGGCCCATGGGGGGGATCTGGTGGGAGTGGCCTCGGTCTCCGACGTGCCCCAGTTCGTGCTGATCGTGCGCAAGGCGCTCGAAAACCAGGTACGCCGCATCCACGATCTCAAAGGGCGCATCATCGGAGTCCACACCAGCGCGGTCAACGCCAAGACCGTGGCCCAACAACTCCTCGAACTGCTGCTGCGCTCCGACGGACTGCAACCCCGCGACGCCCGCGTCATCTCCACCGGACAGGAGTGGAACAAACGCATCGCCATGCTGGACTCCGGACAGGTGGACGCCATCGTCGCCGAAGAGCCGTTCGCCTCCACCATGCTGACCGAAGGCAAGGTCTTTTTTCTCGTCAATCTCGCCGAACCGCAAACCACCGCCCACATTCCCGGAGCCCAGGTGCTCCACGCCGCCCTGGCCACCCGACCCGACGTGGTCGCCAACGATCCGGAAAAGGTCCGGAAACTGGTCAAGGCGCTGCGCCGCTCCCTGCGCTGGATCGCCGAACACTCCCCGGAAGAACTGACCGACCGTCTCGACATCACCCATCCGGAAGAACGCACCCAACTGCTGCTCTGCCTGAAAAAATATCCCCGACTCTTCAGCAAGGACGGCGCCTTTTCCAACCGGCAGATCCAGGAGACCAATCGCTTCTTCCACGCCAGCACCCCGGACGCGGATTCCATCCGCATGGAGGATCTGATCGACGACCGGTGGGCGGGCCGCAAGGAGTGACCTCCTTCCTGCCACGCCTGCGCAAGGAGACCCTGACCCATCAGACGATACGCCGGGTCACGATCATCACGTTGCTGCTGGTCGCCCTGATCGCCGTGCTGGCGCTGTGGGTCCAACACGCCGCCATGAACCGGGCCGCCCGTCAGGTGCTGACCTCCCTGGAGCGTTTCCACGCCGAAAAATTGAGCCTGATGGATCAGGAGTGGCAGGAACAGGCCATCCACCTCCACAACCGCATCGAACTGCTCAATCTGTTCACCTCCCAGACACCGCCATGGGATCTATTGAGCGCGGCCTTGCGACAGGAATCCATCGCCCTGTTTTCCGGGATCGTGGTCACCGACAGCAACCGGCGGGTGATCTTCACCCACGCCAGCCAATCCCTGAACCTGCCCCCGATCTTCGACCGTCCCGACGAACACGGCTGGTTCGTCTCTCCGTCCACCGGCATCCTGCATCGCTGGGTGGCGCTTCCCCTGTGGCTCGGCCCCTTCGGACAAGGAGAACTGATCGTCTTGGTGCCCATCGAAAACGGTCTGCTCTTCCGCAACACCCTGCCTTACACCGACTTGTTCCTGCTGCACGACAACCGGGTGGTGGCCAGCTCCCTGGGCAGCATCCTGGTGGATCCCGAAACCCTGCGGGATGGCACCTTCTGGCAGGGCAACCAGCGCCTCGACCAGCTTTCCGTGCCCTGGGAACCCAATGGACACCCCGACACCCCCCGACTGGTGATCCGTCATCACGCCTCGCCCCTGTTTTCGGTGACGGAGATTCTCCTGGCCAGCGCGACCCTGTTCGCCCTGATCTCCGGACTCTTCTGGAGAACCCTGGGCGCCTGGATGATCCGCATCACCCGACGCATCAACACCCTGGGCTGGGTAGCGCAGGAGTTTTCCAAAGGATTCGACCTCACCCCCGCCATCCGGGAGGCCCTGGAGACCGCCCGGGGCGATGGCCGCGACGAGGTGAGCGCCGTGGCCGACGCCATGGCCATGGCCCAGGAGTCCATCACCCGCGAACTCAACGAACGCAAAACCGCCCAGGCGGATCTGCAACGGGTCAGCACCCACAACGCGCTCCTGCTGGAAGCCGCCGGCGAAGGGATCTACGGCCTGGACACCTCGGGACTCACCACCTTCATCAATCCCGCCGCCGCCCGCATGATCGGCTGGGAACCCGAAGCCATCATCGGACGCTCGCTGCACGATCTGGTGCATCACACCCTCGCCGACCATACCCCCTATCCCCGCGCCGCCTGCCGCATCTTCGCCGCGATCCGGCGCGGCGAAACCCAACAGGTCCGGGATGAACTCTTCTGGCGTCGGGATGGCACCTCGTTTCCGGTGGAGTACACCTCCACCCCCATCATCGACCAGAACGACATTCTCGGCGCCGTGGTGGTGTTCCGCGACATCTCGGAACGCATCCGCGCCGAACAGCAGGCCCGGGACTATCTGACCTATCAGCGCATTCTCAACGGTCTGCACGAAATCTCCTACCGACACATTCCGCTGCAAGAGCAGCTCGAACAGGCCCTGGCCCTGATTCTGTCGATACCCTGGCTGGCCATTCAGTCCAAAGGGGCGATCTTTCTCGATCAGCCGGAACAACAATTCCTGCGCCTGATCGCCCACACCGGACTCGACGACTCCCTGCTGACCTTGTGCCGCGAGGTGCCGCACGGTCACTGTCTGTGTGGCCGGGCGGCCCAGAACCGCACCCTGTTGCACGCCGATTGCGTGGACCACCGCCATGACATCACCCTGCCCCACATGGAACCCCATGGCCACTATGTGGCGCCCATCGTCTCCGGGGAACGGCTGCTGGGGATTTTGACCCTGTATCTGACTCCGGGTCAGACCCATTCACCGGAAGAGGCGAGTCTGCTGATGGCCATGTGCCATACCCTGGGCAGCATGATCGAACGCAAGAATCTGGAAGAGTCCCTGCAACACCAGAACAGCTTTCTGGAAGAAAAAGTGCGGGAACGCACCACCGAACTCCGGGACCACCTCGCCACCTTGAAGAACACCCAAAACCAGTTGATCCAGTCCGAACGCCTGGCCGCCCTGGGGGGACTGGTCGCCGGCATCTCCCACGAGATCAAAACCCCGGTCGGCACCAGTTTCACGGCAGTGACCTTCCTGGAAAGCGAAATGGTCAAATTCTTCGCCATCTACCAGCAGGGCCAAACCCGCCGCGAGGATCTCGACCTCTTCCTGGAAAACGTCAGCGAAGCCACCCGGCTGATCAAGGCCAACCTGAAACGGGCCTCGGATCTGATCTTGAGCTTCAAACAGGTGGCCGTGGACCAGACCAGTCAGGAAAAACGCCGCTTCGATCTTCAGGAATACCTGGAAGAGACCGTCTTCACCCTGCGCCCCAAGCTCAAGAACACCCACCACCGGGTGACGGTGGAGTGTCCGCCGGATCTGGTCTTGTACAGTTTTCCCGGAGCCATTTCCCAGATCGTGGCCAATTTCATTCTCAACTCCCTCTCCCACGCCTTCGCCCCCGACACGGCGGGAGAAATCCGCATCCAGGCGGGCCGCGTCGACGACCAGACGATCTTTCTGCACTACCGGGACAATGGCCGGGGCATGGAGGCTTCCACCCTCAAACAGATCTACGAACCCTTCTTCACCACCAGTCGCAATCAAGGCGGCAGTGGACTTGGCATGCATATCGTCTACAATCTGGTGACACAGCGGCTCAATGGCACCATCGAGGCCACAAGCTCGCGGGAACACGGCACGGATTTCCGGATCCAATTCCCAGCCTGACCAGGAGTGCTCCACCCATGTCCAGCCACGCACACCCGTCGGATCTGCTCTTTCCGACCCCCCGGACCGATCCACTGCCGCCCCAGACGCCCCGCGCCCCGATTCATCCGGACGGAGCCTGGAAAATCATGGTGATCGACGACGATCCGGATCTGCACCCCCTGACCCGTCTGGTGCTCAAGGATCTGGTGTTCGACGGACGGCCCATGAGTTTCATCCACGGCTACTCCGGCGCCGACGCCCGGCAACTGCTGCGACAGCATCCGGATACTGCGGTCATCCTGCTCGACGTGATGATGGAAAGCGACCGGGAAGGTCTGGAGGTGGTCCGTTACATCCGCGAAACCCTGCACAACCCCTGGTTGCGGATCATCCTGCGCACCGGTCAACCCGGCCTCGCCCCGGAAGCCGAAGTGATCGCCGCGTATGACATCAACGATTACAAGGACAAGGTCAATTTAAGCAATCAGGGTCTGATCACCGCCGTCACCGCCGGACTGCGCACCTTCAAGCTGCTCGACACCATCGACTCCACCCGCCAGGGACTGCGCCGGATCATCGCCGCATCCCGAAATCTGTATGAATTTCATTCGGTCAGCCAACTGGCCGAAGCGATTCTCGTCCAGTTCGGACATCTGCTCAATCCGGAGCCCGCCGCCCCCACTCCCGACGCCTTCGCCGCCGCCGTGAAACATGGCATGCTCCGGATCCACGCCGCCTCGGGGGCGTACGCCGGACTGGTGGGACAGGCGGTGGACGAGGTGCTCTCGTCGTCGGTGGTGGGGCTGACGTGGCGGGCCTTGCGGGAGCGGAGCCACCAGTTCACGGAACGCGCGTTCATCGGCTATTTCCACGCCCGCAACGGCATGGAAAACCTGATCTATCTGGATGCCCACCGCCGCTTGAACGAGGTGGACACCGACCTGATCGAAGTCTTCAGCGCCAACATCGCCACCTCCTTCGAACAATTGCTGCTCCACCGGGAGATCGTCAAGACCCAAAAAGATGTGACCTTCACCCTGGGAGAGGTGATCGAGACCCGTTCCGGGGAGGCGGGTCAGCATGTGCGGCGCGTGGCGGAGAATTCCCGCCTGCTGGCCCAACTGGCGGGACTCTCCCACGACGCGTGCGAACTGTTGCGCATGGCCTCGCCCATGCACGATCTGGGGAAAATCGGCATTCCGGACGCCATTCTCAACAAGGCCGGCCCCCTGACGAACGAAGAGTGGGCCATCATGCGTTCCCACACGCAGATCGGTCAGCAGGTGCTCGGCGCCACGGATCAGGAGATCATTCAAACCGGCGCGCTCATCTGCGCCCAGCACCACGAAAAATGGGACGGCACCGGCTATCCCCATCGATTGGCCGGAGAACAGATCCACATCTTCGCCCGGATCACCTCCTTGATCGACGTGTTCGACGCCCTCACCCACAAACGCACCTACAAACCGGCCTGGAGCGTGGAAGCCGCCCTGGAGCAGATCAAAAAGGACCGGGGCACCCATTTCGATCCCCGACTGGTGGATCTGTTCCTGGAAAACATCCCGCAATTTCTGGAGATTCAACAAGCCTTCGAGTGACCCCCGCCCCTTTCTTCAGGAGTCCGCGAACACCTCTTCCACCGCAGAGACCTCCAGCAGCCGATCGGTCCACAGTTCCAACTCCGGCAGCTCCGCCCCCCGGACCTTTTCATCCAGCTCCCCGGACAACGGCCCGAACCGCCGGGTCAACAGACGCAACAGGGTTTGCACGGCCCGGTTCCGTTCTCCGCGCTGCTCCCCTCTCTGCTCGCCTCTCTGCTCGCCAAGCTGGATCCCTCTCTGCTCGCCAAGCTGGATCCCTCTCTGCTCGCCAAGCTGGATCCCTCTTTGCTCGCCGAACAAAACCCCCTCCCGGAACCCCTGCTCTCTTCCGCTCCGCTCCACACTCGTGATGTAAGGCATTTCCTCGCGCTCCTCGAAGGCCATGGTTTCGTTTTTGAACCGTTCATCAATCTCCCTGGGCAGCCGCAACACCCAATCGATAAACCGGAACAGGTCGATCACCTCCTGGCGGCTGAAACCGCGTCGATACAGACTCCGGGTGATGCGGGTCTTTTGCAGATATCGCTCGTGCGGACGTTTGCGGGTCTGTCTGGCGCTCAAGTGGGCCCAGGTGACCACGGCAAAAGGATTGCTCCCGTGTTCCAGTTCGTCGAGACCATGGGAGAAATCCAACAGTTTGACCCTGTTGAATTGATAGATCACACACGATCCCCACAGTTCCTGGCGATACTCCGCAGGACGCCAGTTGGGATCGTCATCCGCCAAAATCGCCAAACCCACCACCGGTTTGCGATACAGGTCATGGATCCGGTATTGACTGGTGTACATCCGCTCCGGAAACTCCAGATCCCGATCACCCTGAATCTCCGCGTGAATCAGGATCCAACGTTCCTCGCCATCCAACCGCCACACCTTGACCAGTTGATCCACCCGCCGGTTGCCGTTTTCGGCCTCGCGGACGATGCGCGCCAACTCCTGATCCAGAAACTCATGCCCCCGGGACCAATCGATGCCATCGTGGGCGACCGGCAGGAAAAAGGCCAGAAACTCGCGGAAATACCCTTTCAGGATCTCCTTCCAGGGGGAGTCGTACTCATCCGGCCCGCTGTCACTTTCGTCATGGAGCATCCCGCCCTCCCACCTGATTGATTGGACCCACTGTTATGGATAAAGAGCTAGATGCCAAGGAACGATAACAATGTCCAGTGATTTCCGTGAAGCTCCCCCCAAAGGTTCCCAAACCCGGTGGCCGCCGCGCCCCGCTGGCGAGGCCATTTTTGTCACCTGCCGTGCCGCGACGCGGCCTTGCCACGGAAAAACCGCATCGGAAAATATGGCGAGCGTTCCTGATTTCCGCTACAATCAAGCAAAACGCTTCAAAACATCATCGGATCCCTTCTCACCGCTGCCGGTCAATCGACATGGATTCAGACCAGATCCTCATCCGCGACCTCCAGGTGTCGTGCATCATCGGCATCCAGGAGTGGGAACGCCACACCCGCCAGGAGGTGCTGATCAATCTGGAACTCGACACCGACACCACCCAGGCCGGACAAAGCGACCGGATCGACGATACCATCAATTACAAAACCCTCACCAAACAGATCATCGCCCATACGGAACACTCCACCTGTTTTCTGGTGGAGGCGTTGGCCGAACAGATCAGCCGCCTGTGTCTGGAGCATCCGCTGGTTCAGGGGGTGAGGGTCACGGTGGAGAAACCGGGAGCGTTGCGCTTCGCCCGTTCGGTGGGGGTCTCCATCCGTCGATTCCGATCCAAGTCCCCGCCGTGAACACCCCGGTGCTGATCGCCTTCGGCGCCAACATCGATCCGGAGCGCAATCTGGCTCTGGGCGTGGCCCGATTGCACGCGATCTGCGGCGTGAGCGCCATCTCCACCGTCTACCGCACCACAGCCGTGGCCGGACCCGACGCCCCTCCCGATCTCCCCCTGCCGGATTTTCTCAACGGCGCGCTCCAGCTCCAGGGGGACTGGGATCCGGCCACGTTGCGGGAACGGCTGAAATCCATCGAACGAGAACGGGGGCGCCAACCCCGTCAGCCCGGCTGGGCGCCGCGTCCTTTGGATCTGGACATCGCCCTGATGGGATCGCTTCGGCTGCACACACCAACGTTGACCCTCCCGGATCCGGACATTCCCGCCCGGGCGTTTCTGGCCATTCCCCTGGCGGAACTGGCGCCGAACCTGATCCATCCCACCTTGCATCTGACCCTGCTCACCCTCGCGCAACGGTTCCCCCCGGACCCGGCGGCGTTCCACCCCGATCCAGCCGTCACGGCGCGCCTGCGGGCCATTATCCCCTTGTGAGCCGGGAACGATTCCGGTATAGATATCGAATCCATATTTCAATAAACCCCTTGGATCCAACCCCCTTGGAGCGTTCGCCAGGATGTCCACCCTTTTTGAAGGTGTCTTCACGGCCCTGATCACCCCGTTTCGCAACCACCAGGTCGATAGCGAGGCCCTGCGACACCTGGTGGAGTTCCAGATTGCCAACGGTGTCAGCGGCATTGTCCCCTGCGGCACCACCGGCGAATCCGCCACCTTGAGCCACGAAGAGCACAAGGAGGTGATTCGTCAATGCGTGATGGCGGCAGCCGGACGGGTCAAGATCATCGCCGGGGCCGGTTCCAACTCCACCGCCGAAACCATCGAACTCACCCGCTTCGCCCAGCAGGTGGGGGCCGACGGCGCCCTGCTGATCACTCCGTACTACAACAAACCGGGGCAGGAGGGCCTTTATCAGCACTACTGCGCCGTGGCCGAAAACGTCAAGATCCCCCTGGTGCTGTACAATGTGCCGGGACGGACCGGAGTGGACCTGCTGCCCGCCACCGTGGCGCGACTGGCCAACATCGACACCATCGTGGGTCTCAAGGAGGCCACCGCCAATCTGGAGCGGGCTTCCACCATCCACAAGATGTGCGGCAACGCCATCACCCTGCTCTCCGGTGACGACGCCACCTTTTTGCCTTTCCTGGCGGTGGGAGGCAAGGGCGTGATCTCGGTCTCCTCCAACGTCGCCCCGGCCCACATGGTGGAACTGTACCGCGCTTGGCAAAAAGGCGAAACCGCCAAAGCCCTGAAGCTCCACGAAACCCTGCTCGACCTCAATCAACAACTGTTTTGCGAAACCAATCCGATTCCGGTCAAAGCGGCCGCCTCCATGCTCGGACTCTGCCAGCCGGAAATCCGTCTGCCTTTGACCTGGCTGGCCGAACCCAATCAGGCGATGCTGCGCACCACCTTGAACCGGCTGGGATTGCTCCCGGACTCATAACGACATGGGCATCAAACCGATCACCGAAAACCGCAAAGGGCGGTTCAACTACGAAATCCTGGAAAGCTTCGAAGCCGGTGTGGTCCTGACCGGCACCGAAGTCAAATCCATGCGGGCCGGCAAGATCAATCTCAACGACTCCTTCGCGGTGATCCAGCGCATGGAGTTGACTTGGCTGAACGCCAACATCGCGGTCTACACCCACGGCAATCTCAACAATCACGATCCGCTGCGCACCCGCAAGCTGCTGGTGCATCGCTACGAGATCAGACGGCTCATCGGCGTCACCAAGGAAAAAGGTCTGACCCTGGTGCCGCTGAAAGCCTATTGGAAGGATGGGCGGGTGAAGCTGGAAATCGGTGTGGGACGCGGCAAAAAGCTCTACGACAAACGACAAACCGTCCGGGAACGGGAGTGGTCCCGGGAAAAAGGCCGGATCCTCAAGGGAGATTAAACCCCGCTCCCCGGTTTACGCGCGCGTCAACGACTGGCGCAGACCGGTTTCACATCTCCCCTGGCGGGTCTTCCCCCCATGCCCGGGTTTCGGCTTTCTTCCGGTTTGCATCTCCCCCCGGTGCAGACCGACCCCGGTTCCTGTCCATCCGCCGCACGCCACCTTGTTTTTCTTCCATGGCATGCGCCGACCCCACAAAAAAACAAAACACGCGGGGGAAAGGGGCGGACAGACCTGAAAGCTCAAGCCTCCTCGTCGTCGTCTTCCCCGTTCTGGGAACCCAGCACCAACGGACTGGCCCGATAGGTCACCACCTTGCGACTGGTGATTTCGATGGGTTCACCGGTTTTGGGATTGCGACCCGGACGGGCCCGCTTGCCGCGCACCGAAAAAACGCCGAATCCGGATAGTTTCACGGTTTCCGCCTGTTCAAGCCGTTGGGTGATCATCTCGAACACCTGCTCCACGATGGCGGTTGACTTGGGCCGGGAAAGCCCGATACGCTCATAAACCGCTTCAACCAGATCCGCTTTGGTGGTAGTCGCCATATCCATCCCCTAAAATCCAAACATCGTCATGGAGTCTTTGCTGTTTGCCCATTCACGCCCGACCGGGGAGTTTCCGCAGAGGATCCGGCCGGGGGCGTGCACGCGGGGCAACCCACTCAGTATGCCCTTCAACACACTGAATTGGCAAGAGTCATTATCACTGATCACAGTACGGTTTTAACAAATCGACCCGTCAACCCGCAACCGTGGCATCCAACGCCTCCCGGATCTTGCGACACTCCTCTTCCAGGGAGTCCATCTGGGTGAGGGCCTGGGCGCGATTTTTCAGCTCCACCTGACCCCGCAAGCGCATGGCCTGCCATTTCACCCGATAGGCACCGATCCGGTCCGAAAACTGTTTGAACCACTCCACGCCGTCCTGGGCCTGAAGGTAATCCTCCGCGCCCAGCGCCTTGCGCAGCCGTTGCGACTGCTCTGGATAAAGTTCCAAAAAGGAGCGGCGTTGCGTTTCCACCTCCGCCGGATCCCCCTCCACCGCCTTGAGCACCGCCGCGTTTCCGACCGGGGTCGCCTGTTTTTCCACCGCAGGCGCAAGCTTGCGGATGAACGGATCCAAAGCCTCCAGCAACTCCTCGGCCCGGTAGGGCTTGCGCAAGAAGCCGTTCATGCCCGCGTCCAGACAGCGCTGCCGATCGGTCTCCAGGGCGTGGGCCGTACAGGCGATGATGGGAATTCTGGTATTGGGAAACTGATCCGGATCGGACTGGCGGATCTTCTGGGTGGCTTCATAACCATCCAATTCCGGCATTTGCAGGTCCATCAGCACCGCGTCGAAGCGTCTGGATTGCAGGATGGTCCAGGCTTCCCGGCCATGGTTGGCCAGGGTGACCTCGTGACCGGCCTGCTCCAGGATGTTGAGGGCCAATTTTTGATTGTTCACCAGATCATCGACCACCAGGATGCGCAGGGCCACATGGCGTCGGCCTCCACTGCGTCGCAAAGGGACCGAAGCCGCCACCCGTCCCAGAGCGCGGTTGACCGCCCGCAGCAACGGAAAACGCAGCACCGGCTCGGCCAATTGCACCGCGTCGAAGAACTCCTCGGCCATGGCCGTGCCTTCCATCCGTTTGGCGGGAGGGGAGGTGAGCACCGGGCGATTCTTCCACCCTTCCCGCCGGGCCAGCTCGGGCAGAGGGATTTCGAGGGCGTGCAACAGGTGATAATCGAGGATCAGCAGATCGAAGGGTTGATGCGTCTCGTGGGCCTGCCGCAACAGCGATTGCAGGGTGGTCAGATCCGCCACCACCTGGGCCGTCGCCCCGCCGTGACGCAGCAGATTGTCCAGGATGGTGCGTCCCGTGGGATTGCCATAGGCCGCCGCCACCCGCAATCCGGCCATGGGCGCTTCGGGGGCCGCGCCGCCCCGGGCCTCCATCACCGCCTCCTGCCCCGCCGGGGCGCGACTCCCCACTGCGAAACGGGCCGTGAAGTGGAAAACGCTCCCCTCTCCCAGCACGCTTTCCACCCGGATGTCGCCGCCCATCATGTGGGTGATGCTGCGGCAGATGGTCAAGCCCAGCCCCGTGCCCCCGTATTTGCGGGTGGTGGAGCCATCCACCTGGGTGAAGCGGTCGAAAATCTGCTCCAGACGATCCGCCGGAATGCCGATGCCGCTATCCGACACCGAAAACCCCAGCACGACACTCTCCTCGCCGCCACCGGGCAGCCGCTCCACCCGCAGAATCACATCCCCTTTTTCCGTGAACTTGATGGCATTGCTGATGAGATTGATCAACACCTGGGCCAGTCGCAGGGGATCCCCCACCAGGGTTTCCGGCAGATCCGGGTCGATCCGGCAATAAAAATCCACCCGTTTCTGATGGGCGCGGATCGCCATGGTTTCGCAGGCCGCGCCGATGCGGCCATGCACGTCGAAGGGGATGTTTTCCAGCCGGAACTTGCCCGCCTCGATCTTGGAGAGGTCCAGAATCGAGTTGATCAGGTCCAGCAGGCTTTGGGAGGCGTTTTGGACAATCACCAGATTGTCGCGTTGCACGTCGGTCAACTCCGTGCCCAGCACCAGATCGGTCATGCCGATGATGGCGTTCATCGGGCTACGGATTTCGTGGCTCATGTTGGCCAGGAATTCGCTTTTGGCCCGGTTGGAGGATTCCGCCACCTGCAAGGTCTCTTCCAGGGATTTGAGCAGTTGTTTGCGATCGGTGATGTCGTGCAGAAACGCGGTGAAAATCGGTTCCCCATCCAGCACGTCCGAGGTGAGGGCCATTTCCATGTCGATGATGGTGCCATCCGCGCGCATGGCCGGGGCCTCGATGCGTCGGCTGAGCACGCCGTTTTCGTTTTTGGCGTCTTGCAACCGGTGGATGGCCGCCACATGGTTGTCGCGGCCTTCCGGGGGGATGATCAGTTCCGACACGGTGCGACCGATGGCCTGTTCGCGGGTGTAGCCGAACAGTTTTTCGGCGGCGGGATTGAAGCCGGTCACCCGTCCCTGGGCATCCGAGGTGATGATGGCGTCCAGGGCGGTGGACAGAATCGAGCCGAGCCGTTTTTCCCGGCTTTTGAGTTGTTCGTGGGCCTGCACCAGACGGTTGGTCCGTTCGGCGACCAGATTCTCGAAGTGGACGTTTTTTTCGATGATTTCGATATTCTGGGAGACGCGGCAGAGCAGCTCTTCGTCCCGGAAGGGTTTGGCCAGAAAGTCGTTGGCTCCGGCCTTGAGAAACTGGGCGGCCAGGTCTCCGGTCCCGTGGGACGAAAGGCCGATGATGGCGGTGCGGTCGCGGGAAAAGCGTGGCCGGATGCGTTTGATCAGTTGAAAGCCGTTCATGCCCGGCATTTCGTAATCCACGATGATCAGGCGCACATCGGCATGGGTCTGGAGTTGTTCCAGGGCCGAAGGTCCGTCCGCAGCCTCCAGCACCTCGAAGTTGCAACGTTTCAGGAACTGGCGGATGTGAAAGCGGGAGCTTTTGGAGTCATCGACCACCATGGCTTTCACCGTGGCGTTCTTGCGCAGCCGGTCGATGAAATACAAAACCGCGTCGATGCTGCTGGCGTTGTCCTTGATGAAATAGTCGAGCACCCGTTTGGAGACCACGGTTTCCCGCACGTCGTCCTTGATTTCGCCGGTGAACACCACCGAGGGGATGTTCAACGACAGGATGTAATCGACGATTTCGCCATTGGGGGCGTCGGCCAGATAGAGGCCGAGGATGCCGAGAAAGAATTCGTTTCCCTCCCGGCGGACGATCTCCTTGGCCGCAGCCATGGTGGGGGCCCAAAGCACCTGGAAATGCAGCTCCGACTCGATGCGCTGTCGCAGCAGCGCGGAGAAGCTTTTGGAACTCTCCACCAACAGAATCTTTTCCACCAATCTCTCCCCAATAATAATTTTCAAAACTATTAAAAGAAAAGAGGGGGTCTGGGGGATTCATCCCCCAGGGTTTTGACTTTAAAAAAAACAATAAAATTATAATTTGAAAACAAAAGAATTTATGTTTAGATTTTAAAAATAATAAATTATTAAATTTTTAATTTTAAAACAAAAAAATCAAAACCCTGGGGGATGAATCCCCCAGGCCCCCTCTTTTTTTTCAATGGTTTCGATCATTTCGGGCTGGGAACGACGGGCAAGCGTTTTGTCACTCCCCGGTCGTCGGAGACGAAGAACCGGCAGCGGGTTTTCTTCTGCGGCGTCTGCGGCGGGGAGTTGTCGCCTCGGTGACGGAATCGGAGGAAACCGCCTCGGTGGCCACGACAACCACCTCGACCGGAGCCGGAGTCGAAACCGCACTGCGCCGCCTCGGCGAGGCCGAACGGCCACCACCACCACCACCACTTCCGCTTCGCCCACCACCTCCTCCCCCGCTCCGGAAACGGGATGGGGCATCCCCGCTCCCTTCCGCCATGGGGGGTGGCCGGGTCAACGACACGAACAACTCATTTTCCGGCCACTCGGGAGACAGATCCATCCCCAGATACGCCAGAATGGCCTCCAGATTGTAGGCCCCATCCTCATCCACCAAAGAGATGGCATCCCCGGTGGCTCCCGCGCGAGCGGTGCGCCCAATGCGATGGACATAATCTTCGGGATTGTCCGGCAGATCGAAATTGACCACATGGGTCACCCCTTCGATGTGCAATCCCCGACCGGCCACATCGGTGGCGATCAACACCGGCACCAAGCCCTCCTGGAAACGCTGCAAGGTGTGCAAGCGCTTGGTCTGGGGCACGTCGCCGGAGAGATATCCCGCATGAATCCCATTGCCGCGCAACCACTCCTTGAGCCGCTCCCCCATGCGCTTGGTGTTGACGAACACCATGGCCCGACCCGCCGGAACACCCGCGTCTCCGACCGCCAGATCCCTCCGCAACAGTCCCACCAGCAGACTGATCTTGCGCCGTCCCTCGACATGATACAGCCGCTGGGTCACCTGGGAGACCGCGCGATTGTCCACGGTGGTGGAGATCACCTCCGGGGAGTCCATGTACTCGTAGGAGAGTTCCTGGGCCCGATAGGAGAGCGTGGCGGAAAACAGCATGGAGAGCCGCCGGTCATACGGAGGCAGACGACGCAGCAAAAAGCGCAGATCCTCGATGAATCCCATGTCGAACATGCGATCCGCCTCGTCGATGACCAGCACCTCCACGTCGGAGACCCGATAGACTTTCTGCTTGAGGTAGTCGATCAGCCGACCCGGTGTGCCGATGAGCAGATCCACCCGGTCCGCTTCGAGGGTGAGACGCTGTTTTTCGTAGTCCACGCCACCATAGACCGCCGCGATCTTGAGATCCAGATGGGCGCCGAGCCGCAGGGCGTCGTTTTCGATCTGGAAAGCCAATTCACGGGTAGGCGCGATGATCAGAGCGCGCGGAGCGCTTGGTCCCCCCGGCGGATCCCCCTTGACCTCTCTCCCGTCACGCAGCAGACGACAAAACGCCGCGATGAGGAACGCGGCGGTTTTGCCGGTTCCGGTCTGGGCCTGACCGGCCACATCCCGACCCGCGAGGGTCAGGGGCAGGGTCTGGGCCTGGATGGGCGTGCATTCCGTGAATCCACAAGCGTGGATTCCGGCCATCACGGATTCGGGAATGGCGAGATCAGTGAACTGCATCAACACTCATGCGGGCGCGGCAAGGGCGACAAGCCGCAACCCGCTCTTTCAAGGGGTCAGGAGGCGACAGCCTGGGTCGCCAGCGCCCGGACACGGGCATTCAAACGCCGGGTTTGACGGGCGGCGGTATTGGGATGGATCATCCCTTTGCGGGCCGTGACCGCCAGGACCGACGTGGCCTTGCGAAAGGCTTCCGAGGCCAGGGGAAGATCACCCGCAGCCGCAGCCTGAACGACATTTTTGATGAAGGTCCGCATGCGGGACTTGGCCGACCGGTTGCGGCTGTTGTCCTTGGCGGAAGTGCGAATGCTCTTCATGGAAGATTTAATATTGGCCACCGCGAAAAAACTCCCTATCCTTGATCGTCGTCTAAAGAGGGCCTTCAATGACCCTGGCCGCCCGTGCAAAATTTCACGGACGCAATTGAATATTGAATCCCATTTCACCCCCTTTCGTCAAAGGTTTTTTCACTTTGCCCAACACACCCTCCCATCACCCCCCCCATCGGCCCCCCCTCCCGGAACGCTCCGAACAGGGCCAACTGCTCCGTTCAACGGCGATCATCGGGTTTTTCACCCTGTTGTCGCGCATCACCGGATTTGTCCGCGACATGATCATCGCCCGGGCCTTCGGGGCTGGCATGGGGGCCGACGCCTTTTTCGTGGCGCAAAAACTGCCCAATTTTCTGCGTCGGCTCTTTGCCGAAGGGGCCTTCAGCACCGCCTTCGTGCCGGTGTTCGCCGACCACCTGGCCAAGGGGGATCCGGAAGAGACCAAAAACGCGGTCCACGCGGTCTTCACCCATCTGGCCTTGTGGCTGATGGTGGTGGTGGCGGTCGCTCAGGTGATCATGCCCGCCCTGGTGCTGGTGGCCGCGCCGGGATTCATCGACGATCCGGGCAAATTCGATCTGGCGGTGCTGCTTTCGCGGGTGACCTTTCCTTATATTTTCTTCATCTCCCTCACCGCCTTGGCGGCGGGCATCCTCAACAGCCACAAAAAATTCGCCATTCCCGCCGCCACCCCGATCCTGCTCAACGCCAGCATGATCCTGGGCGCCACGGTGCTGACCCGCCACGTCGATCCCCCGGTGATGGGACTGGCCATCGGCGTCACCCTGGGAGGCATCCTGCAACTGGCGTTTCAACTCCCGGCCCTCCACCGACTGGGACTGGGATTCCGGTTCCGCTGGAATCCAGGACACCCCTCGATCAAACGCATCCTCACCCTCATGGGGCCTTCGGTGCTGGGGGTGTCGGTGGCCCAGATCAATTTATTGCTGGATCTGTTTTTGGCCTCGTGGCTGCCGGAAGGCTCCATCTCCTATCTGTATTACGCCGACCGGCTGCTGGAATTCCCCCTGGGATTGATCGCCATCGCCCTAGGCACCGCCATTCTCCCCCTGCTCTCCGCCAAGGCGGCCCGGGGGGATGAGGCGGGCTTCAAAAGCAATCTGGAAACCGCCTTGCGGGTGGTGGCCTTTCTCACCCTGCCCGCCACCGTGGCGTTGATGGTGGTGGGAGAACCCATGCTCGCCCTGCTCTTCGAGCGCGGCGCCTTCGCCCCGGAAGCCACCCGGCTCACCGCCTACGCCCTGCTGGCCTACGGGGTGGGACTGCCGGCCCTGGCCACGGTCAAGGTGACCGCTCCGGCCTTCTACGCCATGAAGGATACCCGCACCCCGGTACGCATCGCCATCGTCTGCATGGTGGCCAACATGGTCATGAACCTGCTCCTGATGTTTCCGCTGCAACACGCCGGACTGGCCCTGGCCACCTCCCTGGCCGGATTCCTCAACGCCGCTCTGCTGCTGCGCGCCTTGAAAAAACGCATGCATATCAGCATAAGCCGGGAGTTGATGATCACCGTGCTCAAGGCGGTGGCGGCCTCGGCGGTGATGGGAATTTTCCTGTACGCGGTCCGGGAACACTACTGGAGCCGCGACCTGTCGGACTGGTGGCAGGGGATCACGGTGCTGCTGATGCTGACCGGCGCCGGGATCGTCTACCTGACCGGAGCCTGGCTGCTGGGCATGCGCGAAACCCGTTTTCTGCTGCAAATCATCCAACGCAAACGTGACACCGAATGAAAACGATCCCTTCCCCCCTGCGCGCCTTCCGCCGTCGCCGTTTCCGCCCTCTCGCGCTGCTGCTGCCCGTCTGGCTTCTGGGGGGATGCCCCTGGCCCACCCCCATGCTGACCTCCCCGGACGACGCGCCGCCTGCGGAAGAGAGTCTGCGGATTCAATCCACCCGGCGTCTCGGCGCCCTGCCGCCCCTGACCCACGCCCCCACGCTCTGGAAGGATCCGGTCACGGGCATCACCCTGACCCGGATTCCCGGCGGCTGTTTTATCATGGGGGACAACCAGGGCAAACCCCATGAACGCCCGGCCCACAATGTCTGTCTCGACGACTTCTGGCTCGCCATCCACGAAACCACCCAGGAGCAGTGGCAACGGATCATGGAGACCCTGCCGACCCAGACCGTTCCGGGAGCCGGACTGCCGGTGGAAAACGTCACCTGGAACGACGTGGAACGCTTCATCCAACAGCTCAACAGCAAGGGTCAGGGCCACTTCCGTCTGCCCACCGAGGCGGAATGGGAATACGCCTGCCGCAACCGGGGTCAGCTTTTGCGCTACTGCGGCACCAACGACGATCCCACCCCGTACTCCTGGCATCAGGGCAGCGGCGTGACCGTGCATCCGGTGGGAGAACGGCTGGCCAACGGTCTGGGTCTGCACGACATGAACGGCAATGTCTGGGAGTGGGTCGGGGACTGGTACGACGAAAAAGCCTATCAGAACACGTCGGGCAACAATCCGAGCGGACCGGAAACGGGAACCTCCAAGGTGTTTCGGGGGGGGGGAGTGCTGTCGGGGACGGGTTTTCTCAAGGCCACGAACCGGGCCAATCTCTGGCCGGATCGCAAGAACGCCTTGCTGGGATTCCGACTGGCGGGCAACCCGCCGTGAAGAACGCGACCTGATTTTTTGGTACGCGCGGGATCGTCGATCAAGGGCCGAGGCTGTCCCCCTCGGACTTCTGCTGCGGTCCGGGGGGGACAGGGGCCCGTTGTTGAGTGGGTTTCAGCCGTGTGGCGACCTGAAACGACCGCGCATCACGCTGTCGCGACACCACCATGGGGCAGTCCATCCAGGACCTCCCGGACCAGAGAGCGAATCGCCTTGCCCACCGATTCCGGAATGGGCAGCGCCTCCTGGCCTCGGAACTGACGAATGGCCTCGCCGATCGCATCCAGACCGGCCACATCCACCACGTCACCCCCATGATACGGTGTTTCGACTCCGCTGCGGCCTCTTGCCTGCAACTCACGCGCAGCCATCAGGGCTGCGGCCCCGCCTGAAACCCGGCCATCCATGACCGTTCTTTGGATCGAAGCGGATTCCGGCGCAACCAGTGCCATGTCCATTTCTCTACCTCGCAATCCTTTATGTTAAAGAAGTCCTCCATTGACATATGGATCGGCTGATCGCCGCTCCGGCTTGAGCGAAATCTTGCGACCGGTGTGGCGGAATTTCATCCGGTCCGAGGGGGGGGTCCGCTTGAAAACGCTCACCTTTCCGATGAAATTCGTTACACTTCTCCCCCGCGACGCCGCCATACGTCCCGCGTGTGTAACAAATGGTCAATCCCGTGCCTGATCGATGCTATTTGCTTGACTTTATCATCGTCGTGAGTTGTCATAATGGAAACATGAAATCTCCCGATTGCGCCCATCGTCACGGTTGCAAAACAGCAGACGCGATTTCGGATGCGCCTTTCGGATACCAATTTCGGGTGCGCCTTTCGGATGAGATTCACCCGTTCCTGACCCAGACCTTTTCGTACCTTATGCCAAGGAGATGCACCATGACGATCCAGCGCTTCAAACTTTTCCTTCTGGCGGTTTTGTTGGCCACCATGGGCCTGACCGGTCAGGCCTTGGCCGAACTCAATCCCGTGGCCATGGTGACCCAGGCCCAGGGCAACGTGGAATACAGCAAAGACGGCGAAAAATGGAAAGCCGTCACCCGCAACAAGCTGCTTTCCGAAGGGGAACAGTTGCGCAGCGCGGCCGATGGCTCGGCCAAGGTGATCAACCAGATCACCGGCACGGTCCAGAACATGGGAGCCAGCACGGTGATCAAAATCACCGCCAACGGCATCGAGAAGGTCTCCGGCACCCTCTCGGAACCGGACAAGAGCGCCACCGATCTGCTGGAAAGCCTCGACAAGCGGTTCGCCAAGGCCCAACGCTACACCACGGTGCGTCGCAGCGTGGACAAGGAAAAAGGCAAGAACGTCAAACTCGACACCATCAAGGAGATCTCCCTCTCCCCGAAATATCCGGAGCTGGCCTGGTCCAATCTGGGTGCGGAGTTCACCTACGAACTGATCATCGGCGACAAACCGATTCCCGTGCCTTCCGCCTCCGGCGACATGGTTCGCTACAAAGTCGCGGGCCTGACCCCCGGCAAACACGATTATCTGGTGCGGGTGCTGCAAAACGGCCAGGAGGTCTACACCCCGAAAAAACCCAGCACCATCAACTGGGTGGATGGCGAGGCCCTCAAGCCCGTGGAAAAAGGCATGAAAGACCTGCAAGCCCTGGCTCCGGGTGACGATTTCATGATGGGCGCCTTCCTGGAGGATCGGGGTTTCACGGTGGCGGCCATGGACATGTACCGCAAGTATTTCAAGGACAATCCCGGTGACGTGGACATGCGGCCCATGCTCATCAAGACCTACCACGACCTCAACTTGAAGGATCTCCAGAAAAACGAGGCCGTGCAATACCAGAAAATGCTCTCCGAACAGGAGTGAGTTTCACCCATCGTTTCCGTCGGCGCGCCTGAAACGGCCAACCGACCGGAACGAATCGATCGTCATGGCCCAAAACAAGCGTCCGCCCGGAATTTTTACGAGCGGACGCTTTTGTTTGTTCCCATCCGCACTGCCACGCCGGGGAAGCACGCATGAAGAGTTTAGGAAAATTCCTGATCCGTTACGACATCATGGCCACAGTGATTCTGTTTCTGCTCATGATCCCGGCAGAATACCACGAGACCTTCGCCCTGCTGGAAGAGCAGACCATCTCCATGCGCCAGTTGTTGCGCATGAATTTGGCCAATCCGGAAAAGACCCGTTTTTCCAAGGATATTCTTCTGGTCAACACCGACGAGACCTTTTTTGAGAAATATGGCAGTTTCCCCTTGAGACGCACGGACATCGGCCGCATCGCCACCAATCTGACCGCTCTCGGGGCCAAGGTGGTGGCGTTGGACGTGCTGATGGACTTTCCCAGCTCCTACCAGGAGGACGGACCCACGGCCAAGGCGTTGAAAGAGGCCGGCAATGTGCTGCTGGTGGCCCAGGCGGATTTCAACAACGGTCAATTCGCCCGTCTGAACCGGGCCACGACCAAACTCGCCGAGGTGACCCGCAGCGGATACACCAACATCAGCTCTCCGAGCGCCATCATCACCAGTCTGTCCCGACTGAAGATCTATCCGGAAATCGCCCAAAAGGAAAACGGCTGGCCTTATGCCATCATGGCGCTGGCCATGTACTGGGGGGTGGAACCCCGACTCGAAAACAACATCCTGCATCTGGGGGACCGGCTGGCCATTCCCCTCAACCAGCACAACGAACTGTACATCGATTTTCCCCAACTGCCGGACGGAATCCGTTTCCTGAGCCAGACCGGGCTGTCGGCTCTGGAGTTCCTCGACATCGACGACCTGGACGCGGACGAACGGGCCGAGCTTTCCCTGTGGGTCAAAGGCAAGCTGGTTTTGGTCGGCGACACCTCGGAGGTCTCCCACGACTGGTTCGACACCCCGGTGGGCATGGTTTACGGAGTGGAGATCATCGCCGACATCATCAACACCTTGATGAAAGGCGCTCCGTTGCGCCCAGCCTCCACCGAGGTGGAGATCGTGGTGATGCTGCTGTTCATGCTGGCGGTGCTGATCACCGGCACCATGCAGAATCCCATGAAGCGCACCCTGTTCGCCGTGGCGATCATCGGGGTGTATGTGGCTGGAGCGATTCTGGCGCATGTGCATCTGGACGTGGTGTTGTCCATGAGTTATCCCCTGGCGGCGGGACTGTTTGGATTCTTGGCCATCACGATCCGCTACTACGCGTTGGAGATGAGTCAGAAGCGGATGATCAAGGGGGCTTTCGGGCAATATCTGTCACCCAAGGTGGTGGACATTCTGGTGAAGGATCCCAGCAAGCTCTCCCTGGGTGGCGAGCAACGCGAGATGACGGCCTTTTTTTCCGATGTGGCCGGTTTTTCCAGCATTTCGGAAAAATTGACCCCTCAGGAGCTGGTGCAGTTGCTCAACGAGTACCTGACCGCCATGTGCGACATCATCTCCCGGTATGATGGCACGGTGGACAAATTCGAAGGGGACGCCATCATCGCCTTCTGGGGCGCGCCGCTGGATCAACCCGATCATGCGGCCCTGGCCTGTCGCGCCGCTGTGGACATGGGGGCGCACATGGTCAAAATGCGGGAGCGTCTGGTGGCCGAAGGCCGTCCCAAAATGACCGTGCGCATGGGTTTGAACTCCGGACCCATGGTGGTGGGCAACATGGGTTCCAAGCAGCGCATGGACTATACCATCATGGGGGACGCGGTCAATCTGGCCGCCCGCCTGGAGGGGGCCAACAAGTTTTATGCGTCGGATATCATGGTGTCCGGGGCCACCTACGAGCAGGCCAAGGAGCGGGTCGAAGCCCGTCCTTTGGACGTGGTGCGGGTGGTGGGCAAAAAAGAGCCGGTCCCGATCTATCAACTGCTGGCCCACAAGGGCGCCTTGACCGCCGAACAGCAAAAACTGTTGGAATTCTATCTGGCGGGGTTGGAACTGTACCGCAAGCGCGCCTACACAGAGGCCATCGCGCAGTTCGAGGCGGCTTTGGGGGTGGATCCGGAGGATGGTCCTTCCCGCACCTATGTGGAGCGTTGCAAGGAATATCTGGACAATCCGCCGCCTGCGGACTGGGATGGGGTGTTCCAGTTGACCTCCAAGGGGTAATGCGCCTCGCGATTCATGACGGCATGTTCTTTGCTTGAAATTCTATTGCGAGAGACACAATGCAATAATCGGCAAAGGAAAACGAACATGAAAAACTGGCAGGCATCCTTACTGGTCGCGATTGGAATGGTGAGCGCTCCCGTGGTTGGCGAGGCGGCGTTGCATCGCAAGGCGTGCGAAACGCCTTATCAAGGTGTCAGTGTGTGTTGGGATGCGGTGGCCGAGGATCAAGCGGCGGAGTTGCCGGTGCCTTATCCCAAGTTGCACCTGTTGCCGATCGCCCGTCAGGTCGCCGGACAGCCCGAGGTCTGGGTGGACATGAGTCGGACCATTTTCCGGCAACTGCTCCCGGGTCAACTGGCCGAGCAACTGATTCCCGAGTGGACTCCGGCCTATCATCTGGAGGGGGCCTTGGCGTTGAGTCAGCGTTCCGGATGGCCGGCGGTGTTATGGATCTCTCCCCGGGAGACCCGCAACAGTTCGGCGGGCACTTCGGGGCTGGTGGATTGGGATGTCTATTTGATTGCCAAGGGTCGATTGTTGCGCACGGTGCGTTTGCGGGTCGAGTCGCAGCCGGATCGCAAGAGCGACGGGGTGGAGCGGGCCACGGCAACGGGTTCGGTCCTGGCGGCCACGGGTGTATTGATCACCAATCCATTGAGCAGCATGGGCGCGATGGCCGGGAGTTACGCCATGGGGCAATCCTCGCCTCCCGAGGCCGGAAAGCCTTTGGAGTTGTTGACCGAGTTGGCCACACGACAATTGTTGTTCCTGTTCCAGCAGCCGATGGAGTATCTGGCCACTCCCCAAACCGAAACCGGCGGGGATCCCTGGAGTCAGGAAAACGTGACGGCGGTGGCCAAGCGTCCTTTTGCCGCCAAATAGCCCAGACGCATCGAAAACAGTTCGCCCACGCATCAGGATTGTCACGTTCAGTCCGACTCATTCAAACAGTCCGCCCACGCGCAGGGATGGTCTCGATGAGTCGGACTCTTTCAAACAGCCCACGCACCAGGATTGTCATGTTCTCCGACACGCCGAGCATCACCTTGCGGGATCCATTGGCCGAGTTGTTGGGTGTGGATGGATCGTTCGTTTACACGTTCAACGACGCGGTGCGCTTGGCCGGGCATGCCTGTCCCACGGTGGCCGGGGCCTTTTTGCTGGTGCGGCGGGCGTTGATGGTCTTGTATCCCGACGCTGTGCCTGAGCGCGGGGATGTGGCCATCACGGTTCCGGGGCGGGTGGACGAGGGGGTGACCGGTCCCATCACACAGATTTTCACTCTGGTGAGCGGCGCGGCGGGGACGAACGGTTTCAAGGGGTTGGCGGGGCGATACAACCGTATGAACCTGTTACGTTTTCAGGAGCGCGGGGATCCTGCGGGGCCGTTCCGGTTTCAGCGGCTTTCCACGGGTGCGGAGGTGGGATTGAGCTATTCTCCGGCAGCCATTCCTGCTGCTGGCGGCATGGGAGAATTGATGCCTTTGGTTTTGAGCGAACGTGCCACGGCTGAGCAGCGCAGGGAGTTCGGGCGCTTGTGGCGTGGGCGGGTGGAAGCCATTTTAGCGGACGCCGGGGAGCGCACGATTGTTCAATTGACTCTTTGACGCCAATTCCGGATCTGGTCTTCCGCTTTGAGGATTCCGAGTACCGATCCGGTTGTCAGGGGACCGAAGAGCAGATTGAGGTTTAAGGGGGTGAGCAGCAGGTCGAAGGGGAAGGGCAGCAGACGGATCATGGCATCGGTGAGGGTATTGAAGGCGTCGAAGATCTGGACGAGGCCGCAGGTGGTGACCGGTTGGCCCATCCATCCGCCGAGCAGGGTCCACAGGGCTGTCGAGGTGGGAATCCGGCCCGCGAGCAGGGTGATCACCGAGTAGCCGAGTCCGATGGCGATGGAGCCGTAGTAAAGAAAACGGCGTTGGCTGAAGGGATCGGAGAGACGGGTACGCAGGGTGAGGGTCAAGGTTGCGACCAGCAGGGCGATGCCGATGGCAGACGGCAGACGGCAGGCGAGCACGTAGCCATAGCCGGAGACAAGCAGGAGTTGATACCAGATCCAGGCATGGTCATGGGTTTTGAGGTGGGGATGGGTTGAACCGAAAAAATTTTTGTCATGGAGTTTGTGTTGATTCAGGTGATCCCGGGTGGCGTAGAGGGTTAGGATGAGGATCAGCAGGAAGAAACCTGCGGGATGGGTTGTGCAGAGGGCATAGAGGCTGAGGAGGCTGATCAGCGGGACGGATGGTTTCATCATGTACGGAAGATGAAGTAGACCGCGCCGACGAGGCAGCAGCCGGCCCAGAGGTAATCGAGTTTGAGGGGTTGTCCCATATAGAAGACGGCGAAGGGGACGAAGACCAGGAGGGTGATGACCTCTTGGAGGATTTTCAATTGGGAGACGGACAGCACGGTGAAGCCGATGCGATTGGCCGGAACCTGGAGCAGGTATTCAAACAAGGCGATACCCCAGCTTACCAGGGCGGCGATATACCAGGTTCGCTCTTGCATGTGTTTCAGGTGGCCGTACCAGGCGAACGTCATGAAGACGTTGGAGCAGACCAGCAAGAAGACCGTGATCAATGTTGGTTTCATGTGTATCCCATCCTCCTTCACTCACTCAGCCCTGCTTGCTCCAACGCCCATCCGGAGACTGAATCCAATACTCCATCTGATATCCCCGCGCCTGATACTGCCGATAGCGCCCCCGGGCCGACACCGGATCCCGCACATCCACAAAATCCACCACCACATCAAACCAAACCGACTCGTCCACCACCTGCGAACCACCCGCCACCACCACCACCGTCGCCCCATTGCGATCGTCTGGACGCATCGCAATCAATACCGGCTGCAACTCCACATCCGCTCCATCCCAAACCCCGTGCGGCAAAAACCGCTCCGCCGGATAGCGCCACAACTGATCGTCCCAATGACGCACCTGCCCCCCGTCCGCAACCAACAGACACACCCTCATCCCCTGATCCACCAACTTGAACAACAATCCCGTCATCACAACCTCCGGAGAAGAGGCGGCAACCTGATAAAATCGCGCTACCGGCCTCCCCTCCCGAAGCCTCGCCATGTCACATCCGCTCCGCCAAGACATAACGACACAACAACCTCACCCCAACCCCCACCGCCCCCTTGGGCACGTGAGCACGCGTGCCGGAACCATCATACGCCGTACCCGCAATGTCCAAATGCGCCCAGGCACGCGAATCCTCCACAAAACGCGACAAGAAACACGCGGCGGTAATGGTCCCCGCCTCACGCCCACCCACATTCTTGATGTCCGCCACCACCGACTTGATCTGCTCCTGATACTCGGGAAACATCGGCAGGGGCCATAACCGCTCGCCACAATACTCCCCGGCTTTCCGCAATTTTTTCTGCAACCCCTCGTTGTTGCCCATCAACCCCGTGGCATGCTCCCCCAAGGCCACCACACACGCCCCGGTCAAAGTGGCCAGATCGATGATCACATCCGGATCAAACGACGCCGCATGATGCAACGCGTCCGCCAAAATCAATCGACCCTCGGCGTCGGTATTGATCACCTCGACATACACCCCCTTGGCGGTCTTGATGACATCCCCAGGACGCTGGGCCGCACCCGAAGGCATGTTCTCCGCCGCCGGCACCACCCCCACCACATTGATCGGCAAATTCATCTCGGCAATGGCCTGCATGAACCCAAACACCGCCGCCCCACCGCTCATGTCGAACTTCATCTCCTCCATCTTGGCGCCAGGTTTCAAGGAGATGCCACCGGAATCAAACGTGACCGCCTTGCCCACCACCGCCAAAGTGGGACGATCCCCCCCCTTGCGATACTCCATCACGATCAAACACGGCGGATTGACACTCCCCTGACCCACCGCCAGAATCCCGTTCATTCCCTTCTGCACCAATACCGCACCCGAAAGAATCGTGGTCTTGATGGGCAAACGCTCGGCCAACTCCCGCGCCTTCCTGGCCAAGCCATCCGGAGACAACAAATTGCCCGGCAAATTGGCCAGATCACGCGCCAGACTCACCCCGCGAACGATCCGCTCCACCTGAATCAAACGCTTGCGCTCCCCCTCGGCCTTGGCGCCGGACAACACAAACTCCATCCGCTTCAAACGATGCCGGGGAGCCTCCTTCTTGCTCACACTCTGCAAACGATCAAAACGATAACTCCCCAGCCACCCCCCCTCGGCCATGGCCTCCATCACCCGGTTCGGAGCGATCCCTTGATGACTGTCCAAAGACAACAAACAAATCACCCGATCCATCCCGCCCTTCTCGCACGCCTTGACCACCGAAGCCCCCAACCCGCGAAAACTCTCCACGGTCAAAGACTCCCGCTTGCCCAAACCGATCAGAAGCAATCGATCCACCACCAAACCACATCCACCGGGAACCGACAAGAACAACTGTTCTCCGGATTCGCCACGCATCCAGCCAGACTTCAAAACCCGCCGGACCTCCCGCTCCACCACCTCCCCGCATCGGGAAAGCGCCGCCTGAGGCTCGCCCCCCTGATAAACCCCAATCACCCACACGTCGGTCTCGCGGGCAACGAAATCACCGACCACCACATCCATTTTCAGTTGAGATTCCGACATCGTGACCCTTCCTCGCCAAACTTGCGACAGCCAAAAAACACGCCATGCACACCCACCCGGCCCAAGCCTTGCGTTGGCATGAAAAATGAAGCACATGACACCACGGAAGAGTTACCACAAGAGCAGCCAAAATAAAAGACGAGAACCGCGCACTCCACCATGAACCGCATCTCCCGCTACCTCTTTCTGGATTGCGCCCAGACCTCGCTGCTGGCCCTGGGAACCCTGACCTTCCTGATCATGCTGCCCCAGGTGCTGCTGCTGGTGGATGTCTGGATCAACAAAGGCGCCCCGTTCACGGTGCTGCGTCAAATGATCCAATACGCCATGCCCCAGTTCATGGTGGGAACCCTACCCATGGCACTGCTGAGCGGCATTCTTTTGACCCTGGGACGCATGGCCCGCGACAGCGAACTGGTGATCATCAAAGCCAGTGGCGTCAGCCTCTGGCAAATGACCCGCCCTGTGGGCACCCTGGTGCTGCTGTTCACCACCCTCTCCCTGCTGCTCAACTGGATCTGGGTTCCCAAAGCCTACTACGAATTCTCGGTCCTCAAAAAGGCTCTGCTCTCCTCCAACGCCGCCTTGACCATGCAATCCCGCACCTTCAACCGCACCATTCCGGGATTGACCATCTATATCAATCATCAAGATCCCCTGACCGGCATTCTGGAAGGAGTGCTGGTCCACGATCAACGCATCCCCCACGAAACCGTCACCATCACCGCCCGCCGCGCCCATCCCCATACCCGGTCGGACCACAAGGCGGCCCTGTTCCTGGAAGACGGCAGCCGCCACTGGATCACG
The DNA here is from genome assembly GCA_015231375.1 of Magnetococcales bacterium. Classification (GTDB taxonomy): domain Bacteria; phylum Pseudomonadota; class Magnetococcia; order Magnetococcales; family Magnetaquicoccaceae; genus Magnetaquiglobus. The sequence continues at coordinate 21,325 of JADGBT010000025.1, read as the reverse complement.
CCCGGCGGCCACTACCGACACATGCAGTTCACCCGCTTCGACCTGGGCCTGGATGTGGTGCTGGGACTGGTCCCGCAACACAAAAAAGAAGAAGTCGATGAAATGGATCCCGCCGAACTCCAACACGCGATCCAAAATGGCACCCCCAAACTCCAACACGCGGCCCGCATGGAATGGCATCGCCGCCTGGCCTTTCCGGTGGCCACCCTGATCATGGGACTGCTCGCCCTCCCCCTGGGCGCGCAACAGTCCCATCGCACCGGCAAAAGCTACGGCTTCGTCGCCGCCTTGCTGATCCTGATCCTCCACTTTCTGCTGCTGGCCTCCGGAGAAGCCCTGGCCGGCAAACAACTCGTCAGCCCGTTGACGGGATTCTGGCTGCCCAACCTGCTCATGACCCTGCTCACCGCGTGGGTCTTCCGGTTCACCGCCCAAGGCCATACCCTGCCGGAATTCCCCTGGCCGAAATCCGGATGGCCCATCCCCACCCGCTTCCGCACCCATCCCGCTCCCTCCACATCCGGCCAGCGGTAGACCGATCCCATGCCCATCCTCTTCGGCTATCTGCTGCGCTTCTTTCTCACCGGCTTCTTGAAGATGATCGGAGTGTTCATCGGCCTGTTCCTGCTCATCGACGGCATCGAGGGCATCCGACGCTTCTCGCAAAAACCCCACTTCAACATCCTGGACCTGCTGCTGCTGCTCACCAGCCGCATTCCCAACTTCCTGGGCATGCTCACCCCCTCCATGGTGCTGTTGACCACCCTCATGGGCGTCGCACGACTGATCCGACAAAACGAAATCACCGTCATGCGCGCCAGCGGCCTCTCCCTGGCCGGCATCCTCCGCCCCTTCCTGGCCGGAGGCGTGATCATCGCCTTGTTCCACCTGCTGCTCATCGGCCAGATCGCTCCCCATACCAACCGGATCGCCCAACAGATCAAAGACCGCATCCTGGATCATCAGGTCGCTCCCCTCTCCCAAACCGGTGAAGTCTGGGTCCGGGAAGGCAGCCGGATCATCCATGCCAAACGCGTCGATCCCCAGACCCAAACCCTCCACGAGGTGACCGTCTTCACCTTCGATCCCGAAAACCGCCTGTCCGCCCGCCTGGAAGCCAAAACCGCTGTCCACCACGCAACCGGCTGGCAACTCAACCAGATCATCGACTACCGCTTTCTGCCCCGCATCAGCGTCGAAACCTCCCCGCAACGCCCCTGGGAGGTCTCCCTCGATCCCCAACGCCTCTCCGTGGAAACCCCGCCTCCCGAAATGCTCACCGTGCTGGAACTCCATGCCCTCTCCACACAACTCCAACGCGATGGCCACAGCGCCACACGCTATCAGGTGATCCTCCACCGTCGCCTCGCCACGCCGGCCTTCACCCTGGCCGCCATCCTGCTGGCCTTCCCCTTCGCCCTGCGACTGCCCCGCTCCGGAGGCGCCCTGCGCTCCACACTCCTGGGCCTGCTGATCGGTTTCGCCATGTTCGTGCTGGCAGACCTCGCCACCGCCTTGGGCATGGGTGGTCGCCTTCCTCCCCTCCTGGCCGCCTGGGCGCCGGTCCTGTTCTTCTGCGGCATCGCCGGTTTCCTGCTCGTCCACCTCTCCTCCCCGAAACGTACCCCCCGCACCTGAAAGCCCCCCCCCAAACGAGAATCCGCTAATCAAACCGTCTCTCGCCGCCGATAGATCATCTCATCCACTAGGAGAAACATCTCATTGGTTTCAATATCCATATCAAGGAATTTCACCCGATACGGGCGAGGGAGACGAAGTCATGAAGGGATTGCTTGCAAAAGTCGGAAAACACGGCGGCAAACTGATGCTCATCGCCGGGGTCGCCCCCCTGGTGGCAGCCTGTGGCCATACCATCGACCCCACCCAGGCCGCGATGACCACCTACGAAATGCCCGCCGCCATCGTGGTGCAAACCTCGCCGGCCACCCTCAATCCCACCACCTCCTGGCAACCCACGCCCGGCAGCGCCACAGCCAACGCCTATGCCAGCTACCCGGTCAGCAGCCCCTCGGTTCCCGTCATCAGCACCCCGGCGCCGGTCCAACTCCCAACCCCGACCCAAACCCCCGGTACCGATGCCCAGGGCCATCCCGCCGGAGCCACGGTGGTGCGTCAATCCCCGATCACCATCGAACGCCCCTCCATCGTGGTCAATCAACCCCCAGTCTGGGTGGGCAACCCCCCGGTGGCCATTCCCCAACCCCCGGTGGTGATGCAACAAGCCCCGATCACCGTGGAACAGCCCTCCTTCGTGGTCTATCCTCCCAAGGTCGGCTTCCAGATCGCCCAGCCCGGCACCCCCACCGTGGTGGATACCAAACCGGCCCCGGAACCCAAAGCGGCTCCTCCCAGCCCGGCCCCCACGGTGCAGGAACAAAAACCCGCGCAACCCGCAACCGCCCAGAAACCGGTCAAACCCCAGAAAAAACCCAAACCGGCCCCCAAGCCCCCGAGAAAATCCCAGGCTCCGTCCAAGGATCTGCCGCCGAAGTGATCGTCCGCGCCCTTGTGAATTCGGCCCTTATGAATCCGGCCCTTGTGAATCCGGCCCTTGTGAATCCGGAAGGAGTTTGACCCGTGAAACACCTGCTCCTGCTGCTCGCCCTCCTGACCCTGATCACCGCGTCCGCCAGCGCGCGGGCCGGTGAATTCATCGTGCCCCATCAACCGGGCGATACGGTCATCTTGCACGTGCGGCCCGATCGTTATGCCCACCCGTCGGACTACTGGTGGCAAAAGGATCCCTCCAGTCAGGGAACCTGGAGCTACTTCACTCCGGTGGATCACCTCTACCAACCGATCAAGCTGGAGGCGTCTGCAACCGGAAACCGCGCGGGCGCCATTCCGGTCACCAACAACCCCTTGCGTTGACGCGACCGGATCATCCTTTTCTTTTGTAGAATGATGACCGTTCACAAAGACCAACGTATCCGTACCAGAATTTTTCACACCCAAAGGATCCAGCCATGAACCACAAACCCGCAACACTGTCTGCCAGAACCCTGCCCGGTGGCTCGGTGGTACCGTTTTGGCTCTCCGCCGCCTTGTTGACCGTCACCCTCGGCGCGCCGGCTCCGGCCAAGGCCGAACCGACCCTCACCGCCGTGGCCGCAGTCAGCGGCGCGGTGGCCCTCGGGGTTTATTTCATGACCCCCCGTTCCGGCACCGCACCGGCCAAAGCCTCCGCCACCGATCCGGGCGTGCCTCCGCCCTACGTCACCCAGCCCTACGCGGCGATTTCGCCTCCGTACAGCAACAGCGCCGTGATCTACTCGTCGGTCTCTCCCGTGGCCCAAAGCCAACCCGTCGCGCCCCAGCCCCAAAAGGTGGTCCAGGTGGTCTCCGCGCCGATCGCCTATTACGCGGTTCCGACCCCTGCCGTGCAGATGGGTTCGCCTGACGGACGGGGATTCTGATTCCATTCCGACAAATTTTAACTTTTGTCATGAGATGACCGTGCCCGGTAACGCTCCACACCCGTTGCCGGGCCATCTGCTCGAAAGGATGCACACCCCGATGGATGCCACCCCGCTCTCTCGCTCTCCGACCGCCAAAAGCCTTGCGATCCTGCTTTGCGCCCTGGTCATCGCCGCCTGGAGCGCCACGGGGGATACGGCCTCCAACGGCAACGGCGTCACCACCACGACCACCACCACGACCACCCGCAGCGCGCCCCCGAAACCCCCGTCGCGGGGCTCTGGACACATCTATTACCCGGATACGGCCCGTTCTTTTTACGATTATCAGGATAGCGGCGCTTTCGCCAACCGTCCCATGGTGATTGCGCCCACGGTGCCCATTCTCACCCAGCCCGCCTATCTTTACGTGGAAAATCCGCTGCCCGCCGTGATTCAGGCGCCGATGCCCACCATTCAAAGCCGTGAGATGATCATTCCCGCCACCCCCACCAGCCGGGATTGATTCCGGACCGGACCGGACCGGACCGGCCAAGCCTTGACGGGCGGATCAGGCGGACGGATCAGGGGGCGCGGTCGGAGCCTTGCTGCTCTTCGTCGATGAACGCCTGAAGCGCCAGCACATCGGGGATCACGATGGTCCGTCCCTTGACCTCGATGAGTGCGAGCCGAATCAACCGTCCCAGAATGCGCGAAAAGGTCTCCGGCTGAATGGAAAGCCGCGAGGCCACCACCCGTTTGGAGGCATCCAGACGCACCATGTTGGTATCCGGCCCCAGACCGGAACTTTTGTTGGCCAGCAGATAGCGGGCCAATCGCACCGGAGCGCTTTGCATGCTCAGGTTGCGGATTTCCGACAGTTGCCCATGCAGCCGTTTGCTCATTTCGGCCATCATCCGGAAACAGGTCTCCGGGGACTCCCGCAGGATATTGAGAAAAGTCTTGTTGTCGAAAGCCAGCACTTCGGCCACGGTCAAAGCCGTGGCGAAGACCGGGTAGTTCTGCTGCTCCATGAACATCACCGCCAGGGCGATGGAGTCTCCCGGTCCCAGGATGCGCAACACCTTTTCCGACCCGTTGACCGACAGATGAAACAGCTTGACCCGCCCCTTGACGATGACGAAAAACCGATCCGCCACCTCCTGGGCATTGAAGAGCGCTTCGTTTTCTTCCAGATGAATCTGCCGCATGGTGCGCTGCACCCGCAGCACCTGGGGTTCGGACATGGCGCCGAACAAGGTGGTGTCGCGAAAAATCCTGCCAATCATGTCCCGACCGGCCACGCTCATGGCATTGCCCTCCGAGAAGAACCAACCGTGCCGACTCAGCCGTCGGCAAGCAAACGACGTTTGCGTTTGATGGCGCGCCGGGCGATCTGACGCGCGGTTTCGGCCCTGCGGGAAACCTCCGGCACACTGCCCAGATTCAGCCCGAAAGACCACTCTTCGGATTTGCCCCGCCGAAAGGCAACCATCATCTTCTTCTCGATGCGCCAAAGCTTGTCCACGCTCTTGCCGAGAGGGGCCAGGATGAGCGTGATCGATTTTTTTTTGTCCCTGGGCATGAGCCTTCCTCGCTACCAACCCGGCGAACATGCCGGGCAATTTTTTCCCGTGAATGGAGATCAGGCAATTTATTCCCCCCACCGCCATTGAATTTACAAAGAGTCCCCCGGAATCTCAACCATAAATAGATGGCACGTTTTTCGCTTTTCGTTCATGGTACTCCCTTGAAAGCGTGTTGAATACCAGGAGCGTGCCCCATGGCCATGATCATCACCCGCAACACCCTGCCGCTCTCCTCCCCCCGGGGATCCGGAACCTCTTTGGAATCCGCGCTGCCGCTGTCGGGCCGGATGGTGCTGTTCAACGGTCAGGATCGCTCCGGCGATCTGGATCAGGCCCATCGGTGCGCCTGTTTCCGACCCGGTTGCTCCCCTTTGCTGCCCGGAAAACCCCAAACCCAAAGCATCGCCTCCCGGTCGGCGCGCGCGGCCACGCTGGAGGCGGCGCGTCCGCTCTTCGCCGGCGTGATTTCTCTTTAAGATCTTTGCTGAATCGACAAGGAGATCAAGGCCATGGCAATCATGGATGTACGCTGCCCGGACTGCCAGGGGCTGAACGTGGTGAAATACGGGATTCAGCCCAACGGCAAACAACGTTATCTGTGTCAGGATCCCCGCTGCGCGCGACGAATCTTCATCGTCCGTCCTGCGGGAGAAGCGGGGCTGGAACGTCTGCCCTCGGACATGCGCCGCGTCATCGAACGGGCGCTGGCCGGAGACAACATCGAGCAGACCGCCAAAGAGCTGCATCTGCCCGCCACCACGGTGTCGGAGGTGTTTCAACTGTTGGCGCGATTCGCTCCGGCTCCCGCCGGCGTGCCACGGGGAAGCAAAGGGTTGCGCCGCCGGGCCGCCGGGTGACGCCACCACGCTTTTTCGATAAACATTTGTCCCCATTGTGACGAAACATACCTTGCGGACCTTCGCCCGGCGCGGGTCTGGAGCTTCTTGATTTCGTTATTTTTTGTCATGGGGATACGATGCACCGGCCCACGGAGCTGAACCGACGCCTGGAAACCCTCAAGTCGCTGCTGGAGCGGATTCACCGCTCCTGGGGACCAGCCGACTTCGAATCCCTGATGCGTTTTTTCGTCGATATTCTCCCCCGTCTGACCCAGGCCGAACGGTGCAGCGTGTTTGTGGTGGATCAGACCACGGAAAACATCTGGTTGAAATTCGGTACCGGTCTCACGGAAAAAGCCATCATCGCTCCCATGCAAGGCAGTGTCGTGGGAGAGGCCATCTCCACGGGTCGCACCGTGATCCGGGACAGACTGGAACACAGCAGCGGCTTTCACGCCATCACCGACAAAAAGACCGACTTCACCACCCGCAATCTGTTGTGCGTGCCGATCCGCAGTCTGGCGGGCGATTACACCATCGGAGCGGTGGAACTCCTCAACAAACAAGACCAGGCGGGATTCACCCCGGACGACGAATCCTGGCTGCGCCAGTTGGTCAAATATCTGGCCTTGTCCATCGAACACAACAGCGTCACCGAAGAGATCATCGAAATCACCCGAGGAATGCATCAAGAAATCGCCTGGGCGGTGGATCCCATGGGCCAGGGGCGGTATGTGGCCGAAAGCATGGCCATGCGTCGGATTTTCACTCTGGTGCAGCAGATCGGGCCTTTGCCGGTGAATGTGTTCATCACCGGGGAGAGCGGCTCGGGCAAGGAGGTGATCGCCCGGCTGATCCACAAGCTGCCCGACGAACGGCGGACCCGTCCTTTTGTGGCGGTCAACTGTTCGGCGATCCCGGAAACCCTGATGGAAAGCGAATTCTTCGGACACGAGAAGGGCGCATTCACCGGCGCGTCCACCAGCCGCATGGGACGGTTCGAAGAGGCCACGGGCGGCACGTTGTTCCTGGACGAAATCGCCGAAATGCCGCTGTCCATCCAGCCGCGTTTTCTGCGCGCCATCCAGGAGATGGAAGGGGTGCGACTGGGAGGCAACAAGATCCACCGCTACCATTTCCGCCTCATCAGCGCGTCGAGCCGGGATCTGCGCGATGAGGTCAAGGCGGGACGATTCCGGGAGGATCTGTTTTTCCGGCTGTTTTCCATCGACATCCGCCTGCCCCCGCTGCGGGAGCGGCGCGAGGAGATCCTGCCTTTGATGCTGCTCTTTCTGGAGCAGGTGAGCGAACGCTTCAAGAAAAAGCCCAAGGGATTCTCGTCGGAACTGGTGGCCCTGTTCGAAGCCTATTCCTGGCCCGGCAACGTGCGTCAACTGGAACACGAGGTGGAACGTCTGGTGGCCCTGACCCCGGATGGCGAAACCATCACCGTGCAACACTGCTCCTCCCACCTGCTGGAGGCCCGCTCGTCGGCCCCGACCCGCGCCACCTCGGCAGACACCCTCTCGTTGCCCGAACAGCGCAGACGGCTGGAAATCGACCTCATTCAACAAGCCTTGCAACGCTCCCACGGCAACAAGGTGCGCGCCGCCGAACTGCTGGAAATCACCCGTCAATCCCTGCACAACAAAATCCGGCAACACCGGATCGCCGACGCGTGAATCGCTCCAAACGTTTGGATTTGTCAAGCCAAGGATCCTGGTGTAATCTTTAAAAACGGTTCCGATTTTATTATAGCCAATCACAATCGCCTGTCTTGGGTCCAAACATGCCGACCAGCTTGCCTATCTTAAGAAAACAAGAAAAAGTATTAATAAAAAGAAGAAAATTATTATTGAAATGTTTCTGGATCGGAATCGTTTCCGGATTGATGGCCATCTATTTCCGTTTGTCACTGGAAGCCGCAGAAAAATGGCGCAACATTTTTCTTCTTTCTATCTCTTCAATGGATACCCCCTTTCTTGTCATTCCTTCGCTCTTGTGCGGACTGACCACCATCATCGTGATTTATGTCACCCTCAAGATCGAACCCGACTCCAGTGGAAGCGGGATTCCTCATCTGAAAGGATACCTCGAAGGATTCAACAGGTTTCGGGCCTGGAGGATTCTGTTGATGAAATTCATGGGAGGGATTGTTGGAATCGGCAGCGGTCTCGCCCTTGGGAGAGAAGGACCAACCGTGCAAATGGGGGCGGCCATTGGTAAAATATTCGGGGATTATTTATCTTCCAACCAAACCGAACATAAAATTCTCATTTCTGCCGGAGCAGGAGCCGGACTGTCAGCCGCGTTCAATGCCCCTTTGGCTGGTGTCTTTTTTGTTCTGGAAGAGTTGTACAAAGATTTCAATCAGGCGACTTTGGTTGCCGCGTTTGTAGCGTGCATCACGGCAGATCTTGTCTGTCATTTGCTCATCAACGCCACTCCGGTATTGAACGTCAATATTCACACATCTTTCGGAATCGATATGCTGCCCATATTGATGGTTTTTGGGGTTTTTATTGGTTTCCTGGGTCTATTGTTCAATAAAGTCCTGTTGGCCTCGTCCATTCATACCCAACATTTTTCATTGCCAAAAAAGATCCTCCTGGGTGGGTTGGTCGGAATCGTCTTGGGAGGGACAGGTCTGATTTTTCCAGAATGCTTGGGAACAGGAGCCGAGCTTACGCTGAACATCCTGAACCATACGATGGAAGTCGACAAACTGGCTCTGTTTTTTATCTTAAGATTTGTTTTCACAATTCTCAGCTACAACACAGGGGCACCCGGGGGAATTTTTACTCCCATGTTATTATTGGGAGTCCTATCCGGATCGTTCTTTGGCTATCTGGCGCAGTTTGTCTATCCCAATCTTACCGATCTTTCCGTTTGGGGAATATTGGGTATGGCGGGATATTTTTCTGCCGTGGTGCGCGCTCCGATCACCGGAACCATTTTGATACTTGAAATGACCAGCAGCTATGAACTGCTGTTGCCGCTCATGATCGTTTCTATCATTTCCTACGGCATCCCTGAATTCTTCTCGAACAAGCCGATTTATGAAGCGTTATTGCAAAAGGATTTGTCAAAACGAACCAGAACGCCATAAGAACAAACCACTCTTCTCCTAAAGAATCACACCGCACCCCATTCTTCACCCCTTTTCACAGCCCCGTCTCATTCTCCCGCGCTTTCGATGACCCATTCGGGTCGGGCGATCTCTTCGTTGATCGGGGACGGACTCGGAGGGGACGGACTCGGACTTTCGATCAACCACTGGGGACGGGCCACCCCGTCCGGGGCGAGTTTCCCGTTTCCACTCCCCGCACTACCGCTTTCCCATTGGCCGCCACTGGTACCACCGCTTTCCCATTGGCCGCCACTGGTACCACCGCTTTCCCATTGACCGCCACCGGTACCGCCAGGCGTATCGGCGTTCGCGCCAACGGCCACCGGCTCGACATGCCACTCGGGACGGGCCACATCCTGCCAGAAAGAATCGGGGATCACCTCGACCCGCCAGCCCACCTCGGCCACCCCGGAGGGAATTCCCAACAAGGAATCGGCTTCCGGAGTGCCGTCCAGGCCGGGAATCTCCCCTTTTTCCCACGCCTTCAACTGCTGGGCGATGCGGGATTCCAGAATGGCGAGGGGGGGCAGAGTCTCTCCGGTGTCGGGCAGCAGATCCGCGCCCAACGAAACAAACAAAGCGGCGGTGGCCTGACGCAGCTCCGCATGGGCCATGTCGCGACGGGTCTCGGAGATGAGTCGTTCGGCCTCCCGCTGAATCAACTCCTGTTCGTTCATCGAGGTGGCATCCCGCCCCGCCGTGGCGTGCTGGAAAATCCGTTCGTTGACCTCGCTCAAGGCGCGCGCCGTGTCATACTCCTCCATGGACTGACTCAAACGACGGTATCCCACCTGCACCTGAGCCAGAATGCTCAGGCTCAAGGCGCGCCGCAACCACGCCTGGTGCAACTCCTGGGCGTCGGACAAGTCGAGCTGCGACGGGGCGGACAACAGATTCAGCAGATTCCACACCAGTTTGATGCCGGATTCGGCCCACAGGTGGTTCCGATAGGCGTTGCCGCTGTTGTAATCCCGTGAACTCTTGAACTCGATCCCCGGCAACAGGCGCAACAACTCCTTGCGGGTCTCCAACGCCTGAATCCGGGCCTGATAATCCTTTTCCCGCAACTCCGGACGCTGCCGCAAGGCCACCATCTCCAGCCGGGCCAAAGGAGGAAACCGTTCCAGATCCATGGGGATGGTCTCCGGAGGCGCGGCCAGCTCCAAAGGCGTGCCGGGATGGACGTTCATCAACTCCGCCAGGGTCACCCGGGCTCCCGACACGCCACGCCAGCTCTCCTGCAACTGCTGCCAAGTCTTCAGCATGCTCTTCTGATAGTCCAGAATCTGCATCGGCGGCTGCAACCGTTGGATTTCGGCCTCGCGGGCGTTGCGCAACGCCCCCCGCACCCGTTGCAACAGCGGATCCAGACGGGCCTGCAACCGTTGCGCCGCCCAGGCGCGCCAATAGGCGGACTGCACCTCCTGCATCAACGTGTGCGCCGCCTTGCGACGCAACTCCGCCGCGATCCAGGCCCGATCCGCCTGCTGACGAGCATGCAGATGGCTCACCCCGAAATCCAGTACGTTCCAGGCCACCGACAAGGCATAGGCGCTTTCATATTGATCCAGGGATTCGGTGGTGGGACGGTCGCGGGCCTCGTAACCGGCGTTCACCGCCAGCGTGGGCAGTTGACGATAGGAGGCCACATCCGTCAAACCCTGGGCCAGGGCCACCTCCATGGCCTTCACGCGGGTGGACAGATGATCCCGCACCGCCCGCGCCATGGCCATTTCCAGTGTCAGGGAACCGGGAGCGAAAGGGGTATCGGTGGCGAAAATCGCCTCCCGGTCCTGACGGATGCGCGTCTCGCGCTCCTGGGGAGTCAACGGAGCGGGCCGGAACACGCAGCCACCCAAGGCGATCACAATCGAAAACGCACACGCTATCTTCTTGAAATCGATCATGGCATGAATCTTCTTGCATCCCTTTTCCCACAGCCTCTTCCCACAGTCTCTTTCCACAACCCTTATGATTCCACAACTCTATGATCCCACAACTCTATGATCCCATATAAAGCGGCAAGCCGCGCGCCATACCCGGCGGCTGACCGAAAGGGTCTGCACGCTGGATGCCAATTTTTTTTACATGGACTGAAAAATTAACAAACCAGCCGGGTGACCCTTCGTGGTATCATGCAGTCAACCCGTTGGAAAACAAATAGAAAAATTAACGATTAAAATTGGTCTTCACCTTGCACCTTCGCTATTAAAGCGCGTCCATCGCGAAAACGATTTCTTCAACTCCCGACTGTGGAGGGCCTGTCATGCATCGCCTCACACGTTTCCTCTCGATCCGCCCCGTTTTTGGACTGCTCGCCGCTTCGGCCTGCCTGCTCCTGACGACCCACACCGGTCACGCCGAGAACCTGGTGGTCTTCAAGGCTTCCGGCCTCTTCTTGACTCCCGGCCAGACCGTGGCCGGCGACCAGCCGCTCCGGCTGACCCAGGGACAGAGCGTGGAACTGATCGGCGCCAATGGCCGGGTGATCCGCTTGAAAGGCCCCCACGACAAACCACCAGCCCCGAACGCAACCGACAAGGGGGAAAAAGGGGAAAAACTGGCCGAGGCCCTGCAATCCATGGTCACCGCGAGCGCCGCCGATCCCAACCATATGGGGGTGACCCGTTCCACGGAGGCCGTGCTCAAAGACGGCGGAAGAAACTGGCTGCCCGACCCGTGGCTGATCAACGTCACCCGTTCCGGCCGTCACTGTCAGCGGGAGGGGGAACCGGTGATCTTCTGGCGTCCCGACAAGAACAAAGAGTCGGAAATCCGCCTCGCCACCCTGGGCAACACCTGGAAAGCCTCCACCCGTTGGCCCGCAGGCGCGGACAAACTGGCTCCGCCTCTCAACCTCCCCTTGAAGGAAGAGACGGTCTACCAGATCACCCTGGACAAAACCAAATCCGATCTGACCCTGGTCTTGATCCCGGAACCGGTCACCTCCGCCCCGATACAGGCCGCGTGGATGAAAGAGAGTGGATGCGAGGTGCAATCCATGGCCCTGGTGCGTGACCTGACGAAGAAAACCGATCCGTCGCTCCCGGCCACCACGGCCCCATGATGAGAATGCACCGCCGCAAAGCGGCCAAGGAACACGCGATCCTGACCGTGTTCGTGCTGCTTGCGGCCATGTCAGGCTGGTTCGGGGTGGAACATCTGGCGATCCTGCGCATGGTGGAGCAGTGGGTCGGCGATCTGCGCGTGGCCACGCTGCAACCCCCCGAACCCCAGCATCCCCAGATCATCGTGGTGGCGATCACCGAAGAGACCCTGGAACAGTTTCCCTATCGGGCACCCATCGACCGGCAATTCCTCAGCGATTTGTTGCGGGAACTCGAACGGCGTCAGGCCCGCGCCATCTTTCTCGACATCCTCTTGGACCAGCCCACCGAACCCGAGAAAGATCAAATCCTGCGCGCCACCTTGCGCCGCATGACGCTTCCCACAGTGGTCAGCTACATCCACGGCGCCAACTTCCTGACCGACAAACAATCCGCCTTCTTAAACGATTTCGTCCCCGCCGAACAACGCGGACTGGCCAATCTCATCAAGGACCGCTTCGACAACACGGTACGCTGGATCTATCCGGGCGCGGTCATTCCCGGTCAGGGACATCTGCCCGGCGTGGCGGCGTTGCTGGTCTCGCGTCTGGGGATCGCGCCTCCCGCAGAGACCATTCCCATGACCTGGCGGGGTCGGCCCGACGCGGAAACCGAACCCTTCGGAATCTATCCCGCCCATCTGGTTCCGGTCCTGCCCAAAGCCTGGTTTGCCGACAAGATCATCTTGATCGGCGCGGACCTCTCCCTCACCGACCGGCACCGCACACCGCTTTCCGCCATTTCCCACACCGTCAAGGGACTTTACGAGTTCGGCACTCCCGGCGTGGTGATCCACGCCCACGCCGTGGCCCAACTGCTCCGGCGTCAGGACTCCCCGGAGCCGGGAGAGCTGGGACGGGCCTTTCTGCTGTTGACCACGGCCCTGCTGGGCGCGGTCTGGAGCGCGCTCCCCCTGACCCTCGCCACCCGTCTGGCTCTGGCCATCGGGGCGTTGTCGCTGTTCTGGGTGACGGGATTCCAACTGTTTCACCAGGGCGGGCCGCTGTTGCCGCTGCTGGCCCCGACCTTGACCTTCGCCCTGGCCCTGGCCGCCGGAGAACTCTATCTGGGCCGCGAAGAGCGGGAACAACGCAAATTCATCAAAAACGCCTTCAGCCGCTATCTCGCCCCGGCGGTGGTGGAACAACTGCTCGACAACCGTCACGCCCTGCGCCTGGGCGGCGAACGGCGCGAGATGACCTTCCTGTTCACCGACGTGGCCGAATTCACCGCCTTTTCCGAAGCCCTGGAAGCCACGGCCCTGACCCAACTGCTCAACCGTTATCTGGACGGATTGTGTCAGGTGATCCTGAAACACGAAGGCACGGTGATCAACTTCATGGGCGACGCGGTATTCGCCCTGTTCGGCGCTCCGGCCCATCAAGACGACCACCCCTGTCGCGCCATGGCCTGCGCCCTGGAACTCGATGCCTTCGCCGAAACCTTCCGCCTGGAGGCCGAACGCAACCACATTCCGTTCGGCGTCACCCGCATCGGGGTGCACACCGGTTTCGCCGCCATCGGCAACATGGGTTCCGAGGTGCGTTTTCAATACACCTCCTTAGGCGACGCGGTCAACACCGCCGCCCGGCTGGAAGGATTGAACAAATTCACCGGCTCCCGGATCGCCCTGTCGGAAGAGACCACCTCCCGTTGTCCCCATCTGCCAGCCCGACCGGTGGCCTCGGTGGTGCTGAAAGGCAAAACCCAACCCATCGCGGTCCTCGAACCCCTCACCCCGGAACAGGCCCGTTCCCCGACCATGCTCCGCTATCGCGAGGCCCACGCCCTGCTGGCCGCCGGCCACTCCGAACAGGCCGAACCCCTCTTCCGCTCCCTGGCCGAAACGGATCCCTGCGCCGGTTTCCATCTGGACCGCATCCAAAAAGGCGCCCGCGATGTGACTTTGAGGATGGAGGCGAAATAGTGGAGGGCAAGCATTATCAGTGCAGAAAAAAAACCAAAACCCTGGGAGATGAATCTCCCAGACCCTCTCTTTTTTTTCAATAGTGGAAGTTCCACAAAGGGGGTTTCCCCGCGACTTCAACCAAAAGATGACCGCATGAACCCTTTTCAAGGTGTGCCAAAAGGATTGTGTCGTCGGGTCGGGGGTGGGGTGGAAGGCAGGCTGCTCGCCGCGAGAATCCAGGGAAAACCGGGAACACGCATGGCCGAACTGGGGTGCGGCTGTGGGGAAATATCCATCCGGGTGGCCTTGAGCAATCCGGGGGTGACGGTGGATGCCCTGGAGGTCCAAACCGAACTGTGCGACCAGGCGCGACAACTGATCGACGATCACGGGGTCAACACCCAGGTCAGGGTCATACCCGGTGATCTGCGTTTTCTGCCCGCCTGCATGCCCGCCGGTCACTATGCCCGCGTGTTCTGCAATCCCCCGTTCTTCTCCCCTCGGAGCGGACGCCTGCCTCCGGAGGCCGGTCGGGCCGCAGCCCGCTTTGAACTGCTGGGCGGAATGGAGGATTTCATCCAGGCCGGAGCCGGATTGTTGCAGCCGGGAGGAGATTTCGATCTGATCCACCGGCCCGAACGCCTGCCGGAAATCCTGAACGGTTGCGTGACCCACGGTCTGCAACCCATCCGACTGATTCCGGTGCAAGCCCGACCGGAAAGCGCGGCGATCCTGGTGCTGATCAACGCCCGGAAGGAAAACGGCGGCCAGTCGCTGATCCTGGCTCCGCCGATTGTACTCCCAAACGCTTGAACACCATATCGGCAATGAAAAAACCGGTCACCGCCCGCCTCAGAAGCGGATCGGTGATCCCTGCGGTCAGAGCCAGGGCCCGCTCCTCCTCCTCGGGAAGATGCGGTCTTGGCGGCGGAGGAATCCTGGCGGCGGCCACCGGCACCTGACGCAACGACTCCTGCCTGAAACGCAATCCGGTGAGGGTTCCCGGCGGCAGACGCTCCTGCAAACGCACCAGCAGTTCCGGAGTCAAAAAAGTCAACTCGGTCAGCCATGCCGAGGAGTCCACCCGGACCGTGAGTTGACCGTTTTGCAACCGGACCGGTTCGGTATGGGCCGCCAGCAACGGTCCCACCGCCAAACGCCAATCCCGACTCAACCGGGAAGCCTTGCCGGAAGGATGATCGAGCAGCCGTCCGGCCACGGCCTGAATCAAATCAGACAGTGGCCCGGACGGCGCGGAGTCATCCGGCACGCCTCTCCTCCCGGTATAAAACCGCATGCCGCTGCAAGGCTCTGGAGACCCGACCGATCACCCCGCCCCAATGACCCGACTGCTCCTGACGGAACAGACGAGTTTCGGGATACCAGGGAGTCCGCTCTCCGGTCGCGCTCCAACGCCAATCGGCGGTGGCGTGGATCAAAACCCAAACCGGAATCCCCAGGCTTCCGGCCAGATGAGCCGACGCCGTATCGATGGTGATCACCAGATCCAGACGGCTCATCACAGCGGCGGTGGCCGCGAAATCGGTCAGCCACCCGGACCAGTCGATCAACCCAGAATCCCTGGCCTTTTGGGACTCCGGACCCGGTTGCAGGGCATGAAACTCGATCCCGGACCCCTTGAACAACGGAGCCAGATCCTCGAAACGCAACGAGCGCTGACTGTTGCCCGACCACACCACACCCACCCGCATGGGCATATTCCCCTGGCGGATCGACATCGGAGGCGCGGGTTCGGCGGGCAGGGTCAAACAGCGGGCTGCCGGGATGGTGTCGATGCGGGTGCCGTGGACCAGGGGCAGACTCAACAGCGGAATCGCCAGATCGATCTCCGGCAACGGCTCTCCCAGAGGAATGGCCCGCTCCACCCCGTGGATCGCCTGAAACAGCCGCACCAGCTCCGGTCGGCACTGCACCAGCACCGTGGCACCCTGCTGACGCATCCAGGGCACATAGCGGATGAATTGCAACGCGTCACCAAATCCTTGTTCACACACGATCAGGATGGTTTTGCCCTCCACCGGGCAGCCGTCCCACTCTGGAGCGGGCAGGTTGAAACCCACGTTGCGGTAGTGGCTGGAACGCCAACGCCATTCATTTTCCCGCCATCCCTGGGTGTACTGCCCCAGCATGAGCAACGCGCGACTGTAGTTGCAATGCAGATCCGCGTCTCCAGGCACCAGACGGATCGCCTGCTCGTACAAAGGCAGGGCCGCGCTCGGCTGACGACAGGCCACCAGGATCACCGCCATGTCGCCGAGCAGTTCGGGATTGTCGGGTTGCAAAGCCAGAGCGCGACGCATGGGACGATACGCCTGATGGGGATCCCCCATTTTCAACAACACACGGGCCAGATTGGCCAACGTGGGCACATCCGACGGACTCAATTCCAGCGCACGGCAGAACTCTTTGACCGCCGCGTCGCGACACGCCATGGCGTTGAGCACCACCCCCCGTTGGGCGTAGAACTCCGCAGTCTTGGGCTGAAGATCAATGGCACAGTCGAGCCGTTCCAGGGCGACCCGGTGATGGCCCAACTCGTAAGCCGCCACCGCAGAGACGAAATGGGCATCGGCATTGCCAGGATCGGCCTCGACCACCCGCAGCCCGACTCCCTCGGCACGGGTGAACTGCCCGGCTTTCAACCACTCCAGGGCATGCATCAAGGCCAGCATGTGATGGCGATCCGGGGTATGACCACCAGACGGGGTATGAGGTGCATTCATGGCAGCTCCAAACATAGAGTGAAAAATCAAACCTTCAAGCCGATCCGAAACCGGACGTATCCCTCCCGATCACACGGCCCACATCCCGTCCGATCACACGGCCCGCGTCCCGTCCGGTCACACGGCCCGAGCCTTTTCAATCACACAGCCCGAGTCCTCCCGGTCACACGGCCCGCGTCAACAGGCCCGCGCCATCCAGCCCGAAGCCGCTCCCGGCTCCCTGGCCACGATGGATCCGGGAAGCCCGACCACCGGATGTCCCGGAGGGGGAATCTCCGTCATCCGGCCGCTGCCCATCCCCTCGGAGCGGACCTCCCCTTTCAACCCGACCCCCGGAGCACGCTCGTCGTCCACCACGATTCCCAAGTGGAACATGGCCTCCAGATCCCGATGATCCGCCCGCACCGTGAACCGCGCCTCATCCAACGCCTCATCCCCATCGAACGACGCATCGCTTTCCGTGGCGCCGATGGTCTCGAACTCCTGATCCAGCGCATCCGCTCCGCCCGGAGGACCGAACGACTCCTCCTCCTCCCCGTCATCCGGATCGATCCCCTCCGCCGCTTTCCCGATCTCCGGCTCCGCCGCATCATCGGCCCGACGGGTTTCCGTGCGCGGATCCGGCGTGTGCCGCAGCAGCTCGTCGAGTTGACGGGTCAACTCCACGAGCCCGTCGAGATCCTGACCCGCCTCCACCGCCTTTTGCAGTTCACGGGCCGCATCGTTCAACGCCTCCCGCCGACTCGACTCCAAAGCCTTGCCGTGGAACACGGTGAACTGTTTCACCCGATACAAGGTACCGTCCGCCTGATTGATCACCCGCACCATCCACTGTTGCCGGGCATCCTCTTCGGCATGGAGTTCCGCTTCGCGGACCATGCGTTGAATCTCCGCCTCCTCCAGTCCGCCAGAGACCTTCACCCGGATCGACTGGGCGCGCCCCGTGGTCTTGTCGATGGCCGAAGCCTTGACCATGCCATCCGCATCCACCACAAACGACACCTCGATGCGCGGCATGCCTCGCGGAGCGGGAGGCAGGCCATCCAGGGTGAACTCTCCCAGAAAATGGTTGGCGTTGAACAGACCCCGTTCTCCCTGGGCCACCCGCACGGTGGCGAAGGTCTGGTTGTCCATCACCGTGGAAAAGGTCTTGGTGAACAGACAGGGAATGGTTTCGTTCTTGGGGATCAGCACATTGAAGATCCCCCCCTTGGTCTCGATGCCCAGCGACAACGGCGTGACATCCAGCAACAGCACATCACGGATCTCCCCTGCCAGCACCCCGGCCTGAATGGCCGCGCCCATGGCCACGATCTCGTCCGGATTGACCCCGGAGCGGGGTTCCCGACCAAAGAACTTGGCCACCGTCTGACGAATTTTGGGCATGCGGGTCATGCCTCCGGCCAGGATCACCTCATCGATGGCTTCCACGGTGATGCCCGCGTCCTTCAGGGCGATCACGCAGGGAATGATGGTGCGCTGAATCAGGCCATCCACCAGCTCTTCCAGCTTGGCGCGGGTCAAGGTCATGTGCAGATTTCTGGGGCCTTTGGCGTCGAAACACAGAAACGGCAGATGAATCTCGGTGCGCAAACCCGTCGAAAGCTCGATGCGGGCCACTTCCGCCGCTTCTTTGAGGCGCTGCAACGACTCCTTTTCCAGACGGGGATCCAGACCGTGCTGCTCCAAGAAGGTTTCCGCCAGATGATTGATCACGCATTGATCAAAATCCTCCCCGCCCAGAAAGGTGTCTCCGTTGGTCGCCTTGACCTGAAACACCCCCTCCCCGATCTCCAGAATGGAAATATCGAAGGTGCCACCGCCCAGATCGAACACCGCAAGGGTCTTGCCCGACTCTTTTTCCAGGCCATAGGCCAACGCGGCGGCGGTTGGTTCGTTGATGATGCGCATCACGTTGAGTCCGGCGATCCGGCCCGCGTCCCGCGTGGCCTGACGCTGGGACTCGGTGAAATAGGCCGGCACGGTGATCACCGCGTCCCGGACCGGTTCCCCGAGGTTTTCTTCAGCGATTTTCTTCATTTTTTGCAGCAGGATGGCCGACACTTCCGCCGGAGCCATCTTCTGACCCCACACCTCCACGCCCGCGTCGCCGTTTTCCAGCGCGACCACCTTGTAAGCCAGCATCCGTCTTTCCCGCTGAATGATCGGATCGTTGAAACGCCGCCCCATGAGCCGCTTGATGGCAAACAGGGTGTTTTCCGGATTGACCACCATCTGACGCTTGGCGGTCTGCCCCACCCGGCGTTCGCCGTCGACGGAATAGGCCACCATCGAAGGCGTGGTGCGACCCCCTTCCATGTTCGCCAGCACCCTGACCTCGCCATTCTCCAACACGGAAACACACGAATGGGTGGTGCCCAGGTCGATACCGATCATTCTGCTCATTGGGTATCCATCCTTCATTTTTAAATACAAAAAATCGTTTGCCTGCGGGTCGAACCCGGCGAAGCCGCACGTCCAGACCTTCACGGACCATGCTGCCACGTTATGGAAAGCTGCAATTAAAATGCCAAAGAATTTCTATTGGAATTTCATGAAATTGATCGGCCTGTCAAGCAGGGAATTCCCGCCAGGTGTCAACAAGGGCAGCGGCAAACTCTGCCCGGACCACCCAAGAATGCCCGAGGCGGCACAAAATCGGATACGGCGGAAGAGGGGAAACGAACGGGGGGGCAGGATCCAACTGGGGTCATCTGGGGTCATCTGGCCGGTTTCGACCCATTCGCACACCGTGGAAGGGTCGGAACCGGCCAGATTTCAGGCTTCAGGCAACCGTCACGACCTATTCGTATTTGGCCGTGGTTTTTCCCGAGCTTTGATTCCAAAAGATGGAGATTTTCGACACCGAACACAGATCGATGTCATGCCAAATCGCTGACGAATTATCGATCTCGTAGACCACTTTCAGATCCCATTCGCAGGTGGTGGTGCCACGGGAGAAGTGGATGGGCACGGTATCGCCATCGGGCATGGTATCCCGGCCCAGCACATCCTCTTCCCAGTCTTCGGAGTGGGAGGGGGAGACGAAAACCTTGTCGATGACATAGCCGGTTTTGTTGACCAGCGTGAAATCCTGGTTCGGCCCGGCCAAAACCGTACCGGCCAGCAACAATTGAGAAGACAACAAAACCGCCGCCGAAAGAAGATGCTTCATGATTCGCTCCTTGCCCGACTTGGATGAATAGGGATTGACAACGACTGAACTTGCCTGACATTCCTGACCTTCCCTGGTCAGATTCCGATTCCTCCAGATTAAAGCTCCACTGCGATCTGCTGCTCTAAAGAACACACCCCCCGAAGTCCCGGAACCAATCAAAACGACAGCTTAAGCTTCCTAAAGAAACAACCCTGCAAGATAATCGACCATTCATTCCTGCGCAAGGCTTTGCAACGGGCGCACGGGGACGGATTTGAATCTGTGATCCCTTATCGTGTCAAAGGTATCTCTGCTGACAGGGTTGGGCTTTCTTGGAAATACCAGACCCGACAGTCGAAAGAACCCAAGCCGATGGCCCGCTTTCCCAATCAGTCAGACCGGACAAACCTGGAGCCTTTCGTCTGGCTGCCGAAACGGCTGACCAGAAAATCGATCAACCGTCCGCACCTTGGCCGACAGATGACGATTGGAAGGATGACCGCGTAGATGCCGAGGCCAGGAAGGGTGTATGCGGGCAGCAAAGGGATCAGGGTTCCGGCGTTCAACTCCCGGCTGACGAGAAACACCGACAGAATCGCCACGCCCAGACCCGCTGCGAGAAGCCGGTCAGAGGTTTGATGCTGGCATCAACTCCACTCCTCGCCGATTGCCTGAGCTTGTTGCAGCACCAGGTCAATGGCGGAGTCCTGCTGGTCAGGCGGGTATTCGTACTCCTTCAATGCGCTTTGCAGTTCGTTGGCGATGCCGATGTAATCCACCACCAGACCGCCCTGCTTGTCCTTGAAGAAACAAATAAAAAAAGGGAATTTTCCACCCACGTCAGATGCATCTGAATCCAGCTTGCCAGTCTTGAAACTGGCAATTTCACCTAATTCACGTCTTGCCGATTCTTTTTTGCAGTTGTTCCAGGAGGAACCGAGAATCTTTCAGAAAGGCTGGAATCTTATCCATGACTCTTTGTGCCTTCTCTTCATCATAGGCATAGCTGGTATCGTTGCGGGATTGACGATAGCTTTTCCAAACCGGCCAATCACTTAACAGCAGCCCTTGTTCATTCCCGGTACGGATTAAATCTGGAAACGCCATCTCATCAATCTCTTTTTTGCTGGCTACGCTCATCGACAAATAGCGGCGCAGGGTCTTGTGGGCCAATTCATACGTAAACTCGAACCGTTGAATCACGCCATCCCGAATCGAGGACAATTCCGGGTATTGTCCAAGCTCCTCCAATCCCTCGGATAATCGTTCCACCGCCTTGGAGAAAGAGGAGATATCCAAATCCATATGTAACTATTCAGCACCCCCTTCACTGTGTGGATGAGTCTAGGAAGAGCTTGGAGATCAGGATCGCATGAAATCCGGCCATTTTCCCAGGAATAGGTCTTTGAGTGCCTGGGTTGCGGAAACGCCATT
>JADGBT010000024.1:46344-59731 GCA_015231375.1 Magnetococcales bacterium | reverse complement strand
CTTACCGCGTCAAAATCCGCGCCACTTCCGCCCCGTCCTGGGGGGTGAGGCTATGGTCTTGGCCTTGGGTGATGGTTTCCGGGGTCAATGTGCGCAGGGCGCTCACTTGGGCCATGTCCTGGCTCCATACCGGCACCATGTTGTCGCCGAGCAGACTGGGGGTGTCGCGGCGGACGATGGAGAGATAGCGGGCTTTGGGATGGGGTTGATGGTTGAGCCAGTGGAGAAAAGTGCCGGGGCGTTCCCGTGCGAGGTCTTCGTAGAGGGATTTGGAGCGGTTGAGGGTATCCATGCCCATCATCGGGGCCATCATGGAGAGGGGGGTATTGGCGATGAGTCCGGCCACTTCGGCTTTGTCCGTCCCGAGATGGGGGCTGGCGATGGTGATCAGGGTATGAATCGACAAGTCGGGTTCACGCACCATGAGCAATCGGGCCACCACGCCACCGGCGGAATGGCCGATCAGGAAGGTGCGTTCGGTGCCGCGTTGCGCGCGAACGGCGAGCAGGATTTCCTTCAGGGCGTTGGCTTGAGTCAGCAGTGGGGCTTCGGAGGGCAGGTCGGCCAAAAAAAAGACGTGGGCACCTTTGGGCGGGGCCTTTCGGAACTGCAATCCGCCCGGGGCCATTGCGGTCACGCTGCCGCCGGACTCCCAGCCTTTGGTTTTGAGATTGGGGATGACGCCGCTTTGTTCCCAGGCGTCATCCCCGCTTAAATATCCATGGACAAAGATGGCCACATCGGCCCGCGCGGGTCCGGCTGCTCCGGAGATCAGGAGCAAGACCAGGGTTGCGCCCCATGCGCGCCAGGGTTTCATGATCGCCTTATTCCCGTTTTTCCAAGGCTTTGAGGAACACGGACTGAAAATCGTTCCCTTCGCCTTCGGAGGCGCGACCCGAGGAATAGGATTGATTGGAAGTGGAGATCCGCGCCTGCACCCCGGTTCCGGGTTCCACCACCTGTCTGACCGAGCGGGCGCGATCCACCCGACGGTAGAGTTGCAACAAGACTGGATGGGATACGCTGATCATTTTGCCCTCGTTGTGTAATCCGAGTGAGTCTCCATACGTTGTTGTTAACTATTGGATCGTCCAATCGAGAGGATTTCTTGACTCTTTTTTACGTGGGCAAGGATTTCTTTTCAAGATGGCGAAAAAAATACACCATTGAAAAAAAAGCGGGGGTCTGGGGGATTCCTCCCCCAGGGTTTTGACTTTTTCTTTTGACTTGGCTTTTGGCTTCTGGCTTTTGGCTTCTGGCTTTTGGCTTTTGGCTTTTGGCTTTTGCGCGCATTTAAAAAAAGCTTTTTTCGCGCCTCTTGCGAAAAAAGCGCAAGCGCGCATGAAAGCAATCACTCGCGCTGGTACGAGTGAGCCTTGGCGAGAGTCGTTTCCGCGTTTTGTCGGAAACGACTCTCGCATTCTGCACGCAACGCTCGATCATGTGGGCAAGGGCTTGGGAGGCAACGCTCAAGACTGTCGAGGGCAAGGTAGGGTTTGATGTTTCTCGCAAAAAACGCTCAAAACACCAAACCCGCCAAGGCTCACTCGTACAGGCGCGAGTGACTGATTTGAGGCGCGCTTGCGCTTTTTTTCGCAAAAGGCGCGAAAAAAAGCTTCTTTGAAAAGCGCGCTAAAGGCAAAAGCAAAGGCAAAACCCTGGGGGAGGAATCCCCCAGACCCCCGCTTTTTTTTCAATAGTGTCGGGTCGAATCGGATCGGGTTGGGTTGGGCCTTCCCTTCGTCAGGAGAGTTTTTTATCCTGCTCCAGAATCACCCGCGCAATGTGATTCGGCGCCACATGATACGCCGCAAGCCGCATGGTATAAAGCCCTCGCCCCGAAGTCAGCCCGTTCAACACATTCCCATAATCCAACACCTCCACCATCGGCGCCTCGGCGGAAACAATCTGACCACCCCCACCCTTGGGCATCACCCCCAATACCCGACCACGCCGACTGTTCAAATCCCCAATCACATCCCCCAACACATCCTCCGGTACCGTCACCTCCATGGTCATCACCGGCTCCAACAATACCGATCCCGCCTCGGCCAACCCCTTGCGCAACGCCATGGCCCCGGCACTCTTGAACGCATGATCCGATGAATCCACCGAATGATGACTGCCATCCACCAACGCCACCCGCACATCCACCACCGGATAACCGCCAATCACCCCCTGCTCCAAAGCCTCGACAACCCCCTTCTCCACCGACGGCACAAACTGACGGGGAATCACCCCCCCCACAATGCGATTCTCGAACTCATATCCCCCATCCCTCGGCAACGGCTCGATCTCCAACCAGCAATCGGCAAATTGCCCCCGACCGCCGGTCTGCTTCTTGAGCCTTCCTTGCACCCGCGCCTTTTTGGTGATGGTCTCGCGAAACGGTGGCCGCGCCATCTTCAACGTGGCATGCGCCCCATACTTGCGCTTGAGCCGATCCAAAACCACCCGCAAATGGGTCTGCCCCATGCCCGATAAAATCAACTCATGCGTCACCGGATCCCGCCGCAACCGCAAAGTGGGATCCTCCTCCACCAGCTTCTCCAATCCCGCCGCCACCTTTTCCTCGGTCTTGGCATCGGTCTCCACGGCAAACGTATGGGTCGGATCCTGAAAAACCACCCGCTCATAACGAATCGGATGGTCCAGCGCACACAAGGTATCCCCGGTATGCACCCCCTCCAACTTGGCAATGGCCCCCATCTCCCCCACACCCAACCGATTCACCGGAATCATCTCCCGACCCTGCAACCGAAACAATCGCCCCCCCTTCTCCTTGACATTGCGCGTGCCGTTCAGGAAAGGCTGCTCCAGTTCCAATACCCCGGAAAAAACCCGGATCACCGTCAACTTGCCGGCGAACGGATCCATCACCGTCTTGAAAACCACTGCGGAAAATGGCTCCGCAATCGCCGGAACACGCACCACCACCCGACCAGGACGCTCCGGATCCACCCCCGTCAAAGGCTTGATCATCGCCTTGTCCAACGGACTGGGCAGATACTCGGCAATGCCGTTGGCCAAAGAACGCACACCAATATTGGCCGCCCCGGATCCGCAATACAATACCAGCAAACGCCGGGTGATCACCGCCTCCCGCAACCCCCGATGCAACACCTCCAAAGAAGGCTCCGTGCCGTCGGCCAGATAACGCTCCAACAAGACGTCATCCCCCTCCACGATCTTTTCCACCAACTGGGTCCGATAATATTCGGCGTCCGCCCGCACGCTTTCAGGCAAATCGATCTGACAGAATACCCCGTCACGGGCCGACCAGGCGGTCATGGGAATCAAATCCACAACGCCCCCGAAATCCTCCCCCACCCCGATGGGGATGGTCAACGGCAAGGCCGTCACCCCCAACCGGGACTCGATCACCCCCAACGCGCGAATGAAATCCGCACGAGGCCGATCCAGCTTGTTGATGAATCCAATCACCGGCACCATCGCCTCCCCGGCCATGGCCCAAAGCCGCTCGCTCTCCGACTTGACCCCAACCTCCCCGGAAAAAACCATCACCGCCCCACCCACCACATCCAACACACTGCGGGTCGATTCCAGAAAATCAGTGTAGCCAGGGGTATCCACCAAGTTGAACCATCGATCCCGCCAGACACAGTGCCCGACATGAGGCGTGATGGTGACACGCCGCTCGATCTCCTCGGGCTCGCTGCTCATCACCGTGGTTCCCTTGTCCACATCCCCACGCCGCGCAATCGCCCCCCCGTTGAACAACAACGACTCCGCCAACGTGGTCTTGCCCCCACCACCATGGGCGATCAAGGCGATATTGCGCAACTGATTGATTTCCGGAACGATGGGCATGGAAGATTCCTCGATTTTTCAAATGTGGTATAGCGGTCTGATCCGTCATCCCCCCATGGGAGCAAAACATCAACACATCAATACATCACAAAATACGCCCCATCCCGTCCAGGATCCAGCCTCAATTTCGATACCGCGACCCAAGACACTCAAAACCGCCACTCAAAACCGCAACAAACGCCGCCCGTTGAAAATCACCAGCAGACTGGCTCCCATATCCGCCAACACCGCCATCCACAACGTGGCCAACCCCAAACCCGCCAATACCAGGAAAAAACCCTTGATGCCGATGGCCAACAGAATATTTTCCCACAAAATGCGCCGGGTGGCCCGCCCAAGACGCACAAACTCCGCGATCTTGCGCAGATCGTCGTTCATGATGGCCACATCCGCCGTTTCCAAAGCGGTATCGGTCCCGGTGCCCCCCATGGCCATGCCGATGGAAGCCCGCGCCAAGGCCGGCGCGTCGTTGATCCCGTCCCCCACCATGCCCACCACACCGTAACGGTCCGTCAACGCCTCGATGGCCAATAATTTCTCTTCGGGCAGCAACTCGGCCCGCACCTCCTCGATTCCGGCATGCCGGGCAATGGCCTGGGCCGTGGCGGCATTGTCCCCGGTCAACATGGTCACCACGATTCCCAACTCCCGCAGCGCGCCCACCGCCTCCGGCGCGCTCTCCCGCATGCGGTCGGATACCCCGATCACCGCCAAAGGCTCTCGGGAAGAGGCCAAGACCACCACCGTCTTTTCGTCCTGCTCCAAAGGCAAAAGAATCGCTTCCACCTCCGGACGACACAAACCAAGCTCCTCCAGCAAACGATGATTGCCGATGTGATACACCTCTCCACCAATGGTTCCCCGCGCTCCCCGCCCGGCCAACGCCTCGAAATAACGCACATGCAACAAAGGACGCCCCTGACCCCAGGCTCCCAGAATGGCCGCAGCCACCGGATGTTCGGAATGACTCTCCAGACTGGCGGCCAACCGCAACACCGCATCCCGATCCTTTTCCCCCAAAACGACACAATCGCTCATCTCCAACCGGCCATGGGTCAAGGTTCCGGTCTTGTCCAGGGCGATGGCCCGCAAATCGTTGGCCTGCTCCAGATAAAGCCCACCCTTGATCAAAATGCCGCGCCGCGCCCCGGCGGCCAGACCGCTCACCACCGTCACCGGCGTGGAGATCACCAGCGCGCAGGGACACGCCACCACCAGCATCACCAACGCCTTGTAAAACCACGCGGCGAAGGATTCCTGAAACAATACAGGCGGCACCAAAGCGATCAATCCGGCGATGATCACCACGGCGGGGGTGTAATACTGCGCGAACCTCTCCACGAAACGCTGCATGGGCGCCCGTTTGGCCTGGGCCTCCTGGACGGTCTCGATGATGCGCGCCAGGGTGGAGTGCTTGAAATCGGCGCTGACCTGGTATTCCAACACCCCGGAACCGTTGATCGAACCCGCGTACACCGGATGGCCTTTTTCCTTGGTGACCGGCACGCTTTCACCGGTGATGGGCGCCTGATTGACCCCGGAACGTCCCGACACCACCACCCCATCCAGGGCGATCCGCTCGCCGGGCTTGACCCGGGCCAGCCGACCCACCACCACTTCGGAGGCGTTCACGCTCTCCCACGTCCCGGCCTCGTTCTGGACAGAGACGGTTTCCGGCGCCAAGGACATCAACTCGCGCACCGCGTTGCGCGCCCGGTCCATGGATAACGCCTCGATGCGCTCCGCCAGACCGAACAGAAAAATCACCATGGCCGCCTCGGGCCACTGGCCGATGATCAGGGCGCCCAACACCGCGAGACTCATCAAGAAATTGATATTCAAAGAGAGATGACGCAAGGCGATCCAGCCCCGTTTCAAGGTCTCCCGCCCCCCCACCAGAATCGAAATCACCACCAGCGCACCAATCAGGGGGGAGGTCTCCTCCACGCCGCTCCAGACCAGGATTTCCGCCACGCTGGCGGTCACACCCGCCACAACGGTCACTCCCCACTCCCGCAACGACACCACAGGCTGCGCCGACAAAAAACGGGAACGCTCCGTGCCACCCGCCTCCATCGGCTCCGCTTCCATATCCACAGCGCGCAACGCCCGGATCACCGCTGCCCGCTCCACGCCGCGATGGACCACCACCATCTCCCGACGCATGAAATCAAAATCCATGTGCAAAATTCCGCTCATGCCGCTCAGGGCTTTGCGGATCAACTCCCCTTCCGTCGGACAACACAACTGGGAGACCCGCAACACCATGCGTTCCCCCTCCGGGGTCTGAAGCGGCGCAGACGATATCTCGGACACAGGATCGGCGGTGCAACAGCCGGAAGCACAGCAGGAAGAAGCCTCTTGAGTGGACATGATCATCTCCGGTGGAAAGTTCTGGAAAACCGTGTGATCATTGCACACCCTGTAGCAACTACAGGGTCAAGTCTTTTTTTACCAGGAGGGGATCATGCGTATCGGCGAGCTGGCCAAACGGGTGGGCTGCGATGTGGAAACCGTGCGTTATTACGAAAAAGAGGGACTGCTGGCCAAACCCAACCGGGAGAGTTCCGGCTATCGGGATTACGGCGCTGCGGATCTGGAGACTTTGCAATTCATCCGTCACTGTCGCTCGTTGGGAATCAAGCTGACGGAAATCAAGCAATTATTGAATTTCCGTTGTCGCCCGGAGGAGGACTGTTCCGGGGTCAACGCCTTGTTGGACATTCAGATCACCCGCGTCGAAGAACAAATCACCGCCATGGGTCTGCTCAAGGCGCAGTTGCAATCCTTGAGAAAAGAGTGCGAACACCGCCAGACCAACCGGGAGTGCGGCATCCTGCAATCCCTCAACCAGATGCGCCAATGCCCCTGCCACAGAAACGAAGTCGGATAGACTATTGAAAAAAAGAGAGGGTCTGGGAGATTCATCTCCCAGGGTTTTGACTTTAGACCTTAAAATAATAAATTTATTGTTTTAAAAGATTAAAAAAAATCAAAACCCTGGGGGAAGAATCCCCCAGACCCCTTCTTTTTTTTCAATAGTTTTCCCAAGAGATATCGGAGATGGGGAAGACCGGGCCTTCGGTGCAGATTTTGCGGTAGGTCCAGCCCTCCGCCGTGCGGACCGGGGCGACGCAGGCGGCGCAGACGCCGAATCCACACGCCATGCGCTCTTCCAGCGACACCTGACCCGACACCCCAAAGCGTTCCGCCAACCGATGCACCGCCTGCAACATCGGCGTCGGTCCACAGGCGAACAACACGGTCCGACTGCGCACAATCTCAGGAGAGTGCGACAGATACTGCTCCGCCAGATCGGTCACATACCCATGAAAACGACCCGGCGTCGCCACCATCGAAGCCAATCGGCTCGACACCCCCACCGCATCCAACGCGGCCAACGCTTCCGGTGACTCCACGAACGCCACATCCAACGGAAAGCCATCCATCCGGGCATCGATGGTCATCAATGGGGCTTCGGTTTCGATTCCCCAGGCCAGCACCGGGGCATATCCCCGTTCCACCAGCCGTTTGGCCAGAAAATGAACCGGCGCCAAACCCGCGCCGCCGGCGATCAACAAAGGATTGACCCGGGCCTCGGGCCACGCGAAAGGCCGTCCCAGAGGCATCAAAACCCGCACCGATTCCCCCCCCTGCCACTGGGCCATGATTCCGGTGCCCACCCCCACCACCCGATAGAAAATATCCACCGTGCCCTGGGCGGGATCGGCGTCCATCAGGGAAAAGGGTCTGGGCAGGGTCAGACCGGGATCACAGATCAATTGCACGAAATGACCCGGCAACACCTGTCTGGCCAGCTTGCCCACCCGCAACCGCAACAGGCCATGATCCCCCGGCAACGACCGGTTGAACACCACCTGGGCCACCACCGGATGGGCCTTGCCGCGCAACGCGCAGTGATCAGAGGTCGTCATCGAACACGATCCGTCCGGCAACCAACGTCTTTTTCACCCGTCCCCGCACCCGGCGACCGTGGAAACAGGTATTCTTCGAGGTGCCATGCAACCGGGCGGCATCCACCACCCAGGCCGCCTCGGGATCGAACAGCACCAGATCCGCCACCGAACCGGGTGACAACGTGCCCCGCCCCCGATCCAGCCCCAACAGCCGGGCCGGAGCCACGGTCATGGCACGCAGACAATCCATCCAGGTCATCACCCCGTCCCGCACCAGTTCGAGACTGACCGGCAACATCGTCTCCAGTCCCACCACCCCGTTGGAGGCGTGACAGAACTCCACCCGCTTGCTGTCCGAATCGTGAGGCGCGTGATCCGTGGCAATCACCGTGATCACCCCACGGGCCAACCCCTCCAGCAGGGCGTTGCGATCCTCCACGCTGCGCAACGGCGGCGACATTTTGGCGTCGGTGTCGTAACCGACCACCGCTTCGTCGGTCAGGGAGAAGTGATGCGGCGCCACTTCGCAGCTCACCGGCAATCCCCGCGCCCGCGCCCGGGCCACCGCTTCCACCGCTCCGGCCACGGAAATATGGGCCACGTGATAACGACCCCCGGTCAGCTCCACCAAACGGATATCCCGATCCACCATCACCGATTCCGCCGCCGCAGGCAGTCCCGGCAATCCCAACCGGCTGGAAATCACCCCTTCGTGCATGCACCCCCCCGCCGACAACGAAGGCTCCTCGGCGTGCTGAATGATCAACGCGCCAAACGCGCGGGAATAGTCCAACGCCCGCCGCATCAGGCCACTGTCGGCCACCGGACGCCCATCGTCGGAAAACGCCACACATCCGGCGCGCATCAACAAGCCCATCTCGGTCAGTTCCCGCCCTTCCAGCCCCTTGGTCACCGCGCCGATCGGAGCCACATTGACGATCCCTTCCTGCAACGCCTTTTGCAGAATGTATCCGGTGATGCTCGGATCGTCGTTGACCGGCCGGGTGTTGGGCATGCAAGCCACCGTGGTCACGCCACCGGCGGCGGCGGCCAGAGTGCCTCCGGCGATGGTCTCCTTGTACTCGAAACCCGGCTCCCGCAGATGCACATGCATATCCACCAGACCCGGAGCCACCACCAGGCCATCCGCCTCCAGTACCGTGGTCCCGCCAGGCACATCGGGCCGACCCACGGCGCGAATGATGCCGTCTTCCAGCAACACATCCCCCGTGGCGTCCATTCCGTTCGCCGGATCGATCACCCGTCCGCCCCGGATCAACACAAATCCACTCATCGCCCGCCTCCCACGCCACACAACCGATAAAGCACCGCCATGCGCACCGCCAACCCGTTGGCCACCTGTTCCAGAATCACCGACCGCTCCCGATCATCCGCCACCTCGGAAGAGATCTCCACCCCACGGTTGATGGGTCCGGGATGCATGACAAAAGCCCCGGGGGCCGCGCGCGCCAATCGGGCGCGGGTCAATCCCCAGAAGGCGAAATATTCGCGCACGCTCGGAATGAATCCCACGGTCATGCGTTCCAGTTGCAGCCGCAAGGCCATCACCACATGAGCGCCGTCCAGCCCCTCTTCCATGTCGTGATAGACCCGCGCTCCGAAAGCCTCTTCAGCTTTGGGGGGAATCAGTCCCGGCGGTCCCACGAACCGCACCTCCCCTCCCATGGCCCGCAACCCCAAGGCAATGGAGCGGGCCACCCGCGAATGCAACGAATCCCCGCACACCGCCACCACCAGCCCCTCGAATCCGGAACGATCCAGCAAAGGCAGATGATCGTGAATGGTCAGCAGATCCAGCAGGGCCTGGGTGGGATGTTCGTGACGACCATCCCCGGCATTGACGATGGCCGCATCCAGATGACGGGCCAGAAACTCCTGGGCGCCGGATTCGGGATGGCGGATCACCACCACATCGGGATTCATGGCCTGCAACGTGGCCAGGGTATCGATGAGGGTCTCCCCCTTTTTGACGGAACTGGAGGCCACCGACATGTTGATGACATCCGCCGACATGCGCTTGCCCGCCAGTTCGAAGGAGGTGCGGGTGCGGGTGGAGTTTTCAAAAAACAGATTGATGACCGTTTTGCCCCGCAAGGTGGGGACTTTCTTGATCTCCCGACGGTTGACCTCGCGCAACGAGGCGGCCGCGTCGAGAATGGATTGGATCTCCTCCCGGGAGAGGTCCGCCATCCCGAGGAGATGTTTACGATTCCACAAATGACTTCCCATGCAATGCCCCGTCTTCAAGCGCCCGTTGAATGCCCGAAAACTTCCGCTCCCCTCTTTCCCCCACCCCAACCCGGCGCCCCTCGCGCCAAAGCCGTCACCCTTCCGGACGCCGGCACACCACGATCCACTCGCCTTTTTCCCGCTCCGCCAGCTTGATGGTCTCCCGGGTTCCGGCCTCGATCGCCCGACCGGCGTAATCGGGCTGAATGGGCAATTGACGCCCGCCGCGATCCACCAATACCGCCAGTTCCACACACTCCGGACGACCATAATCAAACAAGGCGTTCAACGCGGCCCGGATGGTGCGGCCCGTGAACAGCACATCGTCCACCAACAGAATGCGTCGGCCATCGATGGTCATGGTCAAATCCGTCGCGCCCACCACCGGATTGGGGGCGATGGTGCGCAGGTCGTCCCGATAAAAGGTGATGTCGAGAAAGCCCATGGGGATCTGCCGTCCCAAGGCCGCGACGAGTCGATCCCGCAACAATCCGGCCACCACCGCCCCACCCCGCCGGATTCCCACCACCACCAGATTTTCCGGTCGGGCGAGGTCGGATAGAATGCGGTCGGCCATCTGCTGGATCAAGGCCCGGGTCTCCGAAGCCGTCAGCAGAATCTCTTCGCGTGCGGGTATGACGGACATGACAATCGACTCCCTTTGAAGAGTCCCCCTCGTGAATGAAAGAGAAAACGGTCGCGTGCTTTTGTCTCAGCATCATGGTTAAAACCTATACACCATGGAAGCGGCCATCGGGAAGGGATGGAAAGCGTCAACACCGCAGTCGAACCATTTTGCCTCCGTGGCAAAAGGATGGCGTGCCCCAATGGCCACACCAACCCCAGGCATGGGAATCATCTAAAGATGCAAAGAGGAGTCCACGAAACTCACGATGAGGTCGTGGCAGCCCCACTGTGGCAAAATCATGACAGTGTGTTCCGAAGCACACCATCACGATTGCAACACCCTCCATGGGGAACAAATGGCGTAAAATGGGCACTTTTCGTCGATTTGAAAAATTGGCCCCGCTGTTGCAATAGTGAAATCCGTCAACGGAAAACAACGGACAAGGACTGAAAAATGAAGACCTTGACCCGAGTGAACAGCGACAATGAACAAAAATGAAGCGATGTTGATTTTTTTCTTGACAGTGGATGGATGGTTCCGATATAAGCCAATACATCCGATCGATGTGGCACTTTCGCAACAGGGTGTTGCAAAAGAGCAAAAACGAAAGATTCCCGGGTAGGCCGGGGACAAAACTAGCAACGAACTTTGGAGAAAAAGAAATGAAAAAATCTATCCTGTTGGGTGCCGCTGCTCTCGCCGCCGTTGCCCTCGCCGCCCCCCAAGCCGCTGATGCTGGCGAGCTGAAAATCGGTGGTTACTATCAGTTCCGCGCCACCTCCATGGACAACAACCCCGCCGATGCGATCGGTGAAGAGAGCGCCAACTACTGGGCCCAGCGTCTGCAACTCAACCTGGACATGAAAGCCAGCGACAAGTCCCACGCCCATGCCGTCGTCCGCGCCCTGGACAGCAACCATGTTGACGGTGCCGATTCCACCGTCACCGCCGCCGATGCCCAAGCGGAATGGGTCATCCGTCAAATGTGGTTGGAGACCGAAGCCTGGGGTGTGGGCCTGAAAGTCGGTAGCATGCCGATCGCCCTCAACGATGGCATTCTGGTCAATCATGATGTCACCTCCTATGGTTCGATCCTGATGTCGAAGAATTTCGGCGGCGTGACCGTGGTGGGTGCCGATGTGAAAGTGAACGAAGGCAACCCCGCCATGAGCGTGGCCACCGCCAACGGCAACCACATGGACGTGGACCTGTGGGTTCTGTCCGCTCTGGGCAAGTTCAACACCGTTGACTATCAAGTGACCGGTGCCTACCTGAACCAAGAGACCATGCTGTCGGCCGCTGGCGCTGCGATGGCTTATGGTGCGGCCAATGGTACGGGTCTGAAACTGGCTGGCAACGAAAACATCAGCGATGGCTGGTTGGCCCTGACCCTGGGTGGCAACATCCAAGGCATCGACGTGACCGGTACCGCGATCTACGAAACCGGCATGGACAATGTCACCGCCGGCAGCCAGCTCGAAGATGACGGCTTCATGTTCGGTGCGCGTGCCAAAGGCAAAACCGGCTTCGGCGGATGGAATGCCTATGCCATGTATGGCAGCGAAGACTTCACCGCCGTGGTTCCCGGTGGCGACCAAACCTTCTGGTCTTCGACCTGGGACATGGGTGGAGCGGGTTCCGTGGACCTGATGAAGTCCGCCCTGACCGGTGCCAACAATAACAGCTTGGCCACCAGCCAGTCCAACATCTGGGGCCTCGGTGCTGGCCTGTCCGTCAATGCCGGCGCTTGGACCATCAAGCCCAGCCTCGACTATGCGCAAATTGTTGAAGAGCGTGTCTCCAGCAACACCCCCGTGGCCAACTTTGTCAAATATGACAGTGCCTGGGGCGGAACGCTGGCCTTCTCGACCAAAATCCAGGAGGGCACCACCCTCGACCTGTCCGGAAGCTGGGTTGACCCCAACTCCAGCGACTTGGTCGTCGGCACCACCGAAGACATCATGCACTATGTCCAAGCTTCTGTGAAAATGGACTTCTAAGTCTCTTTTCAAAGAGCTGGACGGCTTGACCCAAGGGGGGCGGATCATTCCGCTCCCCTTTTTTTTGGTGCATCCTTTTCCATGCGTCATGGCGCCATGCACGAACACGATCTCGGTTATGCCAAGCTCTTCTCCCACCCCCGGATGATGGAGGATCTCATCACCGGCTTCATTCACGAAACGTGGGTCGCGGGACTGGATTTCTCCACCCTGGAAAAGGTGAATCCGGTCCACGTCACCGACGACTTCCGCAAACGGACCCATGATCTCATCTGGAAAATCCGCTGGAAGGATCCGGAACGGTGGTTGTACCTCTATCTGATGCTGGAAGCCCAATCCACGGTAGTGGAGATCATGGCGCTGCGCTGCGACCTCTATTTGAAACTGCTCTACCAGGATCTACATGCTTCGGGAAAAATTCCCGCCGGTCAAAAATTTCCCCCCGCGCTTTCCATCGTGCTGTACAATGGCAAACAACGCTGGAACGCGGCACGGGATGTTGCGGATCTGATCGAGGAACCGCCCCCCGGTCTGGAAACCTATCGTCCCCATGCGCGTTATCTGCTGGTGGACAAAAACCACTACCAGGACAACGATCTGCGCGCCATGCCAAACGTGGTGGCCGCCTTGTTCCGGCTGGAAAAGAGCCAATCCCTGGAGGACGTGCGGCAGGTGATCCGGGATCTGGACGGATGGCTGCAACAGCCCGAGCAGGAAGCCTTGCGTCACACCTTTGCCAATTGGCTCAACCGCATCCTGGC
>JADGBT010000024.1:0-46244 GCA_015231375.1 Magnetococcales bacterium | reverse complement strand
GGCTGGAAAAGAGCCAATCCCTGGAGGACGTGCGGCAGGTGATCCGGGATCTGGACGGATGGCTGCAACAGCCCGAGCAGGAAGCCTTGCGTCACACCTTTGCCAATTGGCTCAACCGCATCCTGGCGCCCCGGCTGTCCAAGCACTACCACATCCATCCGGAAGCCATTTCGGAGATCAACGAATTGAAGGAGGTACATGCCATGTTGGCCGATACCGTGGACGAATGGGTCAAACAGTGGATCGAACAGGGCCTCACGAAAGGCATCGAGCAGGGCCTCACGAAAGGCATCGAGCAAGGCATCGAGCAAGGCATCGAGCAAGGCATCAAGCAGGGTCGCCGGGACGAGGCCCTGAACACCTTGTGCAGACTGCTGCGCCGCAAGTTTGGTCCGATTCCGGACTGGGTGACGGCGCGGGTCAACACAGCGGACGTGACCACCATCGAAAACTGGATGGAAAACGTCATTGACATGCATTCCCTGGAGGAGATTTTTGCTTCATAATGGAACGGTTTGATTCGCATTCATCCCCGGCATAGATCGCTAAGGAAAGACGCATCCATGAAAATCAAATTGATAACCGTGGCATTGACCGCGCTGGCGTTTGGGGCCGGCGGGTGTTCCGGTTCGCTGTGGAACAGCCCGAACACCCTGGATGATCAGAAGCTGGCCAAATTCGGCCAGAAAAAGGCCAGAGAAGACGCTCTGGAAGGCATTGGCGACAACAGTTCCTCGGAACTGCTCGGTCAGGAGAGCATTCTGAATATCGGCAGCAACAGCGGAGGGGGCAGCAAGTTGACCCAGGAGCAGGTCCGGCTGAACAAGCTGTACGCCGGAGCCATGGATGTGGTGATGGAACTGCCGGTGCAGGTGGCCAACCGGGAAGGGGGATTCATCTCCACGGACTGGAAGATCGATCCCAACGACTCCCGCACCCGTTACCGGGTCAACATTCGCCTGTCCGGACAGGCTCCGTATGGGGATGTGAAGGTGGTGGTACTCAAGCAGCATCTCCACGGAGAGGGCAACTGGCAGGACGCGCCCTCCGATGGTGAAGCCGCCCGGCAGATCGAAAAAGCCATCCGCAAAAAATCCCAGGATGCCCGTCCCGCCAAGTGACGCCTCCCGACGGATTGACCGTCGTCGCGTCATCGGGGGCCATCGATCGGATGTGCTGCGTGCCGCCCCCCCTAGTCGTCGTCTCCGGAGGATGACAGGGGGGCTGCGGCCGAAACTTCGGAACCCGGCGGGGGTGCCTTGGAACCCAGCGGTCGCACCGGCAGGGGCAGGGTGAGGTTGACCAGGGTATCGCCAGTGCTGGTCAGGGGCTTGTACTGTCCGCCCCGGTAGTCCTGAAACTGGATGGTGGTATTGGTCTCGGCCACCCGACGGACCATCTCCATGGCCACCGAAGCCTTGATGTGGGCCAGACAGATCCCGCATCCCGCCTTGTCCGTGACCACGATGGAGAACAGTTTCAAGGAGTTGGACAGTTCGGCCAGACGTTCTCCCTTCAGGTATCCCAGCTCCGTCAACCCTTCCGGGGCGCCGATCACCACCGGAGGATAGGCGTTGCGGTCCCGGTAGTATTTGAGGCAGGCCCGGCTCAACACATAAAACATCCCCAACAATACCGTCAGCTTGTCGGCGGGCAGTTCATCCTTGATGGTCGATTCCCGCATGGTGCGCAGCCTGAGCAGCGTCCAGAAGAGCATCACCAGACCGATCAGGACCAAAAAAACAGTGGGCAAAGGGTATTCCATGGCAATCCGTCAAAAGCAGGAGGGATGACTCCTGGTGGGGTTTCATGGCGCGTGCCAGTTTTGGCTCGAAGCCGGAGAAAAAAATTTGTGCCAGTTTTAGCTTGAAGCCGGAGAAAAAAAATTTGCAACGCGGGCGGATGCGATTCACTATTACAGAGTTTGCTGTTTTTCTAATAATTGCCTTTTCACATCGCATCAGCGACATCCAACCCGGAGGAAACACATCATGGCTGACACGACCCTCGACGCCAAGGGGCTGAACTGCCCACTGCCCATCCTGCGCGCCAAAAAGGCCCTCAAGGAGATGGCATCCGGACAAGTCCTCGCCATCGAGGCCACGGATCCAGGCTCTGCCAAGGATTTTGAATCGTTTTGCACCCAGACCGGAAACGAGCTGATCAAGGCCTCGGAAGCGGGCGGCGTCTTCTACTACGAAATCCGCAAGCCCTGACCCGGCAAGGAGAACCCTCACCATGGCGCAGAAAAAACTGGCGATCATCGCCACCAAAGGCACTTTGGACTTCGCCTATCCGCCGCTGATTCTGGCCACCACGGCGGCGGCGCTGGATTACGAAGTCACCATCTTCTGGACCTTTTACGGCTTGCAGGTTCTGAAGAAGAATCGCAGTCTGAAGATTTCGCCGCTCGGCAATCCGGCCATGCCGATGCCGATTCCCATGCCCGTGTTGGTGCAGGCCCTGCCCGGCATGGAAAGCATGGCCACCATCATGATGAAACAAAAAATGGTCAGCAAAGGGGTGGCCTCCATCGACGAATTGATGGATATGGCCATCGAGTCTGACGTCAAGATGATCGCCTGTCAAATGACCGTCGATCTGTTCGACTTCAAACACGAAGAACTGATGGACGGCCTGGAATACGCCGGAGCCGCCCGCTTCTTCGAAGTGGCCCAGGAAGCCGATATCACTCTCTTCATCTGATTCCCGCCTCGGCACGTCGCATCCCGGAAAGGGGTGAACAGTCTGATTCCTCGGGCTTTCCACCCCTTTCCGAACGGCGTGCGACCCTTGATTTCCCTCCGAATTGACAAAATCGCCTCGCCGTGCATGATGAACCGTTGCAGGATCTGCCGCTAACGGCTATAAAAAACGTTTCAAATCAGTACGGAGGCATCATGAACGACATCCAGTGCATCATGTCCACCTATGGACGGAATCCCGTGGGCTTTGTCCGGGGCGCCGGCACGCGGCTCTGGGACACCGAAGGCCGGGAATATCTCGATTTTCTGGCCGGAATCGGCGTGAACAATCTGGGCCACTGCCCGCCCAAGGTGACTGCGGCCATCGCCAGACAGGCCGGAGAACTCATCCACACCTCGAATCTCTACCGGATTCCGTTGCAGGAAAAACTGGCCCGTCGTCTGACCGATACCTGTTTCGCCGATCAAGCCTTCTTTTGCAACAGCGGCGCCGAAGCCAACGAGGCGGCCATCAAGCTGACCCGCAAATACATGCGCGATCACGGCCATCCGGGACGCTTCGAGATCATCACCGCCATCAACGGTTTTCACGGTCGCACCCTGGCCACCCTGTCGGCCACGGCCCAGGAAAAAGTCCAGCGGGGCTTCGAACCCCTCATGCCCGGCTTCCGCTATGTGCCCTTCAACGATCCCGGCGCCGTGGAAAAGGCCATCAGCCCCTATACCGCCGGCATCTTCGTGGAACCGATCCAGGGGGAGTCCGGCGTGCGTCTGCCCGATGACGGCTACCTGGAGGCCTTGCGGGCCATCGCCGACCGGCACGGACTGCTGCTGATCCTGGATGAAGTCCAGACCGGCATGGGCCGTACCGGCAAGTTCTGGGGCCATCAATGGAGCCAGGCCACTCCGGACATCATCACCGTGGCCAAGGGATTGGCCTCCGGGGTGCCCATGGGAGCCTGTCTGGCCTCAGCCAAGGTGGCCGCCTCCTTCACGCCCGGCACCCACGCCTCCACCTTCGGCGGCAATCCGCTGGCCTGCGCCGCCTCTCTCGCCACCCTGGAAACCCTGCTCGACGATGGCGTCCTGGCCAACGTCACCGCACTGGGCGACCATCTGCATCAACGACTGCGGGAGATGGCCGCCAACCACGCCATGGTCAAGACCACCCGTGGTCGCGGCCTGATGGCCGCCGTGGAACTCAACGGAGCCACCGAGGAGGTCGCGGGTCTGTGTCTGAACCGGGGTCTGCTGCTCAGCTCCCAGATGGGCACCACCTTGCGCATGTTGCCTCCCCTGACCATCTCCCCAGAGGAGATCGATCAAGGCGTGGCCATTCTCGACGGCGTGATGAGCGACCTTTTTTGACGGCAACACCATGACCACCACACACTCCACCAAACGGGATCTGCTCACCTTCGACGACCTCTCCGCCCAGGAGATCCGCCGTCTGTTCCAACGCACCGCCCACCTGAAAAAGGCGCGCAACGCGGGTCGGAACGAACCCACCCTCCAGGGCCGCACCCTGGGGATGATCTTCGAAAAACCCTCCACCCGCACCCGCGTCTCCTTCGAGACCGGCATGTTCCAGTTGGGGGGACAGGCGCTGTTTCTTTCCAGCCAGGAGATCCAACTGGGACGCGGGGAGACTCTTTCGGATTCGGCCCGGGTGCTGTCTCGTTATGTGGACGGCATCATGGTGCGCACCTTCGGTCACGACAAGGTCACCACCATGGCCCAATACGCCACGGTGCCGGTGATCAACGGCCTGTCCGACGATTTTCATCCCTGTCAGGTGCTGGCCGATCTGTTCACCTTCGAGGAACACCGGGGAGCGCTGGACGGCAAAAAGGTGGCCTGGATCGGCGACGGCAACAATATGGCCAACTCCTGGATCCAGGCGGCGGCCAAACTGGGTTTTCATCTGGTTGTGGCCTGTCCGATCCACTACGAGCCGGACGACGCCCTGTTGGCCCGCGCCCAGCAGGAGGCCATCGCCACCGGCGGCTCCATCCAGGTGGTGCGCGCGCCGATCGACGCCGCCATCGATGCCGACCTGATCTGCACCGACACCTGGACCTCCATGGGTCAGGAGTCCGAACAACTGCGCCGCCAACGCGCCTTCGCCGACTATTGCGTGGATCAAGCCCTGATGTACGCGGCCCGGCCCGAAGCTTTGTTCATGCACTGCCTGCCCGCCCACCGGGGCGAGGAGGTCACGGACGAAGTGCTCGACGGTCCCCAGTCGGTGGTCTGGGACGAGGCGGAAAACCGTCTGCATGTCCAAAAAGCCATTCTCGAATGGCTGATGGGCGTGGCGATCTGACAATTCAACGGCATCACAAGGGAATCGATTCATGTCCAAACCCGTCAAGAAAGCGGTCCTGGCCTACTCCGGTGGGCTGGACACCTCCATCATCCTCAAATGGCTGCAAGAGCACTACGAGTGTGAAATCGTCGCCTTCTGCGCCGACCTGGGACAGGGCGAAGAGCTGGAACCGGCCCGTCAAAAGGCCCATGCCCTGGGGGTCCGGGAGGTCTTCATCGAGGATCTGAAAGAGGAGTTCGTCCGGGATTTCGTCTTTCCCATGTACCGGGCCAACGCGCTGTATGAAGGGGTCTATCATCTGGGCACCTCCATCGCCCGTCCACTCATCGCCAAGCGTCAGATCGAAATCGCCACCCAGAGCGGCGCCGACGCCGTGGCCCACGGCGCCACGGGCAAGGGCAACGACCAGGTGCGCTTCGAGCTGGCCTATCACGCCCTGCGTCCCGACATCCGGGTGATCGCCCCCTGGCGGGAGTGGGATCTGACCTCCCGCGAGAAACTGCTGGCCTATGCCGACGCCCATGGCATTCCGGTCTCCCGCGACAAGCGCGGCGAGGTGCCCTACTCCATGGATCGCAATCTGTTGCATCTGTCCTTCGAGGGCAAGGCCCTGGAAGATCCCTGGAGCGAGCCGGAAGAGGAGATGTTCATTCTGTCCGTCTCCCCGGAACGGGCGCCGGACCAACCCACCTATGTGGAAATCTCCTTTGAAAAAGGGGATCCGGTGGCCATCGACGGGGAACCTCTCTCTCCGGCCGCGCTGCTGACCCGTCTGAACGCCTTGGGAGGCGCCAATGGCATCGGTCGGGTGGATCTGGTGGAAAACCGCTATGTGGGCATGAAATCCCGTGGCGTGTACGAAACCCCGGGCGGCACCATTCTGGGGGTGGCCCATCGGGCCATCGAGTCTTTGACCCTGGACCGGGAAGCGGCCCATCTCAAGGATGAACTGATGCCCCGTTACGCCTCTTTGGTGTACAACGGCTACTGGTTCTCCCCGGAACGGCTGATGCTCCAGGCCCTGATCGACGCCTCCCAGACCCATGTCAAGGGTGTGGTGCGGTTGAAACTGTACAAGGGCAATGTCACGGTCACGGGACGGCGTTCGGAGTTGTCGTTGTTCGATCCGGCGATCGTCACGTTCGAAGAGGATCACGGGGCCTACGACCAGACCGACGCCACCGGATTCATCAAACTCAACGCCTTGAGGATGCGCATCGCCGCCATGGTGCGCCAGAACCATCCATGAGCAAAC
This sequence comes from Magnetococcales bacterium, assembly GCA_015231375.1. Lineage (GTDB taxonomy): Bacteria > Pseudomonadota > Magnetococcia > Magnetococcales > Magnetaquicoccaceae > Magnetaquiglobus. The sequence continues at coordinate 39,955 of JADGBT010000024.1, read as the reverse complement.
CCAACAAGCCCTGGGGCGGACGATTTTCCCAGCCCACCGATGCCTTCATGGAGTCCTTTTCCGCCTCGATTCATTACGATTCGCGGCTGTATCGACAGGACATCCAGGGATCCATGGCCCACTGCCGCATGCTGGCGCGTCAGGGGATCATCGCCGAGGCCGAAGCCGACCTGATCGTCAGTGGTCTGGCGCGGGTCAAGGTGGAGATCGAAGAGGGACGTCTGCCCTTCCGGGACGATCAGGAAGACATCCACATGCATGTGGAAAACCGTCTGCGGGAGCTGATCGGGCCGGTGGCGGGCAAACTGCACACCGCCCGCTCCCGCAACGATCAGGTGGCCACGGATCTGCGTCTGTGGCTGCGGGAAGAGGTGGACGCCATCCGGGATGCCATTCTCACCTTGCAGCGCATCCTGCTGACCCTGGCCGAAGCCCACATCGAAACCATCATGCCGGGTTTCACCCATCTGCAAAACGCCCAGCCCATCACCTTCGGTCATCATCTCATGGCCTACTTCGAGATGCTCGACCGGGATCGGCAGCGCTTCGCCGAGGCGCGCAAGCGGATCAATCAGCTTCCCCTGGGGGCTGCGGCCCTGGCGGGAACCCCCTACCCCATCGACCGGGAGTGGGTGGCCAAGGAGTTGAACTTCGACGGCATCTGTCGCAACTCCCTGGACGCGGTTTCGGATCGGGATTTCGTCATCGAGACCGCAGCGTCCTGCGCGCTGGTCATGACCCATCTGTCGCGTTTTTCCGAAGAGTTGATTCTGTGGTCTTCGCAGGCGTTCGGCTTCGTGGAGCTTTCGGACGCCTTTGCCACGGGTTCGAGCATCATGCCCCAGAAGAAGAATCCCGACGCCCCGGAGCTGGTGCGGGGCAAAAGCGGTCGGGTCACGGGGCATCTGATGGGTCTGCTCACCTTGATGAAGGGTCTGCCCCTCTCTTACAACCGAGACATGCAGGAAGACAAAGAGGCGATCTTCGACATCATCGAGACCGTGCGCGGCTGTCTGAAGGTGTTCGCGGGCATGCTGGCGGAGATCCGCATCCATCGCACGGCCATGGCTTCCGCCGCCAAGGTGGGGTTCACCACGGCCACGGATCTGGCGGATTATCTGGCCCGTCAGGGGATTCCGTTCCGCAAGGCGCACGAGGTTTCGGGTCGGCTGGTACGTCTGTGCGTGGAGAGCGGTCGCACCCTGGAACAGCTCTCCCTGGCCGAAATGCAGGCCGCCGATCCCCGCATCGGTCCGGAGGTGGTGGAGGTGTTGGCGGTGACCGCCTCGGTCAACGCCCGCAAGGTGACCGGCGGAACCGCCTTTTCCACGGTGCGCACCGCCATCGAGACCGCCCGGAAACGGCTGGACGAGAGTTCCGAATCCGGCAAAATCCCGACCAAACCCCAACCGGGAAGCTGACGCGGCGCAAGCAAAACAACGGAAATTGATCCAGGTCAATGGGCTGTCCATTTCGCGACCGTCAGCCGGCAAGTCCCTGTATTTAAACCTTGACTCCCTGACCGGAACGGAACTAAGATCCCCACGCTCCAATGATGGGGATCCATTTTTTTAAGCAACAAGCCAACACAGCAACCGAAACCTAAAAATCACCCCAATCCAAAGGTAAAACACATGAAACACCAACTCCTCGTCGCCAGCCTGGGTATCGTCGCTCTCATGGCTGCCAATTCCGCCTCTGCCGATGTGGCCAAAGGCGAGGCTCTGTTCAAGAAAAACTGCGCTGTCTGCCACTCCGTGAAACCCGGCGAAAAGAAGATCGGTCCCAATCTTTCCGGTCTGGCTGGCCGCGCCGCCGGCACCCAGGAAGGGTTCAAGTATTCCGACGGCTTCACCGGTGTGAGCTGGGACGTGGCCAACATGCACAAGTTCATCGAGAATCCCAAAGGGATGTTCGCCAAGACCAAAATGACCTTCCCGGGCATGAAGGACGCCGCCGAGCGTACCGACCTGTTTGAATTCCTGGGCGTGAAGTAATTCTCTCCCGGTTGTTGCTTGAAGAACGGTGGACCTTGCACGATGGTCCACCGTTTTTTTTTGGCCGAAAAGTGACGCCCTTCGGGCGGGAACTTCCCGGGTACCGTTGAAATCCGTAACGAAACCATGGCACAATGAAAAAAATCCATGCCCTACAGGAGATCATCGGGATGAAACGGTTTCAAGCATACGCGATCCTGCCTGCTCTGGTGGCGATGCTGGGTCTGCTGATCGCAGGCTGCGGCCACAAAGGAGAGCTTTATCTGCCTGGCAAGGATGAAAAAGGTCAAGCCGCCACCCAACGTCTCGCCCCCTGAAGAAATCGAATCGGATCATGGACTATTTCCGCTACCTGGACAACCGCCTGCACTGTGAGCAGGTTCCTCTCGACCAGATCGCCGCCAGTGTCGGAACGCCTTTCTACTGTTACTCCCAGGGCACTTTGGAGCGTCATTTCGATGTCTTCAGCCGCGCTTTCGCTGCGGTGGACCATCTGATCTGTTATTCGGTGAAGGCCAACAGTTCCCTGGCGATCCTCGACACTCTGGCCAGACGCGGTTCGGGATTCGACATCGTTTCCGGGGGGGAGTTGGAGCGGGTCAAGCGGGTGGGATGTCCGGGGAGTCGGGTGGTTTTTTCCGGCGTGGGCAAAAGCGGCGCCGAGATCCAGGCCGCCCTGGAGCATGACATCCTGCTGTTCAACGTGGAGAGTCACGGGGAGTTGTTGCGCATCAACACGCTGGCCGGGCGCATGGGCAAAAAGGCCCCCATCGCCTTGCGCATCAATCCGGATGTGGATCCGGCGACGCATCCTTACATTTCCACCGGATTGCGGCGCAACAAGTTCGGCATTCCTCATCCCCAGGCCATGGAGCTTTACCGGTTGGCCGCCAGTCTCGAACATGTCATCCCGATGGGATTGGATTGTCACATCGGCTCGCAGTTGACCACTTTGGAGCCTTTCGTCGATGCCCTCAAGCGGGTCAAGCAACTGCTGATCGAGCTGCGTCGCGCCGGAATCCCGTTGCGTTATCTGGATCTGGGGGGTGGTCTGGGCATTCCGTATGACGCCCAGCAGATTCCCCCGCATCCGGAGCGTTATGCCGAAGCGTTGCTCCAGGAGTTGAACGGTCTGGAGATCACGTTGATCCTGGAGCCGGGTCGGGTGATCGTGGGCAACGCGGGGGTGCTGGTGGCGGGTGTGGAGTATGTCAAAGAGGGGGAAGAGAAACGTTTCATCATCACCGACGCGGGCATGAACGATCTGCTGCGTCCTGCGCTTTACGATGCCCATCACACCATTCTGCCGGTGGTGCGACGTTTCGACCGGGAGGAAATTCTGGCTGACGTGGTGGGTCCAATTTGTGAATCCGGTGATTTCCTGGCCAAGGATCGCGTGTTGCCGGAGTTTCACGCTGGAGAGCTGTTGGCGGTTCGTTCCGCCGGGGCTTATGGTTTTTCCATGAGCAGCAACTACAATACCCGACCCCGCGCCGCCGAGGTGATGGTGTGTCAGGACCGCTTCGCCGTGGTGCGGCCACGGGAAACCATCCATCAATTGATGGAACACGAAACCCTGTTTACCTGAAGGGACCAATCCAGTGTCAAATGTCATGGAATTCATTGATCTGCAATCCCAGTATCGTCTCATGCGCGATCCGGTCAACCGGGCCATTCAGGAGGTGCTCGACACTTCCCGCTACATCAACGGTCCCCAGGTCAAGGAGTTGGAGGGGGCGTTGGCGGAGTTTGTCGGCTGTGGGCATGCGGTAGGGCTTTCATCGGGTACCGATGCGTTATTGGCCATTCTGATGGCCTGGGGGATTGGGCCGGGTGACGAGGTGATCACCACGCCTTTCACCTTCATCGCCACGGCCGAGACCATTGCCCTGACCGGCGCCAAGCCGGTTTTTGTGGATGTGGAGCCGGACACGCTCAACATCGATCCGGGGTTGATCGCCGCAGCCATCACTTCCCGGACCCGCGCCATCATGCCGGTGAGCATTTTCGGGCAATGTGCGGATCTGGATGCCATCAACGATATCGCCAAGGCCCATGGGCTTTGGGTTTTGGAGGATGCCTGTCAATCTTTTGGAGCGGCCAACAAGGGGCGGCGTTCTTGTGGCATGACCACGGCGGCGGCCACTTCATTTTTCCCGGCCAAGCCTTTGGGGGGGTACGGGGATGGGGGCATGGCGTTCACCGATGATGAAGAGTTGGCTCAAAAGATCAAGGTGATTCGGGAGCACGGTCAAATTGCCCAGTATCGTCATGCGCTTTTGGGCATCAACGGGCGTTTGGACACCTTGCAGGCTGCGATTTTGTTGGCCAAGTTGCCCTTTTTTGAAGGGGAGATTCAGGCGCGTCAGGAAGTGGCGACCCGTTATGCCGAGCGTTTGGGTGGCAAGGTGCGCATTCCGGAGATTCGCGCGGAAAATCTGAGTGTTTTTGCTCAATACACGGTGCGGGTTGCGGATCGGGAGCGGGTACGGGGGGAGATGGCCCAAGCGGGGATTCCGACGGCGGTGCATTATCCGATTCCTTTGCATCATCAGGCGGTATTTGCGGCGTTGGGTCATGACAGGGGAGAGTTTCCCAACGCGACGCAGGCGGCCAACGAAGTGATTTCGTTACCCATGCATCCTTATCTGACTGCCGAGCAGCAGGATTTGGTCTGTCAGGCTTTGGTGCGGGCGGTGGGGTGAGGGTGATTCTGGATCCGGAGGTTGAATTGGCCGAGGCCCGTCGTCGGGTGGCCCGGGCTGAAGGCGAGTTGGAGAATTTGCGTCAGGTGTTGCGTCGCATTCCTCACGGGCGTGGGGATCACACGGATTTTTGTCGCATGGAAAACGAGGGGCTTCCGCCTGTGGATGATGCTCATTGTTGCTGTCATGTCGCGATGATCCGTCAATGTCTGAAACGAAGCGAGTGATTTCAACTCCCTGGAATCATCGAAACCATTGAAAAAAAAGAGAGGGCCTGGGAGATTCATCTCCCAGGATTTTGACTTTGATCTTTTGACTTTCAATCTTTTGACTTTCAATCTTTTGACTTTAGCGCGCTTTTACAAAAGCTTTTTTCGCGCCTTTTGCGAAAAAAGCGCAGCGCGCGCTCCGCCCTTCCTTGTGAACTTGCTCTGATCAGAACCGGATTGATTTTAAAATCGTCGCAAATTTGAAAAGCGGGCCAAAGGCAAAAGATCAAAAATAAAATCAAAGTCAAAGGCAGCGCGCTTGCGCTTTTTTTCGCAAAAGGCGCGAAAAAAAGCTTCTTTGAAAAGCGCGCCAAAGGCAAAAGATTAAAGGCAAAATCAAAACCCTGGGAGATGAATCTCCCAGACCCTCTCTTTTTTTTTAATAGTTTCAAACCATGCGCTTTGCCCAGGTCGCCCTCCCCATCCCCAAACGCCCCCTCCTGACCTACGCCATCCCGGACTCCATGCCGGTCACCGCAGGCTCATTGGTGCTGGTACCCCTCGGACGCAGCCGACAAACCGGCATCGTCTGGGAAATCACCCAAGAAGCCGTCTGGAAAGAAGGAAAAATCCTGGAAATCGCCGCCACCCTCGGCACTCAACCCCTGCTCGGGACAGACCTGCTCCACCTCCTGAATTGGCTCTCCCGCTATTACCTGTGCTCCGTCGGCTCCGTGGCGGCGGCGGCCCTGCCCAGCGAAATCACCTTCCAACGCAAACGACGCGCAATCTGGCAACCCGAAACCGATCCACAAACCATTCCTCCCGCCCTCATCCCCCTGGTCACCCGCATCCAAAACCGCAAAGAGGGCCTCTCCGAAGAAACCTTGATCACCCACTTCGGCAAAAAAAGACTCATCGAACACCTGCATACCCTCGAAAAACTCGGAGCCATCCGCCTGGAAACCACCTGGACAACCCGCATCCCCGAAGAATCCAACTCAACCGAACTCCCCCAACCGCCCATCACCCCCCCCACCCTCACCGACGAACAATCCCAATGCGTCGCACAACTCTGCCAAGCCCTGAATGGCCATACCTTCAAACCGTTTCTCCTGGAAGGCATCACCGGTAGCGGCAAAACCGAAGTCTACCTGCGCGCCATCGAACACTGCCTCACCTCCGGAAGACAAGCCCTGGTGCTGGTGCCGGAAATTGCCCTCACCTCCCAAATGATCACACGACTGCACGCCCGCTTTCCCTCCACCCTGGCCGTGCTGCACTCCGGATTGACCCGCGCCCAACGCCCCAAAGAGTGGTGGCGCATCCACAAAGGAAACGCCCAGGTGGCCGTTGGCGCCCGCAGTGCCCTGTTCGCGCCGTTCGCCAACCTGGGACTGGTGATCGTGGACGAAGAACATGACCCTTCCTACAAACAAGAAGGCAATGTCCCCTATCAGGCCCGCGACATGGCCGCCGTGCGCGCCCAAAAATGCGCCGCCGTGCTGATTCTCGGCAGCGCCACCCCGTCGATGGAATCCCTGGCCAATGTCCAACGAGGCCGCTATGGCCATCTGCGCCTGACCCAACGGGCCGGAGGTGGCCTGCCTCCCACAGTGGAAGCGGTCCAACTGGGAGACCCGGAACTGCGACGCCTCATGGGAAAAGATGGCCTGATCTCCCCCAGACTGCGCCAGGCCATGACCGAAACCCTGGAAGCGGGACGACAGGTGCTGCTGTTTCTCAACCGACGCGGATTCGCTCCGTCACTGCTCTGCTATCGCTGCGGACAGGCGATCCAATGCCCCCACTGCTCGGTCACCCTCACCCTGCACAAAAACCGCTCGCGTCTGCTGTGCCACTATTGCGATTTCAACCGGGAGCCTCTGGATATCTGCCCAAGCTGCGGCCAATTGAGCCTCTACCACTTCGGACCCGGCACCCAACGCCTGGAAGAAGAAACCCGTACCCTCTTTCCCCAAGCCACCATCGCCCGACTGGATCGGGATGCCGTGGCTTCCGACTCCCACACCCTGGAAGAGACCCTGGAAGCCTTCCACGCCCGCCGCATCGATATTCTCGTGGGCACCCAGATGACCGCCAAAGGACATCACTTTCCCGGATTGTCCCTGGTGGGAGTGGTGCAGGCGGAAACCACGCTGTGCCAACCCGACTTCCGCGCCTCGGAACGCACCTTTCAGATTCTCACCCAGGTGGCCGGACGGGCCGGACGGGAAGACCATGCGGGACGAGCCATCATCCAAACCCTGGATCCCAACCACTACGCCATAGCCGCCGCCCTGGGAAACGATCAGAATTTCATCCAAAAAGAGATGGACTTCCGACGCCAGGCCGGTTACCCCCCCTTCCGACGGCTGGCCATGATGCGATTCAACGCCAGCATGAAACCGGAAGGGGATCTTTTTTGTCAAATGTTCAAAGCCGCCTTGCCTCCGAATGCCGATGTGGAATTCCTGGGGCCCGCCCCGGCGCCGCTGTTCAAATTGCGCAACCGGTATCGCTGGCAAATGCTGATCAAGGAACGACAAGACGGTCGATTGCATCGGGCACTGCCCGGCGTCATGACCCTGGCCGAAAAAATGGCAGGCACGCGGATTCGCCTGGAAATCGATGTGGATCCCCAACTCTTCCTTTGAAAGACCAAACCGGATAAACTATTGAAAAAAAAGAGGGGGTCTGGGGGATTCATCCCCCAGGGTTTTGACTTTAAAATTAAAAAATTTATCAAACTCTTTTAAAAAAATCAAAATCAAATTCCTGGGGATGAATCCCCAGACCCCTATTTTTTTTCAATAGTTGCAACACTATTTTCCACGGATCCACCATGACGCGACTCACCATACTCACCGCCCCCGACAGCCGTCTCAAACGCAAAGCCCTGCCCGTTCCGGCGGTCACCGACGCCGTGCGCCGCCTCATGGAAAACATGGCCGAAACCATGTACTACGCCCAGGGAATCGGTCTGGCCGCAACCCAGGTCGGCGTCACCCAACGGGTCATCGTGGTGGATGTGGAATATGCCAAAAAAGATGGCAAACGCAGTCCCATCTTTCTGGCCAATCCGGAAATCATCCGTCAGGACGGAGAAATCGTCTGGAACGAAGGGTGTCTGTCGGTCCCGGAACACACTTCCGATGTGACCCGTTCGGCCCAGATTCAGGTCAAGGGGCTGAATCAACACGGCCAGGAGGTGATCATCGACGCGGATGATGTGCTGGCGGTCTGTTTTCAGCACGAAATCGACCACCTGGACGGCATTTTGTTCATCGATCACATTTCGCGCCTGAAACGCTCCATCATCTTGCAAAAACTCAAAAAGAAAAAACAAAACGAGGAGTGACCCCCCATGCAAAGCTGGCGCATCGTCTTCATGGGAACACCGGATTTCGCGGTCCCCTCCCTGCAAGCCCTGCTCGACAGCACCGATCCGGTGGTGGGCATTTTCACCCAACCCGACCGCCCCACGGGACGCGGCATGAATCTGCGTCCTTCGCCGGTCAAGGAGGTGGCAGCCGGACGAGGCATTCCGATCTTTCAGCCGGAAAAATTGAAAGATCCTGCCGCCATCGCCGATTGCGCGGCGCTTCAACCCGATCTGATCGTGGTGGCGGCCTATGGTCAGATCCTGTCGGAAACCCTGCTTTCCCTGCCTCCGCAAGGATGCATCAACGTACACGCTTCGCTGTTGCCCCGCTGGCGGGGAGCGGCGCCGATCCAAAGGGCGTTGCTGGCCGGAGATGCGGACTCGGGCATTACCATCATGCGCATGGACAAGGGACTGGATACCGGCCCCATCCTCTCCATGGCCCCCCTGCCCCTGCCTGCCACCATGACCGGAGGCGGTCTGCACGATGCTCTGGCCCAACTGGGAGCGCGTCTGCTGATCCAAACCATCGCCGGCATGAAAGCGGGCACCATCCATCCCAGACCCCAGCCCGACGAGGGTATCCTCCACGCTCCGAAACTCACCCGGGCGGATGAAAAAATCTCCTTTCAGGAAAAAGCCGGGCGAGTACAACGTCACATTCTGGCCCTCAACCCCTGGCCGGGAGCCACCGCCCTGTTGGAAGGACAACCGGTCAAAATCCTGCGCGCCCGCGTGGAACACGGTTCCGGCTCCCCCGGCACCATCATCGCCCTTCACGACGACGGCCCGGAAATCGCCTGTCAGGAAGGCTCGTTGATCGTCACCGAGGTGCAGATTCCCGGCAAACGCCGCATGTCCGCCGCCGAATGGTTGAGGGGGCACGCGGTGAAGGTGGGGATGGGTTGGACGTGAACATGACCACAGCCCAATCATGAAAACGGCTGAAAAAAAATCCAGTTCTCAGGAACAGAGATCATCAAACATGGCCACCAAAAGTCCAAATCCAAAAAATATTAAATTCAGAAGCTTGAAAATCAAAAATTTCAAAGCAATCGATGAACTCTTGATTGACTTTCAGGAACCAAGGATGCGCTCAGACCCCGAGGTTCTCGTCATGGGCAGCCAAAACGGTCTTGGAAAAACATCGGTGTTGGAGGCGTGCGCCATGCTGTTCTTGGGTATCGCTTACGGCGCTGAAAAATGGACAACCACCGGAATGCTTGATCTGCCGGTTAATCTTACAGAACTGTTTGTCAGAGCCGGAACGAACCAATCGACAATTCAAGGCAATTTTCAAGTCGATGATTCCAAAATGGATATATCCATTTTAATCAATCGCAATGGAACGATTAAAATCGAAGGAAATACACAAAAACTTGCAAGACATCTTATTCCCGTAAACAAAAATACGGCAACAATCAACAATTATTATCTATCCTTGGCCGGCATGAATGTTGAACCCATTATTCTTCCTTCATTCTTATATTTTAACAGTTACAGAAAAATTCAAGAAGGGAATCCTGAACTCGGCATGCTTTTTGACGATGAACGCATAATAAATCGCCACCCTGCATTGATGCGTCGTCCTCGTTTAAGCACATTCAAGTTACAAATACTAAGAATCATGATGGGACAGGCCAATCTTTTTGAGACACTGGACACTCTGAACCAAAAAGAGACCCTGGAAAAATTGAACTCGTTAGTAAAACGATATGCGGGCGGGACCATTGAAAAACTGAGAACATCTCCGGACAACACCATTGAATTCCGGATTTCACCCACGTCGGGTGGCCAATCATACGCGTTTGATGGTCTCAGCTCCGGGCAAAAGGAGATTATTTCCACGCTCTTTTTAATCTGGTTCCATACCCACGAGCAACCGGGGATCGTCCTGATTGATGAACCGGAGTTACATTTAAACCCTGAATGGCACCTTGATCTGGTGCAGCAACTGTTTCAACTGGTTCCGGATAACCAATACATCATCGCCACCCATTCGGAAGATATTTTTGGCTCCGTGTCCCCAGACCATCGGATTATTCTTCAGGCTTCCAGCGCGGCCAATCCAATTGTTTGAGGAAATCGCGCCATGAACGTCATCAAAAATCCCCCTGTCGACGCTCTTCGCAACGCGGCCAAGCATACGTTATATGTTGAGGGTTCAGACCCAGAGGCAATGGACCCGACCGTACTCAAGGCACTGTTCAACTCTGCCATCCAGGTCAAACCGCTTGGGCCATCTCACCATGTCAAAAGTGTCGCCAATGCCCTGCACCGCCATCATCCAGACTACTATTTTCTGATCGATCGCGATTATCACTCGGATGACGAGGTGGAATCATCCTGGCGTCGATTTCCCGATCCTGACCAATCCAATCTGATCATCTGGCGCAAAAGAGAGATCGAAAACCATTTCACAGATCCGAATTATTTGAGAAAATCAGAATATTATCAATCAAAAGCAAATGAACCGGAAAACACGATTCTGAAAATTGCCAACGAAAGACTCTATCTGGATGCAGTCAACCATGTGATCGCCACGATTCGTGAGCAACAAAAAAAGAACTGGATTGAATGTTTCACCAATCCTGATTCCTTTCGGAGTCCAGATGGTGCCCTGCAACGCCTGACCGATGCGGTGAACCAATCGGCGCGCCTTTCACAAATCTCAGACTCGGTGGCACCCAACCATTTGAAAGATCGTTTTAATCAAACCGTGGAACGCTTTTCCGGAGGTTGCTTTCCCCTTCAATGGAATTGCGGTCAGTGGATTGACTGTCTCCGTGGCAAACCGATCCTCTCCGGCATCATCAACACCTGTTTCACGGTTGTGGACCGTCATGGCATGAATTTGAAAGGAAAAGAAAAAATCAACGAAGTGATCAAATCTCTGCTCAGACTCCCTTTGAACCAACAGCCAAATGATTTCCAACAACTTCATAAATTGATCATGGATCGAGTCAACGCCCCATGAAAACCATCCTGATCACCGGCTGTTCCAGCGGTATTGGCTTGTGTGTCGCCCAGGGATTGCGGGAGCGGGGGCATCGGGTTTTCGCCACGGCGCGCAAGGTGGAGGATGTCGAGAAATTGCAACAGATGGGATTGACCGCCCACCGGTTGGATCTGGTGGATTCGGAGTCGATCCGGGAGGCGGTGGAGTGGGTGTTGCGGCAAACCGGGGGGACATTGGATGCGTTGTTCAACAATGGGGCCTATGGTCAGCCGGGGGCTTTGGAGGATCTGGACCGTCGCGCGTTGCGGGAACAGTTCGAGACCAATGTTTTCGGCACTCACGAGTTGACCCGATTGATTTTGCCGGTGATGCATCGGCAGGGGCATGGGAGGGTGATTCAGAACAGTTCGGTATTGGGTTTTGTGGCATTACCGTATCGCGGGGCGTATGTGGCGAGCAAGTTTGCGTTGGAAGGGATGACCGACACGTTGCGATTGGAGTGGCGTGGCAGTGGGATTCATTTCATTCTGATCGAGCCTGGTCCCATCACCACATTATTCAGAAAAAACGCGACGATGGCTTTCAGGCGTCATGTGGATGCGGCGGCGAGCAGACATCTGGAGCGATATCGTTTGATGGAGGATCATTTTCGTCAAAAGGCCCAGAAAGGCGGAGGAGTGTTTTCGATGCCTCCCGAGGCGGTTTTTGACAAGGTGGTTCACGCGCTTGAGAGTTCACGTCCCAGGGTACGTTATGGAGTCACGATACCGACGCATTCGTTTGCCCTGTTGCGACGGATTCTGCCAAGTCGTCTCATGGATGCCATTTTGGCCAAAGCATGGCTGTAGCCATTGAAAAAATCGCTGGAAATGCTCAAGGATCGCACTCTTGGCTCCAGGCGCGCAACAAACTTTGGCAACAGCGCGCAAAGATCAAAGGATTAGAGTCAAAACCCTGAGAGATGAATCTCCCAGACCCTCTCTTTTTTTTCAATGGTGGATTGCTGCACCCTTACGACGCGCCCAGCAAAGGAGCCAACATCTCTCGATGATCGACAATCCAGGCGTGGATGTCATTCAACGTCCGCTCGACTCCCCTTTTCGGAGACCATCCGCACATCCGCGTCACCTGCTCGTGATCGCTGACATAATAAGGAATGTCGAAATCCTTGGTCACCGGATCAAAACGCATCGGTACCTCACAACCCGTGATGCGCCGACACCAGTCGGTCAACTCCCGCAGACTGATCGAAACCTCCTGCCCTCCCCCCACATTGTGAACCGCTCCGGAATAGGTATCCAGATCCCCCATTTGGATGCGCAGAAGATCATACAGATCATCCACATGCAACAGATCCCGCACCTGTTTTCCCGTGCCCCCGAATCCCATGTAACCCAAAGGCAGTCCAAACAGATGATGCGCCATCCACAACACGATCACCCCTTGATCCACCTTGCCCATCTGCCAGGGTCCGGTCAAAATGCCACATCGGTTGATGATGGTCTTGAGACCATACATGGCCCGATACTCCTCGATGAGCAACTCCGAAGCAAGCTTGGTGGTCCCGTAAATGGAACGACTGCCTTGCAACGGAAACGACTCCCCGATTCCCGCTGCGGACCACCCCATGCCCGTTTTTTCTTGCGGAACCACAAGACGGGTCTCCGCCTCCTCCAACGGAAGGGCACGCAGACCGGCAATGGGATAAACCCGACTGGTGGAAAGAAAAATCAACGCGCTGCCATGCTTGCGGGCATACTCCAGACAATGGATCGTCCCCGAAAGATTGGTGTGAATCACATAAGCTGGTGACCCCCCATATCCGGCCTGCACACTCGGTTCCGCCGAACACTCGACAATCAGATCGGCAGCCCCCAAAGCGTCCAGATCCTCGGGACAGCGGATGTCCCCATGCTGAAACGTCACCCCCCCCCGACGCAACCGCTCCAGGGACAACTCCCCGCCCCGTCGTTTCAGATTGTCCAGGGCGACCACCTCCACCCCTTCCAGATCCCGCTTGAAAGCCAACGCCAGATTGGAACCGACAAAACCGGCTCCACCCGTCACCACGATACGCCTGGGATTCATGGGAAAGCCTCGTTCATTCAATGGGCAAGGTTTTCGTATTTCAATTGACCGTCCGTGGCGCGCACGTAATTGTCATCCAGTCGGGCGGAGGGATAAGCCGGCAAAGATTTTTGCCGACTCAGGGCGTGCAACGGAGCCCCCTCGATTTCGGCGCAACCGGATTTCTGGATCGAATCCAAAGGCAACGTGCTGATGTAACGCTCGGTGTCTTGAACCTGCTCCGGGGTCTCTCCCGGCAGTCCAAAGGTGAACGTGCCATGCAGGGTCATGCCCACCCGCTTGATTTCATGAGCGACACGCCGGGCATCTTCCAGATTGAGCCGCTTGTTGACAATCTTGTCCACCACCTCCTGATTGCCGCTCTCGAAACCCACCTTGACCCCGAAACAGCCACTCTCCTTCATTTCCTTCCACAGGTGCAGACCCGACGTGTCGGAACGGCACATGGCCGACCAGGGCACCTGAAGCTTGCGCATGATGGCGCACACCTTTTCGACGTGACGATCCCCGAGATTGAAGGTGTCGTCGTCGAAATAGATGGATTTGAAATGGTATTTATGCACCAGCTCCGTCAGGAAGGCTTCCAGGTAATCCCCGCTGTAATGACGCACGAACCGCTTGCCACTGCCATCGGGATCATTGCCGGTCATGGTGGCGGGCCACACGCAGAAAATACACTTGAACGGGCATCCCCGACTGCTCAACACCTGGGCGTGCGGAGCAAGCTGTCCCACCGGATTGCTGTCCCAGTAGCGATAGGCGTACAGATGGTCGAAATAGGGAAAGGGCGCGGCGTTCATCTCCTCCAGGGTGAGCAGATCGAAATCGATCACGCCGCTGGAGCCGTTGACCGCCTTGACCACTCCTTTTTCATACTCGCCCCGCACCGCCGCCTGAATGTTGGGCGCGACGTTGAGAATCTCCTCTCCCAGGGAGGTGATCGGGCCGGTGATCACGAAACGGGTATGAGGCAGACGCCGAACGATCTCCCGCATCACGGTTTGATCGTGATCCCAACTCGGCGAGGCGGATTCGATGACGATGAGATCGAAACGCTCCCGTTCGAGATAGTCGTAATAACGATCATAAGACTCGCGCAACGCGATGCTGTCGCGGAACACCACCGGCACCCCCAGAGCCTTGGCGCTGTAGGTGGCGGCGTACCCCATGAAAAACGGATACGGCAGATAGGATCCGAACTCGAAGCGATCCGGCGGAATCGGAATCTGATAGGTGAACGGCCAACGGGATCCGGCCCGCACCCCGGCGCGGTGAATGGGAAACGTGGCTCCGTTATCCAGGGTGTGCCAGGAGAGATCCTGCCACCAGGGGGGATTGCTGAACAGAATTTTCATGGATTCACCTTGAGCGCGCCGCATGCCAGGAAAGCATGGTATCCAGCAGTTGAGACGGTCCGTTCAGGGCTTCCCACTGCTGGGAGGCCACCTTGGCCCGCGTGGCCAGCGCGTCGAAATGATGCAACGCGGCCATGACCCCCTGCAACACGATTTCAGGAGAGGAACGGTCCGAAGGATCGTCGTAGACAATGCCGGGAGAACCGAATCTCTGCAACAAAATGGCCATGGTGGTCCGGGAGGGGACCACCAGCGGAATGGCGTTGGCAATGGCCTCACTGGCCAACGCCGAATAGGTGGAGATGAAATGGTCCCGGTAATACGGACAGACCATCAGATCCGATTGATCGAGCAGTTGCCCCCAGAGTTCAGGTCCGGCGGGCCGTTCGTCGAGGATCAGACGGGGATCGGCGGCGGCCATGGCACGCAGTTGGTTTTGCAGATCCACGCACAGGTCCGGAGCGCCGTTGTGAACCAGAATGCGGATGTCGGGTTGCAGACTCAAGAGGCGTCCGGCCAGTTCGGGGACGAAACCGAAACCCTTTTCCAGCCGCTGGTGTCCCAGCAAGGCGATGGTGACCGGTCTGGTTCCGGTCCGGTCCCGGCAGCCGGTGACAGCACGGTTGGACAAGGGCAGCGCATGCACCGGATGATCGAACAGCTTTTCGTAGATCGCCGAAGCCTGCGCGTCGAAGGTGGCCAGATGCAACCAGGGATGCTCCCCCTGGGAGAGGAATTTCTTGGCCACGTAACGCAGCAGCAAGGGTCTGGGATCCCCCTGATAACACAAGGAGAGCTGAATGCCCTGATCGGTCTCCCTGGGCATCAGTCCGGCATACTGGCCGAATTCGACGATCACCGTGGGACGCTGCTCTTCGGGCAACGCTTGAACCCAGCGCAACAGGGCCGCCAGTTGGGCCGGTCCGGCGGAGTTGAGAAAAATCAGATCATCCCGACCCACCCCGTGCAGACGGGAAAAATCCTCCTGGGTGACGTTGGCCATAAAATCGAAATTGCTCAACCAACCGCACAAGGGATCGTCGTCGTAAGTGCCGTAGGGATTGCAACGGAACCAGGGAATGGCCAACAGCTCGTCGCGCAGGAAATCCTCGATCTGATTGTAAGCCAACACCGCAGAAGGGATGCCCCGCCGTCTGGCCTCGAAGACGATATGACGGCATGAATTGGCGTGATGTCCCAGATTGTTCAACAGACCTGGATCGGCGAATACGAGGTTCATGGGTTTCGATAATCTTTTCGCAAAGGGTGGGCAGTCTAGGGTTGCGGGATTCTTTCATACTTTTTTTAAACGCGAAAGAGGTACCGGGTTTGGTTGTTGGAAAATTATGGAGAGTCAGATTAATCTCTTGACATAAGGTAACAATGTCGCTAGAAAGGTGCGTTTATGCCGTCTGAAAACAAAGATGCTCGTTTTTCAACCTCCCGTCACGCAAACGGACCGCGAATTGCATAGGGCTTCCTTGTTGGCCAGGCAGACGGGTTGAGAATGTTAACTGCTTGAAATGAAGTGGATAAAACCAATGCTCTTTTCATCCCCGGTTCTGTTGCGCAGCACGTTGACGGCTCTTTTGTTCGTCACGACCTGTGGCGGCGCCAATGCGAGTACCAGAGGAAATGGGACTCCAGACTATTTGCAGCGGATGCTCAAGGGCGAGGACCAGACCAACACCTCCTCGCGCGTCACGGACCCGACCATCGATGGACGCGGCAATGTCTCCCAGCTCCCTTCCACGCCAGTGCGTCTGGCCTCGCTGGTGCCGATCCAGACCGTGGTCGAGCCGCAGCGGTCCGCTTCCAAATCCCGCGTGGTGATCGAGCGCATCCGTCGCGACGACACCTATGCCAACCTGATGCAGCGTCAAAACATTCCCAAAAGAACCGTCAAACTTTTCGCGCTCAAGGCCAAACCGCTCTTCGATTTGACGCAACGCCTCAAGACCGATACGCCGGTCAAGTTGACTTTCAGTCAAAACAATCAGTTGATCGGTTTTGGTTATCCCGTGGACCGGGAACTCACCTTGCGCATCGCGGTGGATGAACAAGAACGCATCACCGCCTCCCTGGACAAGAACCGTCTCCCCCCGCCCCAGCCGGGCGTGGCCGAACAACTGAAAAAAGAGGCGGCCACCGAAGAGTCCGCCAGCAATCAAGAAACCGAAGAGTCGAACCCCGAACGCAACACCGAAGGCCATTCCGACATCGTGGTGGAAGACGACAACGCCTCCGATGACGATGACAATGCCTCCTCGGCTTCGATCGCCGAATCCCTTTCCCGGGAGTTCGCCGGTCTGTCCGTCACCACCAAAGAGATCACCATCCGTCCCGGCGACTCTTTAGGCGAATTGTTGTCCCGGCGGCGGATTCCCAATCTGACCGCGTTGCAGCTCTCCAAGGCGGCCCGTCCGGTTTACGATCTGGCCAGACAGTTGGCTCCGGGCAAGACCATGACCCTCTCTTTCGCCCCCAATGGCAATCTGCTGGGCATGATGTATCCGGTGGACCGGGAGCGCACCTTCTGGATCACCAGTCGGGATGGCAAGAATTTTACCGCCAAATTTGAAAAGAAAATGCTGGATGTCCGTCTGGAGTCCATCGACGGCACCATCCGCAACGAGCGCTCCCTGTTTGTCGCCGCCAAGCGCGCCGGTCTGTCGCGCAATCTGGCCATCAAGCTTTCGGGTCTGTTCGAGTGGGATATCGACTTCGCCCGCGACCTGCACCCCGGCGACCGTTTCACCATCGTCCAGGAAGGGTTGTTCTACAAGGGCAAGCGGGTGCGTGACGGGGATATCGTGGCAGCCGAATTCACCAATCGCGGACAACTGTTCCGCGCGGTCCGCTACATCGATCCCAATGGCCGGGTGGGGTATTTCGACAAGGACGGCAACAACGTCCGCAAGATGTTCATCCGCGCCCCCATGGACTATACCCGGGTCTCCTCGCTCTTTTCCAGCAATCGGCTGCATCCGGTCTTCGGTTACAACCGGGCCCACAAGGGTGTGGATTACGCCGCCCCCGTGGGCACTCCGGTGCGGGCCGCCGGTGAGGGCGTGGTGGATTCCATCGGTTACCAGGGTGGTTATGGCAACATGATCATCGTGCGTCACAGTCCCAAATTCAGCACCGCCTACGCGCATCTCAACTCCTTTGCCAGCGGCCTGCGTCAAGGTGACCGGGTACGGCAGGGTGAAGTGATCGGTCGGGTCGGCGCCACGGGTACGGCCACAGGGCCTCATCTGCATTACGAAGTCCGGATCAACGGGGATCAGGTCAATCCGTTCACCGTTCAATTGCCTTCAAGCGGTCCGGTGGAAAAGAAATTCCAAAACGATTTCCGCAATCAGAGCAATCAGTTGCTGGCGCTGCTCAAAAAGAGAAAAACCGGCGACGTGACCCATTTGGCTTCCAACGTCTTGACGCAACGCACCCAGTCCCGCTAAGGAGTCCGTTGACTACCGCTCCGGTCTGGACTGTTCGCACTCTGCTTGGATGGAGCGCCCCCTGGCTTGAACGGCGGGGCGTCGAATCCTCCCGCCTCGACAGCGAACTCATGCTCGCCAAGGCGCTCAATCTGCGCCGTCTCGATCTTTTCCTGGATCCCCATCGACCCTTGGACGCGGCTGAACTGGCCGCGTTCAAGGCGTTGCTCACCCGTCGCGCCGCCCGTGAGCCTGTGGCTCATCTGTTGGGGGTGCGGGAGTTTTGGGGCATCGAATTTTTTTCCAGTTCCGCCGCGCTGATCCCCCGTCCCGAAACCGAATTGCTGTTGGAAGCGACTTTGGCGCATTTCCCGGACCGTGAGGCCCCGTTGCGGATTTTCGAGCCGTGTGTGGGCAGTGGTGCGGTTTTGTGCGCCTTGCTGAACGAGTATCCCCAGGCTCAGGGATGGGGCAGTGATCTTTCCAAGGCCGCGTTGGAGCTGGCGCAGCGCAATGCCGCAAAAACCGATTGCGCGGATCGTGTCACCCTCTTGGAAGGGGATCTCGACGCCCCCCTGCCCGCCTCCGAGACGTTTGACGTGGTGGTGATCAATCCTCCTTACATCGTTTCCGGGGTGCTGGCCGGATTACAACCCGAAGTGCGTGATTGGGAACCGCATCTGGCTTTGGATGGTGGCGTGGATGGATTGCAGGTGGTGGCCCGTCTTCCCGGACTGGTGCGCCATCGCTTGCGTCCAGGAGGGATGGCGGGGGTGGAAGTGGGTCACGACCAGGGAGAGGCGGTGGTGGGTCTGTTTCGCGCAGCCGATTTCGAAAGGGTCGCGTTGTTGCCGGATTATCATCGCATTCCCCGCGCCGTGGTGGTGACCGGCTAGAAATCATTCAACCCTTGCCGCTCATCCGCCGATTCAATGGTGACCTCCCTTGGACAAGGAGCTTCTTCCGTGGTTCGGCGCGAGTTCCCCGCTTGGCCCTGTCGAAATTCCGATGGTATAAAATGTGCATCTTGACATATCGAACAATGGGATCCAACGATTCATTTCGTTAATGATCACCATTTTCAATAACAGGATGGAAAAATCGGATCCATTCCTTTATCATGGTTACCCTGGCGGTTTCCTTTTTGAAAGGATAGACGTGGATGGGACGAAATCTGTATCTGCTCACGCGCAATGTGGCTTTGGTGCTGGGAGTGATCTTTTTTGTCATTTTCATCCAACCGATTCTCAAGTATGCCGAATCTTCCAACTGGCCACATACGGAAGGGGTCATCGTCCAATCCGGCATGAAACCGGACGGGGCGATGTTCTTCAATCTGTTTCCTTTGTATCGGGTCGAGATCGTTTATCGTTTCAAGTCCGGTGATACCGAATATTCAAGCAATCAGATCGAGACCGATCCTCAGGCTGCCTTGTTTTTGTTTGAGCGTTTCGCCCAGGTGACGGTGGATCGTTATCCGGTGGGCAAGACGGTTCAGACTTTCTACAATCCCAGCAATCCTGCCGAAGCCTTCATTGCGCGCACCGTGTTGCCGGGCATTGGATTTTTCTGGGTGATCGGTTCGTTGGTGATTTTTCTGGTGGCTGCGATCATCATTTGGAACAAGACTCCGATCGAAAATGCCATCAACAACACGTTCAACAAGTCCTTGCGTCCCAACGGTCGGGATCCCAAGGAGATTTTCGATGGCAGTTATCCCAAGGCCGTTTACAGTCCCCCGCCGTCACGTCCCAAACGTTGAAACTCCGATTCTCGATTCTCCGATTCAATTCGCCACGCTCAAGAAACGCGGCAACCGTTCATCCTGGTAACGGCGGCGTCGCTTCCTGACAGGTTGAATCATTGGCAGTCCGGTTTTCCGTCTGTTTTGCACACATGGTTTCTCCACGCTTCCAGCGCCTCCATGGCCCGTTTGGCCATGACGGGTTTACGATCCGTTTTGCGGCAGCGTTCGGCGAGTGGGGGAAAGAGGCCGAAGTTGACGTTCATGGGTTGGAAGTGGGTCGGGTCGCTTTGGGTGACGTGGTGGAGCAAGGCGCCATGGGCGGTGGTGGGGGGAGGGGGTGCGGGCAAGGTATCGTGTTGGAGCAGGTGGGCGATGAACAGGCTTGCCAGGAGTCCCGAGGCGGCGGATTCCACATAGCCTTCCACGCCGGTGATCTGTCCGGCCATGAAGAGGTGGGGATGATTTTTCAGGCGCAGGTGGGAATCCAGCACGGTCGGGCCATTGATATAGGTATTGCGATGGATGGCGCCGAGGCGGGCGAATTCGGCGTTTTCCAGGCCGGGGATGGTGCGGAAGATGCGTTTCTGTTCTGGCCAGGTCAATTTGGTTTGGAATCCCACCAGATTCCAGAGGGTGCCCAAGTGGTTATCCTGGCGCAATTGCACCACGGCGTGAGGGGTGGCGCCGTTCTGGTGGGGATTGTTGAGTCCGACCGGTTTCATGGGGCCGAAGCGCAGGGTTTCGGGTCCGCGTGCGGCCATCACTTCGATGGGCAGGCAGCCTTCAAAGTAGATGGGTTTCTCGAAGGGGCGGCAGGGGGTTTGGTCGGCCTGGATGAGGGCGGAGATGAATTGCTGGTATTGGGATGCGTCGAGGGGGCAATTGATATAATCCGCGCCGCCTTTGTCGTAGCGGGACTGGCGAAAGGCCTGGCTGAAATCGATGGATTCCAGGTGGACGATGGGGGCCAGGGAGTCATAGAAGTAGAGTCGTTCCGCGCCGACGAGGGATTCCAGTTGGGTGGCCAGGGCATCGGAGGTGAGAGGGCCGGTGGCGATCAGGGTGATTCCGTCTGCGGGGATGGTGGTGATCTCTTCGCGGATCAAGGTGATATTCGGGTGATGGGTGATGCGTTCGGTGATCCAGTGGGAGAAGGCCTCCCGGTCTGTGGCCAGAGCGCCTCCTGCGGGGGTACGATTGGCATCGGCGGCAGCGATGATCAAGCTGTTGAGGGTACGCATTTCCTGATGGAGCAGGCCTACGGCGTTATGTTGCCAATCGTCGGCGCGCAGGGAGTTGGAGCAGACCAATTCGGCGCAGCGATCGGTGTGGTGGGCCGGAGAGAAGCGTTGTGGGCGCATTTCGTAGAGGTGGACGGTGACGTTGCGGTTGGCCAGTTGCCAGGCGGCTTCGGATCCAGCCAGGCCAGCTCCAATGATACGAATCGCGTTCACGGATCGAATCCTTCATTTATGAAACAATTGAAAAAAAAGAGAGGGTCTGGGAGATTCATCTCCCAGGGTTTTGACCTTTTCTTTTGATTTTTTCTGTTGATTTTTGCCTTTGGCGCGCTTTTACGAAAGCTTTTTTCGCGTCTTTTGCGAAAAAAGCGCAGCGCGCCCTCAGCTCCATCTTGAGTTGCTCGTCCGATTGATCGGGCTGTTTTTTGTGGCCTTGATGGCAAGGCGCGGTCTGCCGTTTTTCAAAAGGCGAAAAACGGCAGACCGCCAAGGCTGCGCGCAGCGCTTTTTTCGCAAACAGCGCGAAAAAAGCTTTTGTAAAAGCACGCTTAAAAGCAAAGACAAAGGCAAAGACGAAAGTCAAAAGAAAAGGTCAAAACCCTGGGAGAAGAATCTCCCAGACCCTCTCTTTTTTTTTAATAATCAACTGCGACGCAGACTTTCCGCCACCCGCTCGGCCATGGTAAGCGTGAGGTCAAGCAACGATTCATCGTGAGCCAAAGAGACGAAACCCGCCTCAAAAGCACTCGGAGCCAGATAAACCCCCTCTTGCAACATACCATGAAACCATTGATTGAAACGCTTCAAATCACATTTGGTAACATCGGTATAATTGCTGATCGTCTGAGCGTCGGTGAAAAACAATCCAAACATGGATCCAGCTTGATGAATCACACAAGGAATATTGTAAGCGCACATCACCTGAGAAAGTCCCTTGGTCAGATAACGGGTTTTGGCCTCCAGGGAGGCGTAAACTCCAGGCGCGTCCAACAGATCAAGCGTGGCCAAACCGGCAGCCACAGCCAAAGGATTGCCGGAAAGAGTCCCCGCCTGATAAACCGGACCTGAAGGGGCGATCTGCTCCATCAACCGCCGAGGTCCACCATAAGCCCCCACCGGCAAACCACCACCGATCACCTTGCCCAACGTGGTCAAATCCGGTTGAATGGCATACAAAGTCTGGGCGCCACCATGGGCCACACGCAATCCGGTCATCACCTCGTCGAAAATCAACAACGATCCGTAACGATCACACACCCGACGCAATCCGGCCAGAAAATCAGGCGTCGGCAACACGCATCCCATATTGCCGGCCACCGGCTCCACGATCACGGCAGCGATCTCCTCGCCCCGCAAAGACCACATCGCCTCCACAGCCTCCAGATCGTTGTAAGGCAACACCAACGTGTCACGAGCCGTGGCACGGGTGATGCCCGGCGAGGTGGGAACCCCAAAAGTGGCGGCTCCGGATCCGGCAGCCACCAACAACCCATCCGCATGACCGTGATAACACCCCTCGAACTTGACCAACAAATCCCGATCCGTGGCCGCACGCGCCAAACGTACCGCACTCATCACCGCCTCGGTGCCGGAGTTGACCAGACGCACCATCTCCATGCCGGGAAAACGGTCGATGATCCGATCGGCCAGCAGAATCTCCCCCTCGGTGGGAGCGCCGAAGGAACAACCGTTTTCAGCCGCCTTGATGATCGCCTCCACCACCGCCGGATGGGCGTGACCCACGATCAATGGACCCCAGGAGCCGACATAATCCACATACGCTTTGCCATCCACGTCCGTGATCATGGCACCTTTGCCCGAGCGGATGAAAAGAGGGGTGCCGCCTACCGACTTGAAGGCGCGCACCGGACTGTTGACTCCGCCGGGAATCACCTGCTGTGCCTTGTGAAACAACGCTTCCGAACGTGACATCAGCTTGATCTCCCTATCAATTTCCAAAGATATCGGACGGCCCCTCACTCTCCCGAGGGGGCCACCACCAGGATCCCCAGGGTTCCCAGGGTCTCCCATCCTTTTTTGTCGAGTTGATCGAACACCTTGAAAAACCATAACCCGGGAGCCAGTTTTCCCCCGATGGTCCCGACCGCCGTGTACATGGGCAGATGATCCTCCCGGACCGCCTGAACGGGAGGATAATCCAGACGCGTGGCCAGATTGCCCTCCTGATCCAGGATGTCCACCTTGAAATGGTGCGTGCCGCTGGAGGTCAATACCAGATCCAACACAAAATAGCCCGCCACCCCATCCGATCCGGCGCGCAACGCCTTGACCACCGACATCGGTTGCATGGTTTCACCTTTCTGAACCATCTTGTCGGAAAAATAGGCGTTGCTGATATAAGCCGGTTGCCGGTAACTTTTGCTCAACGCGGCCTCGGCCCTCCCGCTCGAACACAGAAACCAAACGCCGCACAGCAAAATCCCCATCACCCCGAACCAGAACCGTCCGAATGAAACACGACGGACGCGCAATCGGGTCGATGGGATCATGGCCGGATCACTCCTCTCCCAGACGGGCCAACAGTTCGGCCTGATGATGGGCGGTCAGGGTGGTGATCAACTCCCGCAAATCCCCCTCCATCACCTGGTCAAGCTTGTGCAAAGTCAGATTGACGCGATGATCGGTCACCCGGTTCTGGGGAAAGTTGTAGGTGCGGATCCGCTCGGAACGATCCCCGGACCCCACCTGATCCCGCCGGTCACGGGAACGTTCGTCGTGGGCGGCACGCTGTTCCATGTCCAGGAGACGGGCCTTGAGCACCTTCATGGCCTGGGCCTTGTTCTTGTGCTGGGACTTTTCATCCTGACAACTGACGGTGATTCCCGTGGGCAGATGGGTGATGCGTACCGCCGAATCGGTGGTGTTGACGCTCTGCCCCCCCGGACCCGAAGAACGGAACACGTCGATGCGCAAATCATCACGCTCGTTGATGGCCACCTCCACCTCGTCGGCCTCGGGAAGCACGGCCACGGTACACGCCGAAGTGTGAATCCGTCCTCCCGCCTCGGTGGCCGGAACCCGCTGCACCCGATGCACCCCGGACTCGAACTTGAAAGCCGACCACGCCCCCTTGCCGGAGATCATCGCGATCACCTCCTTGAACCCGCCCAACTGGGTCTGACTGCTGGAC
Source organism: Magnetococcales bacterium (assembly GCA_015231375.1). Classification (GTDB taxonomy): domain Bacteria; phylum Pseudomonadota; class Magnetococcia; order Magnetococcales; family Magnetaquicoccaceae; genus Magnetaquiglobus. The sequence continues at coordinate 15,678 of JADGBT010000024.1, read as the reverse complement.
AAAGGTTCCAGACGCCAACGGCTCTGCTCGGTGAAGCGGCCATACATGCGCAACAGATCCGCCGCGAACAGTCCCGCCTCCTCGCCGCCGGTACCGGCGCGGATTTCCAGGATGACGTTGCGACCCTCGTGGGGATCCCGGGGAGCCAGCAGGAGTTGCAGTTCCGGGATTTTTTCTTCGAGCCGGTTCTTGAGCTGATCCAGTTCGTCGCGCACCAGGCGTTTCATGTCCGGATCGCTGTCCGGATCGTCGAGCAGGGCTTCGGTCTCCCGAATCTCCTCTTCGAGCTTGAGATATCCCATCCAGGCCCCCACCAGGGGATCGAGATCGGCGTATTCCTTGCTCAGCCGGGCGTATTCGGAGGCGTCCGCCTGGGTGGTGGCCTGACCCAGCAGGGCGTCCAGCTCCGCGTGGCGCCGTCGCATGGTGTCGAATTTACGCAAAAACGAATGGGTCATGCCGTCACGCCTGGTCCAGTTGAAACAGTTGTCGCGCCGCGTCCACGTAGAGATCCCCATCCGGCTCCGCAGCCAGATGTTTCAGACGACTCAACGGAGCGTGCAGTATTTTATTGACCAACAGCCGACCCAATTGTTCCACCCTTTTTTTCTCTTCGGGCGAGATGTCGGGCCAACTCCCCACGGCTCGGGCCACCTCCTGATCGCGGATGGTTTCGAGTTTTTCCCGCAAGGCGGTCAGCACCGGGGAGAGTTCCAGGGTCTCCAGCCAGCGCATGAACTCGTCACTGCGTTTTTCGACGATCACCTCGGCGGCGATCACCTCCTTGCCCCGATCCTTGAGATTGTTTTCCACGATCCGGGACAGATCGTCGATGTCGTACAGGTAGGCGTTGTCCAGTTGGCCGATGGCCGGATCCAGATCCCGGGGCACCGCGATGTCGATGAAAAACTGGGGCCGCTGACGCCTTTTCTTCAGGGCGGCCTTGATCATGGGGGCCGTGACCACATGTCCGCTGGCTCCGGTGGACGACAAAATGATGTCGGCCTTGTCCAGATGGTTTTCCAGCTCGGCCAGGGAGACCGCCTCCCCTCCGAAGGTTTCCGCCAACGCCACGGCGCGCGAGAGGGTCCGGTTGGCCACCAGAATCTCCACCCCGTCGGAAACCAGATGACGGGCCGCCAGTTCGCACATCTCCCCGGCCCCGATCAAAAGACAACGGCATCCTTTCAAGTCACCGAAAATCCGCTGGGCCAGGGAGACCGCCGCCGAAGCGATGGAGACCGGATTGCGCGCGATGCCGGTATCGTTGCGCACCTGCTTGGCCGCGTGAAAGGCGTGCTGAAAGAATTTATCCAAAACCGTTCCCGAGGATCCGGTCTCTCCGGCCAGTTGATACGCCTGTTTCATCTGTCCGAGAATCTGGGCCTCCCCCACCACCAAAGAATCCAGGCTCGCCGCCACCCGGAAACCGTGTCGCACCGCGTCCCGGTCGGTCAGGCGGTACAGATGGGACTCCAGCAGATCCCTGTCCAGACCGCGCGCGGTGGTCAGCCAACCCATGATCTCCTCGGCGACCTGCTCCGGATTCTGGCCCGCCCCATAGATCTCCACGCGATTGCAGGTGGACAGCAACGCCGCTTCCCGCACCACCGGGGTGGTGCGCAGTTCGTTCAGACAGCGCGGCAGCTCCTCTGCGGTGAACGCCAGACGTTCCCGAATGGCCACGGGCGCGGTTTTGTGACTCAATCCAACGATGACGATCTTCATGGAGAGACGATCATTCCCGATTCGGGCGCTCCGTTTTTGGGATGAGACTTCTGTGGCGCGTGGCCCCGCAACATGTCATCATAGCCCGAATGAAGCCCGAAAACCAAGTTTCCATGCCATGGGGCCTGACCGGCTGTGATTTTTTCTTTCCGGCTATTGCCCAAAGAGGTGATTCTGGGTTAGGATTTTTGGGTGATGTCGGGGTGTGGCGCAGTCTGGTAGCGCATCGGCTTTGGGAGCCGAGGGCCGGAGGTTCGAATCCTCTCGCCCCGACCATCTTTAGAAATCTTCCCCATGACGGTTCCCCTTTGTCGCGCGCTCGTGGCTCAATGGATAGAGCACCGGCCTTCTAAGCCGTAGGTTGCAGGTTCGAGTCCTGCCGGGCGCACCATCCCTTTTGGTCTGCAACGTCGTCTCCCCCCCTTTTTTTTTGGCTCTTTGGTGACTGTAGCCCTTGGTTTGAAAAAGGGACGATGGATCATTCCGGCTTGCTGGTCAAAATGGTGTTGAGCGCGGTGTTGACATAGTAGTTGCTGCGTCCAATCTTGTGTTTTTCCAAAAATTCTCCATCCACCAGCGCATCCAGATACTTGGTGGCCGTGATGCGTGATACCTTTATGTCACGTTGAATGAATTCAATCCTGGTGTAGGGATGCGTAAATAAATTGTTGATCAAATCCTGATTGTAGAATCTGAATGCAGCGCGGATCCGATGTTTGTAGTCGGACAACGCGCCCTTGATGGCACGAATGGTGGAGATGGTTTGTCCCGCTGTTTTTTCCACGGCTTCCAGCATGTAAAATACCCAATCTTCCCAGTTGTCATGGTCGCGCACGGTTTGCAAAAGGTGATAATAGTCGGTTTTGGTCTGTACGATATGACTGCTCAGATAAAGTACCGGCACATCGAGCAACCCCTCCTTGACCAGATACAACACATTCACGATGCGTCCGGTGCGGCCATTGCCATCGTAAAAAGGATGGATGCTTTCAAACTGGTGATGAATCAGTGCCATTTTAATCAATGGATCTGCCGCAAAACAGTCCGGATCATTGATAAAGCGTTCCAGATCGTTCATCAGCGCCGCTATGTCCGTCGGTTCTTGTGGAGGGGTGTAAACGGTCTCGCCACGGCTGTTTTGGAGCAAGGTTCCCGGGAGCTTGCGAAATCCGGCTTGATTGCATTCCAGTTCGGCCTGGATTGCGCGAATCTGATTGAGTGTCAATAAACCGGTCTGTTTGACCTGCTCAAAACCAATCCCCAATGCCTGCCGGTAACGCATCACCTCTTTGGCGGCCAGATTGTGCAACTCCTCGGGCAACACGGAGTCTTTGAACAGTTCGTCGTGAGTGGTCACAATATTTTCGATTGCGGAACTGTCTTTGGCCTCCTGTAATCCCAGGGTGCTGGTCAGAATGGCCTGATTGGGAATGGAGGCCGCAATCCCCTTGAGTTCGGCCAACTGACGGCTGCTGCTGGCCAGTTTTTTCAGAATGCGTGGAGTGTCGAACCGTGCGGCGTCGAGTTGGTCAAGGGAGGAGAGCAGGGGCATTGGGCATGGTCCTTGTGGTGACCTGTATAGAAAATCGAATTTTTTATACAAGTCACCCATGATATGTATAACAAACCGGGCTTGACTATCCACATGCCCAGGCCCGACCACTGAAATCACAGACTCAAGAGGGCCATCCATGGTTGAATGGGTCAGGAATCCCTGTCAAGCCATCGTATCGCCCACACCCGGCTGCGGGGACGATTTTTTTTGATGGATTTTCAACGGTGCGCCGGTCACAATGTCTCCTTAAAGGAGGCGCCATGACCGATCACGACGGCATCTATCACCAATTGTACGCCCATCCGGAAATGATGGCCGATCTGTTGAGGCGTTTTGTGACCGAACCTTGGGTCCAGGAGCTGGATCTGTCCCGTTTGGAACCGGTCAAGACCCGCTATCAGGTGCCGGGCCTGCCGGAACGGGAAAGCGACATCGTCTGGCAGGTGCCCATGCGGGTTGGAGGGGTGGTCTATCTGTTGGTGCTGCTTGAGTTCCAGTCCACGGTGGAACGCTGGATGCCCCTGAGGGTCGTCATCTACGAGTGTCTGCTCTGGCTGCAACTGCTGCACGAAAAACGGATTCCAGCCTCAGGCCCGTTGCCGCCGATCTTTCCGATGGTGCTTTACAATGGGGACTCCCCCTGGCTGATGCCGGTGAGTCTGCGGGATCAGATCGGGTTGCCGGAAGGTTCGCCCTTGTGGAACTTTCAGCCGGATGGGCGGTTCTTTCTGATCGACGCCACCCATCTGGCGCCGGAAGATCTGAAAAAAGATCAGGATTCGCTCTCGGCGTTGGTGTTCCGGGTCGAACAGTGCCAGAATCCGGACGATCTGATCGACTTGGCCAAAGAGCTGCTGACATGGTTTACGCAGCGTCCCGAATTTTCGGCCCTGAAGCCGGTGCTGGCGATCATGCTATACAATGTCATGGAACTGATGGGCGGCGATGGACCGGTGCCGCCGACCCACCCGGTGGATCTGTTGGAGGTGACAACCATGATGCAAACCCGTTTCGAAGCCTGGAAAGAGACCTGGAAAGAGGCGCGGCGTCAGGAGTGGTGGCAGGGAGGCCATCAGGAGGGCCGCTGGGAGGGACGTCAGGAGGGAAGACGGGAGGAGGCGGCTTCGATGCTGATGCGTTTGTTGCGTCGCCAGTTCGGAGCGGTTCCGGAGGAGGTGCGGGAGCGGGTGCTTGCCGCCGAGCTGGACACACTGGAAACCTGGATCGACCGCACCCTGGACGCCCCATCCCTGTCTGCGGTGTTCGAGTGATTCTTTCACTTTCACGTTGGGCCATGGCGTGCGTGGCCCCCACGACTATTCTAGAGGAGCCGTGCCATGTTGCAACCCGGTTCGACCATTCCGGACCTTTCCGCTCCGGATCAACACAACCAGACCAAACCCCTGCGCGCCCGATTGGGATCCAGAGGGGGGATCCTCTACTTCTACCCCAGGGACAATACGCCGGGCTGTACGCTGGAGGCCAATGATTTTCAGGCACTGGGTCCGGCCTTTGCCGCGCTGGGCCATGAGGTGATCGGCATCTCGAAGGATTCGGTCACGTCTCACGTCGGCTTCTGCGCCAAATACGGATTGGCCTTCACCCTGTTGAGCGACGGGGATGGGGCGTTGTGCGAAGCCTTCGGCGTCTGGAAGGAAAAAACCCAGTACGGCAAAACCAGCATGGGCATTGTCCGTTCCACCTTCGTGGTGGATGCCGCAGGGGTGGTTCACAAGGTCTACACCAACGTCAAGACCAAAGGCCACGCCGAGGCGGTGCTGGCGGAGCTGACCCGCAGACTCGGCGCGGCCTGATCCGATCCTCAATGCCTGAACTTCCCGAAGTCGAAACCATCCGGGCCGGACTGGCTCCCCGCCTGACGGGCCGGGTGATCCACTCCCTTCGGATCCATACCCCGACGCTGCGCTGGCCCATTCCCGTCCAGCAACTGGAACAGTCCATCCTCGGACAGACCATTCGTTGCGTGACGCGACGGGGCAAGTATCTGCTGTGGACCTGCGGCACGGGTCATGTGCTGATTCATCTGGGCATGTCGGGTCGGCTGTTCACACCCGATCCCCTGGCCCCCCGGCAACGCCATGACCATGTGATCTGGACCCTGGACGACGGAAGTGTGATCGGTCTCAACGATCCCCGCCGTTTCGGAGCGGTTTTGTGGATCGAAGGGGATTGGGAGCGACATCCGTTGCTGGCCGGACTGGGACCGGAACCCCTGGAGGGGGATTTTCACGCCGATCATCTGTTCGACCGGAGCCGCAATCGGCGGGTGGCGCTTCAAAGCTGGCTCATGAACGCGCGCATGGTGGTCGGGGTGGGGAACATCTATGCCGCCGAGTCGTTGTTTCTGGCCGGGTTGCATCCGGCGTTGCCGGCCGGGACGTTGACCCGTTCCCACTGCGCGGCGCTGGCGGAGGCGGTCCGACGGGTATTGCGGGCCGCCATCGAACAAGGCGGCACCACCTTGCGGGATTATCGGCAAAGCGATGGACGGCCCGGTTATTTCGCGGTGGCTTTGCGGGTCTACGGACGGGATGGAACGCCTTGTCCGCGTTGCGGAACCACGATCCGGCGGATGCGTCTGGGTCAACGCTCCGCTTTTTATTGTCCGCGCTGCCAGCCGGGTCCAGACTCAGATCCGGCCGAAGATCAGGAGTGACGCCCCCGCAGACGATGGATGCCATCCATGACCCTGCCGCGCCAGCGGGGCCAGGAGAGTCGGCGTGACCACGACGCCAGCGACTCTTCACCGAATTGCATGATCTCGTTGACAATCCTCACCGAAGCCTGATTGTCCCCCACGCCCCAGAATTCCGTGATGAAGGCCTCCCGGTCCGCAGGCTGAATGGGCAGGGTGCGCGCCGGATCGATCAGCAATCCGGGCAGATCCTCGACCCGGCTGAAGGCCCCCAGCCAGGAGCGGAACCAGGGATTGATATCCATGGGTTGGGTGTGCCAGTGGGTGGAGGGACCGGGTGTCAGGTGGACCAGCTTGTTGACGTTGAAAATGGGCAGATCCGGCAAGGGAATAAGGTCGGAATCCACATAGATGAAGGGTTTGTTGAAATAGCCCATATCCAGGGAGGCGTGGGAGTTGATCCCCAGTCCCACGTCGGCGTGCTGGAACATGGCCATGGTGTGTTGGGCCTCCAGGATTTTGGCCCAGGGGAACTGTTGCCAGAAGGTCGATTCCGAGGCGGTATCGCAGTTGTAACCCACATAGGCGGTGGGATGCATTTTGATCAGCAGGTTGCAGCCGGCATTTCTGGTCTGTTCGCAGATGCGGGCGTAACGATCCAGGAACCATTGGTGATACTGATCCACCTGTTGGGGATTCCAATGGGGAAACCAGGCGGTGACCTTTTTGTGGAACGACTGAATGCCTTTGGGAAACAGGACCGCGATGGGACGGGCGGGATCCAGGCCGTAGTGGTGGCAGAACCGTTCCCGGTCGGGGAAGACGGTGGGACGGTGGTCATCCGGGTATTCGTACTGGATGGAGCCGACGATGCGGATCTGATCGTCCGAGGGCATGGGGAGTCCCATGGTTTCGTGTTCGAAGCGCAGCATGCGGTGGGTGAACCGGCTGCGGATCAGGCAGCGTTCCACCCCGTGGGACCAGTGATCCAGTCCGGAGGTGGCGCAGAAATTGATGGTGGGGCGTCCTTCGGCCTGGGCCAGCCGGGTGAGGGGAAGATAGCTGCGCCAGGTGCTGAACACCACGATCTGACAGCCGCGCATGGCCTGACGGAAGTGCCATTCTCCATCGATCTGGATGGCGCCTTCCCTGGTGAGTACCGGATCGTCCCGGACCGCGTCCGCCGACGCGCCTTTGTTGATCCCGCGACCGGGCACGGCAAAGATCACCTCCACGCCCCGTTGTTCCAACAGACGTTTGATGATCAACTCCCGATAAGGATTCTCTTTGAGATCCCTTCCGGCCATGAGCAGGAGGCGATGCAGTTTCGTGGACATGTCGGGATTGAACGCGTCGTATCCTTGATTGACGAAAATTCACGAAAAACGCCAACTGGCGTCCAGTTCCAGGAAGCCGGCTTCGTTGGTGATGATGTACTGGCCGGGCCGGGGGAGCACGTTCAGGGTGGCCAGATGATCGACCTTGCCCAGGAGTTGTGACTCGATCGCGCCGGAGACCGATAAACGCAGTGTATAGCGTCCGGGGAGAAAGGGCAATTTGGGAATTGAGATTTCGATAACCTGTTGGCCCGGAGTCAGAGAGGGACGCGCTTCCGCCTCCCGGGGTTGGTGAGTATAAGCCAGGATGATGGAGCGTCCTTCAGGTTCCCACATGAAACAGAACATCGGGGATTGCAGGGGTTGGCGCACGTCGAGGGTCAGGGAGATCCGGAGGGACTCTCCGCAGATCAGGTGTTGGAGCGGCTGATCGTTGAAGTCGCGCAGAGAGATTGAGCGCACCACAAAGGAGTGTTCGGTGCCGGGATGATGGCGCAAGGTGGTGTCGAGGGCGGTGGTTTCCCCCACGTAGCGGGAGATCACCTCGGCGGTGGGGCCCAAGGCCACGGTTTGTCCCTTTTGCAAATAGAGCACCTGAGAGCAGAGCCGATCCACCTGTCCGAGGTTGTGGGAGACGAAGATCACCGCCACGCCGGAGTGGGCCAGTTTGTCCATGCGGTCGAGGGCCTTGTTGCGAAAGACCAGATCCCCCACGGAGAGCACCTCGTCCACCAGCAGGATATCCGGTCGCATGTGGATGGCGACGGCGAATCCCAGCCGGGCGCGCATGCCGGAGCTGTAGCTTTGCACCGGGGCGTCGAGGAACTCTCCCAGATTGGCGAAGTCGATGATCTCGTCGAGGCACAAGTCGAGTTCGCGTTTGGAGATGCCCAGGACGGCGGCGTTGATGAGGATGTTTTCCCGTCCGCTGAGCACCGGGCTGAAGCCGGCGCCGAGCTGGATGAGGGCGCCGACCCGACCCCGGATGGTGACGTGGCCGGAATCGGGCATGATCAGGCCGTTGATCAGGCGCAGCAGGGTGGTTTTGCCCGAGCCGTTGGAGCCGATGATGCCCAGGATGTCGCCGCGTTTCACCTGGAGGCTCAAATCCCGGATGGCCCAGAACTCATCCTTGCGCAAGGTGGCGAAACGATCTTGTCCGGTGAGTTCACGGGAGATGTCGTGCAGACCGTACCACAAGGAGCGTTTGAGGCTGCGGCAGAATTTCTTGGAGATGGACTCCACGTCGATGAGCAGGTCGTTGGACACGTGAGATGTCAAGCTCCCATCCGTTCCAGGACCAGCGGGGTGGCGAGGCGATAAAAGACCAAGCCCGCCAGCAAGGCGACGAGGGTGCCGCCGCAGGTGATCCAGAAGGCTGCCGGGTCGTGCATGGTGCCGATGGACATGAGGTCGCGGGCTCCTTGGAGAAGGGGGACCACCGGGTTCAAGGCGACCAGCAGGGACCAGGGCCACTCCTGGGGGGGCGGATAGACCACGGGGGTGAGGAAGAAGGCCAGTTTGAGGGCCATGGCGCTGCCTTCGCCGATATCCCGGTAGAGTCCGCCAAGGGGGACCAGGAACAGACCGATGGCGGTGCCGAGCAGCACCAGCATCAGGATGGCGAAGGGAGCGAGCAGGATGGCGGGGGTGAAGACCACCCCGGACCAGATCATCACCCCCAGGGCCGGGAGCAGCTGCACCCCGGCCAGAAAGAGTACCTGGGCCATGCCGGAGAGGATGGGGGCCTCCCGGGGCATGTTGATCTTGATCATGATGGGCACGCACCCCTCGAAGGCCTTGAGGGGAGCCAGCACGCTTTCGGAGAAGATCTGCCAAAGCAGCGTGCCCAGCAGCACATAGACCGGATAGGGGATTTCGGTGGGTTCGAGGTTGAGGATCTTGCGGGCGTTGAGCACCACGAAAATGGCGGTGGTGGCCAGCGGCGGCACCAGCACCCACAGGATGCCAAGTACCGATTGGCGGTAGCGTTGGCTGATTTCCCGGAGGAACAGTCTCCAGGCCAGCTCCCGGGAGCGCCACAGATCCAGGATCATGGCGAGCAACAGGCCATCCGGATGACGGATTCTCGACTGGGCCGAATAGGTACGCACGGCGAGTGGGGTGGTATCCGGATCGGGCTTCATGGGGGTGTGGCTCTAAAGGATGTGTGAGTCGAGGGCGATGGATGCAATCCGGCATGCCGTTTGGGTCAACAAGATCATGACGCCATTTTTCTCGGGTATTGTCAAGCAGGTTTTCCAGGGTGGACGACGGCATGGTGGTCCCGGGTTTGCTTCGGATGAGGGTGGCGGGGGCGTCAAAAAGGGGTGGGTTCTTGTGGATCCGGTGTTTTCGGGCCGAAAATGGATTGAACAATCCGCAAGAATGCGATTACACTCTATCTTTCATTTTTCTTACCGAGGAATCGGCGCGCCGCGCGCGGGGATGGCGGCGGGTTGGCGGATCGGATTTATCCTTATCTTAAGGAACGACGCGCGCGGGAGCGATTATGGTCATTTTGGGCATTCACGACGGACATGGGGCCAGTGCGGCTTTGCTGGTGGACGGACGGCTGGTGGCGGCCATGAGCGAGGATCGGCCCACCCGTCTTTCCACCCGTTCAGGATTTCCGTTTCATTCGGTGGAACGGGTATTGGCGCTGGCGGGATTGACCATGCGGGATGTGGATCACATCGCCCTTTCCACCCTGCGACTGCCGCCGAAATATTTCTTCGTGCCCCGTGAGAACTTTTCCATCGCCGATTTCTGGCGGGAGCAGACCCACTACTGGAAACCCCGTCTCGATGGCACCGGCACTCCTGCCTATCTGGAGGTGTTCGCGGACCGGATCGATCCGGCCCGCCGGATCTACGACGAAAGCCTCATCGCCCACGAAGACGACGCCGAAGGCATGCTCAAGGCCCGACTGAAACATCTTCAAGCTTACAGCGGCCTGCCTGCGGAGCGCATCAGCGTACACGATCACCACACCTGTCACGCCTGGTACGCCTACATGACCCATCCGAACCGGGATCGGGATCTGTTGGTGTTCACCACGGACGGGGGCGGGGATGGGGCCAACGGCACGGTCTGGGAGGGGCGCGACCGGGGAGCCTTGCGGCTTTTGCATCGGGATGCCAAGTGCAACATCGGACGGATCTACCGTTACGCCACGCTGCTGCTGGGCATGAAGCAATTCGAGCACGCCTTCAAGACCATGGGTCTGGCCCCTTACGCCAACGAGAAATACGGGCGGATCGCCTATGATGTCTATGCCGGAACCCTGCAAAATCATGGATTGGGCTTTTCGTACACCACGCAGCCTTCGGACCATTTTTTCTGGTTCAAGGAGCGGCTGGAGGGGGTGCGTTTCGACGGAATCGCCTGGGGGGTGCAACGGCGCACCGAGGAGTTGTTGTCCCGATGGGTGCAAAACGGGGTGGGAGCCACCGGAATCGGGGATGTGGTGATGTCCGGCGGGGTGGCCATGAACATCAAGGCCAACAAGGTGATCTGGGAGTTGCCGGATGTCACCTCTTTGTTCGTGCCGCCGGGAGCCGGGGACGAGTCGCTCGCCGTGGGCGCGGCCTGCATCGCCGCCGCCGCCCATCCCACGCTGGAAGCCGAGCAGGTGGAGCATTTGCGGCCTTTCACCACCCCGTATCTGGGGGAGGATTTCACCGACCAGCAGGCGTTGCGGGCCATCGAGACCGGCGGCATTCCCGAGGGGAGCCGAGTGCGACAGGCCGGAGCCGGAGAGGTGGCGGAACTTTTGGCTCAGGGAGAGGTGGTGGCCCGTTGCGCCGGTCGTTGGGAGTTCGGTCCACGGGCTTTGGGCAACCGTTCGATCCTGGCGGATCCCCGCAATCCCCACGTGGTGCGTCAGATCAACGAAATCATCAAGCAGCGGGATTTCTGGATGCCGTTCGCCTCCAGCGTGTTGGAGGAGCGGGCCGACGATTATTTCATCAATCCCAAGGGTCTGGATGCCCGCTACATGACCCTGGCCTTCGACTCCACTCCTTTGGGGCGAAAAGAGATGATCAGCGGTTTGCATCCGTATGATCACACCTCCCGTCCCCATGTGGTGAGCCGGGCGGTGAATCCCGACTATCACGCCTTGATTTCGGCCTTCCAGGAACGCACCGGCGTGGGCACGGTGTTGAACACCTCCTTCAATCTGCACGGCGAGCCGATGGTGGCCGGACCGGAGGATGCGGTCAGCACCTGGGTCCGTTCCGGGCTTTCCCATGTGTGGATCGGTTCGTGGCTGGTGAGCAAGCCGGTCCACGACTCCTCTCAAGGTGGCTGTCATGGCTGATCGACTGCCGCAAAAGGTGTCGCGGGTGGAGGAGGCGCAGCGTCTGAGCGTGGAGCGGGAGGTGTTGCGGGTTTACCAGGAGGAAAATCCTTCGACACGCTTTCTGGAGTCGGAGGAGCGGCTTTGGGAGGAGGAACGGCGACGGGTGTTGCTGTTCCGGGACTATCTGAAGTTGCCGCCACGGCTGTTTCGCGGAGCCAGTCTGTTGGATCTGGGGTGCGGGACCGGGGAGCATGCCATTTTCTACAGCCGCTGGGGAGCGGATTGCACCCTGGTGGAGATGAATCCTTTGGCTTTGGAGCGGGCGCGAAAGATTTTCGCCCTGCGCGCGCCTCAAGAGGCCCGGTATCGGTTCGTGGAGCGGTCGTTGTTCGACTACGATCCGGGGGAGGAGCGGTTCGACATCGTGGCCTGCGAGGGGGTATTGCATCACACCGGGGCCAAGGAGGCGGGATTTGAGCATTTGGCTTCCTGTCTGAAGCCGGGTGGATTTTTGATCCTGGCCATCTGCACCCGCGCCGGGATGTTTCAGCGGGATTTGCAGCGACTGGTGATTCGCGCCTTGGCCCGGGAGGAGGCGGAGATTCCCGCTTTGGCCGAGCGGTTGTTCCGGGAGAACATCGACCGGGCGGAGCGTTTCGGGCGGCGTTCCCGGGCGGCGATCATTCAGGATACCTATGTCAATCCCAAGATCGACTGTCCGTGTACGGGCGAGGTGATGGCGTGGTTTGCCAGGAGCGGTTTGCGGGTCTATTCGGCCTGGCCACCGGTGATGCCGGCGGAACTGGTGGATCCTCCCATCAAGGGAGTGATGCACCAGTTGGCCATGGACCCGGCGGCGGCGGGGGGAGCGGAGTTGCGGTGGATGACCCATCGGGTGGACGACGCCCGCAGTGGTGAGGTGTGGCTGGAGCGGTCGCGGCGTTTGAGCGCATTGCTGGAGGATCTGGTTCGGCAGACGGCGGATGTCACCGCTTCCAGCCGGGTGGATCCGGGGGCGTTGGCGGCGGCGTCGGAGCGGTTGCTGGAGGGGGTGCGTGCCGGATTGGGAACCTTTCCCCAGGAGGACCAGCCCGAGGCGTTGTTGGGGGAGGTTCTGGAGCTGTTCGAGGTATTGGCCACCGGGGATGTGGAGCGCGTGGAGTCTTTTTTATCCGCCACGCGGCATCTGTTCCGGGGCGCCAACGGGGTGGGATTGAATTTCTTCGTGGCCTATCGTGAAGAGTCGGGATCCGTCGCGACGATTTGACCATTGAAAAAAAAGAAGGGGTCTGAGGAATTCATTCCCCAAGGTTTTGACTTTAATCTTTAATTTCAGGTGATTTGCGCCATGTCCGATTCCGGCATTTCCGACTCCACTGGGCCCAAGGTTCTGGCGGTCATTCAGGCCAGAAGCGGTTCCAAGGGGATTCCCGACAAGAACATTCATCCCCTTCTGGGGCATCCCCTGATGGCCTATTCCATCCGGGCGGCTTTGGATTCCCGGATGGTGACCCATGTGGTGGTTTCCACCGACAGTCCGGTTTATGCCGCCATTGCCCGGCGTTACGGGGCCATGACGCCGTTTTTGCGACCGGCGGAGTTGTCCGGGGATCTGGTGGCTTCCGCGCCTTCATTGCGTTTCGCGGTGTTGGAGACCGAAAAAATCCTCGGGATCGAATATGATCTGGTGGTGGAGCTGCCGTGTGTGGCGCCATTGCGGGACGGGCGGGACATCGACGGGGCGTTGCGAAAATTGTTGGACACCGGGGCGGATTCGGTCATCAGCATGGTGGACACCGGGGAGAAACATCCGATCCGTTTGAAGCGCATCGTCGATGATCAGATTGTGGATTTCACCCAGGAGTATCCGGAACCGGCCATCGGTTCCCGGCGTCAGGATCTGAAGCCCCCGTCGTACATCCGCAATGGGGCCATTTATTCCATGACCCGGCGGGTGATCGTGGAGGAGGGGAGTCGGCACGGAGCGGACAGTCGTCCTTATCTCATGGAGCCGGAGCGTTCCATCAACATCGACGAGCGCATGGATCTGCCATTGGCCGAGTGCATGATGCGTCACGGGTTTTGCAACAACCGTCCAGTACCGGTGCTGGAGTCTGGGGTGGAGCGGTTGATTGGCGGCGGGCGGCCTGTGGTCTTGGTGACCACGCCGATCCATTTTCTGCCGGAGATCCGGGAGGAGTTGCAGGTTTTCGCCGATGTGATTTTGGCCCACGGGGCCAGCCGTGACGAGGTGGCGGATTTGTTGCCGGAGGTGGATGGCTGGATCTGTTCGCCGTGTCCGACCTACACCATCGACGCGGGGTTGCTGGAGGCTTCCCGGGGTCGGTTGCGGGTTCTGGCCACGCCTTCCACGGGTTCCAATCATATTGATCTCGACTGGTGTTCCGCGCATGGCGTGGTGGTCTCCCGGTTGAAGGACAGTGATTTCGTTCATTCCATTTTCGCCTCTTCGGAGTTCACCTGGGCGTTGATCATGGCCACGGTCCGCAAGTTGCCTCAGGCGGTGGAGCGGGTCAAGCAGGGGTATTGGCGCGACATCGAGGATGAATTGCGGGCGGTGGAGTTTCACGGTCGCACCTTGGGCATCATCGGATTTGGACGCATCGGGGGCAATGTGGCCCGGTATGCCCAGCCGTTCGGCATGCGGGTGGTGGCGTTTGATCCATACAAGACCATCGACGCTCCCGGCGTGGAGTCATTCGCCAGTCACGAGGCGGTATTGGCTGTGGCGGACATCGTGTTGATCGCGGTGCATCTGGACGCCACAACGGCGGGCATGGTGAATGACGCCTGGTTTGCCGCCATGAAGCCGGGGGCGATTTTCATCAATGTCTCCCGTGGGGAGATCATTGACGAGGAGGCTTTACTGGTTCATTTGGCCAATGGTCATTTGGCCGCAGCGGGACTGGATGTGATTTCCGATGAATTCTTGTCCGACAAGCGGCGGCATCGGTTGATTCGTTACGCCAATGGAAACGATCATCTGGTCATCACGCCGCACATCGCCGGATTGACGCGGGATTCCGAGTTGAAGGCGGCCCGGTATGCGTTGGCGGCGGTGCGGGATTGTCTGGGAGGTGGTGTGTGAGCAAGGATCCCTCTTATCTGCCCGACATTTCGGTGATTGTCGCCTGTTACAACCAGGGGCGATGGGTGGAGCGGTGTGTACGCAGCATCAATCATCAAGAGGGGCTTTCGCCGGGGACTTTCGAGATTTTAGTGGTGGATGACGGCAGTGGGGATCACACCCAGGAGGTATTGGGCAATCTGGCGATTGTGCGGAATTTACGTGTCTTGGTGCATGAGATCAACCAGGGGTTGCCGATTGCGCTCAACAATGCCATTCGTCAGGCCAGAGGGCGGTATGTGGTACGGGTGGATGCGGATGATTATTTGAATCGCAGTTGTTTGCACATCATGAAATTGTTTCTGGATGTCAACCGTCAGTATCAGGCGGTGGCGGTGGATTATGTGAAGGTGGATCATCTGGAAAACGCGTTGGGCCGTTTCAATTGCATGGAGGATCAGATTGCTTGCGGGATCATGTTTCGCAAGGAGTGTTTGTTTGACATCGGGTTATACAATCCGGAATTTCGGATGCGGGAGGGGCATGAATTGAGGCGGCGTTTCGAGGAGAAATATCGCATTGGACGATTGGAATTTCCGTTTTACAAATACCGTCACCATGCCACCAATCGCACGCACAATCATGAGGATCTGGCGGTTTACGATCAGAAGTTGCGCGAGATGGACGGATCGATTCCAAACCATTGAAAAAAAAGAGAGGGTCTGGGAGATTCATCTCCCAGGATTTTAATCTTTTAATCTTTTAATCTTTTAATCTTTTAATCTTTTAATCTTTTAATCTTTTAATCTTTTAATCTTTTAATCTTTTAATCTTTTAATCTTTTAATCTTTTAATCTTTTAATCTTTTAATCTTTTAATCTTCTTTTGACTTATTCTTTTGACTTATTCTTTTGACTTATTCTTTTGACTTATTCTTTTGACTTATTCTTTTGACTTATTCTTTTGACTTATTCTTTTGACTTATTCTTTTGACTTATTCTTTTGACT
>JADGBT010000023.1 GCA_015231375.1 Magnetococcales bacterium | reverse complement strand
GCCTTCTTGGCAAGAGGTCTACAATTCGTTCCCATTGGTCATCACGCAGTAACATTCGATCCATAGCATCACCTCCTGCAGGACAGGGTACAGATCGAATTATTGAATGTCAACACGCCCTAGCAGACGGCTCGGATTTGGACGAGTTTTTCAATGTGCTGTCACAGAATCTAGGGATCCAGCGACTCAAGCCTGCGGGTCACCGGAAACTAGGGATCCAGCGACTCAAGCCAGCGGGTCACACCGGAAACCGAAGGACAGCGAAAATGCGCCACGGTTTCGCCTGTCAGGCCCACACGGATGGAAATTCCCCCTCGTCGGTTCACCTCGGCGAATCCCTCTTCATCGGTGAGATCGTCACCGATGAAAACCGGGGTCCGGGCAGTATAGGAAGATGTCTCCAGAAAGCGGGAAATGGCGGTGTCCTTGCCCGCCCCCCGGGGCAGGATTTCGATGACCCGCTTGCCTTCCAGCAAGCGGAACGGACTCTCCCGGAAAGGAATCAGACTCCGGGCTAATTGTCGGGCCTGGGCAGGAGAGGCCAGAGGTTGTCGATAGTGAAGCGCCAGGGAACAGGGCTTTCGTTCGAGAATGATCCCCGGGAAATCCGCGAGGCGATGTTCCAGGCATCGTGCCAGATTGTCGAAGGCCGCCTCACATTTCAGGCTACGCCGAATTCCCTCCTGGCGCCATTCACCACCATGGCATCCTGCGGCATCCAGATCTACGCCGCCAAAAAGGCCATCCAGGCTGGACAGACTACGTCCGCTGACCAGGGCGAGCGCTCCGTTGAAACGGTTCTTCAACCGTTTCAGCAAGGTGTGGATTCCCTCCGGCACCACTACTCCGTTGGGATCATCCATCATTTCGAGGAGTGTGC
The DNA here is from genome assembly GCA_015231375.1 of Magnetococcales bacterium. Classification (GTDB taxonomy): domain Bacteria; phylum Pseudomonadota; class Magnetococcia; order Magnetococcales; family Magnetaquicoccaceae; genus Magnetaquiglobus. Next base: position 67,027 of record JADGBT010000023.1, on the reverse strand, counting down.
CGTCCACATCGAGAAACATGGCCCATTTGTCTCCTGTCGGGAAGGGAGGCGACATGTCACCGGAAAGTCTTGGCATGGGTCAGGCCCTCCGGGTCATGTTGGCCTTGATGCGATCTCTCTTGCGCAGTCGGGAGGCATCGAGCAACAGGCATCCCGCCCAGTAGTAGATATTGTTTTCGCCGATGAGGCGGCGCATCAGTTCCATGCGGTCGTATTGCTGGTCGGCGGGCATGCGCAGAGCCTGATCAATGGCCTCTGCGGTGGCAGTGACATCAAAGGGATTGACAATCAGTGCCTCCATCAGTTCCCGGGATGCTCCCGCGAAGGAACTGAGGATCAGAACCCCCTGCCGGTCATCGCGCGCGGCGACGAACTCCTTGGCCACCAGATTCATGCCGTCGTGCAAACTGCTGACAATGCACAGATCAGCGGCGCGGAAGAGTTCGTAGACCTGATCGGGTTCGTGGTGTCGGGCGATCAGGAGGAGAGGTTGCCAGGAACCGGTTCCAAAACGGGTATTGATCCGCTCTACCAGGGATTCCGCTTCTTTCTGGATTTCCTGATAGGCGGGCAGTCGGCTTCGGGTTGGAGCCGCCACCTGAAGGAAGACGAAGCGTCCTATCCACTCGGGATGGCGTTCCAACAGGGTTTCGATGGCTCGGAAACGATCGGGAATGCCCTTGGTGAAATCGAATCGCTCCACTCCGACACCGAGCAGAATGTCGGGAGAGAGGTTAAAACGTTCCAGGACTATTTGTCGGCACTGTGCCACCGGGTGGATGTTTTCGAGAGAGGCAGGAGGCCAGGCAATGGAGATGGGATAGGGACGGATTCGGGTGGTGTGCTGGCCGATGGAGATGGTTTGCCGCTCGCGGTCGATATGGCATTCCACGAAGCGATCTACGGTTTCAATGAAGTTGTTGCAGTGGAGTTGGGTATGGAAGCCCATGATCGAGCTTCCGAGAAGACCGAGCAGAATTTCCTTGCGCCACGGACAGACGCCGAAGACCTCGGCATTGGGCCAGGGAATGTGCCAGAAGGTGATGATGGTGGCCCGAGGCATCCGCTCTCGAACCAGTCGGGGCACCAGGGCGAGGTGGTAATCCTGCACCAGGATCAGAGGATCGTCACGGGTGCTTTCCGCAACCACCGCATCGGCAAAACGGCGGTTCACCCGTTGGTACTGGCGCCAGTCTTCTTCGCGGAATACCGGTCGCACGAAGGTGATGTGACACAGCGGCCACAATCCCTCGTTGGCCAGACCATAGTAGTAACCCGCCTGTTCCTCCTCACTTAGCCAGATGCGGCGCAGGAGATAGAGCGGTTCCTCCGGGGGCACCTGCACCCGATCCCCGTCATCCACCATTTTTTGATCGGCTGAACCGCTGCCATGAGCGATCCAGGTGCCCCGGCAGGCGCGCATCACCGGCTCCAGAGCGGTCACTAATCCGCTCGCGGGATGCTGGACCACGATAGAGCCGTTTTCGTCGAAATTGTGGATGTAGGGTTCGCGATTGGAGACGACCATCACCTGGGCTTCGGAGAGTTCCACTTCGAGAACCCTGCGCAGGGTGTCGGGAGACCAGTCCACTCGGATTCCGTCGGTGGTGGCCCCCGACAGGTCCATGGCGCGCCAGATCTGGCGGATTTCGGAAATCACTGGAGCAAGCTCTGCATCTTCCTCCGCATCGTCTTTTTCCCGAGGCTCTCCACGCAGACTGCGATGTACCGACTTGATCCATCGGCGCAGGGTGAGATGAGCCAGCAGGATGGTGATCCCCGCTACCGACACCCCCAGAATGATTAGAAAACCCATCAGGTAGAAACGGGCCTTGAGGGAGCGATGGGCCGCGAAGCTCATGTCGTGCAGAATGATCAAGCTTCCCGATTCCACGTCCTGGCGATCCCGCATGGGAAATGCGGCAAAAAAGAGGTTGCGGGTGGCCAGAAGCCCCGAGCGCACCGATTCGTCCTCCGTGCGAAAACGCTCGCATGTGATATCCATGGGCCAGAGTCGACTGGCCTTCAGCAAATCGTCGTTACGGCCGCAGTGACCGATAGCCAACACCCGTTCATCCTCGGCAATACGGTTGAACAGGGACTCCATCCCTTTGTGCGAGATCTCTCCCGCCAGAACTGGCAAGGAATCCCGGATCGTGTTGAAGATCAATCGGGAACGCATTTCGACGTCGTTTTCGAACCACCGTACTACCAGATGATCTACGATCGGCGTGAAGACCGCTGCCACCAGGCTCAACACGATCAGCAAAGGCAAGATCAATCGAAGATAGTATTTCATGTTATGTGTCAAGACTCGATCTGAAGAGGTTTTTGGTGATGAAGGCAGAATCCCGTTATTTCAATGTGGCCGTTAAAATAAGTCATATACCGGATTTTTTTTCATTCGGGCGGACTTGTCAATGATCCGTGGGAGGTCCGGAGATCGGAGTCGCGCTTTGGGGTTTGAGGGGCGGGGGTGTCCGGGAGCGTGGTCTCGAAGGTTTTGCCCACCAGTGGCACGGAGAGGGAGATGCGGCGGTTGGTGGGGGGTTGGGGGTGTTTGTAGCGATAGACCTTGAGGACTTGATCGCTCAGCCGTGAGCGGGTCGAGCGGATCGGAATCTCTTTCAGCAGTTCAAAGGCGTCGGTTTCCAGGTAGTCTCGCAGGATCTGGTGGATTTCCAGTCCGGCGTAGTTGAACCCTTCCACGACGATGATGTCGATGCCGTACTGGTCGAAGAGCGCGTGGATGCCCTGGAGATCCCGGATGTGGATCTGGGTCCAGTGTTCGGTGAAGACCGACGAGGAGTGGAGCAGTTTGTCGCCCCGCAGCACATGGAAGCGTCGATCCGGATCGTTCAGCCGCACATAGTAGGTGAAATAGCCATTGTTGATGCCATCCATGAAGATGCGGCCCTGTTTGGAATGTTGCAGGGCGAGGATGGCGGCTTCCCGGTGGCCCTGGGTATAGGCGGGGGTTTGGGTCTGGACCTGATGGATGTGCATGATCATGATGCCGACGACGACCAGCCAGCCGAAACGGCGCACCAGGGGGTGTTCGCGGAAATGATGGAAGGGCAGGGCGGCCAACAGGGCGAAGCCCGGCACCCAGAAAATGGTGTAGCGGTCAATGCGGAAGCTGTGCAGGGCGGTGAAGAAAAGGTAGGTGGTGACGATCAGCAGCAGATAAAAAAGCGCGTGGCGATCCCGGCGCACCAGTGTGGTGACCACTCCCAGGGCGGCGAGGGCCAGTACCGGGTAGGTCACTTGATACTGGATCAGCAGGTCCAGGTATTGGCGCAGATAGGCCCATTGGGTCCAGTCGGCGTTCTGATGGGCGGCCTCCATGCCTTGAAAGGCGAGGGCGAGATTGGTTTTGCCCATCCAGATCGTGAGCGCGGCCAGAGGGGCGGTCAGCACGGCCATCATGCCCAGGGCTAGCCAGGTGGCGCGGGTTTTGAGCAGGCGTCGCGCCTGTCCGGTGACGATCAGCCAGGCTGCGAACCAGGGAGCCATGAACAAGGCGGTCTGTTTGGTCCACAAGGCGAGACTGAAGGCGACGGCGGCCAGATACAGCCATTTGGGCGCGCCGTTTTCCTGGTGGCGCCACAACAGGTTGGCGGTGAGGATGGTCATGGCGAGCACGGGGATTTCCAGCATGGGATACCAGCCCCACTGCACGATGAACGGGGTGGTGAACAGCAGACCGCTGGCCATGAGGGCGGTGGTGCGGTCGTGGGTGCGTCGCACCAGATCGTGCCAGGCCCACAGACCGATCAGCACGAACAGCAGCAGGGCCAGTTTGGCGCTGTGGTCATGGATGCCGAAGACAAAAAAGAAGATCGCCTCGATTCCGGGAAAAAAGGGGGGACGGGATCCCAGGCTCAAGGCGGGATACTGGGCGAAATAGCGGATGGCGTACTGATAGGCGTTGCTGAAGAAATCCCGGTCGAGCAGGGTGGAGAGATTCAGATCCCGCAGGAAGTCGTGGATGAACAGGCCATCCATCAGCACCCGGTCGGCATCGGGCCAGCCTGTGTCCGGATCGGTCAATCCCCGGGAGAACAGTGCGAGGATCAGGAGCGTCAGCAGGGTGAGCAGGAGGGTGTGGGGGAGCGGGGAGGAGGGATGGTTTCTCAAGAGGGGCGGCTCTGGGCGGTCTCTGGATGGGCAACGACGGGATGGGGCGGGTGTCGCAGGTAGTGGTAACGGTACAGTTCGGAGCGGGCGCGGCTGATGCTGTTGAGGATGATGCCGCTGGTCAGGCTGATGCTGGCCATGAGTACCATGCCCAGACACAGCAGCGCGGTGGGCACCCTGGGGACCAGTCCGGTTTCAAAGAAGGTGATGAAGATCGGAATGGCCATCAGGAGGGCTGCGGCGGTCAGCAGGAGCGAGATGAGACCGAAGAAGGCGAACGGACGCGCCTCTTTGGCCAGCAGCAGGATCATCAGCAGGATGCGCAGACCGTCTTGATAGGTGTTGAGTTTGCTGACGCTGCCGGGTGCGCGGGCCCCGTAGCGGGTCGGGAACTCCTGACAGGGCAGATTGTGGTGCAGGGCGTGCACGGTGAATTCGGTTTCGATCTCGAAGCCGTTGGAGTGGGCCGGAAAGGTCTTGACGAAGCGGCGCGAAAAGACCCGATAGCCGGAGAGCATGTCGGAGAATCCCCGTCCGAACAGCAGGGCCACGGAGTGGGTCAGCAGTTGATTGCCCAGCCTGTGCCCCGGTCGATACTGTTCCTGTTCTCCGGCGTCGTGGCGGGAGCCGACCACCATGTCGAGTTGATGGGTGAGGAGTCGGTCGATCATGCCGGGAGCGGCGCTGGCTTCGTAGGTGCCATCCCCGTCGGCCATGACGTAGACATCCGCGTCGATGTCGGCAAACATGCGGCGTATCACCTGACCCTTGCCCTGTCTGGGCTCCTGACGCACCTCGGCGCCGGCCTCTTTGGCCTTGGCCAGGGTCTGATCGGTACTGTTGTTGTCGTAGACCAGGATGCGGGCCTGGGGCAGCACTTGGCGGAACGCCTCGACCACACGACCGATGGAGGACTCCTCGTTGTAACACGGGAGGATGACGGCAATGGACGGTGAGGTCGGTTCCATGGTTTCCGGTCGCAAGGCTCGTATGAAGAGGGTCGGTGTGGTATTTTTTTCGGGTTTGGGTTGGAATGGCGGCGGCTTTATCGGTCGTGTCATTCGCTCAACATATAGCGTCATTGAGGGGCGGAGGTCAAATCCTTTTGACCCCGTGAACCCCGGAACCGGGACGGGTGACTTGGGAGGGGTGTGTCGGTCATTGCGCCAGGAAATGCTTGACCATGTACCGGGGTGGCAGGATACAATGCCGTCAGAGTGATTTATGAAAGACAGATTGGCTGTTTTCGGGGGAATCTTGATCGGTCTGATTACCATGATGGCGTGTCCTGGACGGGTGGGTGCAACGTGATTCGCATTTTTCGCCACTATCTGCACCGTTGGTCCATGGTGCTGCTGGCTATTGAGTCCATGCTGGCCACGTTGGCCGTGTATATCGGGGTGGCGGTGCGTTTTTCGGGTCTGGAGCATCACGACGAGATCCATGGGGATCTGCTGCTGCCCAAGGCGTTGTTTTTCGCCTTGGTGACCGTGACCAGTCTGGCGGCCATGGGGCGTTATCAGCGTTTGATGGATGAGGGGTTCTCCGGCGAACTGCTGCATGTCGGCTTGAGCTTCGTGGTCGGTCTGGTGGCCATGAGCATGCTCTTTTACGTGTTTCCGGATCTGTTCATCGGACGTGGCGCGTTCGCGTATGCGCTGGTGTTTTGTTTCTGGATGATCATGGGGGTGCGGTCGATTTTCTTCCGCTTCATCCTGGATCTGGATCTGCTCGATCGGCGGGTGATCGTCTTTGGAACCGGAGAACACGCCCGGAAGGTCGCTCAGGTCGTGGCCCGGGAGAACAGCGGGGAGATCCAGTCCGATTGTACCCTGGTGGGGTTCTGGCCCGTGCCGGGAGAGCCGGAGCGGGTGGAGCGGGAACGGATCATCTGGGATACGCAGGAGCTGAGCGAGTACGCCGAGCTGCACGATGTGGACGAGGTGGTCGTGGCCCTGGAAACCCCTTTTCCGGCTTTGTATCTGGACGAGATCCAGGTTTGCAAGAGTCGTGGCATCCGGATCATGGATCTTCAGGAGTTCTGCGAGCGGGAACGTCACATTCTGCTCACGGATGTGATGGATCCGGCCTGGTGGCTGTTCCACTCCGAGGGGCTTTACCGGGAGCCGTGGAGCGAAGGGATCAAGAAACTGTTCGACATCTCCATCAGTCTGCTGCTGGTGCTGCTCAGTTCGCCGGTGATGCTGCTGGCCGCCTTGGCCATTCTGGTGGAAAGCGGAGGTCGGGGACCGGTCTTTTATACCCAGGAGCGGGTCGGGTTCGGAGGTCGGATTTTTTCGGTCATGAAGTTTCGCAGCATGCGCACCGACGCGGAAAAAGATGGCATTCCCCGCTGGGCGGCGCGCGATGACGATCGGGTCACCCGGGTCGGACGGTTCATCCGCAAGAGCCGCATCGATGAACTTCCCCAGTTTTTCAACGTGTTGAAGGGGGAAATGAGCCTCGTGGGCCCCCGACCCGAACGCCCGGCGTTCGTGTTTGCCCTCAAGACCCGGATTCCCTATTATGCCGAACGGTTGCGCGTCAAGCCCGGCATCACCGGTTGGGCGCAAATTCGTTACGGTTATGGGGCGTCAGAGGAAGACGCGGGAGAGAAATTGAAGTACGATCTGTACTATGTGAAAAATCGCGGTCTTTTTCTGGATCTGTTGGTGTTGATCCACACCGTGGAGGTGGTGCTGTTCGGACATGGGGCCGCCGGGCCAAGACAACAGGAAAATCGATGAAGAAATCCGGGGCGCAGGGCGGGATTTGGTCGTTTTTCTGCTTCTTCCCTCGGCAATGCTAAAACCTCAAGGCATGGATTTGAACGCATGCAGCATGAATTTGGTTTTCGTGATATCTATTTCCAGTTGATCCTGCATGCCAGGGGCATGTGGCGTCACCGTTGGCACATGGTCGGTCTGGCTTGGTTTGTCTGTCTTTCCGGATGGGCCGCAGTGGCGGTGATGCAGGATCAATATCTGGCGAGCGCCACGGTCAAGATCGAGGATCCCCGTCAGGAGATCGCCGATTTTCTCTCCAAGACCAAGCAGGTGATCGATGTGACCCGGGAGGCGCATCGGGTTTTGAGCGGCCTGCTGAATCCACAGACGCTCTCCCATGTGGTGCAACAGACCGATCTGTCGTTTTCGGTGCGCAACGATCAGGAGCGTCAGGAGGTGATGAATCAACTGCGCGCCCAGATCAGCGTGACCTCCACCGGCGAGGGGCTGTATCGCATCACCCATCGTCACAACAACCCCCTGGTCACCCGTCAGGTGGTGGAGGTGATTTTGGACCGTCTGCCCATGGATACCCTCTCGTCCGAAGGAAGCGGCACCGCCCGAACCGCCGAGGAGTATCTGAAGAAACGCATCGCCGAATACGAGGCCAAAGTCGCCGACGCCACCCAGAAGTTGCAGGAGTTCAAGAACAAGAATCTGGATCTGATCCCGGAAAAAGAGGGGGGCTATTATGTGCGGGTCACCCGTCTCAACCGGGCCATCGAGGGGCATCAGGCCAAGGTCCGGGAGGTGGAGCAGAGCCGCGACGAGGTGAAACGGCAGATGCAGGAGATCGAAAGATCCATCGCCTCTCCCACCGAGGAGCAGGACCGGCAGATCGAGGCGTACAATAAACAGCTTCAAGAGTTGTTCAGCAAACACTACACGAAGGGCGGCAAGCGGCTTCCGGTCTACACCGAGACCCATGCCGAGGTGATGGCCCTGCGTCAGGCCATTGCCCAGCAGGAGCAGCTCAAACAGGAAAAGATCGCCCGACTGCGTTCCAACGCCGACGACGCCTCGTCTTGGGAGTTGGAAGCCAATCCGGTCTATCGCAGTCTCAAGATGACCGCCAGCAAGCTGGATGTGGAGTTGACCAGTGTCCGGGTGCGTCTGAGCGAAACCGAAGCCCATCTGAAACGGCTGCGCTCCCAGGAGACGACCCTTCCGGCCATCGAGAACGAATACAATCGACTCCAGACCCGTCTGACCATGATCCAGGAAGAGATGGCCGCGATGCTGCAACAAGAGAGCAAGGCCAGGGAGCGGGGTGAACTGGAGGAGGACTTGAGTCGGTTTGTGCGCTTCAAGGTGATCGATCGTCCCCAGACCCCCCAGCGACCCGTGGGACCGAACCGGCCGTTGTTTTCGTCCGTGGTGTTGGCCGGGGGACTGTTGGCGGGTTTGGCGTTGTCGTTGTTTTTGTCGGTGATCCGTCCGGTTTTCGACAGTCCGGCCTCCATCAAGCGGGTGCTGGGTTTGCCGGTATTGGGCATGGTCTCCATGGTGGATGAGGGGATAGGCGGGCGTTGGGCCCACTCCACGCTGATCTTCGTGCTGACCGTGGGCGGATTGTTTTGTCTGTTTGTTGGCGTGCTGTATTTTGTCCCCACCTTTTGAGTCGTGGTGCGTCTCTTTGGACCACACCGTGCGGAACAGAGGCTAACCCTTCGATGACGGATTATCAGAACATCCATAAAAAAGTCGTCCTGGACTTCGATCGGCTGCGCGCCAAGGGGGTTTTGACCCCGGATGCCGGACGCAGCATCATGGCCGAAGAGTACCGGGTGATCAAACGTCCGCTGCTGCTCAACGCCATGGGCAAGGAGTCGGAACGGGTCGCCAATGGCAAGATGATCATGGTGACCAGCGCCTTTCCCAAGGAGGGCAAGACCTTCACCGCCATCAATCTGGCCATCAGTCTGGCCGCCGAGATGGACCTGAACGTGCTGCTGGTGGATGGGGACGTGGCCAAGCCGTCGGTGGCGCGCATTCTGGGATTCAAGGCCAAGGTGGGGCTGATCGATTGTCTGCTGGGCAAGGTGGAGAACTACTCCGAAGTCCTGATCAAGACCAATGTGCCCAAATTGACCCTGTTGCCTTCCGGTCGTCGCCACCACCACGCCACGGAACTGCTGGCCAGCGAGAATATGCGCATTTTGATCAAGCAATTGATCGACAGTCCGGATCGCATCGTCGTGTTCGATTCTCCCCCTTTGCTGGTGACCACCGAGGCGCGGGAGTTGGCCCGCAACATGGGTCAGATCGTGATGGTGGTCGAGGCGGAACGCACCCCCCAATTCGCGGTCAAGGATGCCTTGGAGCAGTTGGAGAATCCCGATATCGTGGGTCTGGTGCTGAACAAATTCCGCAAGCGCGGTTCCGGTGGCGGCTACTATTATTATGGTTACGGCGGCTATGGCGGTTACGGCGGGTATGGCGGCTACGGTGGCGGGTATGGCGGTGGCTACGGTGGCGGCTATGGCGGGGGTTATGGCGGCGGGTATGGCAGCCAGGAGGAGGCTCCGCCCCCCAAGAAAGGTTTCTTCAGTCGGTTGTTCGGCAGGGGGCAGGAGTGATCCGCCCGATGGGAGGAGTCCGCCCGATGGGCTCGATGGGAGTGATCTGCCCGGGTCCACGGCGATGACCGGGATGACAGCGAATGCCGGACAGGGGACGCTGCGCAACGAGAGGCGTCCGAACGCCTTGACCGTGGATGTGGAAGAGTATTTTCAGGTGGCGGCGTTCGAGTCTTACGTGGCGCGCCAGCAGTGGGAGAGTCTGCCTTCCCGTCTGGAGAACAATACCTGGCGCATTCTGGAACTTTTGGCCCGTCACGAGGCCCATGCCACCTTTTTTGTGTTGGGTTGGGTGGCGCGGCGTCATCCGGATCTGGTGCGCGCGATTGTGGCCGCCGGACACGAGTTGGCCAGTCACGGCATGGAACACGTGCGGGTGACCCGACAGGATCCGGCCACCTTCCTGGCCGATGCCCGTGACTCCCGCCTGCTTCTGGAGCAGGTCGGAGGTGTGGCGGTGCGGGGGTATCGGGCCTCGACCTATTCCATTGGCAAGGACAACGCCTGGGCCTTCGCGACGCTGCATGCGGCCGGTTATGTCTACAGTTCCAGCGTTTACCCGATCCGTCACGATCTTTATGGCTGGCCCGAGGCGCCCCGGGATCCGTTCTGGCCCAGCGGCGTGGCCGGAGAAGGGGTGGTGGAGATTCCGGTGGCCACTCTTGCCGTGGGCGGGCGGCGTTATCCGTGTGGCGGCGGGGGATTTTTTCGGTTGTATCCCTATTTTTTTTCCCGTTGGGCTTGGCGTCGTCTCAATGAGGCGGAGGGTCGCTCCGGGGTGTTTTATTTCCATCCCTGGGAACTGGACCCGGATCAACCCCGGATGCCGGGTCTCGGGTGGAAGTCCCGGTTGCGTCATTATCTGAATCTGAGCCGCATGGAGGGACGCATGACCGCTCTGCTGGAGGATTTTCGCTGGGAGCGGCTGGATCGGGTCTATGCCGGCGTGATCGCGGGGGGACCGGGATGACGGCTGTCGCCTGGACCGGTTCTGTGGAGGTGCGTCCCCTGAAGTCGGGAGAAGAGCCGGCCTGGGACCGTTTTGTGGCCGCGTGTCCAGAGGCGACCTTTTTTCATCGGGTGGGTTGGAAGGCGGTGGCGGAGGCGGTATTCGGCCATCGTACCCGTTATCTGGTGGCTTGGTCCGGGGAAGAGATCCGGGGGGTGCTGCCGCTGGTGCAGGTCAAGAGTCTGTTGTTTGGTCATGCGTTGGTTTCGACGCCGTTTTGTGTCTATGGGGGGGTGGCGGCCCTGGACGAGGCGTCCCGTCTGGCCCTGGAGGCTTATGCCGAAGCGTTGGCCGTGGAACTGAACGTGGATTGGCTGGAGTGCCGCAATGTCGCGCCCCGTCGACCGGAGTGGCAGGGCAAGGATCTGTATTACACCTTCCGCAAGCCCATGGTCGAGGATCCCGAGGTCAATCTGCTGGCCATTCCCCGCAAGCAGCGGGCCGAGGTGCGGCGCGGGATTCAGCACGGTCTGACGGGTGTGGCCGATGACGACATCGGCGGGTTGTGTTTTGATGTTTATGCCGAAAGCGTGCGCAATCTCGGCACGCCGGTTTTTTCCCGCGCTTTGTTCGTGCAGTTGAAAAAACAGTTCGGCCCGGATTGTGAAGGGTGGCGCGTCGAGCGGCAGGGCCAGACCGTGGCGGCGGTGGTGAGTTTTTATTTTCGCGATCAGGTATTGCCGTATTACGGCGGCGGTCTGCCTGTGGCCCGTTCCAGCGGGGCCATGGCCTTCATGTACTGGGATCTGATGACGCACGCGGGCGCGCGCGGCGCGCGGGTGTTTGATTTTGGCCGCAGCAAGCTGGGATCCGGCTCGTTTGATTTCAAGAAGTATTACGGCTTCACCCCGGAGCCGTTGCCGTATCGCTATCGGCTGGTGCGGGCCGAACGTCTGCCGGAAATCAATCCGTTGAATCCGAAATACCGTTATTTCATCAAACTGTGGAAACGCCTGCCCCTGCCCGTGGCCGAGAGGATCGGGCCCTGGTTGTCGCGGAATTTGGGGTGATGGCCATTTTCTTGTTGATCCGGGAGCAAGAAAGCGGCGGATTCGATCCGGCTTCCTGGTTGCGACGGTTGGACTCCGAGGGGTTGCGCTGCGCGGCGGACATCCGGGAAGCGGGGTGGCGTTTGTGTCTGGTGGGATCGTTCCACGGTCCGGAAGTGCCTCTGGTGCGCCGTCCTGACGGGGATCTGGCGGCGGCTGTTGGCTGGTTCGCCTTTGACGGCCAGGGTGGAACCGAGGGGGTGCGGCGGGCGCTGGAAAGCTTTGACGGTCGTCAACTGGATGGGCGTCGCTGTCGGGGGCATTTCATCCTGGTGATGCGCAAGGCGGGATGCTGGTATCTGGCCCGGGACGGGTTGGATTGCGGCAAGGTCTATCATGACCTCGGGGAGCGTTGTTTTTCCAATTCGTTTCAGGCGCTGCTCGCGGCGGTGCGCCATCCGGAGCCGGATCCCCAGGGGTGTTACGAATACGCCTTCAATGGTGCGACGTTCGGAGAAAAGAGCTTCATCCGGCAGATCCGCATGGCCCCGGCGGAAAGCGTGACACGTCTCGACGGGGCGACGTTGACCCATCTGCCCGTGAGCGGGGCTTTTGCCTGGAATGCTGCGGAATCCTTGCCATCGGACTGCGAAGCGGCGGCGGGTTATCATCTGGAACGATTGCGGGAGCTGTTCCGGTTTTATGCGGGATTTTTTCCGCAGCGGTTGCGCACCGCCATTTCCGGGGGATATGACTCGCGCTTGATCCTGGCGTTGCTGCTGGAGGCGGGGGTGCGACCGGAGCTGTTCGTGTTCGGCCCGGAACAAGGGGACGCGGATGTGACGGTGGCGCGCCAGGTGGCGGCGGTGGCGGGTCTGCCGTTGGAGGTGATCAACAAGAGTCGCAGACCCGGTATCGCGCGTGAGGGATTTCGGGAACAGGTGGCGCGCAACGTGGTGGCGTTTGATGCCTGGAAACCGGGGGGATTGTTCGACAACGGGGTGGATCTGGCCGACCGGCTGGCCCGCAGCCAGGACCGGGTGTTGCTGAACGGTTCGGCGGGGGAGATTTACCGCAATTTTTATTATTTGCCGGACCGCCCCATGGCCTTGCGGGAGGTGGTGCGGAGTTTTTATTCGCGTCTGGATCCGGCAGCGGTTACCGGGGCCTTTTCCCGGCGGGGGTATGGGGATGCCATGACCGGGGCCATGCGTCGCGCCTTGGGCGCTCCGGACGGGGAGGGGGCGCTGGAGCGGGGATGGGTCGAGCGTTCCTATCCGTTGTTTCGGGGGCGGTTCTGGTCTTCCCGGGATTTGAATCTCAATTTGCGTTTTGGTCCGGCGTTGTATCCGTTTCTGGAGGCCGGAGTGGTGCGGGAGACCTGGCGGGTGCCGATGGCGTGCAAGCATCTGGGGCGGCTGGAGGCGCGCATGATCCAACTGGCCGCTCCGGAGTTGGCGGCTTGTGCCAGTGTGTATGGTCACGCCTTCACCCAAGAGCCTTTCTGGCGTTATCGACTGGCCACGCGGTTGACCTTGCTCCGTCCGATTGTGTTGCGGGAGTACAGCTACGCCATTCAGCAGCGTCGTGGTCGGGGATCCTGGCCGACCTTCTTGACCCCGGAATGGTTGGGCGAGGTGTTGGACACCACGTTTCCCATCATGGGGGGATGGTTCCGGATGGAACGGATCCGGGATCCGGAGGTGTACAACCGGGTGGCCACCATGGAGTATCTGTTGCAAAACGGCGGAGCCTGACCCCCTCTCGTGCGTTGAGCCGACGCGCGGAAAAATTGGGATCAATCACGGGAATGTCAACCACTGCTTGGGGATCTTGTGCGCAGGAAAAAAATCACCCCGGAACCGGGGTGTTTTTTCTGAAAGCTTCCGCCATGGTTTGTTGTCCGTATGGAAACGGTGACAAACCATGGCGGAGTGCCGTGTATTGATGTGAGTGTGTTCGTTGTATGTGAGCCTTGCGGCTGACAACGACGAATGTGGTTCACAAAGCCATACGGGATGGCCTGGGTATCCGTCAACGGCATAAATTCGCCCGGCATGCCCGAAAAGGGGATGCCGGAAGGCGATTACTTCTTGTTCAGGCTCTTGCGGAAGGTCTTCTTGACCCGCTCGGCTTCCTGACGGGCGGCTTCGGCTTCCTGACGGGCGGCTTCGGCGTCACGCTCGGCTTTCATGCGGGCGGCGTCGGCGCGCTCGGCTTCGAGGCGGGCATTGCGGGCGGCTTCGGCGGCTTGGATCTCCTGAGCGGTCTGTTCCGGAGTCGCGGATTGGGTGGCGCAACCGGGCAGGGTGCTACCGAGAACTCCAGCGAGCAACAGAACGGGGAAGATTTTGTAACCCTTCATGATTAAGTCTCCTTTGCTGACTGATTTAAAGCGATAATAAGTGTTTGAACCACATTTTGGCCATGATACCGTAAAAATAGGGAAAAGTCTCATGAAAAATTCTTTTTTCCCGGTTTTTTTTGAACAGTAGCTTGGCACTTTCTTTGCTTCAAATGCAAAAACGATACAGAAACAACAGGTTGTCTTGTTGATTCAAACGGTGTCGTCTTGTTCCGGTTTTTTGGAAGGTGACGGCGCGTTGACGTTCAGGTTGGTTAAAGCATGTTTTGTGCCATATTCAGGAACTCAACTGCGCCAGAATTTCAACAAGCCGCGCCGACTCACGGAGCGGTTCATGGTGGAGGTGATCGACTGGGGGGCGGACGGATCCGGGGCCTTTCCCAGGGCGGCGTCGAGTGCGGAGCGGGCGGTGTCGTAGCCCTGGGTGTGATGCATCAGGGTTTCGACGAAGTAGTGACCGGTTTCCGGTTCCCAGGCGATCACCACCGGCACCAGTTGTCCGCCTTCGAGTTCCAGCAGCACCCCCTGGCCCGACGCGACCCGACCGGTGGTGGCGTCCGTGTCCAATCCCATGGCGTGGCGGATCGGCGGTTCGCTGCCTTGGTGGGGAGAGTGCCAGTGGATGCGTTCCACGGCCCACGGGGTGACCAGCAGGGCGCGGATCTCGCCGCTGTAGTCGTCGTTGAGTTCCATTTCCACGGTGATGGCCAGTTTCCGGTTGAGTTGCGGAGACTCTTCCGGCAGATCGCGCAGAATGCGTGTGGCGCTCACCTTCAGGGCGACCGGATCGGGCCAGCGGCAGTCCCACACCGGGGGATTGGGGGTGTCCAGGGGTTCCATGTTCAAAAGAAGAGGCCGTCCAGGGGGCTGGACGCCGAGGCGTAGAGCTTGCGGGGAATGCGTCCCGCCCGGTACGAGGCCCGTCCCGCCTCCACCGCCTTTTTCATGGCCGTGGCCATCAGAATCGGATCCCTGGCTCCGGCGATGGCGGTGTTCATCAGCACGCCATCGCATCCCAGTTCCATGGCGTAGGCCGCGTCCGAGGCGCATCCCACGCCCGCGTCCACCAGCACCGGCACCTTGGCCTCTTCGATGATGATCTTGATGGTGTAGGGATTGCGCACCCCCAGGCCGGATCCGATGGGGGCGGCCAGGGGCATCACCGCCACGCAGCCCATCTCCTCGAACCGTTTGCATAAATACGGATCATCGGTGGTGTAGACCATCACCTCGAACCCTTCGGCGATCAGTTTCTCGGCGGCGAGCAGAGTTTCCGGATTGTTGGGCCACAGGTATTTGGGATCGGACAGCACCTCCAGTTTCACCAGATTCCAGCCTCCCGCCTCGCGGGCCAGCCGCAAGGTGCGCACCGCTTCGTCGGCGGTGAAACAACCCGCCGTGTTGGGCAGATACAGATAACGCTTCGGATCCAGATAATCGGTCAGCATCGGCGCCTTGGGATCGCTGACATTCACCCGGCGCACCGCCACGGTCACGATCTCCGCTCCGGAGGCGGCCACGGCCTGGGCCGTCTCCTCGAAATCCTTGTATTTCCCGGTCCCCACCAGCAGACGACTCTTGAAACGCCGTCCCGCGATCACCAGGGGATCGGCCTCCACCGCTTCCATGCCGCCACCGATGAAATGGACAATCTCCACCCGATCCGCTTCGGTCAGGCGCGTGGTGGCATAGTGTTCTCTGGGCACCACTTCCAGATTGCGTTCCACGGCCACGCGCCCGGCATCGAAACGCAGATGCTCCAGCAGTCCGGCAACGGTGAGGGATTCGGTGAGGTCGGTGGTTTCGCCATTGAGCTGGATGCGCATCTCATTTTTCTCCGGGTCATCGTGTACGATGGCGCATGACGCGACAATCGTTTACAATCCGTTGCCTTCGCAGGTTGAATTTCGATAAACTGGTGACGGGTCTGTGTGCTGGCAGGGCGACATCGAGCGCTGGGTCCGCCCCCCGGACAGCCAGACGATATTGTCGGCGTTGTCCGTTTGGTGCGCAAGGACTCTTTTCGAGGGACGCATGGTCGAGGATCACGAATCGCTGGAGTTCAAGCTTGCCGCCTTGCCGCGACTGGTGCGCGACCAACGCCTCGTCGAGGCCGGAGAGTTGCTGGACTCCCTCATCGCCGCCGCTCCCGAGGTCGCGGCCCGCTGGCTGGTGCTCGGACGGCTGATGGGCCTGGATCCGGAACGCTGGGATCGACAGGTGCAAACCGCTCTCGGACAGTTCGGCGCCGCGCCTCTGGCGGCCTATCGTCGCGCCAACCGGGTGCTGGATCAACTCCATGCCGACGCCGAGGCGGTCCGGCGTCTGGAGTCCTGGTCGCGACGCTGGTCGGAGGCGGTCCCGGCGGAGTCGGAGCGGGTCGGGGCGTTGGAGCGGAAGTCGGAGGCGGTCGGGGAGTCGGAGCGGATCCGGAAGCTGGAGTCCTGGCTGCAACGGCTTGGGGAGCGTCGCGCCGATTGGCGTTTGGACAGCCCCCGTCGTCGCGTGGCCCGCCTGGAGTCCCTGGCGACCCGGCTGGAACAACTCCCCCCTAGAAGTCACGCGCGGACGCAACGCTGGATCGGTCGTCTGGAAGCGTGGCAGGGCGCGTGGCCGGAAGGAGGATCACAATGAACGGGACTTCTGCGCCACCTTGGCGTATTCTGGTGATCAACGGTCCCAACCTGAATCTTCTGGGCAGACGCGAAACCGGGATCTACGGCGCCATGACCCTGGCCGACATCGAATCGGCCTGTCGTCGCAAAGCCGAATCCCTGGGAGTCGAAATCGATTTTCATCAGTCCAACCATGAGGGGGAGTTGGTGGAGCGGATTCAGGCCGCCATGGGCGTGGTGGATGGGATCATCATCAATCCTGCGGCTTACACCCACACCTCGATTGCCATTCGTGACGCGTTGCTGGCCGTGAACCTCCCGGTGATGGAGGTCCATTTGAGCAACATTCACCGGCGCGAGGCGTTTCGGCATCATTCGTACATCAGCGATATCGCCGAAGGGGTGATTGCGGGATTGGGTGCGGACGGTTATCTTTATGCCCTGGACGCCGTGGTGCGTCACCTCGTCGCCAGGGTCGGGCCTTGAAACAAAGGAAGTTCAATATGGCTTTTGATCTGAGAGAAATTCGTCAATTCATCCGGTTTCTGTCCGATACGGACGTGGCCGAGGTGGAAATCAAAGAGGATGGGCGCACCCTGCGCATCACTCGCGCCCAGCCCGCTCCGCCGGTGGCGGCTCCGGCCCCGTTCGTGGCCCGTCCGGCCCAGTACGCGGTGCCGGCCGTGGCTCTGCCCCCTCCGGCGTCGTTCGTGCCGTCCTCTTCCGCCGGAGAGACCAGAGAGACCACGCTCGCCATCACCGCTCCCATGGTGGGCACCTTCTACAAGGCCGCCTCTCCCGAGTCCGCGCCCTTCGTGAAGCTCGGGGACATGGTGAAAAAAGGACAGGTGGTGTGCATCATCGAAGCCATGAAACTCATGAACGAAATCGAATCGGAAGTGAGTGGCCGGGTGGTGAGCATCATCAAGGAAAATGCCACCCCGGTGGAATATGGGGAAGAGATGTTTTTGGTCGAGCCGAGCTGACATGCCCATGTTCAATAAAATCCTGATCGCCAACCGTGGCGAGATCGCCTTGCGGGTCCATCGCGCCTGCAAGGAGCTGGGTATCCAGACCGTGGCGGTCCACTCTTCGGCGGACGCCGAGGCCATGCACGTCAAACTGGCGGATGAATCGGTCTGCATCGGTCCCCCGGCCTCCATGGACTCCTATCTCAACGTGGCGGCGATCATGGCCGCCGCTGAGATCACCGATACCCAGGCGATCCATCCGGGATACGGTTTTCTCTCCGAAAACGCCGCCTTTGCCGAGATCATCCAGGCTTCCGGCCTGACCTTCATCGGTCCCGAACCGGAGGTGATCCGTCTGCTCGGAGACAAGGTGCGGGCCCGTCAGGCCATGATCGAGGCGGGTGTGCCGGTGGTGCAAGGCTCCTCAAGCGCGGTGCCCAACGAAGAGATGGCCCTGAAAATCGCGCGCGAGATCGGTTTCCCGGTGATCATCAAGGCCGCCGGCGGCGGTGGCGGTCGCGGCATGAAGGTGGTCCATACCGACGCGGCCTTGATCAACAGTTACACGGTCGCGCGCAACGAGGCCCAGCAGTTCTTCAAGAACAACGAGGTCTATATCGAAAAGTTCTTGAGAAATCCGCGTCATGTCGAAATCCAGATCCTGGCGGACAAACACGGTCACGCCATTCATCTGGGCGAGCGTGACTGTTCGCTGCAACGGCGGCATCAAAAGATCCTGGAAGAATCCCCCTCTCCCATGGTCACCCCCGAAGAGCGGAATCATCTCGGACTGCTGGCCACCAAGGCGGCGCTGGCTGTGGGTTATACCGGTGCCGGCACCTTCGAGTTTCTCCAATCCGAAGGCAAGTTCCACTTCATCGAGGTCAACACCCGCATCCAGGTGGAACATCCGGTGACCGAAATGGTCACGGGATTGGATCTGGTCAAAGAACAGATCCGCGTGGCCGCCGGACTGCCCCTGGCCATCACCCAGGAGCAGGTGCGTTTCACCGGGCACGCCATCGAATGCCGCATCAACGCCGAAGATCCGGAACGCTTCATCCCGTCTCCGGGTCTGATCACCGAGTATCATCCGCCGGGAGGCGGCGGGGTGCGGGTCGATTCCGGAGCCTACGCCGGATACCGGATTCCTCCGTATTACGATTCGCTCATCAGCAAGCTGATCGTTCACGGCGCGGACCGCACCGAAGCCGTGGCCCGCATGCGGCGCGCCTTGGACGAATATGTGATCGGCGGGGTCAAGACCACCTTGCCGCTGCATCAGCGCATCCTGCGGGATGGGGCGTTCGTGCGGGGTCGCTATGATCTGAATTTCCTGAGTCGTTTCCTCAAACGGGACGGTTGATGGTCCGGGAGGGTTGCCAGATGGAGCCATTGGAACACCTGACGCTGATGTTGGATGCCGAACGCATTCGCGAGGCCGTGGTCGAAATGGCGCGGAGGATCGATCGGGAAGTGATCGATCCGTCCCCCCCGGGGGAGGAACCGGTGCTGGTGGTGGTGCTCAAAGGGGCGTTCGTGTTCGGAAGCGATCTGCTGCGCGCCTTGTCCAGGCCGATTCCGGTGGTGTTCGTGCATGCCCGTTCCCTGGACGCGCGCGTGGTGATGACCGTGGAAGATCAGGCGTTCATCCGCAATCGCCATGTGATCCTGGTGGACATCCTCATGGACAGCGGTGGCAGCCTGAAACGTCTGCACCGCTGGCTGCTGGGGGAGTGTCGTCCCGCCTCCATTCGCGTCGCGGTGTTGCTGCACAAGACCGTCAACGATCCCGACCCGTTGCCGTTGGACTTTTTGGGGTATGAAGTGCCGGATGTGCGTCTGGTCGGGTATGGCATGGACGAAAATCAACGCTATCGGGGGCTTCCGGCTGTCCATACCTGGTGGACTCCCGGACCGCCTCTGGTGTGACGCTTTCGAAATCGGTGATCGTCACAAGGATCCCGCCGGAATCAATCAATCGGGTTCCTTGTCGTCTTTTCAGGAACAGGTGGCTTCCATGAAGCGTCTCTTGATCTTGGTCTGGATCGTGGGCGTGGCCGTGTTGGTGCCGATGGGCAACCAAGGCCATTGCGCCGGTTTCGTGGATACGCTGTTCATCCGCGTGGCGGCCACCTTCGGGGATGCGCATGCCCAATACAATCTGGGTTTGATGTACGAAAGCGGCGACGGGGTCAAGAAAGATCTCAAGAAAGCCTGGGACTGGTTCCACAAGTCCGCCGCGCAAGGTCTGCCGGATGCCCAGAACAAATTGGGCATCATGTATGAACACAAGGTGATCGGCGGCCTGAGAAACAAGAAGGACAAAGCCTATGCCTATGCCTATTACCACCTCGCCGCCCTCAAGGGCAACAAGGACGCCGCCGAGAATCGCGACATCCTGGGACGCGCCATGAGTTCCCAGGAGCTTGAAGATGGTCAAAGCATGATCATGCAGTTTTCGGAGTCTTCTGCCGGAAAGTCCAAATAGGCAAGCCGGACCAGGGAGCCGGACAGCCGGACAGATATCGTCAAACTCCCCGGACTTGCTTCTTGCCGATCTTCCCTCCCATGAAAACCAGATAAAGCAGCGGAATCAGAAACAGCGTCAACAGTGTGGAAAAGGCCAGTCCCCAGACGATGGCCGTGGCCACCGGTCCCCAGAGCAGGGATTTTCCGCCCAGGCCCATGGCCAGCGACGACAGACCGGCAATGGTGGTGATCGAGGTGATCAGGATCGGCACCACCCGGCGACGGGCGGCGTAGATCATGGCGTGCAGCGGTTTCATGCCCTCCTGGCGTCGGTCGTTGGCGGCGGCGATCAGCACGATGGCGGAGTTGACCGCGATTCCCGACAGGGCCACCACGCCATACAGGGTGTACAGACTCAAGGGGTGTCCGGTGATCAACAAGCCGCACACCACCCCGACAAAGGCCATGATCACCGTGGTCAGGATCAGTAGGGGCTGGAAGTAACTTTTGAACTGGGTGCCTAAAATCAGATACAACAGCCCGAAACCGAACAGAAACAGCATCAGAATGGCATCGATGGCTTCGTGGATGTCGTCGAGCATGCCGGAGAAATCCAGATCCACGCCCGGAAAGCGGGATTGGATTTTGGCCCATTCCTGTTTCAGGTGCGCGTTGGCGGTGACCACGTCCATGCGGGCGCGATCCAGTTCCGCCTCCACGGTGATGGCGCGTCGGAAGTTGTAGTGATGGATGGTGTCCACCCCTTGCCGGGTTTCGTGATGAGTCAAGGTGTCCAGCGTGGTGGAGCCGCCGCCGGGCAGGGCCACCGGGAGATTCAGGATCTCTTCCACTCCGTGGGGATGGACCGGTCGGGCCAGCACCCGGACTTTCACCTGTTCGCCTTGATGCTGGAAGGTGGCGGCGATCTCGCCGTCGGCCAGCAGTCGGGTGAGACGGGGAATCATGTTGGCGTCCAGACCGGCGCGACGCACCGCGTCGGAATCGGGACGCAACACCAGTTCCCGGCTTCCCAGGGTGAAATTGTCGCTGATGTCGCTGATTTCGGGCATGGTGCCTAAAATGGTCTTGATCGCGGCCGTGGCGGAGCGCAACGCTTCCATCTCATCCCCCCGCACCTTGACGCTGATTGGTTTGGTCACCGGCGGCCCTCCGGAGATGGGCAGAAAGGTGATCTGATCCGGTCCCGGCGTGGCCAGCACCGAGGCGCGCATGCCGGCGATGATCTCCGCCACCGAACGGCGTTTCTGGCTGTCGGGAGTCAGGCTGACCAGAATCTGACCGAAGCGATCCCCGAACAGCGGAGCGGTATCGGTCATCATCTGCCCGGCGTAGGGGACCACGGCCCGCACCTCTTCGGGTTTCAAGCCGCTCCAGACCCGCTTTTCCGCTTCCAGGGTGGTGGTCATGGTGTGTTCCAGGGAGGCGCCGGCGGGCATCTTGACGTTGACGTAAAACAGCGGCATCGGATCCATGGCGAAGAAGTCCACCTTCAACTGGCCCGTGGCCACCACGCCGATGGCCATGGCCAGTCCCAGCAGGGAAAGTCCCATCGACAGACGGGGGCGGCGCAACACCGGAACCAACATCTGGATGTAGCGGATGCGGATGCGGTGCATCCAGCGCGCGCGCCAGAGTTCCATGCGGGTGGGGGGACGGTCGTGATGCCAGCGCATGGCCGCCACGTGGGCGGGCAGCATCCAGAACGCCTCCACCAGACTGATGACCAGGGCGATCGAGACCACCATGGGGATCACCCGCATGAACTTGCCGAGAATGCCCGGCAACAGCATCAGCGGCAGAAAGGCCGCCATGGTGGTCAACGACGACGAGGCC
This sequence comes from Magnetococcales bacterium, assembly GCA_015231375.1. Classification (GTDB taxonomy): domain Bacteria; phylum Pseudomonadota; class Magnetococcia; order Magnetococcales; family Magnetaquicoccaceae; genus Magnetaquiglobus. Next base: position 45,247 of record JADGBT010000023.1, on the reverse strand, counting down.
ACCGGAATGGCCACCTCTTGCAAGCCGTCGATGACGGCGTCCATGGCTTTGCGTCCCTGGGCCAGCCGACAGGAGATGGCTTCCACCACCACCACCGCGTCATCCACCAGCATGCCCAGGGCGATGACCACCCCCAGCAGCGCCATGACGTTCAACGTGTGGCCAAAGGCGTGCAGCAGAATGAAAGTGCCCGCCAGGGCGAAGGGTACCCCCAGGCTTACCAGCATCGAGATGCGCAGCCCCAGAAACAGCCAGATGGTCAGAAACACCATCACCAGACCGAAAAGGGCGTTGCTCTCCATGATCGACAGGGCGTTTTGCACCATGGAGGTCTGATCGTCCGCCAGCAGGGTCTGCACCCCGGTCTGTTCTTTGAGGGTCTGACGCTGTTCCAGATAGGCGCGGATCCGGCTGGTCAGTTCCAGGGAGTTGACGCCGGGTCGTTTGGTCACGGTCAGCAGCACCGCCGGTTTGCCCTGGTAGCGTACCGCCCGGTCGGCTTTTTTCCGGTCGCGCACCACTTCCGCCACCTGATTGAGTTGCAACTCCCCTTCGCGGCCCACGATGGGCCAGGTGGACAGTTCCGCCGGGTCCGGGGTGGTGCCTTGATAGCGCAGCAGCCGGTTGCCTTCTCCCATGGCCACCGAACCACCCGCCAGATCGCGAAACCGGGCGCTGACCGTATTGGCCACCCGGGTGGGATCCACTCCCAGCACCGCCAGTTGCAGCGGATCGAAACGCACCTGGATCTCCGGATCCTTCAATCCCAAAGCCAGCACCGAATCCACGCCCTGGATCCCTTCCAGATCCTTTTGGACCCGGCGGGCCTGTTGCCGCAGCGTTTCGTCGTCCGCCTCGCCGGTGACCACGGCCATCACCGTGGGCCAGCCGTTGGCGCTGGTGATCTCCAGAATCACCGGATCTTCCGCTTCGCTGGGGAGTTCCCGTTGTTTGGCGCTGATTTCCCGGCGCAGGTCGGCGATGCGCTTGTCGAAGGTGCGATCATCCATCTCGTTGAAGCGCACCAGCATGCTGGAGGTGGCGTCGCTGCTGCCGGACATGACGAACCGGATATCCGGGATGTTTTGCAGGGCCTCTTCCAGTGGATCGGTGACCAGTTTTTCCACGTCCTCGGCGGCGGCGCCGGGCAGAATGGTGACAATGCTGATCCAGTTGAAGTTCATGTCCGGATCCTGCTGTCTCGGCAACAGGCCATAGGCCAGAAAACCCAACAGCAACACCAGACCGAAGGCCAGATTGGCCAGCACATGATTGCCCAGGAATGCGCGCAGCATCGACGGATCTCTCCTGATTCTTTAAGGTGCCGGGACCAGTTTGACTGCAACGTCGTGGGTCAGGGATTCCCTTCCGGAGATGGCCACCTCTCCGGCGGGGAGGGGATCCATCACCGCCGGATGTCCTTCCAGGGCCCCCGGCAGGGGGTGAAAGATCGCCTTGTCGTTTTGGATCAGAAAGACGCCGAACTGGTCATCGCGTCGGGAGAGCAGCCAGGGGGGCAGATGGGGGCGGGGATCCGACCAGACCAGACGACCGGCGGTGCCGGGCACCGGTTTGTCGCCGGTGAACAGCAGCCGGGCTTCGCGCGCGCGGGTGACCGGATCGGCCACGGGAATCACCACGCGGGGGCGTACCGGATAGCGTTCTCCTTCCTGGAGGAACTCCCAGGCGGTGGCCCGGTTCAGGCTGGAGACGCGACTGACGGGAATGGTGGCCGCCAGTTCCACGGCGTTGACTTCCACCAGTTGCACCAGCGGCGTGCCCGGCGTGGCGTTGATGCCGATGCGGGCCGGACGCTGCGCCACCACGCCGTCGAACGGGGCCGGGACCAGACATTTTTCGCTTTGGATGTGGGCCTCTTCCCGGGTGGTTTCCACGGCGCGGATCTGGGCGGTCAACTCCTTGACGTCGCTTTCGCTCTGCTCGGCCCGTTCGTCGGAGGCCTGTTTGTGTTGCTGCAACTGGGTCGCCCGCTGGGAACGCTTGCGGGCGGCGTCGAGTCTGGCGCGCAAGCCTTCGAGTTCCGCCGTGGCCCGTCGTTCCGCCAATCGGTAGGCCCAGGGGTCGAGCCGCACCAGCGCATCCCCCCGTTTGACCGTTTCTCCCACCTGGACCGGAAGTTCCACGATGGTGGCGGTCACCTGGGCGGTGATCAGGCCGTCGTTGAGACTGCGCACCTCGGCCGGAGCCTCTTCCCGGGGGTGGATCAGCACGGCTTCCAGGGAGCGGGTGGAGACCGGAATCGGTTCGTCCGCTCTGGCCGTGGTTGCAGCGAAAAGAAGCAGTGCGAGGGGGGCGAGCATGATTTTCAAGGGGGGCATCCCTGCGGGTTTGGCGAATGGCGACAATGGATCCAACAGTTTATGGAATGGGGCGGCGCATGGCAATGTTTCCATGGCGGTGGGGCTTTGGTCTTGGCTTTGGTTAAGCATTGCGCTGCTGGCGATATTGTGTAATAACGAAGTGGTGTTTGTTCGCAATTTTATCGGATTTCTGCCTTGAAATAAAGCGATCTCGTCCTTTTTATGACTGCGTGAGGGGTTTCCCGGAGTATGAAGGAGGGGCGGGTCGATTGATGGTGTGGTGGTTGTTTGCAAAATAGGCAAATGCTCGCTTATCTGAATAGGGACACCTTTTGGCTGGCGCCGTTCAATCGTGTCCGGATCAAACTCGAACCTGTGGAAGGTAAAGGTGTGGTTGGGAGGATGAAGCTTTGGTTCAAGGGGGGGCGCCGGTTTTCGCGCGGGTGGGTGCTGGCGTGCGCCCTGTTGGCCGGATGCGCCTCGGCCCCGACCCTCCAGCGCACCGATGACGCCTGCGCGATCTTCCAGGAGCAGGGCGGCTGGTATGAAGATACCCGCAAGGTCTGGAAAAAATGGGGGGTGCCGGTGCCGGTGCAACTGGCCATCATCCATCAGGAGTCCCGGTTCAAGCACGATGCCAAGCCGCCCCGCTCGCGTCTGTTCTGGTTCATTCCCGGACCCCGCCCCTCCAGCGCCTTCGGTTATGCCCAGGCCCTGGACGAAACCTGGGATGCGTACAAGAAAAATACCGGCGCCCGCTGGGCCGATCGGGACAATTTTACCGATGCCGTGGATTTCATCGGTTGGTACGTGGATTTGAGTCATCGCAAGTGCGGCATCGCCAAGACCGATGCCCGTTTGCAGTATTTGGCGTATCATGAAGGGCAGCAGGGTTACAATCGCAAGAGCTATCGGAACAAAGGCTGGCTGCTGGAAACCGCGCGCCGGGTGGAAAAGAATGCCGCCCGTTACCGGGAACAACTGGCGCGTTGTCACAAGGAGGAGGAGTCGGGAGGATGGAGCCTGTGGCCGTTTTGACCCGAGGGAAAGAGTTCCTCAGAAAAGGTCTTGAAAAGGTTCCAAAAAAAAACGGGCCGAACCAAAATAGAGATCCCAGAGGGGGGGAGACCTGAATTTTGATTCGACCCGCGACAGCACCGGGTGACAAAGCCGCCTGGCGCCATCTCAATCCAGAAATGAATGAAATGCACGTTGGAAATTGTATTCACCAGAAATGTAGATTATATTGGAAACTGGATCCTGCGCAAATTTTTTTTTGGAACCAGTGGTATTCATAAAAAGGCAAAAGGTGGATGCCCATGCATGACTTGGTCCGGTTTGACTTGAATCTGTTGGTCGCGTTCGACGTGTTGATGACCGAACGGGGCGTGACCCGCGCGGGACGGCGCTTGGGGATCACCCAGGCGGCCATGAGCAATACCCTGCGACGGCTGCGCGACATCTTCGATGATCCGCTGTTCGTCAAGATCGGTTTGCGCATGGAACCCACGGCCCGTGCCCTGGAATTGGCCGGTCCGGTGGAGCGCGCGTTGAAGGAAGTGCGTCAGGCGCTCAACCAGGAGCGTTTTGATCCCATTCACGCCCAGCATTTGTTCCGCATCGGCATGGTGGATTATGCCTCGGTGCTGCTGTTGGCGCCGTTGGTGGAGTTGTTGCGTCAGAAGGCTCCGGGGGTGGCCCTGGAGTTGGTGGATATCGGCGGCGAGGACGAACGCACGGTGCTGGAAAGCGGCGCGGCGGATCTGGTGTTCAGCCGTTTCCAGTGGGTGCCTCCGAACATTTTGTTGCATCGGGTGTTCCAGATGCAGTTCGTCTGCATTTTCCGTCGCGACCATCCGTTGGTGCCGGACGGGAAATTGACCCTGGAATCCTTCCTGGCGGCGGATCATGTCCATTTTTATCCCCGGGGCATGACCAGCACCGTGGTGGATGAGGCGTTGGCCAACATGGGCCGCTCGCGCGCGATCAAGGCGCGGCTTTATTCGCTGGGCGTGATTCCGTTCATGGTGGCCAACAGCGACGTGATGGCGGTGTTGCCGGATCGGGTGGCCCGTCAACTCGCCCGGCCTCTCGGTCTGTGCGTGGCTCCGGTGCCGGTGAGCACCCCGTCGTTGCGCATGGCCATCGCCTGGCATCCGCGCACGGAAAAGAGTCCCCCCAACATCTGGTTGCGGGAACAGGTGAAGTTCATCCTGGATCAGCCCGAGTCGTGATGTCCGGCAGGTCGTGATGTCCGGCAGTCGTGATGCCCGGCATGACGCGTTCCAAAAGCAGGATGGAAAAAAGAGCGATCCTCACGGCGTGCGGCCTGAGGGCGGTTCACACCGTGAGGATCGATCCTTCCGCCGGCACCATGGCATGGGTGGAGGAGCCAAGCTCCCGCAGATGCTGACGGGCCTCTTCCAGCTTGGCGTCGATGTCGTCGTCGGTCTGGTCTGGATGGTGATGGTGCAGACAGAAGATCCGGACTCCGGCCCGATGGGCCAGATCCGCCGCCTGTTTGACGCCGGAGTGGCCCCATCCCTCCTGTTGCCGGTATTCGGCGTTGCTGAAGGTGGCGTCCATGATCAGGATGTCCGCCTGTTCCACGAACCGGATCAGCTTCTGTTCGTATGCCGGATTGTGATGGACATGATCCGGTGGCGGCAGTTCCTGATCGGCGATGTAGGCGATCTTGCGTCCGCCGTAGTCCACCCGATACCCCAGACAGACCCCCGGATGATTGAGCAGCATGGTGGAAACCGTGGCGCCATGTCCTACCTCCCAGCGCTCCTCTTGCAGGTCGCGGAAATAGACGCGCGCGCTTAGTTCCTTGAGCTTGATCGGAAAATAGACGCCATCCATCTGGTCGGAGATCATCTGGCGGGTGCTGATGCCATTCTGGTTGGCGCAGCAGATCTCAAAGTCGTTGCCCTTGATGTAAAGAGGCACGAAAAAGGGCAATCCGTTGATATGGTCCCAGTGGGGGTGGGAGATGAGAAATTTGGCGGCAATCGGAAATTTCCGCGCCGCCAGCAGATGATCGGAAAGAGTGCGAATGCCGCTGCCCGCGTCGAACACGAACATCGGTCCTTTGGTCAGGTGCAAGGTGACGCAGTTGGTGTTGCCGCCGTAACGCAAGGAGTCGGGTCCGGGAACTGGCAGGGTGCCGCGCACGCCCCAGAAACGTAACTGCATGGCATCCTCGAAGATCCGTTCCAGCCCTTCGAGAAAGGCGGCGGGATCGATGGGCTTGATGAAATAGGCGTCGGCCCCGAATTGAATGGCCCGCTGGCGATCGTATTCATAAGGCTTGGCCGTGACCATCACCACCTTGCAGTGGTCGAACTCCTGACGGGCGCGGATCGAACGGCACAGTTGCAGACCGTCGATGCCGGGCATCATGATGTCGAGCAGGATCAGGTCTGGACGTTCCCGTTCGATCCGGGACAAGACGTTCATGCCCACGCTCTCTTCCACAACCCGGTAGCCCGCCTTTTCCAGGAGGGTGCGAATCAGCAGCAGGGTGCTGGAATCGTCGTCTACGGCCAAGGCGGTACGGGTGGTGGCGGTGTTCATGAGGTCGATTTCTCCTGGCGATGGCGTTCCAGTTCCTGTTCGACGGCTTCGGCGGCGGATTGGCGTCCGCAGAGACGATACAGCCGAATGGCCTCTTGAAAGGCGTCATCCGGGGCGTTGTGTTCCTGGATCCGGATGCGGGCCTCCAGCAGGGAACATTGGGCCAGATCCGGCAGATCCTCGCGCGCGGCGGCGATCGCCTTGGCCTCTTCCATGTGTTTGTGCGCCTTGGAGGACGATCCCAGGGCCAGATAGAGTTCACACAGGGTCCACAGATTGGAGACCACCTTGCGGGTCAGGTTGAGCTGACGATGGATGCGCAGAGCTTCCTTGAGGGCCTTTTCCGCTTCGCTCAGGCGGTTGAGCCGATTGAGACAGATCCCCTTGCGCATCAGGGCCGTGCCCACCCCGAAGGGATTTTCGATGCGCTGCATGATGTCGTGGGAAAGCTCGAAGAATTTCAACGCTTCGACCATGGCGCCGTTCTTTTCGTGCAGGAACCCCATGGACAGATACAGATTGGCGGTTTGACGCTTGTCCCCCAGTTCGGAGAAGATTTTCAGGCTTCGTTCATTGAACATCAGGGCCTGGGGCAGATCGCCCTGATGTTCCAGGATCACCCCGAGGTTGTTGCACACCATGGCGATCTGTTCTTTGGCGTGGTGGGCTTCAAAAATGTCCAAGGCCCGTTTGGCCCGTTTCGCCGCTTCGTCCCGCTGTCCGAGTCGATTCAGGATCCAGCTTTCGTTGGTGAGCAGCAGACCCATTTCGAGGGAGTCCGGGAAGGCGGCCAGTTCGTCGTGGGCCTCGCCGTAGACGGTCATGGCCTGCTCGTAGTCTTCCAGCTTTTCGTGCAGACGGCCAATGCGGCGCATGTGGTCGATGCGACTCACAGGCTCGTGGATGGCGGCGATGATTTCCCGGCGGGTTTCGATGGCGGCCTGAAACTCGCCGCACAACTCTTGTACATCGGAGAGGGCTACCAGGGTCTCCAGGAGCGGCAGGGGCGGATCGGTCAGGGTCCGGCCCAGTTCGGCGGCCTTGTCCAAGGCGGCGAGGGCCGCGCCGTTGGCATAGTTCTCCTTGGCCTTCAGGCCGCTTTTCACCAGATACAGACAGGCCCGCTCCGGGTGATCGGCCCGCAGATAGTGCTGGGCGAGAATTTCGAAATGGTCATCCAGGCGGGTGGCGTAGAGGGATTCGATCTCCTCGGCCACTTCCGCGTGCAGCTCCCGGCGTTTCTTGTGCAGCAGCGTGGAGTAGATCGCCTCTTGGATCATGATGTTGCGGAAGCTGTATTCGATCTCCGGGAAGGATTTGGATTCAAAGATCAATCCCATCTCCACCAGCCGGGCCAGACGGGGTTCCAGTTCGCTGTTGGCGAACAGCCGGGCGAGCAGGGCCAGACGGAACAACGGTCCGATCACGGCGGCGGTGAGCAGCACCTCTTTGAGTTCCGCCGGCAGTTTGTCGATGCGGGCGATGAACATGCCTTGAATCGACGAGGGAATAGTCACCTCGTCTAGGTTCTTGATCACCCGTGGAGGTTCGCCGGCCACCAGTGCGACGATCTCCTCGTCCACCAGATTGCGGATGATCTCCTCGATGAACATCGGATTGCCATCCCCCCGGTTGCGGATCAGATGCAAGATGGCTTCCGGCACCTCGTCGGAGTTGAGCAGCCGTCGGGCCAACTCGTCGCACTCGGCGGGGGTGAGCTGCTTGAAGTGGATTTCGATGGCCAGATCGTCGAGTTCCTTGTCGGCGATCAGCGGGAGCTTGTTGGACGGGTGGTCGCTCACCGGGCGCATGAGCAGCAGCAGCAGGATCGGCGCCTGCTTGACGCTTTCGAACAGGGAGGCGAGCAGTTCCACCGAGGTGGCGTCGGCCAGATGGAGGTCTTCCAGGGTGAGGATCAGGGGTTTGCGCGCCGCCAGGTTTTGCAGGAACCAAGCCGTGGCGCGGAAAATGCCCATTTTGATCTCCTGGGCGCTCATCTTGTCGAGGGGCACGTCGAATTCGGCCCCGAGTTTCAGTCCCATGGCCGCGCCGATGAAGACCATGGACTTGCGCGTCTCATCGGTGAAGGTGTCGTTCTTGAGTCCCAGCAGCAGCGGAAAATTGGTGGTCAGTTTCAAGATCATGGACTCTTCGAGATCTTCGGAGTCGATGTTGAACAACTGCCGAAAGATCTCGATGAACACCGCGTAACTGGTGTCGCGGTTGAAGGAGCGGCAGATGCCTTCCAGCACCTGAATCCGTTCCCCTTTGAGGAACTGCTTCTTGATTTCCTGATGGATGCGGCTTTTGCCCACTCCCGCCGGAGAGATGAGAAACGCGGCCATGCCCTGTCCGGCGGCGTGCCGGTCCATGCAGGTGCGCAAGGTTTCCATCTCCCGGCCCCGGCCCACCAGGGGGGAGGTGGCGTGGTTGGGATCGTTGTTTTGTTCCTGACGGCTCTTGGGACGGATCACCTCGTAGACCGCCACCGGATCCTTCTTGCCTTTGACCTTGATCGGGTCGTGGCGCACGAATTCGAAATGCTGGCGGGTGAGGTTGTAGGTGTAGCCGGAGACGAAGGTTTGTCCGTGTTTGGCCAGGGATTCGAGACGGGCGGCCAGATTGACCGTATCGCCCATGACCGTGTATTCCATTTTCTTGTCCGAGCCGACCCCGCCGGCGATCACCATGCCGGAGTTGATGCCGGTATGCAGGGTCAGGGGGTTTTCCACCCGACCCTGGAGCCGGATGTTGTACTCTTCCATCTCTTTTTGCATGTCCAGAGCGGCGCGCAGGGCCAGTTCCGGATCGTTTTCGTGGGTGACCGGGGCGCCGAACAGGGCCATGATGCAGTCGCCGATGAACTTGTCCACATAACCTTCGTAGCGGTGAACGATGTCGGCTAGCATTTTCATGCAGCCGTTCATGATGTTGGTGACCTCTTCCGGATCCATCTTTTCGCTCATGGCGGTGAAGCCGGAAATGTCGGCGAACAGCACCGTCACATTCTTGCGTTCCGACTCCATGGGAATCGGCGTGGCCGAGGAGACGGCCAGTCCGGTTCCGGTGGTCACCATGGACGGCAGTGTCCGATTGTGGGCGAAAACCGGCAGACGGATGCCGCACTCCCCGCAGTAGAGGTCTTCCGCGTTGTGCGGGGCGTGACACCGGGGGCAGATGGCCAGCAAGGGGGTTCCGCAGCGGGTGCAATAGCGGACGCCTTGACGGTTGTCCAGATGGCATTGGGAACAGTTCACCGCGCGTCTTCCTGTTTGGCTTCAGAGGGTTTGAAAAAGGCGGAAATTCCAACTCGTTAAGTTTGATTCAAAGAGAATGTCTCGAATACGGTCAACAGCATATCATGTCGCGTCGCGCGGGGAAACCTTGTCGTGCGAGGATCCGTGGATCCATGATTTCCGTGGTCTTGACGTGGGGTGTCGGTCATTTTTCGCGAGAATGCAGGTTTGGCCGGTTTTTGGTGGCGGCTTTTGTGTCATGGATTCTGGCACGGATGTTGATTTTTGCGAGGATCGGGTTGAAAGGGAGGATTGTTCCCTGGCGGTTTGCGGCGGTTTGCTCCACAATCAATCCTTTGACTGTTTTTGCGTCGAGTCGGTCAACCGTAGCCCTAGCATTGGTGTTTCCAGCCATCCAAATGTCCATATCGATTCCTGTTTTCCGTTGGATTGCGTTGACCGCGATCCTGATTGGCTGCTGTCAGGCCGGATCCATGGCCCACGCCGGAACCGATGAATCGGCCAAACCGACCGTCAAGTATGACACGTCCCAATTCACGCCGCGTTTTCTGTATCCCGGAGGCGAGGTGGTCATGAGCGTGGACTGGCTCACCCAGCCCGAGGAACGGATCATGGCCCTGACCTTCGACGACGGTCCCGACGAACAGGATCTGGCCCTGTCCGAACTGCTGAAACAACACGATATCCCGGCCACCTTTTTTTATGTCGGCTCCAAGGTGAAACTGTTTCCCGAGGTGGTCCGGAAGATTCACGCCAGTCAATACGAGATCGGTTATCACTCTTTTCGCCATCAGCGGGTCAAATGGTTCTCCCAGGCCAATTTGTTGGAGGATTTCCGGCAGGGCAAGGAGGCCCTCAACAATCTGGGGGTGCCGGTACACTTCTTCCGGCCTCCGTATGGGGACTTCAACGAGCATCTGGTGCGCACCGCCAAGGAAAACGGCATGGAAACGGTGCTGTGGACCATCGATTCCCGTGACTGGACCGGTATCGGCGCCGACACCATGGCCAAAAACGTGATCCGTTATTTTCATCCGGGCGCGGTGTTGTTGTTTCACAGTCAGCATCCGGTCACCCTGCGGGCCATGCCCCAGGTGCTGGAGGCCGCCGAACGGGAAGGGTATCGCTTCGTGTCTCTGGGGGATTGGCGTCGGGTCGTCCTGGCCGCCAACTGCCGCGTGGAAGGGGGCACCTCCTGCCCCTCCGCCCCGACCTTCGCCGCCCGTTCGCCAGCCAAATCGGCGATTCGGCCGGTATCCGCCCGTTCATCGGCCACATCCGCCACGCCGCCCGTCAGCACCGCGCCCGCCACGCCGTCCGATACGGAAACCGCCGCGACCCGCGCAGAGCCTTCAGCCCGCGAGTCCGGGTCGGATGACGCCGGCGCCATGGAATCCGACGACACCGACTCCCTGGCCTCCGGGGAGGGCAGCGAATCCGCCCTCATTTCGAGTGTGGTGGAGTCCGTGGTGCCGGTGCTGACTCCCATCTCCATCGTGCAGGAGTGAGCCGTTCGGGCCGCGTGGATTTCGAGTGTGGTGGAATCCGTGGTGCCGGTGCTGACTCCCATCTCCATCGTGCAGGAGTGAGTCGTTCGGGCCGCGCGGTGTGCGGAGATGGCGGGAAGGAACGCGGTTTTTTCTTGACCGTCCGTTCGGTTCGATCGGTCTATGGCTGATGGAGGATGACATGCCCTTTCGCTGGAATCCGGAACTCAAACCCGAAGAGATCACGCCGGAGGAGTGGTTCAAGCAGCGGCGGCGTCTGATGCGGTCCGCTGCGCTGGTGGGAGCCGGGGCGGTGTTGGGAGTGGATCCTTTGGCGGCCATGGAGAAGGGCGGCGCGGGATTGGGGGAGGTGCGTCCGGGGGTGGTGACCCTGAACGAAAAACAGACCTCTTTTCAAGACGCCAGCGGCTATTGCAATTTTTATGAGCTGGGCAGCGGCAAGGAGGATCCCGCCAGACAGGCGGCCACGCTGGTGACTCGACCCTGGAGCGTGTGGATTGATGGGGAGGTGGGTCGGCCCGGTCGGGTGACGCTGGAAGAGCTGCTCAAGCCCCATCCTTTGGAAGAGCGGGTCTACCGCATGCGCTGCGTGGAGGCTTGGTCCATGGTGATTCCCTGGGTCGGTTTTCCGTTGGCGGAGCTGCTCAAGCGTTTCGAGCCGGGACCGAAGGCCCGTTATGTGGCCTTTGAGACGGTGCTGGATCCAGAGCGGTTGCCGGGGCAAAAAAGGGAGCTGTTGCCTTGGCCCTACCGGGAGGGGTTGCGTCTGGACGAGGCCATGCATCCGTTGACCATTTTAGCGGTAGGCATGTATGGCCGGGTTTTGCCCAACCAGAACGGCGCGCCGTTGCGTCTGGTGGTGCCGTGGAAATACGGTTTCAAGAGCATCAAGTCGATTGTGCGTATTTCCTTGACCACGGAACAGCCGGTCACCTCCTGGAACGCACACGCCCCGAGCGAATATGGCTTTTACGCCAACGTCAACCCGGCGGTCTCCCATCCCCGTTGGGACCAGAGCAAGGAGCGGCGCATCGGGGAGTTTTTGCGTCGAGATACCTTGCCTTTCAATGGCTACGGGGATCAGGTGGCCGGATTGTATGCGGGGATGGATCTGACCCGTGATTTTTGAGGCGTCGGCATGCAACGCTTGCAACGGTACGGATGGCTGTCGGGTCTGATTCCCCTGGTCTGGCTGGTGCTGGGGGTGTGGCAAAACACCCTGGGGGCCAATCCGGTGGAACGGTTGATCCGGGTGAGTGGGGATTGGGCCTTGTGGTGGTTGTTGTTGACTTTGGCCATCTCCCCTTTGCGTCATTTGACCGGATGGAGCGGGTGGAACCGGTGGCGGCGTCCCTTGGGCCTGCTGTGTTTTTTCTACGCGCTGCTCCATGTGACCTGTTATGGGGTGCTGGAGCATTTTTTTTCATGGGAGGGGATCTGGCGGGATCTGCTCAAGCGTCCCTACATCACGGTGGGTTTTTGCGCTTTTTTGCTGTTGCTTCCTTTGGCGATCACCTCCACCCGAGGCTGGATGCGACGCCTGGGAAACCGTTGGGGCCGCTTGCATCTTTTGATCTATCCGGCGGCGCTTCTGGTCATCGGGCACTATGTTTTGATGACCAAGGCGGATTACCGGATGCCGCTGCTGCATGCCGGGGTGCTGGGGGGATTGTTGGGGTGGCGGGTGTGGTATGTAATAACTTACAGAATTATGTGAGAATTTGTCGTATGGCAGTGTGAAATGGTTGGAACTGCCCATCCATCGGATAGGCCAGAATTGCTGTTTCCATTCGGAAAGGCGTTCCGGTTCGGTATTCTTTATGATCGGTTTCATGCGCCCAGCACCTTTTTGCGACGGATGAACGCATCGGCGCGGGTCAATTCTGGATCATGGCCGATTTGTCGTTTTAATTCTTTAAGTTGATATTGAGCCGCATCCAAATCATCTTTGGATATTTGATCAAAAAGTGATCGGAGTTTCTCTTTGATCTCCACAGGACGGGCGGATACGCCCATGAGATCCTCCAGAATCCGGTCGCTGGTTTGTCCGAAAGAGTCTTCTGGGTGACTGACGGTGATGGTATCGTTTTCTTGCCGTAGCAAAAAAACGGCCTCCGGGCGCACGTCGCTGATAACCTGTGGCGAATGCGTCGAGACGATGAATGGGCAGTTCGGGAAGACTTCGACCAATTTTGGGATGATCTCCCGTTGCCAGATTGGATGCAAATGCAGATCGATTTCGTCGATCAGCACGACACCAGAACCTTGGAGAGGATCGGAAGAATTCGACACAATGGCCAATCGTCGCGCCAAATCACCGATCATGGCCAGCACGCATTTTTCTCCATCGGACAGATGATCCACCCAGAGCGGCTTTTTGTTTTTTTCAATTTCCATGTGCAGCGGGGAACGACGAATCTTGAGCTTGGTCAGTCCGGTAAATTGTTCAATGGCCGAACGCACGGCATCCAGTTGGGGATCGACTGGCTCCAGGAAGTCAAACCCCAGGGGGTGGTAACGGCCTCTGGAATCAGACTCTTTATGATATTTGATGATGTCTTCATGCTCCAGATCCTCTCTTTGACGGAACCAGGCAAAAAACGAACGGAAGTCTACCGCCGCTCCCAATGCGCCTTCAAAAGCGAGCAGCGAGGATTGCAAATCAACCGGTGTGCGAATGCGTAACGGAATATCCAGCACGGTTCTGTTGACCGAATAGTGTACAACCAATGGCCAGTGAGGGCCTTGCGTCGTATCGGCCATTGCCGGTTCCGGTTCGATCCCGCGTGAGATTTGGCTTGTCTCGAACTTTTGGGTAATCCAACCGTTCAAATCTTTCAAGTTGCTTTGAATGGTCTCACGCCAACCCTGTCGAATGGTCGCCAACGACCATTGAATGGTTTTGCCATCCTGCATCGCGACTTCCATAACGGCACGGGCGAAACGATCCCCCTGGCGGATATCGACTTGTCGGAAAGGTTGCCCAGAACTCTTGGGGGACCGTATACGGGCAACATACCAGGAAAGAAGGGTGGCCAGTGCGTCCAGTATGGAGGATTTTCCGGCCCCGTTCTCTCCCACGAGTACGGTGACCGGGTGGGTCAATTCCAGATCCAGGGATTGGATTCCTCGGAAATTCTCAATATGAAGGCGTTTGATTCTCATGGACTGTTTGCCTGGCCGGAATTTTCCGTGTTTTGGTCATTCTTTGTATGCAACGAACAACCGCTTCTTTCAACCCCTCCTCGCCCTGGAAAACGCCGCCGCCATGGCGCTGTCGGCGGGTGGTGGGGTGGGAGCTGACGACTGGCGGGAGGGTTGGCGGGTGGTCTGGGGAGCCGGGGTGGAGGCTGTCGGGGGGGAGGCTGTCGGGGTGGGGGTGTCTTCCAGTCGCATGGACAAGGCGATGCGGCGGCGGGGTTTGTCCACCTCCAGCACCCGCACCTTGATCACCTCTCCGGCCTTGACCACCGCATGGGGATCTTTGACGAAATGATGGGCCATGGCCGAAATGTGAACCAGCCCATCTTGATGCACGCCGATATCCACGAACGCTCCGAAATTGGTGACGTTGCTCACCACCCCTTCCAGGATCATGCCCGGTTGCAGATCGTCGAGGCTTTCCACCCCCTCCTTGAACGTCGCGGTGCGAAACTCTGGACGGGGATCGCGGCCCGGTTTTTCCAACTCGGCGAAAATGTCGTGGATCGTGGGTGCGCCGAAACGGGCGTCCACGAACTCCTGGGGGGAGAGGGGTTTCAGAAGGGTCGGATTGCCGATCAGTTTGTGAATCTCCACCCCGACCCGTTTGAGAATCCGTTCCACCACCGGGTAGGACTCCGGGTGGACCGCCGAGGCGTCCAGGGGGGTGGCTCCGTTGCGGATGCGCAGGAATCCGGCGGCCTGTTCGAACGCCTTGGGTCCGAAGCGGGTCACGGCCAGCAGGGCCTGACGTGACGCAAAGGGGCCTTTGGCATCCCGATGGGCGACGATGTTCTTGGCCAGGGTCTTGTTCAGACCCGAGACCCGTTCCAGCAAGGGCACCGAGGCGGTGTTGACATCCACCCCCACCGCGTTGACCGCATCTTCCACCACCCCGTCCAGGGCTTCGGCCAGACGGCGGGGATTGACATCGTGTTGATACTGCCCCACGCCGATGGATTTGGGATCGGTTTTCACCAGTTCCGCCAGAGGGTCTTGCAGACGACGGGCGATGGAGACCGCGCCGCGCAACGACACATCCATGTCGGGCAGTTCCAGGGCGGCGTATTCCGAGGCGGAGTAGACCGACGCCCCGGCCTCGCTCACCACCACATGACGCAAGGCCAATTCGGGCATGGCCTTGGCCAGTTCCGCCACCAGTCGTTCGGTTTCGCGGGAGGCGGTGCCATTGCCGATGCTGATCAGATTCACCCCGTGACGGCGGGACAACTCCGCCAGTCGGGAGAGGGACTCCCGCCATTGATTGCGGGGAGGATGGGCATAGAGGGTATCCGTGGCCACCACCTTGCCGGTGGCATCCACCACCGCCAGCTTCACCCCGGTGCGCAGACCCGGATCCAGTCCGATCACCGGCAACATGCCCGCCGGCGCGGCCAGCAGCAACTCCTTCAGGTTGCGGGCAAATACCCGGATCGCCTCTTCATGGGCGGTATCGGTCAATTGTTTCATCAGGTCGCTTTCCAGCCGGGGCTTGACCTTCTTGCGCCACGCCTGTCTGGCCGTCTCTTGAAGCCAGGCGTCCGCCGGTCTGCCCCGCTCCGCCAGATTGAAATGACGGGCGATGGTGGCGATACACACGCTGGCCTCCCCGGAAGACGAGGCGATCTCCTCTTCGTGATCCAGGCTTAGACGCAACACCCCTTCCTCCTTGCCCCGCAGCATGGCCAGCACCCGATGGGGCGGCACCTTGCGGATCGGTTCGTGGGCGGTGAAATAGTCTGCGAACTTGGCGCCTTTTTCCTCCTGGCCCTTCACCAGCTTGGATTGCATCACCCCTTGCTCCCAGAGCATCTCCCGCAGCCGCCCCGTCACCTCCGGGGATTCGGCGAACCGTTCCATCACGATCTCGCGCGCCCCTTCCAGGGCGCTCGGAATATCCCCGATGCCCTTGTCCGGGTTGACGAAGGGTTGGGCGAGTTGCTCCAGGGAGACGGTGGGATGGTGCAGCAATTGGTCGGCCAGAGGGTTGAGTCCGGCCTCGATGGCCAAAGCCGCCTTGGTGTGGCGTTTGGGCTTGAAGGGCAGATACAGATCTTCCAGGCGTGTGCGGGTTTCGGCGCTCAACAGGGCCTGTTCCAGCTCCGGGGTGAGTTTTTCTTGCTCCCGGATGGATTTCAGAATCGCGCCGCGCCGCTCTTCCAACTCCCGCAGCACCCCGAGACGCTCGTGAAGGTGGCGCAAATGGGTGTCGGTCAGGTTGTCGGTCACCTCCTTGCGGTAGCGGGCGATGAAGGGCACCGTGGCCCCTTCGTCCAGCAGGGCCACGGCGGCGGCGACCTGGGATTCTTGAACCGACAGTTCTGCGGCGATGCGTTGGGCAATGGTTTTCATGTATGGACCTGTGCAGCCATGAGTATCGAAGGGGCGAACAACACAAATACAATGAAAAGATGCGCGTCTGTTCGTCAAGTGGGAAACTACGGAAAGCGTTGGGTCGTGTTCAAAATGTCAGCCGTATCAAAATCCAAAAAAAAGAACTGCTCCCCGGGGTGGGGAGCAGTTGTGGTGCCGGTGCGGTTGTGGTTGTTGCAACCGCCTGATGCGGTGGATTATTTGCAGGCGTTCGGCAGCACGTTGTTGTCGACTGCGTTGGCAGCGGCAATCGCCGTCAGATTGGCGGGTGTGCTGACACCGGCGCAGGTCCAGGTTTGTCCGCCATCCAGGGTGTAGAGGGTCAGTTGTTTGCCTGCGACTTTGGCGTTGATGCCCGCATTGTAGGTGGCGATCATCTGGAAATGGGTCGCGGCGTTGGGGGCGGCTGCCGTGGTGAAGGCGATGCCGCTCACATATTTGCCGGCGGGGGTTCCCGTCAATTGGGTGGCCGTCGCGCCGGAGGCGACCACGGCGGTCGGGAACGAGCCTTTGTCCGCCAGGTATTCCGCCACCGGGGTTTTCAGGCCCGACATCAACGAAAAGCCTTCTGTCGCCTGGGCGCGTCCGATGTAGTCCTGATAGGCCGGGATGGCGACGGCGGCCAGGATGCCGATGATGGCGATGACGATCATCAGTTCGATGAGGGTGAAACCGGCTTGTTTGCGAAGGTTTTGGATGTTCATGTGCGTTCTCCTCGTGTGAGTTTTTAGTGTCTTGGGTAGGGTTATGGCTTAATCGGAATCTTGTCCTGTGTCATCCGGATGGTGCTTTGGATTCGGTATTCAATAGAGCAATGGGTGTGCCACATGTTAATGAATGACAAGAACGCCATGATTTCATAGGGATGACCTTTTGTGTCATACCGGAACTGGAGTCCGGGAACCCGAAGGGTGACAGGAATGGTCTGTGATTGACAAAAATTGTCACTTGGTTGGGTCGTTTTTGTGGACCATCAGGCCGAACAATCCCGCGTGTCCCTCTTCTTCCCAGGGTTCGGAGACCCGATGGCCCTGTTCCCGCAGGGTGCGGGGGACATTGACCAGGGGTTCTCCCCCGGAGAGGCGTACCCGCAGGGATTGACCGGGTTGCAGGGTTTCGAGTTTGAGCTTGACCCGCACGAAGGTCATGGGACAGTGATCGGCGGAGATATCGAGGGTATCGAGGTCGGTTGCGTTCGTTTGGGCGTTGTCGGAGCGCGTTGGAGTGGTGGCGTTGGTGGTCGCCGGGGGTGTGGCCCGGTCGTCGGAGCGGGCGCAGAGCGGACAGGCGGGATTTCTGGCGCGGGGCAGACGCTGGAAATCCCCCAGGGCCGGATCCAGGGAGAGGGCATGGGTCCAGATCGATGGGTCGTCGAGTCCGAGCAGGCTTTTGAGGGTTTCCGTGGCGAGCAGGGTGCCGGCCAGACCGTGCCAGAGGGTGTCCCAGGGTGCTTCCAGGGTGTGTTCCGGCTGTGGGGGCGGATGGGCCGGGGTCGGAAGGATGGAACCGGTCGGAGCCGGGCATGCCAGACAGGGCAGATCGGTAGCGGATCCGGCGCGAGAACCGGTGATCCAGCCGCGTCCTTCGGGGCCGATCCAGGTGGTCAGCAGGGGGAGGCGTTGGTTCAGACAGGCGGCTTGGAGTTGCGGCCAGGCGTGGTCGAGATCGAGCAGCAGGTCGAGTCCGCGCAGCCAGGGGGAGAGGTGTGCGGGATCCGGGAAGAGGGGGGCGGTTTCGATCCGGACCGTGGGATTGTTGGCTTTGGCCCAGTCGAGGATGGGAGCGAGTGGTTCCGGGTGGTGGTCGGTCACCCGCAGATGTCCCACGCCCGCTGCCGCCAGATAGAGCAGGGTCGGCAGCAGAATGGTGCCCGTTGCGTCGGCGACGATGCCCACGGTGGAGAGGTTCAGGCGTTGCTGACCGTGACCGCCGATCTCCGGGAGCAGGATCTGGCGGGAGTAGCGTTCGTGCCACTCCGGATCCGGGGGCAGGGACGGGGCGCTCATGAGGGGGGCAGTTCCGTGGACAGATAACGATCCGCCAGATCGGGCACGATCACCACGGCCCGCTTGTGGATGAATTCCGGTCGGCTGGCCACCAGCAAGGTGGCGGCCATGGCCGCGCCTCCGGAGATGCCACAGGCGATCCCCTCTTCGGCGGCCAGACGGCGGGCCGCGTCGATGGCTTGTTCATCCCCGATGCGCACCACTTCGCTGATCAGGGAGCGATCCAGGACCGGAGGGATGAATCCGGCGCCGAGTCCTTGGATCTTGTGGGGTCCGGGCATGCCGCCGGAAAGAACCGGAGAGTTGGCCGGTTCCACCGCCACCACCCACAGGGCGGGGATGGCCTGTTTGAGGGTCTGGGCCAGTCCGGAAAGAGAACCTCCGGTACCCACGCCGGCCACCAGGATATCCAGTTGGCCATCGGTATCGTCCAGGATCTCCCGGGCGGTGGTGTCGGCGTGGATGCGGGGATTGGCCGGATTGTCGAACTGATTGGGCATGAAGCCCTTCTTTTCTTGTCTCACCAGATCCTTGGCCTTCTGGATGGCGCCGCGCATCCCCTCCTTGGCCGGGGTCAGCACCACCTGCGCACCCAGCAGGGCGAAGAGCTTGCGGCGTTCCTGGGACATGGAGTCCGGCATGGTGAGGATGAGTTTCAATCCCTTGGCCGCGCAGATGCCGGCCAGGGCGATGCCCGTGTTGCCCGAGGTGGGTTCGATCACCACGGTTTCCGGATCGATGCGTCCGTCCTGCTCGCCCGCTTCGATCATGGCCAGGGCGATGCGGTCTTTCACCGATCCCAGGGGATTGAAGTACTCCAGTTTGGCGAGGATCTCCACCGGGAGCGTGCCGTGCATGCGATGGATGCGCACCAACGGGGTGTTGCCGATGGTTTCGGTGATGTTGGCGTGGATTTTTTTTCTCATGGCGTCACGGTTCCGGGTTGTGGGTGGCACCGACAGCGCGGATCGGGCCGCAATGGCACCGCGCGGCGTTTTCCGGTCAGGGCGTGGATGGTCAGCAGTCGATTCCACAGGGGCTGACCGATTGGTGCGAGAAGTTTAACCGCTTCCATCGCCATGAGCCAGCCCACTTCGCCCACCAAAGGGCCGAGAACCCCTTCGTTCTGGCAGGTGGGGCCTTCGGCTGCGGGCGGGGCGGTGAACAGACAGCGCAGACAGGCCGAACGGCCCGGATCGATGGTCATCAGTTGACCCGCAAAGCCCGTGGCCGCGCCATGCACCAGGGGAAATCCAAAGCGGAGCGCCGCGTCGTTGGCCGCGAAGCGGGTGGTGAAGTTGTCCGAGGCGTCGAGGGTCACGGCGTGGTCGCGGGCCTGCTGGCCGATGGCCTCCGGCGTGTCGAGCCGGGCACACACCTTGTCGACGCGCAGACCGGGCGTGTTTTCTGCGAGTCGTCTGGCCGCCTGATCCACCTTTCCGGCCCCCACGTCTGCGGTGCGGTAGAGCATCTGCCGGTGCAGATTGGATAACGCCACGCTGTCCGGATCCGCCAGGGTGATGCGGGAGACCCCTGCTTGCGTCAGCGCCAGGGCGGCGGCGCACCCCAGTCCTCCGGCGCCGATGAGCAGCACGCCGTGGGGGGGCGTGGCCGGGGAGGGGGGCCAGGATGGCTTTGCGGCAGTCATTCCAGATGAGCCTTTCTTTGAATTGAACCGGGGCGGGATCGGCTTTCAGGGGAAGCCCGGAAAATCGGTTTGTGGGGCCGATGCGTCCTCTTTTGGTTTTGCGTCCCGGTTGAGCAAGTCCGGGTTTTAAATGGAATAGGTGATCCGGTCGCAGCTTTCGCTGGGCACGCCGCCGCGAAAGGCGCGGGTGGTCAACTCCTCGATGGTCACGGTATCCATCATTTCCAGGATCTTTTCCTGGAACTCCCCCCACAAGGGACGGATCACCACCCGGCCGATCGGACCGGTGGCCGTGTCGGTGGGCAGTCCCGATTCGCCGGATTCGGCCACATCCATCACCACGCGGGCGATATCCCCCACCGAAATGCGTGACCGTTCCCGACCCAGCAGATATCCCCCCCGTGGCCCTCTGACCCCCTTGAGGATTCCGGCCCGGACCAGCCGTTGCATCACCTGTTCCAGATAGCGTTGCGGCACCCCCTGGCGGGTGGTCACCTCGCGGATTTGCACCGGTTCTCCGGTGGAATTGTAGGCGATATCCGTCACCGCCTCGATGGCATAGAGCAGTTTCTTGGAAAACTTCAACATGATTGCACTCCCCCCTCCCCACGCCTTGCGGCGCTCATATTGTGTTCTTTCTTTAGGGTGTTGTGTGGATGTTCCTCATCAGATCCCCCACGGCCTGGATCAGTTTCTCGGCCACCTGTTCCTTGGGCAACAGGGGCCAGGCCTCTTCGCGTCCGTCGCGACCGATCAGGGTGACGGCATTGGTGTCGGTCCCGAAACCGCAGCCTGGCGCGCTGACATCGTTGATGGCCAACAGGTCGCATCCTTTGCGGATCCGTTTGGCCTTGCCACGGGTGAGGGCGTTGCCGGTTTCGGCGGCGAAGCCCACGATCACCCTTTGGTGTCCATCCCGGCTGCGCATCCCGGTCCAGGCCGACAGCATGGCCAGAATGTCGGGATTCTGGGTCAGTTCCAGACGCAGTTCCGAGAAGGCATGCTCTTTCTTGATTTTGTCGTTCAAGCGTTTCTCAGGCCGGTAGTCGGCCACCGCCGCCGTGAGAATGGCCGCGTCGCAGCGCGGATTGCCCGGCGCGGAGAGCCATACGTCCAAAGTGGCGTCGAGCATCTCGCAGGCCGATCCCACCGCGTGGGCCACCGCCCCCCAGGGAACCGGCAACGCCACCGGACCATGCACCAGATCCACCCGCGCTCCGGCCCGCAGGGCGGCCAGGGCCACGGCCCAGCCCATTTTTCCCGAGGAGTGGTTGGAGAGGAAACGGACCGGATCCAGTTCTTCGCGGGTCGGACCGGCGGTGATCACCACCCGGCGACCTGCCAGGATTTTCGGGGTGAGGGCGCGGCGGGCGGCTTCCAGGAGGGTGGCGGGCTCGGCCATGCGTCCGCTCCCCTGATCGCCGCAGGCCATGGCACCGCTCTCCGGTCCCACAAAGCCGATGCCGTCTTGTCGCAAGGTGGCGACGTTGCGTTGGGTGGCCGGATGTTCCCACATGGCCGGATTCATCGCCGGGGCCACCAGCACCGGTCCGCGACGGGCCAGCAGCAGGGCGCTCAACAGGTCGTCGGCCTGACCCGTGGCCATGCGGGCCAGCAGATCGGCGGTGGCCGGAGCCACGATCACCAGATCCGCCGCTTGGGCCAGACGGATGTGGTCCATGCCGTCGGGGGCCAGGGGCGAGAACAGATCCTCCCGGATCGGTTCGCCGCTCAAGGCTTGCAGGGTGAGTCCGGTGACGAAGCGCAACGCGGCTTGGGTGGGAACCGGAGTGACCGTGGCGCCGGCTTCGCGCAGGCGACGGATCACCTCCAGGGTTTTGTAGGCGGCAATGCCCCCCCCCAAGCCGATGACGATCTGTTTGCCATGCCAGAAGTTCACAATCGGAAGGCTCCCTTGATTGAAGTCAAGAAAATATTATCCAATTATTTTGTGTAAGTCAATCCCATTTCACCATATTTTTTTGTTGGAAGTGGTTGGGGAGGGCGGATGCGTCGAGGCTGGCGGCGGGAGGGCTTTTCCGTCATTGTATTTAAACGTTATGAAGGGAGTGGTCAATTGGATAAACACGCATGGGATGTGGAATGGGAGGCGCGCATGAGCGGCGGTGGAGACGGGATGACCTGGCTTGTGTTGATCGGTGGCGCGGTGTTGACGCTGCTGGGGGTGATCAAGATTATGGCAAATAGTGCCAAGTTGTTGATCTGGATGATGTTGATGTTGGTGGGGATCGGCGCGATGGCGCAGGTGATTCGTCAGAATCCGACCATGCTCGACCGTGCGGGGGTGTCGGCGGAGTGGTCGCGTCCGATTCGCGGTTTTTTGGGGGTGGACCGATGACGCGTTCCGGGAGCGGCGACGGATGAAAAAAAAGGATGGCCTGCCGTGGCGTGGCGACGTGCCGAAGGAAGGAGGTGCGCGCGGAGGAGGCGTGGAAGCGGTGGCGGTGGGTCGGGAGTCGGGTCGGGCGCGACTGCTGGTGGTGGATGACGACCCGCTGGGGCAACGGTTGACCGAGGTGATGTTGCGGGATTGGCCTGTGGAGGTGGTGTGCGTGGGTTCGGGGTTCGAGGCCCTGGAACGGGTGATGGAGGTCTCTTGGGATCTGGTGTTGATGGATGTGCGCATGCCGGGCCTGGACGGTTACGAGACCTGCCGGAGGATCCGGGAGTGGGAGCGTCTTCAGGGGCGGGAGAGACCGGTGCCGGTCATCGCCCTGACGGGACACGTCTCTGCCGCAGACAAGGAGCGCGCCCGCGCGGCCGGGATGAGCGACCATCTGGAAAAACCGTTGCGCATTCGCAAACTGCACGATCGTCTGGTGCGCTGGTTGACGCCTGGGTGGGATCCGTCTCCGGTGGCCAGGGGGGGAAAGTCGGGGGAGAGCCATGCGGCGGCGGGCGCGTCGGTTTGCTCGTGGGAGGGGTCGGGAGAGACGCCGATCCTGTTGGATCTGGCGGTTTTGGAGGTGTTGCGCCAGGAGTTGTCCAGGGTTCCGGAGGCTTTTGTGAGTCTCGTGGGGCTGTATCTGGAGGATATGCCTCTGAAGTTGCGGGAGATGCGCCGGTTGTTGGCGTCCGGGGATCCGGAGGGGGTGTCCCGCGTGGCCCACAGTCTGAAATCCCAATGCGGGGCCATGGGCGCGGTTGCCCTGCACGCGGTTTTTGTCCAGTTGGAGCGGTTCGCCCTGGAAGGCGATCCGGAGGAGGTGTCGGCGCTGCTGGCGCGGGCGGAACTCCTGTTTCTCCATCTGGTTCCCACCTTGAAGCGGATCCAGTCCCATCCCTCCCGTCCCATTGATTCCAGAAAAGTCATGCTTTAAGAAGCAAGCATTCCCAAACATGTTCTGCCCGGATCGTCTGCAAGGGGCGCGGGTGTGGCGGGGAGGGGATGGCGTGGGGGTGCTGGTGTGGGTTGGTGTTGGCTGTGCGCGGATCCTGTCGGTTCTTGTTCTTCATGTTTTGAATCCAATCTTTCCCAATCCATGATCGAGTGATGTCCGGGGGGCGCCCCCTGGGCTTTTGGCGTCCGCGTATGGCGCTGCCGGGGTGCCTGCGGGCGCTTTTTCGGGTTTGTTGCCCGTGCGCTCAAAAAACTTCTCAAGTCACGATGCGGCGATCCGATAATTTGATTAAGGGTGATTTTGGCGTAAGCTGACCGATGACCCGAAAGACCCGAAACAGGAATTTTCGGGGAGTGGCGCAGAAAAATGGAAATAGTGCTCAAGTGGCGGATGCGGAAGAACGATAAATGGATAAGCTTGAATTTTATTCATGATTATTGAAGCCGTGAAGATCCAAAGATGTGGATCACCCGCAGGCCGGGCGGCTGAATGGATGTCTCAGGTTTTGGGCGTTGTCTGGAGCGTCCAACGGAGGTTGGGGTGAGGGTTTAGCCCATAAAACGAGTAACCCACAGGTATCGCCAAGGAAGGCCCACAATACGTCCGGATGAATCACATTCTCCGGGCACCTTTTACTTACGAGGAGGATTTTACAATGGCTCTCACCATCAACGGCAGTATCGCATCCATCAATGCGCAACGTCAGCTTGGCAAGCACACCAACTCCCTGACCCAGACGTTTCAGCGGTTGTCGTCGGGTTTGCGGGTCAACAGCGCCAAGGATGATGCGGCGGGACTGGCCATCATCAACCGCATGACCGCCCAGATCCGTGGCCTGAACATGGCCGCGCGCAACGCCAATGATGGGATTTCCATGTTGCAGGTGGCTGAAGGCGCGTTGGATGAAACCTCGTCGGCGCTGCAAAGAATGCGGGAGTTGGCCGTGCAGTCGTCAAACGCCACCTACAGCGATGATGACCGCAGCTTCCTGGACGAAGAGTTGTCCCAGTTGCTCTCCGAAGTGGATCGGATCGCCAAGGCCACCCAGTTCAATGGCAATCCGCTGTTTGGCGGCAGCACCAACGGGGTGGATCTCACGGCGGCGGGCAATTTTGCCGGCAGCTTCCAGATCGGTCCCAATGCCGGACAGGCGATCCGTGTCAGCATCCAACGGACTGTGGTCTCCACGCTGGGACTCAGTACGGCGGACACGACCAACTGGGGTGTCTCCACCCAGACCAAAGCCTATTCGACGATCAGCGTGCTGGATAACGCCCTGGACTCCATCTCGGACATCCGCGCCACCCTGGGCGCCGTGCAAAGCCGGTTTGAAAGCATCATCGCCAACCTGTCCAATGTCTCCGAGAACACCGAAGCGGCCCGTGCCCGCATCCAGGATGCCGACATCGCCCAGGAGACCGCCAACCTGACCCGCAGCAGCATTCTGCAACAGGCGGGAGTGGCGATTCTGGCCCAGGCCAATCAGCAGCCCACCGTGGCCTTGAGCCTGCTGTCCCGCTTGTAATCGCCTTGGAGTCTGCTGTTTTTCGGAAGGATGATCGTTTCCCTTTTTTCCGGTTCACGCCTTGTCTGGAGGATGTCAGGGCGGGGTGAACCGGAGAAAAGGGGGCGATCCGGATTGGAGTCAGGCGATGCCGGCCTGACGGATGATGTCCAGCATGGTTCCGTGAACGGCTTCGGGCGCGGCCACCACATTGCCCGAGGCCAGGAACTGCTCCGCGTTGGCGAAGTCGCTCACGATTCCTCCCGCTTCCCGCACCAGCAGCGTGCCGGCCGCGATGTCCCAGGGCGCCAGCCCCATCTCCCAGAAACCGTCATAGCGTCCCGCCGCCACATAGGCCAGATCCAGCGCCGCCGAACCCAGACGGCGTTGATCCGCCACCACGGCTAAAAAACTCTCGAACGCTTTCAGATAGCCGGGAACTTTTTCCGGACGCCGATGGGGAAAACCGGTGGCCAGGAGGGTGCCGCCCAGTCCCATGGGGCGGGTCACCCGGATGCGACGGTCGTTCAGATAGGCGCCCCGGCCCCGTTCCGCCACGAACAGTTCGTCGCGCATGGGGTCGTGGACCAGTCCCCCCTGGATCACGCCGCCTTCCATGTAGGCGATGGAAATGGCGAAGTGAGGCACGCCGTGAATGAAATTCAGGGTGCCGTCGATGGGGTCAACAATCCAACAGGGGCGATCCGGCGTCAGTTTTCCCCCTTTCTCCTCGGCGAGCACGCCGAAGCGCGGATACGCCTTTTTCAGGGCGTGCAGCAGTTCCTCCTCCACCACCAGATCCGCCCCGGTGACCGGATCGTTTTTTCCCTTGTTTTTCACTTCCAGTTCGTGGCGGCGGTCGAACCACTCCCGGGCCAGGATGCCTGCCTTGAGCGCGGCGCGCACCGCAACGTTCATCGGGGGTGAAAACTGCATGACGCTCTCCTTGCAAAAAATGACCATGTATGGCGTTGGGGGGCTTTGTCGCGCCGCTCCCTGAGGGACAAAACGGTAACACGACCTGACCGGCAAAGTCACCCAGGGGAAACAATTGCCGTGTATTTCCGTCAGGGGAGGGGATGGTTTTTCCCGTATGCCGACTCTTTGCCGTTGAAAGCGTTGTGGTCGGCACGGTCCTTCGGCGGGGGGATTGGGGGCTGTCTGGGATCGTTTTGTTAAATTTCTAGTTAAAACAATCAATTCGTCGATGAGCTTCCGGGGCGTGGTCCAGCGGGTCAGGGTTTTTCGTTGTTTGGCATGCCTTCTGCATTATTCTCGGCAACGGCAAGTTGGAGGCCGGGTTCGTTTCCCCGGATGCCATCAACGTCATTGTGGAGCGTCTTGAATCATGTCACTCAGTAACCTGTTGAATGTTTCCAAGCTGGGGATCTTCGCTTCCCAGGGAGCATTGCAAACCATTTCGCACAACATCACCAACGCCAACACGGCGGGATATTCCCGGCAGACCGTGGAGCTGGAGTCGATTCCCGGCACTCAGACGGTGGCCGGCGGGACCGGAGTGCGGATTGCGGACGTGCGTCGCCAGATGGATCAACTGGTGGATCGTCGTCTGGAACTGGGAACGGGTGAGTTGGGACGTCTGCAAACCCGCGAGAAATATACGGCCATGGTCGAGGATGTCTTCAACGACATGGACGGCAATGGTCTTTCCGCCGGCCTGGAAGCCTTTTTCGATGCCGCCGACACCCTGGCGGACAATCCGGGCAACGCGGTGGCCCGTTATCAGGTGGTGGCCAAGGCCGACGGCATCGCCAAGGATTTCAATCAGATTGCCGCTGCCTTGAACGAGTCGAGTCTGCCTTTGGACAAAGAGATCGGGGTGGTTTTGGGGGATGTCAACCGTCGCCTGAAAGCGATCCAGGAGCTCAACAACATCATTGTCCGCAATGAGGCCACCAATCCGTCGCTGGACCTGAAGGATCAGCGTCGGCAGATGATCCTGGAGTTGGGTGAGGTGATCGACATCCGCACGCTGGAGTTGGACAACGGCGACGTGCAGGTGATGACCTCCAAAGGTCAGGAGTTGCTGGCGGATGCGGTGTATTCGGCCGAGTTCGGGCGCAGCACCCAGTTGACCGAAACCGGTTTCCAGGGGATCAAGATCAGTGGCCGGGAGTTTGATGCGAGCAAGGTCAGCGGGGGTCAGTTGGGCGCGTTGCTGGAACTGCGCGACGAGGTGGTGCATGGCGCCAACGGGTTTCTCACCCGTTTGGAAACCCTGGCCGACGAAGTGCGTTTTCAGTTCAACAAGGTCAACTCCCAGTCCG
This sequence comes from Magnetococcales bacterium, assembly GCA_015231375.1. Taxonomy (GTDB): domain Bacteria; phylum Pseudomonadota; class Magnetococcia; order Magnetococcales; family Magnetaquicoccaceae; genus Magnetaquiglobus. The sequence goes on along the minus strand of JADGBT010000023.1, from coordinate 18,200 downwards.
TGGGCAAGGAGTTGGTGTCGAGTTTGACCGGTGTGGTGTCGCTGGGCAACGATCTGGACACCTCTCTGGCCGCGCTGGTGACGGATACCAACTCGGATGCCTACATGAAAGGTCCGGTGGATGCCAATCGGGTGGTCGAAGGACGCATCGTGTTTGCCACCGGCACCTCGGATGACGCCTTGACGCCGGTGAGTGCGACCATCACCACCGACATGTCGTTGAATCAGGTGCAGCAGGCCATCGACGCCCTGGAGGGGGTCAAGGCCGAGATCACCAGCGACAAGAAATTGAAAATCAGCGCCGAGAATTCCGGTGACAAGCTCGGGGTGGTGGTGGATGAGAGCGGTCTGTTGGCGGCTTTGGGGATCGGCGCGTTGTTCGGCGGTCGGGAAGCGGGAGACATGAAGGTCAACGCCGCGTTGCTGGCCGATCCGGATCGGGTGGGTGTGGGACGGCTTCGGGCGGATGACCTGGACAATCCCACCAAAGTCACCCACGACGATGCCAACAGCAATGGCGCCTTGGCACTGGGTGCGTTGCGGACCAACAAGTTCGATCTGTTTGGCAACTCGGCCTCCTTCACCAGCCACTACGCCACGCTGGTCGGCGAGTTGGGTTCGGTGATCAATCTGGACAAGGAGTCCCTGATCGCCCAGGAGTCTGCCCAATCGTTCCTGTCGGACATCCGGGAGTCGATCTCCGGGGTCTCTTTGGAAGAGGAGTTGACCGATCTGATCCGTTTCCAGCGGGCGTTCCAGGCTTCCAGCAAGATGGTGGGCGTGGCCGACGAGTTGATGCAAAGCATCATTCAAATGGTTTAAGGTGTAAAGGAGTTCTGTCCCATGATGCGTGTTACCAACAATCTGCTGTTCAAATCCGGCGCCAACGCTTTGCAGAATCAGCAGCAGGAGATTCTGAAGGTCCAGGAGCAGAGCGTAAGCGGCCAGAGGACCAATCGTCCTTCGGACGATCCTTCCGGAGTCTATCGGCACATGATCTTCTCCTCGGATCTTTCCGGGGTGCAGAGCCTGAAAAAGACCACGCAGTTTGCCAGCGAACGGTTGACGATGGCCGAAAGCCACATGAGTCAGATGCATGACACCTTTCTGGATGCCCAGGATCTGGTCATGCAGCTTGGCGAAAGCATGATCGGGGGCAATCCTTCCACCTTGACGGCTGCGGCTCAGAAGCCTCTCGCCTGGTATCAGGACATGATCTCCAGCGTGAACAGCGAACTCGATGAGGTGCCGTTGTTCGGGGGGGGCAAGCTGCGGACGCCGTTTGACGACAACAAATTGACGGCTACGGCGGTCCAGGTGAAGAGCGCGGACGGCAAGAGTCTGGCGACGGCGGGCAGCGGTTTTGCCGGATCGGTCACCGAAGGGCAGACCCCGGACAATCTGCCGTTGAGCGTCAAGATCTCTTATCTGGCGGCCAGCAATCAATATCAGGCCAATATCAACGGGGTGGATCAGGAAGCGGCCTCCCTGGACGAGAATGGTCAACTGGATCTGGGGCAGGGTGTCAAATTCACCGTGACCGGCACGCCGAACACCGGGGACAGCTATTACTTCGAGGTGGTGCCCCAGTATCAAGGCGGTAACGCGGACAGGCCGATTCGGGCGCGTCAGGGAGAGGTGCTTCCCGGCAATGTGACCGGGCAGGAACTCCTGGAAGGAACAGGAAATTATGCCCGAGGTGTCAACCTTCTGGGCTCGATGGCCGCCTTGCGGGGCGCATTATTGCGCGCCGACCCGACAGAAGTGGCATTGCAATTGAATCGGGTACAGGAGGGACGGGCTCAGGTCTCGGATCTTCAGGGTGTGACAGGTATTCGCAACATGCAGGTTCAGGCGGTGTCTTCCACCTTGGAGTCGGACGAAAGTTCGTTGACCCAGGTGCGCGCCGACAACGTGGAAGCCGATCTGTTCAAGGTGTTGTCCGACCTGGAGCAGGCCTCTCAGGCCATGCAGGTCATGACCGCCACGCAACGACAGGTCATGAATACCTCTTTAATAGATTTCATTCAATAAGATTCAGGGAGTGGAGGAATGGCAATGGAAATTCACGGTACCCGGTTCGGCGTGCTGGAGTTCAAAGAAGAGGAAGTAATCGTCCTGAACGAGGGACTGCTTGGTTTTCCGTTGAGCAGACGCTTTCTTTTGTTCCCGTATGGTCAGGACTCGTCGTTCTTTTGGTTGCAGTCGGTGGATGAACCCGAGATCGCCTTCATCGTCATCAATCCGTTCGACTTCTTCGCGGAAATGGAGTTTGTCATCCAGGATGCGGATGCGGAAGCGATCGGCTGTCCCAGCGGTGACGAGGTGGAAATTTTTTCCCTGGTGACCATCCCGGAAGGGCGTCCCGAGGAGATGCGGACCAATCTGGCCGGTCCGGTGGTGGTGAACACCGTCAACCGCATGGGCCGTCAGATTCTGATCAAGGAGTATTCGCCCCGGCAGTCCTTGATCCCGCAAGATTTGCGTCAAACCTATATGCAAGAGCGTGAAGCCGAGAATCGGCGGATGGGTCGGCAGGAGGCGCGCCGACGTTTCCGGAGGGACAAGATCGTTCCTCAGAAAATCGCCGCCGTTGGCTGATATCGTCCATCGAAATCGAATGACCAGAACCTGAAGGAAACCGAACCATGCCGCTCTATATCAATACCAATATCGCCTCCTTGAATTCGCAACGGAACCTGTTGGGTTCCACCGGGGAGCTGAACAAGGTGTTCGCCCGTCTCTCCTCGGGACTGCGCATCAACACGGCGGGTGATGATGCCGCCGGACTGGCGATTTCCAATCGGATGACCTCCCAGATCCGGGGGCTGACCCAGGCGGTGCGCAACGCCAACGATGGCATTTCGGTCTCCCAGGTGGCCGAAGGGGCGTTGGCCGAGCATTCCAACATGCTGCAACGCATGAACGAACTGGCGGTCCAGGCGGCCAACGCCACCAACAGCGACGCCGATCGTCTCAGCCTGCAACAAGAGATCAACCAGTTGCTCGGCGAGTTGGAGCGGGTGGCCCAGGAGACCGAGTTCAACAACTGGCCGATGCTCAACGGCGAGACCCAGCCTCTGGTGTTCCACGTCGGTGCCCGCGAGGACCAGACCGTCACCGTGACCCTGGCCGACGCCCGCGCCGAAACGCTGCTTTCCCAGACGCAACTGGCCAATCCCAATGCGGCGGAGAGTGTGTTCAACAGCAAGATCAAAGGAATGGTCATCAAGGCGCCGAATCCGGCCCTGTCCAATTCCAAGCTGTTCAGCTCCAACGTGGCCGTGGGCATCAATGCCATCGCCAATGCCGACTCTTCCAAATCGTCTCCTTGGACCACGGATCCCACCAAGGTGGCCGACAGCATGATCGAGGCGTTCGAGGGGAATATCGCGGCGTTGACGGCGGCCGATACCGCCGTGTCCGGCGCCTCTTCTCCCGGCGATTCGGATGTGGCCAACAAGCTGGGCGCGTTGTCCACCACCTCCACGACCATCAAGGCCGATGCCTACAAGGCGGCGGTCAAGGCGGCCAATGGCGGCAGCGAAGATACCACGGTGGAAACCGCGTTGACCGCTTTGTCCTTGACGGGTGGGGAATCCGTGGAGACTGTGGCCGCGACCATCACCACCGCCAATTCGGGCATCAGTTCCGCTCAGGCCAAGGTGGCGGCGGCTGCGGTGATCGCCGCCTCCCGTCCCGGCGCCAGCGTGGTGGACGCCCGCAACGCCGCTGCGGCCCAGACCATCCGTAACGCCGACTCCAGCCTGTCGCTGGACAAGGCCCAGGTGATCGCCGCCGCAGCCTACAAGGCGGCGGAAACCTCCACCCGCAGCGCGGTGGTCACGGCCATCACCAATTCCGATGGCACGGTTTCCGGATTGACGACCGCCGGTGTGGCGGCCACCCATGTGCATGCCAACGACCAGGCTGCCGTGGTGAGCGCCATCACCACCGGCATCAGCAACGGTGATACCGCCGACGAGATCGCTCTGGCTGCGGTGCGCGCCGATGCCGGCAGCTCCTTGACCCTGGATGAGGCCAAGGTGATCGTGGCGGCGGCCAAGAATGTCAACAGCGGCGGCACGGCGACTTCGGCTGGCGTGGCTGCCTCGGCTGTGGCCACCAAGGACGCGGTGGTGAACGCCATCAGCACCTCCACCAGTACGTCGGTGGTGCTGGAGAACGCAGTGAACGCCTCGGGTGTCAAGGATGTGCCGGTGGGCAACATCCTGGAAGTGGTCAATGCGTTCCGGGCCGCCATCAGCCAGGGCGCGGACATCGAAACCGCTGCCGCCGCCGCCCGCAAGGCCGATGCCGGCAAGAATCTGTCCATCGACATCGCCAAGGTGATCGCGGCGGGTGGCAAGGCCGCCTCCAATCTCGGTTCCACGGTCTCCCAGGCCAACACGGCTGCCGACAACATGGCGCGGGTGCTGGATTCGCGGGATTTCGCGGTCTCTTATGCGGCCAAGTTCGGCGCCAAACCGGCTGCGGACGAACATCTGGTGGTGCCGGAGTGGTTGATCGACACCTCGGGATCCAACTCCTTCCCGCCGTCGCCTTTGGTGGACATCACCGGCGCCTCGGTGCCCACGGATCCCACGTTGCCCTTTAATCCGCCGACCACGAACGCCACCAATCCGCCGTTGAACGGAGCCAAGGCCGCCGGTCAGATGCTGGCCATCATTGCCGGAGCCATTGATCGGGTCTCTTCGACCCGGGCGGAACTGGGCGCTATCCAGAATCGGTTCGAGGCCAACATCGCCAATCTGTCCAACGTGGTGGAGAACGTCTCCGCAGCCCGCTCCCGGATTCTGGATGCGGACATCGCCGCCGAGACGGCCAATCTCACCAAGTTGTCGATCATGCAGCAGGCGGGCACGGCCATTCTGGCTCAGGCCAATCAGCAACCCCAGTTGGCCTTGCAGCTTTTGCGTTGAGTCGCGAACACTCCATCCCATCCCCGCTGCACGCGCGGGTTGGGATGGAGTGTCAAATCAATGTCTGGGTGTCGGAAATCGGATGAATCGGTGGAATGGGGTGCAGGTGGATTTTTTTGACGAATTGGCAGGGCAGTGGGCTGGTCGGAGGCAATTTTTGCCTGGAAAAAGCGGTATAAGGCCAGGAAAGTCGGATTGGATGTAATGAATTGTTTGGCATGGAAGATGCTTTATATAAGGCAGTCGAGATTGTCAGCCGTCTGATCGGAAAAAAATGCACAGGGTGTGGTTTGTTTGGGTGCGACGAAGTCCGGCAACGGTTTCATGAAACGGGATGCTTCTGCGGCAATAGAAGGAGTGAAGAGTCATGGAAGTGCACGGGACGCGGTTCGGGACCCTGAAGTATGTGGAGGATGAATTGATCAGCCTTGAACAAGGCATGATGGGATTCCCCAACAGCAAACGGTATCTGATGTTTCCTTATTCGGATGACTCCTCATTCTTCTGGTTTCAGTCCGTGGATGAGCCGGAAATCGCGTTCATCGTGATCAATCCGTTCGACTTCTTCTCGGAACTGGAATTTCTTGTCGAGGATGCGGATACCGCAGCCATCGGGCTGGAGAAGGGCGAGGATATGGAAGTTTTCTCGCTGCTGACCATTCCGGATGGCAAACCCGAAGATATGAGAACCAATCTGGCCGGACCGGTGGTGGTGAATGTGCGCAATCGTCGCGGTCGGCAGGTGGTGATCAAGGAATATTCGGCGCGTCAGCCGTTGATCCCTTATGAGATGCGTGGTGCCTACCGGGAGCAAACGAGAGGAAAAAGGGCTGTCAAACAAATGGTTGCGGTTTCCTGACCGATACTTGCGAAATAAAGAAGGATTAAGGCCATGCCACTTTTTATCAATACCAATGTCGCCTCCCTCAACGCCCAACGTAACCTGGAGCGATCCACCGGTTCTTTGAGCCAGACCTTCGCCCGTTTGGCCTCGGGTCTGCGGATCAACTCGGCCAAGGACGACGCGGCCGGATTGGCGATCAGCACCCGCATGACCTCCCAGATTCGCGGTTTGAATCAGGCGGTCCGGAATGCCAACGATGGCATCTCCTTGTCCCAGGTGGCCGAAGGCGCCTTGCAGGAGACCGGCAATGCCCTTCAGCGGATCCGGGAGTTGGCGGTGCAGGCGGCCAATGCCACCAACACCAGTTCGGACCGGGCCGATCTCCAAAAGGAGGTGACCCAGCTCCTCTCCGAGATTCAGCGCATCTCCCAGGATGTGGAGTTCAACGGTTCCAAGATGCTGGATGGTACGTTCCTGGGCAAGGTGTTCCAGGTGGGCACCAAGGAAGGGCAGACCATCAAGGTTTCCATCGCGGCGGCCACTTGGGGCGCTTTGGGTGTGAGTACCGTGACCATCTCCACCGCTGCCGGTGCGTCCCAGGCTTTGAGTACGATCAGCAGCGCTTTGGACAGCGTTTCTGAAAGCCGGGCCAATCTGGGCGCGATCCAGAACCGTTTCGAGGCGATCATCGCCAATCTGTCCAATGTGGTGGAGAACATGTCGGCGGCCCGTTCCCGTATCATGGATGCGGATATCGCCAACGAAACCGCCACCTTGACCCGCAATGCGATCTTGCAGCAGGCCGGTACGGCGGTGTTGGCCCAGGCCAATCAACAGCCCCAGTTGGCGTTGCAGTTGCTCGGCAAGTAACGCGCAGCAGATGTTCTTCGGTCGTGACGCAGCCTCGTCGCCGTGTCCTGGATCCATCTCGCGTTGCTTTGAAAGACGATGGTCGCGGATGGCCATCCCGTGAATTTTTGACGCAAGCCAGGCTCCGGTTCGACCGATAAGATTCCATAATCGGTCGAACCGGAGCTTTTGAGCAGGAGTTCTGAGCAGGGTCTTTGAGCGGGAAGGGGTTCGGAAGTCGCGGGAATTGTTGTATGGCGCAACCTGAGGCAACACCGGCCCGGGTTCCAGCCGATTTCCAGTCAATGATGAGGAGCAGAGCATGGCACTCGGTAGCGTAACCATTTCGGGCATGGCCAGCGGCTTGCCCGCAGACATGGTGGATCAGCTGGTCAACGCGCAGAAGACCCGTTTGAAAGCCTACGAGCGCGATCAGACTTTCTTCACGGGCCAGCAGACCGCCATCGGTGAGCTGGAAACCAAAATGCTCGCGTTGGAGGCCAAGTCCAAGGAGCTTCAGGAGACCTCGGCTTGGTCCCCGCACACCGTCACCTCGTCGAATGAGGACTACATCACCGCGAGCGCCGACAGTACCGCTCTGGCTTCCATCCACTCCATCGCCGTGGGGCAGTTGGCTACCTATGACACCTATGCCATGGATGCCTCCTCGGGCCTTGCCACCGCCACCACCACCCTGGGGACGGGCGCCAATCTTTCCTTCACCTACAACGGTACGCTCTATGGCACCGGCACCACGTCCGGTTTCGACTCCAGCGACCTGGAGACCATGACCTTAAGCGATCTGGCTTCCGCCATCAACGGGATCGATTACGGGGATGAGGAAGGCGTGAGCGCCAGCGTGCTTTACGATGGCTCCAAGTATCGGTTGCTGCTGACCGCCAAAGACAGTGGCGTCTACACGGACTCAGGCGGCACCAAGGGGAGTCGCATCACCGCCGTCACCTCGGGATTCAGCTTCACCCAAACGGTCGCGCCTCAGGACGCGATCTTGAACATCGATGGCATCGATGTGGTCAGTTCGTCGAATCAGGTGACCGACGCCCTCACCGGCGTGACCTTGAATCTCCAGGAGGTCACCAGCAGCACCACCGTCACCGACAGTGACGGGGATGGCTACAACGATGCGATCGGCACCGTGGGATCCACCATCAAGGTCACCATCCAGAACGACACCACGGCCATGAAAACGGTCTTGACCGGTTTTCTGGACAGTTACAACGCGGTGGTCGATTACGTCAACACCCACAAAAGCGACACCCTCTCCGGTGACACCGTGGCGCGCAGCGTGTTGTCGCAAATGCGCTCGGTGTTGAATACCGCGACCCAGAACTCCTCGGGCGACTTGGCGCCCTATTCGACCCTGGCGTCCATGGGGTTGCGCACCGATCAGAAGACCGGCAAAATCAGCTTCGACAGTACATCCCTGGATGACGCCCTGGCGTATGATTTCAACGGCATCACCAAACTGTTCACCTCCGAACACACCTCGACCGGGGATACGTTCACCGAGGGTGTGGCCTTCCGCATGGCCGATCTCATCGATGAGTTGACTTCCAGCACCGATGGCGCGCTCACGGGTCGCAAGGATGGCCTCAAGGCCCGGCTCGACCGGTTGGAAAAGAACATCGAACGGGAGAACACCCGTCTGGAACAGGTGCGGGAAAACCTGACCAAGAAATTCTCCAATCTGGAGCAGTTGATCACCAGAATGAACAGCTCCAGCGGTTCACTGCTCACGTCCCTCTCGAAACTGGGCGGTTGATCCGGGCGGTACAGTCCGACGGGATTGCGTATGCATCCTGTCATGTGAAATAATGGCATCGGGAACTCTTGTGCCTCCAGCAGTTCATGGAGAAAGGTTGTGGAAATTCAACACATGGAAAGCACTGCGCCATTCGCTCCCCCTCCTCCGGTCAATGAGGAGAACGTTTCGCAGTTGGATGTTTTGGTCCAGCTTTACGAAGGGTGCATCCAGTTTCTGGAGCAGGCGGCCAGGGCGTGCGAGGATGGTCGGGTGGCCGAGTTCAAACATTGGATGCAGCGTGGTCGCCGCATCATCGAGGAGTTCCAGAAAACCCTCGATTTCTCCCAGGCGGGACAGGTTCCGGCCCAGTTGAACGATCTCTACGGCTACATGCTCGACAGTCTCACCCAGGCGGGTTTGACCCATGAGTCCGAGTTCATCCACCGGGTGATCGAACAGTTGCGTATTCTGTTGGATGGCTGGCGGGGGCTTCAGGCACCTGCGGTCGCGGTTTCCATGGACCATTGAGGGTGAATACCCGCCATGTCTTATGGCTTGCGCAGTTATAAAAGTTCCCGGGCCAACACCGCTTCCCGTGAGGACTTGCTGATTCTGCTTTACGAAGGGGCGATCCGTTTTCTGGAACGTTCCATCGAAGAGTTGAATGGCGGTCGTTTGAGCGATCACAAGATGAGTCTGCGTCGCGGCATCGCCATCATCGCCGAGCTGCAAAACACCTTGAACTTTGAAAAAGGGGGAGAGTTGGCCATTCAGTTGTTCGATCTGTATGGCTACATGCTGGATCGGCTCACCCAGGCCAATCTGCGCAAGGATCCCGAGTTCATTCGCGAGGTGATCCGGCATCTGAACACCTTGCTGGAAGGATGGCGTGACGCGGTGCGTCAGGTCAAAAGCGAGGCCGTGGCTCCTTTGCCGCCTTTTGAGATGCCTCAGCGTCGGCTTGAGGGATTGGTGTGAACGACCACAACAGCGGCGCCATGATCGATATCGTGGCCCGGCTTAACGCCTTGTTGGATCAGTGCGCCGCCCCGGAAACCCTTTCCGCCGCGCAGTTCGACGGCCTGATGAAGGCGTGGGACGCGGGCATGGCCGAGCTGGAGCGGTTCACCGATCGTTTTCCCGACGGCGTGACTCCGGGAGATGGCACCCGTGAACGTTTGAATCGTCTGGTCCAACGTATTAACGCGGTGCAGCCCATCCTGCTGCGTCACAAGTCCGAGGTGGCCGATCAGCTTTTTTCCGAAAACCGGCGCGTTCAATCCCTGCGCCGGGGATATGGAGCCGCAGCCCAGGGCTCGCGTCTGTTCCATCAGCGTGCCTGACTGTCTTGGTTCCTGAAGCGCCATCTTGACGCCTTTCCTCCAATCAAAAAGAGATATCATTCGTGTTCGGTTCTTCCTCTCAGCCCATGCCGGTGGTGCTTCTGACTGATTTTGGCACTTCCGATCCGTATGTCGGTCAGGTCAAAGGGGTGTTGACGCGTCTTTTCCCCCGTGTGACCGTTTTGGATCTGTTTCATGATATTCCGCCCTTCGCGATCAAAAGCGGAGCCTGGATGCTGGAGCGTTGTCTGCCGCACATGCCGTCTCCGGCGGTGTGGATGTGCGTGGTGGATCCGGGGGTGGGCAGTGGTCGTCGGGGATTGGTGGCGCAGTCCGGCGGATCGTTTTTCATCGGCCCTGACAACGGTGTGTTGACTCCGGTCTTGACCCGTCCCGATGCCCGGCTGTTGGCTTTGGACGGCATGGGGGATGAAGAGAGCGTCAGTCACACCTTTCATGGACGGGATCTGTTCGCTCCGGCGGCGGCGCACCTGTTGCATGGTCGTTCTCCCATGGAGTTGGGCACGCCTTTGATCGCGCCGCCGGTGTTGTTGAACGATCCGGGTTGGCGTTCGACGGGTTACGGGGCGTGGCGTACCGAGGTGGTGTTTCAGGATCGTTACGGCAATCTCGTGACCGCGTTGCCTGGTGACAAGTTGCGGAGTCGCACGGTGAAGGGGTGGCTGGATGGGATGGCTTGCGGTGCGTTGGTTTCGACCTTTTCGAGTGTTCCGGTGGGAGCGGTCACGATGATCGTGGGTGGTTTTGGCACTGTGGAAGTGGTGGTCAATCAGGGCAGCGCCGCGACCCATTTCGCGCGTTCGTTGGGAACCGAACTGGTCATCCGCGTGGAAGATGGATCGTAAATTATTGAAAAAGAAGAAGGGGCCTGGGGAATTCTTTCCCCAGGGTTTTGACTTTGATTTTGACTTTCGCCTTTAAAAACAAAAAAATTATTAATTTTATTTTGTTAAAAATTTAAGATAAATTTTTTATTTTTTTAAAGTCAAAACCCTGGGGGAAGAATCCCCCAGACCCCCGCTTTTTTTTCAATGGGTTGTTTTCTTGAAGATTTTCGACAGGTCATCCACATAGCCATACAGCACCGGAATCACCAGCAGCGACAGCAGCGTGGAGGCGAGCAGGCCGCCGATCACCACGATGGCCATGGGCGACCGGAAACTCGGCTCGGCCCCGATCCCCAACGCCACCGGCAACATGCCCGCTCCCATGGCGATGGTGGTCATGACAATGGGACGCGCTCGTTTGTGACAGGCGTCCAGCAACGCCTCGCGTCGCTCCAAACCCCGTTCGCGCCGCGCCACCACCGCATACTCCACCAACAAGATGGAGTTCTTGGTGACAATGCCCATGAGCATCAGAATGCCGATCACCGAAGGCAGGGAAAAGGCGTTGTGGGTGGCCAGCAACGACACGAACGCCCCGCCCAACGACAAAGGCAACGCGGCCAGAATGGTCACCGGTTGCAAAAAATCGTGAAACAACAACACCAGCACGATATAAATGCACATCACCCCAATGGCCATGGCCCCGGCGAAACTGCCGAACAGCTCCTTCATGCGCTGAGCGTCCCCGTCCGGAGGACGCTGCACCCCGACCGGCAATTGTTGCAAGGTGGGCAACCGGTTGACCTCGGCCAGCACATCGCCAAGCACCCGTTGCCCCAGTTCCACATCGATGCTGACCCGCCGCATGCGGTCCAAACGGTCGATCTGCGACGATCCACCTTGCAGACTCACCGTGGCCACGCTTTCCAAGGGAATGATGCCGGTACGGGTGGCCAGAGGCAGTTGACGGATGGCCGCCAGATCGTGCCGCACCCCCTGGGCCAGTCGTACCCGGATGGGCACCTGTCGTTCGGGCAGGTTGAGCTTGGCCAACTGCATCTTGAAATCACCGGCAGTGGCGATCCGTACCGCCTGGGAGATGGCCTCCCCCGAAACGCCGAGATCGGCGGCCCGGGCGAAATCCGGGACAATATGAATCTCCGGACGTTCCAGACCGGCGTTGGAACGGATGTTGCCGATGCCTTTCAGCGTGCGCAACTCCCGTTCCAGACCGTCGATCACCCCGGACAAGGCGGTCGGCTCGTTGCCCACCAGCACCACCGTGAGCTTGACCCCCGGACCGTTGGAACTGATCGCGAAACGGATGCCCGGCAACTCGCGCAGCCGCGCGCGCAACACCTCCTCGATGGCGGATTGCTTCAGCTCGCGGGTGGTGCGATCGGTCAGAGCGACCACCAAAGTGGCCTTGCGGGTGTCGCCGCTGGAACCTCCTCCCAGAGGTCCACCCTCGCCGCTGGTCGCCGATCCCACCGTGGCGTAGATGCGGGTCACTTCCGGAATCTGCTTGAGCAGGGCCATGGTCTTTTGGGAGGCGGCCAGGGTGTCGTCGAGGGCGCTGCCGGGAGGCAGTTCCAGGGTCACCAGGGTCTGGGAACGGTCCGCCGCCGGCACGAAGCCCGATGGCAGCAGCGGCGCCAATGCCAGGGATCCGGCCAGAAACAGCAGCGAGGCGATCATCGTGAGGCGCGGATGATCCAGACAGGTGGTCACCCAGGTCAGATAATGCCGGAGCCAGGCTCCTTCCTTGGGTTCGTGCTTCAGAGGGCGCAGCAGATGGGCGCACATCATCGGGGTCAGCAGTCGGGCCACCACCAGGGAGGCGAGAATCGCCGCCACGGCGGTCATGCCGAAGGGCCGGAAAAATTTGCCCGGAATCCCTCCCATGAACGCCGTGGGCAGAAAGACCGCCACCAGGGTCAAAGTGGTGGCGATCACGGCCATGCCGATTTCGTCCGCCGCCTCCATGGCCGCCTGATAGGGGGTTTTGCCCATCTTGATGTGGCGGACGATGTTTTCCACCTCCACGATGGCGTCATCCACCAAAATGCCCACCACCAGGGCCAAAGCCAGCAACGTGAGGGTGTCCAGACTGAAACCGGCCAGCCGCATGACCAGAAAAGCCGGAATGATCGACAAAGGCAACGCCGCCGCCGAAATCAATGTGGCGCGTCCGTCCCGCAAGAACCACCAGACCACCACCACCGCCAGAAACGCTCCTTCGTAGAGCAGTTCCATGGAGCCACGGTAGTTGTCCAGGGCCGGGGCGAAGGTGTTGTAGGCCTCCCGGATGGTCACCTGGGGATGGTCGCGGGCAAAGGCCTCCACCACACGGCGCACCTCCTGGGCCACGCTGACCTCGCTCGATCCCTTGGAGCGGGTCAGCTCGAAACCGACCACCCGTTCCCCGTCCAGCAGGGCGATGCTGGTGGGTTCGGCGTGGCCGTCCGTGAGGGTGGCGATTTCCGACAGGGCCACGGAACGCCCCCCGGAAAGAGAAATTTCCAGATTCTGGAGATCGGCCAGGGACTCGGGAGCCGCCAGGGTGCGGATGGCCTGCACGTTGCCGGAGATGTCCCCCCGTCCTCCGGAGGCGTCCTTGCGGGTCTGACGCAGCATCCGTGAGACCTCTTCGGCGGTGACGCCGAGCGCGCGCATGCGGGCGGGATCCAGATCCACCCGGATCTCCCGGTCCACCCCTCCCATGCGGCTGAACTTGCCCACTCCGGGCACGGCCACGAGCGTTTTGGCCAGATCGTTGTCCACCAGCCAGGAGAGTTCCCCGGCGTCCAGAGTGGCGGAGGTGACGGCAAAGGCGATCATCACCCCGCCGGTGGTGGTGCGCTTGGAGACCACGGGAGTGGTCAGATCCTGGGGCAGATCGCTGCGCACCGCGTCCACGGCGTTGCGGACTTCGTTGAGGGCCACATCGGCGCTCTTGTCGATGACGAAATCCACCTGGATCGTGACCATGCCGTCGGTCAAGGTGGAGCGGATATGCTCCACGCCTCCCAGAGAGGCCACCGCGTCTTCGATTTTGCGGGCCACTTCGGTTTCCAGTTGGGCCGGGGCGGCGCCTTCGAGGGTGGCGCTCACGGTGATGGTGGGCACCTCGATGTCGGGAAAGTTCTGAATCCCCAAGGCCCGGAACGAAGACAATCCCAGCAGAGTCAACAACGCGAACAACAGAATCGCGGGGACTGGATGACGAATGGACAGAGACGAGAAATTCACGGCGTGGCCTCCGTCACCCGCACCCGGTCGCCATCCTTGAGAAACGCGCCACCGCTGCCCACCACCCGGGCGTTCTCCTCCACTCCCGAGGTGATCTCCACCCGGTTGTCCACCCGGCGACCGGTGGCGATCCGGCGGCGGGTCACCCGGTCGCCGCCGTTGACCAGTTCGAACACATAAGCGTGACCGTCGTGCAGCACGATGGCCGACTGGGGCAGCGTCAAGGCGCTCGCCTCGCCCAGTTGGATCTCTCCCTGGGCGAACATCCCGGATTTGAGCGCGCTTTTGTCCGGCAGATCGAAATGGACCACCCCCTTGCGGGTTTCCGGATTCAAGGTGGGCGCCACCAGCCGCGCGGTCGCCTCCAGGGATTGGCCTTCGGCCCATTCGATGCGGGCCTTTTGTCCGGGTTGGATCAGCGGCAGTTGACCATCGGTCACCTCCGCCCGCCACTCCAGCCGACCTTGACGCACCAGCCGGAACAACTCCCCTCCCGGCTGGACCACCGCGCCCAGCGTGGCGCTGCGGGAAGAGATGATGCCATCATCGGCGGCCAGAATGCGCGTCTGGCGCCAACGCACCTCTTCATGTTCCAAGGCGGCCTTGGCTGCGGCCAGTTCCGCTTCGGCGGACTCCTCGCCGATGAGATACTGGGTGATCTGCTGTTCGGAGATGGCCCCGGAACCCTCCACGGCTCTGGCCCGTCCTCCGTTGGCCTTGGCCAGGGCCAGGGCGGCCCTGGCTCTGGCCACGTTGGCCTTTTGCTGGGCCAGGGTGGCCTTGATCCCGTCGTCGGAGAGTCGCGCCAGTTCCTGACCCCGTTTCACCACGCTGCCCACGTCCACCGGCAGCCAGACGATGGTCAATCCCCCGATCTCCGAGGCGACCACCGCTTCCTGCCAGGCGAAAATGCCTCCGCTCACCAGCAGGGTCCGGGGCCAGTTCTCCCGGGTGGGTTGGGTCAGGGTCACGGTGAGGGCGGCGCGCTCCTCCTGGACCGCCGGAGTCTTGTCGGCGGCCTGGACCGGCGCAACGGAAAACGGCAGCGTCATGCCTCCCATTGCGAAGAGGGCCAGACAGGGGATCAAGGCTTTCATGCCGGCTCCTGGTCGTGTGTGGGAGAGAGAGGGTCCGACTCCCAGCCGCCGCCCAGGGATTTGTAGAGATTGATCCATTGTTGCACCTCCCGTCCTTCCAGTTGGATCACCGTCCGTTCCGCTTCCAGATGTTGTCGGCGGGCCTCTTCCAGGGCGAGACGACTGATCCCCCCTGTGCGCAGATTCTCTTCTGCGGCTTTGCGGTAGGCCGCCACCCCCCGGGCCGAGGCCCGGGATTCCTGCACCCGCAGACGCACCGCCTCCAGATTGACCAGCGCGCTTTCCACCTCCCGCACCGCTTCTTGCACCGCGCGACGGTAGTTGGCCAGGGCCATGGCGTGACGCGCACGGGCCGCGCGCACTCCGGCCTCGATGGAGTCTCCGTCCAGAAGCGGCAACGACAGCGCCGGACCAAAACTCCAGGGTCGGTTTGACTGACTGACGCTTCCCAGGGTCACCACTCCGGCTCCCACCGCGCCCAGCAGCGAAAAACGCGGATAACGGGCCGCCTCGGCCACGCCGATCTCTGCGTTGGCGGAGACCAGTTCCTGTTCGGCGGCGGCCAGATCCGGGCGTTGGGCCAGCAGACGGGCGGGCAGGGTGGTCACGGCCAGTGGCGGGGCAGTCAGGGAAGACTGGGGCGTTTTCGAGAGGCGTGCGCGCAATTGGGGTTCCTCCAGACCGGTCAGGGCCACCAGTCCCTTGACGGACAGGGAACATTCCGCCTCCTGGGCCGCCAGACGCGCCTGGGCGTCGGCCACCCGGGCCTGGATCACCGCCTCGTCCGCCGGGGCGGTCAGACCGGCCTGGGTGGCCACCCGGGTGATTTGCGCGCTGGCACGACGGGATTTCACCTCTTCTTGCAGACTGTCGCGCAGACGCGTGCAGGTGCGGTGATCGTTGTAAAGCGCGGCGGTTTCGGCGGCCAGCGAAATTTTCAGGCCATGCCACTCCGCCTGCCGTGCCGCCACCTTGGCGGCGGCCCCTTCGGTGGCCCGTTTGACCCGTCCGAACAGATCCAGTTCCCAACTCGCGTCCACGGCCACACTTCGGCTGGTGGAAGAGAGAATGGCGGGATTGGGGCGGTTGCCCGAACGTTGCAGTTGCGCCGCTGAACGGGCCTGGGGTTGATCTGCGGATTGCTGATAGGTCAACGCCGCGCGGGCCGCCTCGATGGCGCCCTGGGCGGCGTTCAGGCCGGGATGCTGTTCCAGGGTGGCCTGGATCAGTCCGGTGAGGGTTTGATCCTGGAATTGTTCCCACCAGGAGGCCATTTTGGCCCCGGAACCGGCGTGGGGCAGGGCCGCGTGCCAGCCTGCCGGAGGATGCACGGCCTCGGGCCGTCGATAATCCGTGCCCACCAGCGCGCATCCCCACAGACAGGCGGTCGAGAACAGAATGGTCAGCGAGGGATGCAAGGGTGACACGGTGATCTCCCGGAATCGTTGACACGACAGTGGGGTTTTATTTATCTTGCAAGACAGATTTTTGCAAAAGGATATTGACTTTTTATCTATCTTGCAAGATATTTTTTGTCAATTTCTGTCAAGGGGGAGTCATGGATACATTTTTACAAAGCATCATCGCGGCCCATCGGGACCACTGGCCTGAAGAGTTCGATCCGGTTTTGTTGCCCTTTACCCTGACCCTGCATCGCGCCCACGGGGTGATGTATGGGCGTGCGTGCGGGGTGATGGAGCGGTTCGGCCTGAGTCCGGCGGAGTTCGATGTGCTGGCCAGTCTGCGTCGTTCTCCGGAGCCTTATGAACTGACCCCGTCGCAACTGCGTCAGGCCCTGCTGATCACCTCGGGAGGCTTGACCAAGGTGCTGCATCAACTGGCGGGGCGGGGTCTGATCGTGCGTTTGACGGTCAGCGGGGATCGCCGGGTCAAGCCGGTGCGTCTGGCCCCTGCGGCTTTGCCGTTGATCGGTCGGGCCATGGAGGCGGTGATGCGCCATGCCGGAGCGCAGATCTTCGCGCACCTGACCCCGGAGGAGATCCAAAGCATGACCGGGCTGCTGGCGCGGTTGGCGGGGGATGAGGGGGGGAGCATGGGGGGATCCCCGGGGTGACGGAAGATCCGTCACCCCGGAATGAATCGGGTATTTTACGGAATCGTGCAGAATTTGTTGGTGGGGAGCGCCCAGGCTAATTGTGCGTTAATGAATTGATACCATTTCTTTCTTCTTTTGTACTCGGTGTGTTCGTGCACGATGTTTTTGCAATTGACCACGCAGGTGGTTTCGTTGACCTTTTCCGGATTCTCCGGGCCGGTCAGCCCCAGGGCTAGGTCGAGTTCGGCGGCGGCATAGGCCAGTTTCAAGGTGTCATCGTGTTTGGAGTGAAAGACGTAGATGGGTTTGTCAACACAAGTGACCTTGTAGTAATCCTCTCCGGGTTCCAGTACCTCGTTGTCAACAGCCGCCGCTGACAGGAAAATTTCCATATCCTTCGGCAGTGTCCCCCCCTTGACGATGAATTGATCCAAGGCTTTCATGACCACCCGGCAGCCCATGCTGTGCGCGCTGATGGCGACGGAACAGCCGTTGGCTTGCAACTGCTGGATGAGGGTCTGGAAATGAACCGAGGATTCCGGACAGCGATTGCGGGCGGAGAAATATTCCACACCGTGATCTCCACCCGGCCAGATGAAACCGATAATATGGTCATAGCGGTTCTGACACTCTTGTTGGAATTCCTTATCTATCAGGGTGTAGGCGCTCAATACGTGGTAATAATCATTATTGTAGCCATGCACCAGGACCAGTACTTTCGATTCGGGTTTGATGGCGCCGTTAAAATTGTTGGCAACTCTGTTGGGTGCTTGTGGCATGTTCAGATCGATGTCGGCGTACTGCAAGCCTTTAACAGAAAGGTTATCGCTATCGGTAAAATCCCTGCGGCAACTGACGATCAGCATGGTTGGGTCTCCTGATTCTGGTTAATGTGTCATGATTGCATTTTTGAGTCTTTTGGAATGCAGGAGGATTTATAAACAATTAAGATAATTATGTAAAGATTAATTTTGATTGTTATATTTTTTAAGTAATAAAAAAACAGGAAATTATTTTATTGGTGACTTTTCTTCGTCAAAGAAATTTATTGATCTTGTGTTTTATCGCTTGGAGGGTGTCAAATGGGGGAGTGACACGGTGGAAGCGGGGGGCAACGAGCCGACCGCCTTGTCCGGGGTGATCGACGGTCTGGAACGGGAGTTGCGCACGCTGAAAGGCATCGGCAACATCCGTTCCAACGCCG
>JADGBT010000022.1 GCA_015231375.1 Magnetococcales bacterium | reverse complement strand
AGATTCTTTAACCGTATCAAACAGTTCAGACGCATTGCAACTCGTTATGAGAAGTTAGATAAATGCTTTAACGCTATGATTGGTTTGGTTTGCACTATGATTTGGCTTGAATAGGAATGATTAATTTATTGAATGTCAACACGCCCTAGTTAAAGAAAGGAATGATCCCATGGCCCTGTCAATCCATTTCCTCAATATGAGAATTACCACAAAAATCAGTGTTGGATTCGGGGTGGTTGGTTTGATGTTTCTGGGCGTCGTGATGCTTTACGATTACACCCTGACCCAATCCTTGACCACATTCATGGAAGATGTGTTGCAGAGAGCCGAGGTGGAGAAATCCGGCGCGCAACAGTTGAATATCCTGATGCTGGAGGCCAGGCGTGGAGAGAAGGATTTTTTATTGCGCAAAGATCCAAAGTACATTGATGCGGTCAAGAAGCGTATCGGCTCGGTACAGCAAATCGCCGATGAAATGATCTCTGTTTCCAAGAAGAATCAGGACGCCGAGAGTCTCCGTCTGAACAGCGAGATCAAGAGCAAGGCAGAAGAGTATCTGGCTGTTTTCTTGAGACTGTCCAGCCATGAAACGGAAAAAGGGTTGGATCCTCAATCTGGCCTCCAGGGGAAATTCCGGGGCAGCGCGCATGACCTGGAAAAGAAAATCAAGAATTATGATACAGAAGCCCTTTTTGTCACCCTGCTCCAGATGCGGCGTTCAGAGAAGGATTTTCAGCTCAGAAAGGATCCGAAATATCTGGGGCAGTTGGACAATCAGGTGAAACAGTTTGCCAGGGATGTGGCGGGTTCCACTCTGAGCGACGCGATTCAGAAGAATCTTACCGTCATGGCAGAAAAATATCTGAGCAGCTTCAAGGAGTCGGTGGCCCAATCCCCAGAGAAGACCGATCCCGGTGCCGATTCTTTTCGTAAACTGGCACACGAAATCGAAGCCCTGTTGAAAACCCGTTATGTCCCAGGATTGGCGCAGCTTTATCTGGAGATCCGGAAGGATGAGAAGGACTATTTGTTGCGCAACGATGAGAAATATATCGTCAGTCTTGCCAAGAAACTGGATGCCATGAGACAACAGGCCGAGACCTCTTTCATTCCTGATGAGGATAAAACGGTCCTGGTTCAGACCAGCAAGCAGTATCAGCAAGCCCTGATGGAACTGGTGGCCAAGGAGAAGGAACTCTCTGACATGATGAAACAGATGCGCGCATCCGTACATGCCATCGAGCCACTCCTGGAAACCTTGACCAAAAGAGCCTCTGAGGCGATGACCAGCACGTCCCAGGCCGCCAGTGTGTCGGCTCAACAACAGGCCAGGTTGGCGATGGGTGCCAGTGGCGTCATTTTCTTGCTGGGTTCCCTGTTTTCATGGCTGATTGGTCGCGTCATTGCCAATCCGGTCCGCACCCTCCAGCAAATGACGTTGGAGTTCGGACGTGGCAATCTGACTGTCACCAATACCATTCAACAAAAGGATGAAGTGGGCATCATGGCTTCCACCATGGGGGAAGCGATTCATAAACTCCATGCGATCATTGGTCAGGTCAAAATGGCGGCTGGTGAGGTGGCCCAGGGCAGTCAGCAACTCTCGGAGGCGGCTCAGGGTCTGTCACAATCCACCACGCAACAGGCCGCCTCCGTGGAAGCCACCGTTCTGGCTCTGAAGGAAATTACCGGAAGTTGCCAACTCAATACAGACAGTGCCAGCACCACGCAAAACATCGCCATGAAAGCCTCCCAGGATGCCGCCAAAGGAGGGGATGCCGTGAATCAGGCGGTCCACGCCATGAAAGAAATTGCGTCCAGAATTGGCATTATCGAGGAAATCGCGCGACAGACCAACCTGTTGGCCCTGAATGCGGCCATCGAAGCGGCACGAGCCGGTGAACATGGCAAAGGGTTTGCCGTCGTGGCCGCAGAGGTCAGAAAATTGGCGGAACGCAGTCAGGTCGCGGCCGGAGAGATCAGTCGTCTTTCTTCCTCCAGTGTTCTTGTTGCAGAACAGGCAGGCATGATCATCAGTAAACTGGTTCCGGATATTCAGGACACGGCGGCACGGATTCGTGGTATTACGGAGTGCAGCAGACAACAGCGCGAGGGAATTGCGCATATCGACGAGGCGATACGTCAGCTTGATCAGGTGATTCAACAGACTGCCGGCACTTCTGAAGAGCTGGCCGCAACAGCGGAAGAGTTGAATACGCAGTCCAGTCGGATGTCTCAGTCTGTTTCCTTCTTCAGTATTGGTCACAATACCAATCCGATTGGAGATGGAATGGTGTCTCTCCCAAAACAGGCTCATCAACCATCAACCCTGCTGCCTGCTCCGGTCACATTGAACTCCGGAAAGCGATCCTTGTCCGATGATGAATATGAGACATTCTGACAGGAGAACGACAAGGCGTCTGTTGTTTCCAAATCATTTCGAGCAAGGATGATCCTGGAATGCTTCTGAATGCAGGCGTCATGTCCATCAAAGAGTTCCTGGAGGATCCGACGGCCCCCATCCTGATCGATGTCCGGGGCGGTCCGGAGACGGATCCGGCCATTCCCGGCTCAATCAGTGTTTATGCGCTTGACATTGAAGAAAGACCGGATGCGTTCATCAAGAAATTCGCAGCGCAGTTGACCAAAAGAACGTTGCTGATCTATTGCAGCAAGGGAGACTCAAGCCGTTACCTGCAAGAGCAATTGACAGGCAGGGGACGCATCCAGAGTCTGCAAGGTGGCATGGTTTCCTACCTGACCAGTATTTCACGCCTGCTTCATGAGCATCCTTATGAGGATTCCAGGAAACGTGGGGATACCATGGTCCAATTACTCTCCGTGCTGACGGACAGAAAGACCGATCCGGCTACATTCCGGAAAATCGTCGGCCGGTTGTTGCAATGCACGCCAAATCCCAAATTCAAGAAAATTCTGCGCTCATGACAGGGTGCGCACGGCTTTCAAGAATCGCTCCTGGACCGTCAAGTCGGACCGATCCGGCTTGATGGTTCGGTCATGTATTGCGAAAAATGGCATGCCGTATCCTGATCTTCCGATTGCATGCACCCGGTGTCCGGGTTTATCTTGTCATGGAGGGCCGATGGCAGGAAAACGGGTGGGTGTGTGGGAAGGAAAGCGGAATTCCCACACAGCACACACAGCACATACAACACAGCAACGCCAACCGGGGTCGCAAGGGTTGGTTTGAGCCGTGACCAGGCAGGGGATCCAGGATGATTGTGACATGATCGCGTTTGAAGAGGCCTATTCGCGTGTGCTGGCCGAAACCACGCCTGTGGCGGAAGTGGTCAGGATTCCGGTGGAAGCGGCGTTGGGACGGGTGTTGTCGGCTCCGGTGCTGGCTGATGCCGACGTGCCCAATCACGACAACGCCGCCATGGATGGATACGCGGTGTGCAGTGCCGCGTTTCCCGCAGCGGATGCGGTCACCGTGACGGTGGTGGCGGAGTTGCCGGCCGGGGAACGGTTGACCAGGAGGGTGGGGGCGGGAGAGGCGGTGCGGATCATGACCGGGGCACCGGTTCCCCCGGGCTGTGATTGCGTGGTGATGCAGGAACGGGTGCAACGGGTCGGGGACCGGGTGACGCTGCCGGAAGGGGTTGGGCCTGGCGAGAATATCCGTCTGGCGGGAGAGGATATCCGCGCCGGATCGCTGGTGCTCAACCGGGGGTGTCGTTTGCGACCGGCTCATCTGGGTCTGTTGAGCGCGTTGGGACGCGCCGAGGTGGAGGTGTTCCGGAGACCGGTAGTGGCGTTGTTGTCCACGGGCAACGAGGTGATCCCGGCGGGCACACCCTTGCAACCGGGTCAGGTCCACGACAGCAACCGCAGTGCCCTGTGGGCCTCTTTGCAGGCTTTGGGCGTGGAGGTGCTGGATCTGGGTTTGGCGCGCGACAGTCGCGAGGCGATTGCGGCCGCTTTGGCCCGGGGCGCCGCCGAGGCCGATGCGGTCATCAGTACCGGCGGGGTGTCGGTGGGGGATTACGATCTGGTCAAGGAGGTGTTGCAAGACCAAGGCAGGATCCATTTTTGGCAGGTGGCCATGAAGCCGGGCAAGCCCCAGGCTTATGGACAATTGGGACGCGCCCGGTTTTTTGGTTTGCCGGGCAATCCGGTATCGTGTCTGACGGTTTTTCTGTTGATGGTCCGTCCGGCTTTGTTGCGGTTGATGGGGGCGGCGGATGAGCCGCCGAAACGAATGCGCGCCACGTTTCGTGGCTCCTTGAACAAGAAACACTCCCGGATGGATTTCATCCGGGGGGTGGCCCATTGTGATGCGGGCGGCGTCTGGGTGGAGACCACCGGCCCCCAGGGATCGGGAATCCTGACCAGTCTGGCCAAGGCCAATGTGCTGATCGTTCTGCCCGAATCGCCGGTCAGACTGGGGGATGGCGATGCGGTGACCATTCAATGGATCGAATATGTGTGAGGCTGCGGAGTTGACCCATTTCGACGCGCAGGGAGCGGCTCGCATGGTGGACGTGTCGGCCAAGGGGGTCACGGAGCGGGTGGCGGTGGCCGGGGGCGAGGTGAGCATGGCCCCTGAGACCTTGCGTTTGATTCTGGATCGGGGGGTGTCCAAGGGGGATGTGCTGGAGACGGCCCGATTGGCCGGGATCATGGCGGCCAAGCGGGTGGATCTGCTGATTCCTTTGTGTCACACCCTGGATCTGACCTCCGTGGCGGTGGCGTTCGAGCCGGATCTGGCGGGCAGTCGGATCCTGATTCGCGCCGAGGTCAAGTCGCTGGGGCGGACCGGGGTGGAGATGGAAGCCTTGACCGCCGTATCCGTGGCCGGTTTGACCCTCTATGACATGTGCAAGGCCGTGGATCGTTGGATGATCGTGGGCGGGATCCGTTTGTTGGAAAAACGGGGGGGGCGGAGTGGTGTGCTCATGCGGCAGGAGGGCGACAGGGGATCGGACGGGGCGTGAGATCATGCCGGTGACCGATGCGTTGGGTCGTGAGCGGATCGGACGGGGAGTGAGATCATGCCGGTGACCGATGCGTTGGGTCGTGTCATGCGTTATCTGCGGGTGTCGGTGACCGACCAATGCAATCTGCGTTGTGATTATTGCCGTCCGGCGGGGGCGTCGCAGCGGTCCGGGCGTGGTCATCCGCTGACCCTGGAGGAGATGGCCCGATTGTGCCGACTGTTCGTGGCCTTGGGCATCGACCGAATCCGTCTGACCGGAGGCGAGCCTTTGTTGCGTCGCAATCTGGTGTGGCTGGTCCGGGAAGTGTCGGCTCTGTCCGGACTGACTGACCTCTCCTTGACCACCAATGGCGTATTGCTGGCGCGTCATGCCGATGATTTGTGTCGGGCTGGACTGCAACGGGTCAACATCTCTTTGGATACTCTCGATCCGGCGCTGTATGCCCGCATCACCCGAGGCGGGGAGTTGAGCCGGGTGCTGTCCGGAATCGACGCGGCGGTGCGGGTCGGATTGAAGCCGGTCAAGATCAATATGGTGGTGATGCGTGGCATCAACGACCATGAAATCCCGGAGATGATCGCGTTTGCCGAGCGGTACGGACTGGTGCCGAGATTGATCGAAATCATGCCGGTGGGGTCGGTGGGACTGGCGGGATCGGTGGGGCGGTGCGGAGAGGAACGTCATCTGTCGGCGGACGAGATGGTCGCGCGGGCGCGTCTGGGGGATGGGCGGGAGTGGATGCCCGTTGCTCACCCCGGGGCAAAAGGAGCGGGTCCGGCGCGTTATTTTCGCATCGCCGGGAGTGCCATGGAGGTGGGCCTCATCGCGGCCCGTTCGCGTCACTTTTGCGACTCTTGCAACCGCATGCGGCTGACTGCCCACGGCGTGTTGGTGTCGTGTCTCGGGGAGAGGGAACGGGTGGATCTGAAAACGCCTCTGCGCGACGGGGCCACGGATCAGACCCTGATGGATTGGATCCGGACCGGGGTGTCGCGCAAACCCCGGGGTCATCACTTTGAACAGGGCGCGGCCGGGGCTTCCGGCTGGGAGATGTCCGGGCTGGGAGGATGAGGCTTCCGGAGCTTTATTTTTTTCAAAGTTGACATTTTGAGAATGGGTGCGGTCCAAAAGGGGCACGATCATGAAACAGGAATGGATGGTCCGGGTGCTGGTCGCCTTGGTGGGGATCGGCATGGCCGGTCCGGGATGGTCCGATACCCTGAAAGTGGGTGGTACCGGCTCTTCGGCTCCGATTGTCAGCCGGTTGTTTCACGCCTTCAGCAAACAGGCGCCCGGTGTGAGTCTGGATCAGGTCTCGCCGCCGCTGGGGTCCGGTGGCGCCATGAAGGCGCTGGCCAAAGGCAATCTCGATCTGGTTTTTTCCGGTCGTCTTCCCAGACCGGATGAGCAGACCCGCATCGGTCGATTCTTTGAATTGGCCGCCACGCCGTTTGTCTTCGTGTCTGCGGGGGGGCAGAAGAAAAACGGCTTCACCCGCGATGAACTGGCGACGGTCCTGGAGGGAAACCGCAAAACCTGGGATGATGGCGCGCCGATCCGTCTTGTGTTGCGGGCCAGCTTCGAGAGCGATACCCTGGTGATGAAGTCCATGTCTCCGGCCATGGACAAGGCGGTCGATGCGGCGGCGCAGCGACCGGGAATGGTGATCGGCCAGGACGATCTCGACACCCTGACGTTGCTGAAACAGACGCCCGGCTCTTTGGGCCCCACCACCTTGGCCATGGTCGCTGAACCTTTGAACGTGTTCGCCATCGATGGCGTCATGCCGTCCGTGGCCGCGATCCGGGACGGCAGCTATGCGTGGCGCAAGGTCATCACCGTCGTTCTGCCTGTGCAGACGCGACCTGTGGTGGAGCGATTCGTGGCGTTTTTGCGCAGCGAGGAGGCCAGAACCGTGCTGCTGAGTCATCATTATCTGCCGCTCGATCCTTGAGCGCCTCCATGTCCCAGGTGTATTTTCACGACTCCATCTCCCGCACCATCACGAGACTGACCACCGCCATCGCTTTGTTGCTGGTCGTGGTGCCGATTCTGTTGTATGGCAGTTTCGTGGTTTCCAGCACCGATCGTGTTCTGGATGCCAGCCTTGTCTTTCAGACCCGCGTGATCGAACAATTCATCCAGAAACAGCCGGACAACTGGGAAAACAACGCGAGCAGAATCCAGGCCATGTTGGAGTTGTATGTCGTGCCCGGTCAAGCGTATCGACTGAGCGACAAGGATGGGTTGACCGTGTTTGCGGGGGGTCCGGAATGGGTGTGGCATTTTCATGGTCACGGCAGAAAAGTACACGCGTTTGGCCATCCGGTGGGCCATTTGACCGTGGGGATCTCCCTGTGGAACGACATGCTGATCGGCGGGGGGATCGTGTTGATCAGTGGGGTGATCGCCTGGGCCATTTTCGGTCCGGGGAGACGTTTGCCCCTGGAGGCCCTGCGCAACGCCGAAGCCGCGCTGCGCGGCTATCACGGAGAGTTGGAGGAGCGGGTGCGGGTGCGCACCGCAGAACTGGAGATCGCTCTTGAGCATGCCCGTTCTTCCAGTCAGGCCAAGATGGAGTCGGATCAGGCCAATCAGGCCAAGAGTCGATTTCTCGCCAACATGAGCCACGAGATTCGCACCCCCATGAACGGGGTGATGGGCATGATCGATCTGGCCTTGAATCTGGAACTGTCCCACCGCGCCCGCGATTATCTGGTCCAGGCCAGGAGGTCGGCCCGCAACCTGTTGCGGGTGATCAACGACATTCTGGATTTTTCCAAGATCGAGGAGGGAAAACTGACCCTGGAAGCCGTGGAATTCGATCTGTACGAGCTGCTGGAGGAGTCCATCGACGCATGCAAACAGGGGGTGGTTCACAAGGATATCGAACTGATTGTCGTGGCTCCGTCCAATGTGTTGGGTCTGCTGGTGGGCGATCCGTTGCGGCTGCAACAGGTGTTGATCAACCTGATCGGCAACGCCATCAAGTTCACCACGCAAGGAGAGATCACCATTCGCGCCGAGCCGGAGGAGGTGACGGCCAAGCAGGTGCGGATTCATTTTTCGGTGCAGGACTCCGGCATCGGCATCGCCGCAGAGCAACAGGGCCGACTGTTTCGCTCGTTTACCCAGGCGGATGAGAGCATCACGCGCAAATTTGGCGGCAGCGGGCTGGGTTTGACCATCTGCAAGCGCCTGGTGGAAATGATGGGCGGCCGGATGTGGCTGGAAAGCGAGGTCGGACGAGGCAGCACCTTTCATTATACCGTGGTTCTGGGTCACAAGCCGGGTCCAGACGCCATGGTCTTGCCCCATGACCTGAAAACCTTGCGGGCTTTGGTGGTGGATGACAATGCCACGGTACGCATGGTCTATACGGAAACGTTGCGCGCTTTCGGTCTGTTCGCCAAGGCTGTGGCCAGTGGCGAGGCGGCGTTGGCGGCCATGCGTTCCGCTTTGGAGGCAGGGCTTTCCTATGACCTGATTCTGATGGACTGGAGCATGCCCGGCATGAATGGATTGGAGGCCATCCAGATCCTGCGCGGCGATCCGCAGATGAGTTGGATCTGGCAGGGCGGAGCGGAAGCCGGGAGATCGCCAGCGCAGCCGGAGGCCAAACCGGTCAGGCTGCCCAAGATCGTTCTGACCACGGCCTTTGGTCAGGAAGTTGCCGAACAGGGGGCGATGGAACTCCAGTTGGACGCCTGTCTGATCAAACCGGTGACCCCTTCGCACCTGTTCGACACCATTCTTGAGTTGTTCGACCGCAAACTGGTCCGTGCCACGCCCACGTTTTTGCCGATCATGGACCGGCAGCACATCATTCAGGCTCTGGGGGGAGCGCGGGTATTGCTGGCCGAAGACAACAGCATCAATCAGCAGGTGGCGCGGGAGGTTCTCAAGAGTGCCGGGGTCGTGGTGGAGATCGCCGGAAACGGGCTGGAAGCGGTGAGGCTGGTGATGACCAGGGCGTATGATCTGGTGCTGATGGATGTCCAGATGCCCGAGATGGATGGTTATGCCGCCACCCGCGCCATTCGGGCCGATTCCCGTTTTCGGGCGTTGCCCATCCTGGCCATGACCGCTCACGCCATGTCAGAAGATTATGACAAAAGCCTGGAAGCGGGCATGAATGATCACATCACCAAGCCCATCGATCAGCAGCAGTTGCTGTTGGCCTTGATGCAATGGATCAAACGCAGCACGCATAAACCGTCACCACGCCCATCGCTTGCGCTTCCGGAGCGACCGGAAGCGCCGGTTCTCTCCCCCATGGAGGCGGTTTCTTCCCCGGTGGAGGCGGTGGTCCCGGTGATGCGGACCGTTTGTCTGCCGTCGTCGCTGCCGGGCATCGAGCTGCATCAGGCTTTGGACCGGGTGAACGGCAATCACACGGTGTTGCGTTCCATCCTGTTGGAATTCGAACAGCAGTTTTCGGACAGCGACCGACTTCTGGAGCAGGCCGTGCAGGACGGTGGTCCAGAGGCGTTGCAGGCGGCCGTGCGTCTGGCCCACACGGTCAAGGGCATCGCGGGCAACCTGTCGGCCACCGGACTGTTCCTGGCGGCCCAGGCCCTGGAACAGAGCCTGCGACGGGATGAGCGTGACCTCTGGATGGGATTGTTGCAGGGGTATCGGTTTCATCTGCGCCAGGTGTCGGCCTCGATTCTTCAGGTGAAGGAGGCCTATGGGCAGGGCCTGCCGCCGAAAAGGGGCGTGCGGATCGATGACGGCGTGGATTCCGCTGCGTTGGTTTCCGTGTTGAAACCATTGGCGGTTCAGATCGATCATTATAATTTGCTGGCCTTGGAACTGGGTGCGCAATTGCAGACCTTGTTGTCGGGAGGAGAGTTGCAGGAAGAGGTGGATCGAATGGTCCAGAGTCTGGATCGGTTTGACTTCGAGGAGGCTTCGTCTTATTTTAAGGTGATCATCCAGAAACTCCATCTTGATCCGGATTCCATGCATGGATAACCATCGCAGGCAGACTGTTTTGATTGTTGATGATGTGCCCGCCAACATCAAGATCGTCATGGGGATCTTGGAAGAACATTATGAATTGATGGCAGCCAATAACGGTGCGACCGCCGTGAAGATTGCCCGAAGCAGAAAGCCTGATCTGATCTTGTTGGATGTGGTCATGCCGGGCATGAACGGTTACGAGGTGTGCCAGGAGCTCAAGGAAGATGCGAAGACCCGAGAGATTCCCATCATTTTCCTGACCGCCAAGGACAGTGCCGGAGAGGAGAGTTTTGGTTTCTCGCTGGGGGCGATCGACTATATCACCAAACCGTTCAAGCCTTCGGTGGTGCTGGCCCGTGTGCGTTCCCATCTGGAATTCGAGAGAAACCGGATGGAGTTGCTGGAGCGGGATGCCAATCTTCAGTCCATTCTCGACTATGCCTCCGACGGGATCGTGTCCGTGGACTTGCAGGGCCGGATCGTGGCCAGCAACGAGTCTGCCAGAAAGCTGCTGGGGTATTCCCAGGCGCAGTTGGAGGGCATGGCCATCGAGGCCGTGATTGTCGATCCGGAAATGCAGACTTTCTGGCGGGAGGCGATTGCCCGTTCTCTCAATTCGGGCAGCGATGCGGGGGGTGTCGATGCCCGGGCCATGCAGCGGCGCATCTCCTGCGTGGGCCAATGCGCGGATGGCCGGATCATCGATCTGGAACTGGCGATGACCATCGGTCAGTGGAAAGGCGAGGCGCAACTGACTATCTTTTTTCGTGACGTGACCTCCGAGAAAGCCCTGCTGCATTCGCTTGAAAATACCCTTCAGGCCGCCGAATCCGCCAACAAGGCCAAAAGCAGTTTCCTGGCCAATGTGAGTCATGAAATCCGCAGCCCCATGAATGCCATCATCGGCATGACCGATCTCATGATCAACGCGGCGGTCTCTCCGGAAGAGTGCGACAATTATCACCAGATCATTCTGAACGCCTCTCTGTCGTTGTTGCAGTTGGTCAATGATTTATTGGATCTTTCCAAGATCGAGGCCGGTCAGTACACCATCGAATGCATTCCGTTCGATTTGTGCGGACAGGTGGAAAGCGCTTGCGAGACCCTGGCGTTCAAGGCCCATCAGAAGGGGTTGGAGCTGATTGGCCATGTGCCCCTGGGACTGACGGAAACCTGGATGGGGGATCCGTTGCGGGTGCATCAGGTGCTGACCAACCTGATCAACAACGCCATCAAGTTTACCGATCAGGGATCGGTGGTGGTGGAAGTGGAACCGGTCCCGGTCGTCGTCACCGATCCGACCCGGTTGAGCCTGCATTTTTCCGTGCGCGATACCGGGATCGGCATCCCTGCGGACAAGTTCGGCATGATCTTTGAGAAATTCACCCAGGCCGACGAGTCCACCACCCGGAAATATGGGGGTACGGGGCTGGGGTTGTCGCTGTGCAGACATCTGATCTTGCTGATGGGGGGGGAGATCTGGGTGGAAAGCGTCGTGGGACATGGCAGCGTGTTTCATTTCACGCTGCCTTTCCAGGCGGCGCCGGACCTGCGGACCCATCGGCAGGCGTGTCTGGAGGAACGCCGACCCTCGGGAGCGGAGCCTTTGACGATTGCGGGTGTGCGGGTGCTGCTGGGGATCGGGCATGACGTATTGGGTCGGGTGGTCGGCGAGATTCTGAACGGGTTTGGAGCCACGGTGGAGTGGAGTCGTGATCTGGCCGGAGTGCAGAGCCGGTTGGAGACGGGGACGGAGACGGAGCAGGCGGCTCCCTTTGATATCATCATGCTGGATGAGCCGCTGCTGTGGCAGGATGTGGCGCAGCCGGAGCTTCTGGAAGCGCGTTTGCGGCGTTATGGCCGGATGCTGGTGATGTTGCCCACCACCTTGAGCGCCAACAAATTGGAACGGATTCCGTGGTTGCAACATCCCGTCATTCTTAAGAAACCGTTGCGCTGTTACACGTTGAGAAAAAGCATTCTTCAGGTTCTGGGCCGACTGCCCATGGGGAAAGGACCGGGGGAGATGCCGCAGGGGCAGCGCGCCTCGGGTTTTGTCGCGTTACAGATTCTTCTGGTCGAGGATCTGGTTCCCAATCAGGTGTTGGCCACCGCCATTTTGCAGCAGGCGGGTCACTTCGTGACGATCGCCAACAATGGTCAGGAGGCTTTGGATCTTCTGATGGCCCGGAAAACGCGCTTCGATCTGGTGCTCATGGATTTGCAGATGCCGGTCCTGAATGGCTTTGATACCACCATGCGGATCCGTCAGGCTTTGCCGGATCAGGGCATCGATTGTGATCTTCCCATCATCGCCATCACTGCCAATGCCCTGCAAACCGAAGAGCAGAAGTGCAAGAACCTGAGAATGGATGGCTTCTTGCGCAAACCCTACCGTTCCTACGAACTCCTGAAGGCCATCGAACCGTTTTTGAAATTCCGCTCCGATCCGGTGCTTTCCAAAGAGGTCGTCTTGCAACCGGTGGATGTGGATCTTGCGACCCTGGCGGAATATCGGCAGGAATTTCTGGAACGGGGTCCGGGTCTGATGGCCGAGTTGCGTCGGGCATGGCAGAATGCGCATGAGCGGCAGACCGTGACCACCCTGCTGGATCTGCGCGCCGCAGCCGAGATGGTCGGCGCGTGCCGTTTGGCCACCCAGGCCCTGAGACTCAAAGGGAGCGCGGAGTTGGGTGACTGGGATGAGGTGCGCATCAAATTCGACAGTCTGGAAACCCTCTTTCAGCAGACGGAACAACGGGTGCAAGAAGCCTTGTCCGCGACGTGATTGGCCGTTTCTTGTCAAAGCTTCTGCCGAACATGCCGTTTTGATCAAGCTTTTGTCAACTGGCATGCCATGGTGGAGCAGAAGGGGTTGTTTGGCTGAGATTGGGGTAAGCTATGCCAAATTGGGAATACGATCCCGGTGAGCGAAGAGAGAAGCACAAATGGTCAAAGGATGAAGCCGGGTTCGATCCTCTGGATGTCCCAGGCTCCTCTGGGAAATGTCCTTCGTCCATCACCAGGACGCCGGGCTTGGCAGAACGTCTTTTGAACGAGGGGATTCCCTGGCCCATTGGAGCGGAATCTCCAGAGCGAATCTATAACGTCTACCAGGGCGTGGTTTATCGCGCTGTTCCTACCGTCGCCAACAGAAGTCCGTCGGTCAGATCTTCATCGAACCGTTTCTGAACTTCCGCTTTGCTCCGGTGCCCACCAAAGAGGTCGTCTTGCGACGTGATTGGCCGACGTGAGGGTTTCGGATCCGGATGGTGTCACGCCGGAGAGCGGTTCAGGGCCTGATGCACCCCGTCCCAGAACTGGATCCGGGCTGTCAGGGCGCGTCGGGCGGCGGCCTCGGCGGCGGCGATGCGTTGCGGGTCGTTGGCGCACAGGGCGTTCAGCATCTTCAGGGAGAGGGGACCATGATGGTCTTCGTCCAGGTGGATGTGGCGTTCCAGATAATAATGGAAGGCCGGAGCCTGTGACGGAGAGATGGCCATCTGGCGCAACAAGGCCCGGAACATGGGGGGAATGATGTGTTCCCGGCCCAGGGCAAAGGCGGCGGCCACGACAGGTGGTTGGTCCAAGGCGATGAAGGAAAAGGTCGCCTCCATGAAGCGTTTCGCGGGGGCGGGAATGGTGTCGTCGTGTTGTCGGAGGGCTTGGTGGAATCCCTGGAGCGCTGCGGTCCGGGCAAAGCGCAACGCATGGTCCGGCACGGCGCCGATTTCGGCCATGGCCTGGGCGTACAGCTCAAAATGGCTGGCGTAGGTCGGTTGACCGGATGGGTCCGGCAGACCAAGATCGGACTCCTCTTCCAGCACGATGTCGTTGATGAAGCGTCGGATCGTCGGATTGCCCACCGGTGCCCAGGGCAGGGTGGTGGGAGCGAGACGATTTTGCAGGTATTTCAGCAGCGTCATGAAATCCCATACGGAAAAGATATGATGACTCATGAAGAGTCTCAGATCGTCCAGGGAGTGGACCGCGTGATACACCGGGTGCGTATCCAGTTGGATGCGCAAGGGAGTCAGGCTTTCCAGGGAAACGGTCAAAGACATGGCATCTCCTGTCGCCCGATGGAACATCCCTGCTGTGTCCAGTACAGAAGAACATGCGCAGGATGGGCGGAGAAAGAGGGTTGGTGGCAGCGATCCGGGTGAATAACGGACATACATTAACCCTGGATCCGTTTGTCTGTCAAAGAGCGGTGATGCGCGCGGATGGCGGACCGCCGAAGACGGTGCCGGAGTTGTTGAAGTCGTGAGGGGAGAGGGTCGCCACGTCTGACTGACGGGAGTGTGCATGGAAATTTATGTGGATGCGGACGCCTGTCCGGTGAAGGGGGAGGTGATGCGGGTTGCCGAACGTCATGGGCTGATGGTGTCCATGGTGAGCAACCAGTGGATGCGTCTGCCACCGAGTCCCCGGTTGCGGGTCGAGGTGGTGTCGGGGGGATTGGACAAGGCCGATGACTGGATTGTCGAACGGATCGCCCAGTGGGATATCGCCATCACGGCGGACATTCCCCTGGCCGCCCGCTGTCTGGCCAAAGGGGCGCGGGTGCTTGGACCCACGGGCAAACCTTTTGATGACAACGGCATCGGCATGGCCCTGGCCATGCGTGACCTCAACGCCCAATTGCGCGACACAGGGGAAATCCGGGGAGGCGGACCCCCGTTCGGTCCCAAGGATCGATCACGGTTCTTGCAGGCGTTGGAAGAGATGATTCAGGCCATCCGGAGGGTTCTGCCAGCAAGCACCCCGAGGGGGTGACCTCATCCGACATCCTTGCTGGAACAGGCTGTTTGATTCCGAGAGGCGGTTTGGTGATTCCAGGCGGAACCGTAAAACGGACGCTTTGCAGTCATTTTCCGCAGGATTTCCGTTCTGCCGCATATGACGGCATCTCTAAAGAAATTTTGAATGCCTGAATCACCAAACAGTCTTCCTTTAAGAGGCGCGACCCTTTTTTCCCGCGACGAGCGACAGCGCAAAGAAAAACGCAGCCACCAGCACGATGGCCGGACCGCTGGGCAGATCCCAATGGTAGCTGGCGAGCAGTCCGAGAGGGGTGCTGGCGCCGCCGATGAGTACAGCGCCGACCGCCATGCCTTCCGGGGTGGTGGAGAAGGGGCGGGCTGCAGTGGGGGGAATGACCAGCAGGGCGGTGATTAGCATGGCGCCCACCACCTTGATGGCGGCTGCGGTCACCAGGGCGGTCAGCAGCATGAAGATCAGTCGCATCCGGGCCACGTTGACCCCATCCAGGGAGGCCAGTCCTTCGTGGATGGTGGCGTTGATCCAATCGTGCCAGTGGCGGCGGATTACCAACAGCACCACGGCGGTTCCGGACCAGATCCAGGCCACGTCTTCCCATCCGGCGGCCAGCACGTCTCCGAACAGATAGGCCATCAGGTCCACCCGCGCTCCGTCGGCCAGGGCCACGGTGATCAGGCCCAGGGCCATGGCCCCATGGGAGAAGATGCCCAGGGCCGCGTCCGTGGGCACCTCGGGACGGGAGTGCATCCAGGTGACCAGCAGCGCCACGGCCAGACAGACCCCGGCGATGGCGGCGTTCATGTGCCAGCCGGTGATCAGTCCCAAGGCCACGCCCAGCAGGGCGGCATGGGCCAGGGCGTCGCCGAAATAGGCCATGCGCCGCCACACCACGAACACGCCCAGGGGACCGGCGGCCAGGGCGATGCCGATGCCGGACAACAAGGCCCGCATCATGAACTCTTCCATCTAGGGTTGCTCCCGGACCACGCCACGGGGGGTGTGCTGGTGGTCGTGGTGGTGTTGGTAGAAGCCGACTCCGGGGAGCTTGTCGCCGAACAAGAGTTGAAATTCCGGTGTGGCCCGCACCGTGGTGGGGGAACCCGAACAGCAGATGTGACGGTTGAGACAGATCACCCGGTCGGCTCCGGCCATGACGAAATGCAGATTGTGGGAGACCAGCAGCACGGCCACGCCCCGTTCCCGGCGCACGGCGTCGATCATGCCGTGCAGTTGCTCCTCTCCGGCC
Source organism: Magnetococcales bacterium (assembly GCA_015231375.1). Lineage (GTDB taxonomy): Bacteria > Pseudomonadota > Magnetococcia > Magnetococcales > Magnetaquicoccaceae > Magnetaquiglobus. The sequence continues at coordinate 52,407 of JADGBT010000022.1, read as the reverse complement.
AGATCCAGCCCCTGGGCCGGTTCGTCGAGTACCAGCAGATCCGGATTGCGGCTCATGGCGCGGGTCAGAAGCACCCTTTGGGTCTCTCCTCCAGACAGGGCATGCATGGGCCGGTGCAACAACGGGTCGCATCCGAACCGTTTCACCCATTCCAGGGGCGGGGGCGCGCCCGGCGTGGAGAGGGCGATGAAACGGGCCACGGTCACAGGAAGCACCGGATCGACCCGCAATCGTTGGGGTACATAGCCCACCACCAGTCCCGGTTTGCGGTTCACCCGGCCAGCAGACAGGGGAATGATGCCCAGCAGGGCCGAAAGCAGGGTGGATTTGCCCGCGCCGTTGGGACCGATGAGGGTGACGATTTCATGGGCGTGCAGCACCATGTCCACGTCTTGCAACAGAAATTCCCCGCCTCGCGACACGGAGAGTCCCCGAGCCTCCAGCACAACTCCGGAATCCAAAGGAGTTCCTGGATCCACCTGTTTCGTCATGGAGTGGCCCCGTGGTCAAGAAGCGATGAACCAGCATATTTTTTATTCATTTCATGATTCGCTTGCGCTATAATGGACTTTTAATCCGCCTTGCGCCTGATCGCGACTTTTTTCGAGATCCTTCGACAGGGTAGCGGGTCAGGTGGACCGTCGTCAACTCACACGGGAGATTCGTTCATGCCTTTGGCTTCCATGCGGCAACTCCTGGATCACGCCGCCCAGCACGATTATGGGATTCCTGCTTTTAATGTCAACAACATGGAACAGGTGCGCGCCATCTTGCGCGCGGCCCACGAGACCGACAGCCCGGTGATTCTGCAAGCCTCCGCCGGGGCGCGCAAATATGCCGGAGAAGCCTTCTTGCGCCATCAAATCCTCGCCGCCTTGGAGGTTTATCCCCATTTGCCGGTGGTGATGCATCAAGATCACGGTCAATCTCCGGCGATCTGTTACGGGGCCATTCGCAGCGGGTTCACCAGTGTCATGATGGATGGCTCCTTGCGCGAGGATGGCAAAACCCCGGCCTCTTATGATTACAACGTGGCCACCACGGCCCAGGTGGTGCAGATGGCCCACGCCATCGGGGTGTCGGTGGAAGGCGAGTTGGGGGTGCTCGGCTCTTTGGAGACCGGCATGGCCGGTGAGGAGGATGGCCATGGCGCCGAGGGGGCCATGGAAAAGGAACGGCTGCTGACCGATCCCGAAGAGGCGGCCCGTTTCGTCGCCGCCACCCGCGTGGATGCCCTGGCCATTGCCATCGGCACCTCCCACGGCGCTTACAAGTTCAGCCGCAAGCCCACCGGCGACATTCTGGCCATCGAACGCATCAAGGAGATCCATGCCCGTCTGCCCGATACCCATCTGGTGATGCATGGTTCCTCGTCGGTGCCCCAGGATCTGCTGGCCATCATCAACGCCCACGGCGGCTCCATCCCCGAAACCTACGGCGTGCCTGTCGAAGAGATCCAGATCGGCATCAAGCACGGCGTGCGCAAGATCAACATCGATACCGATCTGCGTCTGGCCATGACCGGCGCGATCCGCAAGGTGTTCGCCGAAAAGCCGGGTGAATTCGATCCGCGCAAGTATCTGCGACCGGCGGAAGACGCCGCCTACCGGATCTGCAAGGAGCGGTTCGAGCAGTTCGGAACCGCTGGCAACGCGGCGAAGATCCGGGTCGTCGATCTGGAAAAAATGGCGGCGGAATACGCCGCCGGACGGTTGGACCCCCGCATCGAGGATTAAGGACATTGTCGCCTCTCATCCCGTTTCTCTTCCTGATTGCGTGGCTGGTCGGCGGTGTTGCCGAGGCTGTCCAGTCCAATCCCTGCGCGGTGGCCCGGGAGATCGAGACCAAGGCCATCGCCTTGCTCGACTCCAAACCGGAAGAGGCCATCCAGGCCTTTGAAAGCGCCTACGCCACCTGTGCCACCGATGTGGTCATCGGCTACAACCTGGGATTGGCGCTGCATCAGGCCGGCCGGAAGAAACAGGCCATGGAGATCTGGGAAAAGGTGTACGAAGCCTTTCCGAACCACGTCAAGACCATCGCCAATCTGGCCTGGGTCAAGTTCGAGTCCGGCGACGACCGCAAAGCCCATCTGCTGGCCTCCGAGGGGTTTGCCAAACAGCCGGGCAATCTGTCGTTGGCCCACACCAAGCTGTTTGCGCTGTTCAGACGGGGCAACTACCTGGAAGCCTATGACTGGATCGTGCGCATGCAGGTCCGGGAGCGGGAGGAGCCGGGCCTGGGGCTGAAAGGGGATCGGGTGGAGTTGTGGCGGGAGATGGCCGCCGGATTCGTCACCGAAACCCTGTGGCGCCAGTTCCGTCAAGGAGAGAAGATGGACGCCTTGCGGCAGGCGATCAATCTGCTGGTCAAGGAGTATCCCGGCGAGGCCGCCTTTGTCCGCACCAAGGATCAGTTGCTGCTGGCCTACACCGATCCGGAAGCCGAAATTCCCTTTCCCCGCGCCATGCCCCACGAAACCTGGGCCAAAACCGGCGACGTGGACGATCAGAGCGCCATGCTCGATCAGCGCATCCTCAATCAACCCCTGCTGGCCTCCTGGCAGAAGCGTTCCGACGCCTACGCGGTGGTGGCGGGTGTCAGCCATTACAAGCGCATCCGGGCGCGTCACTTCGCGGATCGGGATGCCACCCATTTCCATCGCCTGCTGACCCGGCGCGGCATCTTCATCGACGATGCCGATCACGCCCGTCTGCGGGTCAACAACGCCGTGGATCATCAAACCCTGCGTCAGGATCTGGAATGGCTGATCAAACAGGGTCAGAACAACTCCAACGCCGCTTTGCTGTTTTATTTTTCCGGCCTGGGATTTTCCACGGGTCAGGATGCCCTGCTGCTGCCCGCCCAGGTTCCTTTGACCAACCTGGACGCCGATCACGCCATTTCCCTCTCCTGGCTGCAAGGGGCCTTGTCCCGGCTGCCCAACAAAGAGGTGGTGGTCTTGCTGGATGTCTGTTTCAATCAAACCCCGGAGTGCGCCGTTCGCCCCGGTCAGGGCGGAACCTCCGCTCCCCGGAGCGTGTTGCTTCAGGGCAAGCCCGTGGCCGTGGCCGCCGACAAACTGGGAGGCGCCCTCCATGGGCCGGCCCAGCAGGGAGCCTTCACCTGGCATCTGCTCAAGGGCATGCTCGGTGACGCGGATGGCTTTCCCGTTGGCAAAAAGGATGGCTGGGTGGATCTGGCCGAACTCTTCGCCCATTTGAAGGTCTCTTTGGCCCGGAACATCCCGCCGGCCGATCCGTTGCTGTCGGTTCCCACGTCGATGCGTTTGACCCGTACCGGAGGTGAACAGTGAACCTCACCCTTGGCATCCACCGGTTTCGCCGCCTGGGATCGCGGGTGGTCGCAGGCTTGCTGCTGGTTGGTTTGGTGTGTTCCGCCCGGTCTGCGGTCGCCTCCCTGATCAACGAGTGGGAGTCCCTGGAACTGGAAGGGCGCGCGACCCGAAGCGCGCTGGTGGTCAAACCCGGAGAGTCGTGGCAGGATCCGACCAGCGGTGTCAACCTGCTGTGGATCGCTGGCGGATGTTTCCAGATGGGGTCGCCGCCTCGCGCCGAGGGGCGGGAGTCGGATGAAGGTCCGGTGCAAAACTGTGTCGGCGGATACTGGCTCGCGGAGACCGAAGTCACCCAGGCCCAGTGGCGGCGCGTGATGCACAACAATCCTTCCCGGTTCCGCATGGGGGATGCCTATCCGGTGGAAAACATCTCCCGTGAGGAGGTGAACGAATTCATCGCCACCCTCAATGCCCAGGCCCGTTTGAATGTCCAGTTCCGTCTTCCCACGGAAGCGGAATGGGAGTTCGCCTGTCGCGACGGGGGCGAGCGCATGGTCTATCCGGGGGGAAGCGATCCGGCCCGTCTGGCTTGGTTTGCCGGCAACAGCCATGGCACCACCCAACCCGTGGGACAGAAAAAGGCCAATCGATTGGGCTTCAAGGATATGAGCGGCGGTGTCTGGGAGTGGGTCCAGGACCGCTATCAACCCGACTACAACAACAAGGCGTCGGCCAATCCGGAAAGTCCGGGACACGAGGCGTTTTACGCCATTCGTGGTGGTGGCTGGCAGGATGACGTGTCGGCCTTGCGCTGCGCCAATCGTGGTTTCCAGTCCCTGACTTCCCGGCGTCCAGATCTGGGATTGCGGTTGGCGGCTTCTCCGAAGAGCAAGGAGAAAAAGAGCAAGCCGCGTCAGACCGACCTCAAACACATTCCTTTCTGATCGCGTTCACCGTTGGCCGAGGGGGCAGAACGACATGGGCACGATTCTCGACATGATGGAGGCCATTCCTTTTTTTGGGCCATTCACCCATCAGGAAAAACGGTTGCTGGCCGACAGCGGGCACTGTTTCGAGTTGTACAAGGATGGTGACGTGATCATTCAGGACGGGGATACGCGGGACTCTTCCTTGTTCATCATCTTGAGCGGTGCGGCGTTCGTGCGCAAGGATGACCATCCCGAACACATCATCGCCTATCTGGAAACGGGTTCGATCATTGGCGAGGCCGCTTTTCTGGTGGGTGGTCGTCGTCGGATGGCCAGTGTGGTGGCCGAGGGGAGCGTGAATGTCTTCAGGCTCGATCATGCGGCCCTGGCGCAGTTCGATTGTCCGTTTCAACTCAAATTGACCCAGCAATTGGTGGTGATCATCGTCGAGCGTCTGGAAAAGATGAACGAAGCCCTGTCGGAATTGATGGGATAGGACTTCTTCTTCATCCTGTCCCCTCATATCCTGTCGTCATGACACATCCTTATCGCCTCCTGTCTGGATCGATCGAGAGCTCATGGATCCTGTGACCCACGCCCTGCTGGGCAGCACGACGGCTGTTTGGTTCACCTCGCGTCAGCGGCTGGTCACGGCCGCCGTGGTGGGAGGATGCGCTGCCTTGCTGGCGGATCTGGACGTGTTGATCCACTCCAGCCAGGATCCTTTGCTGCAACTGGAGTTTCATCGTCAGTTCACCCATGCCCTGATCTTCACGCCCGTGGGCGGATTGGTGGCCGCCCTGCTGCTCTGGTGGTGGGCCAGGGGGCGCGCGACTTTTCGGCAAACCTGGGTCATGGGCTGCTGGGGGTATGCGACCGCCGGTCCCCTGGACGCCTGCACCAGTTATGGCACTCAACTGCTGTGGCCGTTTTCCGATCTGCGTATCGCCTGGAGCCTCGTGCCGGTGGTGGAACCGGTCACCACGGTGCTTTTGGCGGTTTTCCTGGCTTTGGCCGTGGTCCGGCATCACACGCGGTGGGCGATGGCGGGGGGCGTGGCGATGCTGGCGTGGTTCGGGGTGGCATGGTTTCAACACCAGCGGGCCAGCGACATGGCCATGGTCTGGGCGCAGCAGCGGGGCGACCGGGTGGAGGTGTTGCACATCAAGCCCACCATGATGAATCTGGTCTTGTGGCGGGCCGTCTACAAAACCGGCCCGGATATCCAGAGCGTCGCGTTGCGTCCGGGGCTGTGGGGAGAGGCGCGCGTCTATCCGGGAGCGCGCGCCCGCTGGATCGATGCGGCCCAACCTGTGCCGGGCATTTCGATGGAGTCGGTTCTGGGTCGGGATGTGCGCCGTTTTGTGCGGCTCTCCGATGATTTTGTCGTGATCCATCCCCGCCATCCCGAAGTGCTCGGGGATGGACGCTACGCCTTGCTGCCCCACACCATCGATCCGTTGTGGGGCATCACCCTGGATCCGGACCACAGCGGGCGGCACGCCCCCTTCGACAGTTTTCGCGCCTGGGGGCCGGAGACTGCAGGCGTGCTGCTGCACATGCTGTTGGGCAGAGAGGGCGTGCCGGGTCTCTCCCGCTCCGCAGCCGACGCTCAACCCCCGACGCTCAACTCCGGGTCGTCCTCCGGGCGGTCGTGATCTGCTGGAGCGCGGTCAGCAATCCTTTTTTGCTGATGGGTTTGGACAGGTAGAAGCTGCCCCCCGCCTCCCGGCAGCGTTCCATCTCTCCGGTCATGGCATGGGCCGACAGGGTGATGATCGGCAGAGACGGCGCGCCTTGTTCCCGTTCCCACGCCCGGATGTGACGGATGGCGGTATAGCCATCCATGCGGGGCATCTGAACATCCATGACCACTACGTCGAAAGACTCCTCCCGGACCTTGGCCACCGCCTCCAGCCCGTCGGTCACCATGACCAGATGATGGGGACTCTTCATGAGGTAGGCTTCGAAGAGCATGCGATTCTCCTCCACATCCTCGGCCAGCAGAATGCGCAGTCCCGGATTGTTGTCGTCTGGGGGAAGGGCGGGCTGTTCGGCAAGCGTCGCGGTTGCGGCCAGGGTGGTCACGGTCGCAGGCAGGGTGAAATGGAAGGTGCTGCCTGTGTTCGGACGGCTTTCCACCCAGATGCGACCGCCCATCATCTCCACCAGATGCCGGGAGATGGCCAATCCCAGACCGGTGCCGCCATAGCGCCGGGTGATGCCCGCATCGGCCTGGATGAAATGTTCGAAGATCTGTTCGTTCTGCTCCAGACTGATGCCGATACCGGTGTCGATGACCGAGAACAGCAGGAATTCCGGGGTGTCGGGATGGCGGGTCAGGCGCACCTCCACCCGGCCGGTGGCGGTGAACTTGATGCCATTGCCCAACAGGTTGATCAGCACCTGACGCACCCGGCTGTCATCTCCGAGAATGGTTTCCGGCAGGTCGGGAGCGATCCACTGTTCCATGGTGAGACCTTTTTCTTCGGCGGCCACACCCATCAGGCTGACCGTCTCTTCCACCACCTGACGGGGTGAGAAGGGGGCTTCCACCAGTTGAAAGCGTCCCGACTCGATCCGGGAGAAGTCCAGCACATCGTTGATCACACCCAGCAGCGCCTTGCCGGAGTGGTGCATGGTCTGGGCGAAACGGCGCTGTTGCGGGGTGAGGTCGGTCTCCAGCAGGATTTCCGCCATGCCCATGACCACGTTCATGGGGGTGCGGATTTCGTGGCTCATGGCGGCCAGAAACTCTCCTTTGGCCCGGTTGGCCGCTTCGGCGGACTCCTTGGCGTGACGCAGGGACTCTTCCAGCCGTTTGTGCTCGGAGATATCGTGAAAAGCCACGACCGCGCCTTCCGGTTGGCCATTCCGGAACAGCGGCGAGGCGGTCAGGGTCACGGGAAAGCAACTGCCGTCCGGGCGCCAGAAGAGCGTTTCGTCGTGAATTGAACCCAGACCCTGTGCCGCCATGCGGCTGGTCTGGCACTCCTGGACCGGATAGGGGGTGCCGTCGGCATGGCTGTGGTGGAACAGGGAATGGGAGTCGCGTCCCAACACCTCCGGCTTGGTCCGATGCAGCATGGCCAGGGCGGCGGGATTGATGAAGGTGATGCATCCTGCCCGGTCGATGACGTACAACCCTTCGGCCAGGGTGGCGGTGATCTCCCGCAGGCGGCTCTCCTCTTCCCGCAGTTTGTCCCGCTCCTGTTGCAACTGTTGCTGAATGAGATTGCGTTTCGTCACCTCCTGGCCAAGCAGGGCGATGGCCTTGCGCAGATCGACGTTCAGTCCCTGTTCCCGCAGGACTCTGTCCAGAAAGGCCAGTGCCGTCTGATCGTCTTGTGCAACCAGAGGATCACCGGTCATGGGGTTGTTGGTGGTCATTTCAATCCCGCTCATTGGTTTTCGTGCGAAGGCAGAGGCTTTCCGGTAAGGGCAGCGGTTTGGGTGTTGGCAGGAGCGGTTGTCATCCGGTCATCCTGTCATGTCAGTCCGTTACCTTGTCAGCCTGTCAACCTGTTCCCATGTGCATCCTGTGATTGGTTCTTATTGGGAGTTGCAGCGTTCTTGAAGGGTTCTGGTGGTCATTATGGAGCGATTGACTGAAGATGGCAACAGTATTTTGCCTATTTTGCTTTATTTGCGAATTATAAACCAAAAAAAGGGAGGAGGACCGCGATGGCCCTCCTCCCCTGGGGGTGACGTTTATTGCAGTTCAGGCAGTTTGCGCAGCTCTTCGGCCCGTTCCGGGGGATAGCCCAGGGCGTTGAAGTCGAGGATGCCGCTCTTGGAGTGACACTCCTTGCAGCCCCGGCCCTCTTTCTGGATGCCGTGGTTGATCATGAGCGATCCCATTTGCCGCATCCAGTGGGCTTCGACATTTTTCAGTTTGCCTTTGGCATCCACCGGATAGTCGGCCTTCCATCCCGACACCCCGAAGTAGCGCATGAACTCGTCCATCATGTAGAGCTTGAACGGAGCTTCGTACATCCGTTTGAGGATCGGGTGTTCCAGGGCTTTCTTGACCGAGGCTTTCGGGTCTCCGGACTCGTAGTAGGTCGGATAGTCGAAAGGCAGGATCATGGCGCCGAAGGGGCCCTGGTTGTTCATGTCTTCGTACATGATGGCGTTGAACAGTTTGAAGGGATAGATCTTGCTTTGTCCCTGGGCCATGATGGGCCGGATCTTCTCTTCGATCATTTTTTTGCGTTTTTCCAGCATCTCCGGGGAGAGGCTGGAGAGGGGATCGGTCACCTCCCGCACATACTGGTCCACGTCCAGGTCCGGATAGTTCTTTTTGAGTCTGGTGGCCGCCTGGCGGATCGCCTCGACGGCTTTGGGGTCTTCGATTTTGACCAGTTGCCGCATCAGCGGATTGTAGGAGCCGTCTCCCACCGGATTGTCGCCCAGGGCGTTGGCCAGGAAGGAGCCGTTGCCGTTGAACCACAAGAAGGTGAAGCCCCGTCCCGCCTCGCCGCTCTGATAGACATCCTGGAAGACGAAGGCGCCCTCCTCTTCGTTCCAGATCGGATGGATCCAGTCGCGCAGCACGGTGTTGTCGTCACGCAGTTTCTTGATGTGGCACGCCTCGCAGGAGACGCGGGCCACATGGCCGTTGAGCAGCGCCCGTTCCTGTTCGTCCTTCACGTGCGGGGCCGCCGTGTGACAGGATTCGCATTCCACCTTGCGGCCGGGCAGATCATTGGCCACCAGATCCACGCCCAGGGTGCCACGGGGGATCTTGTGGCCCTGGGGTTTGTGACAGTCGGTGCAGACCATGCCGGCGGCGGCGTGGACATCGTGTTCCGGCTGGATGGAGTTGCCCCGTTTGGCGCCCGGATGCAGCAGTCGTTTGTTTTTGTGGCCCAGATTGTCCGGGGCCGCGCCCGGGGGCAGGGATTTTTCCAGATCCCCGCCCATGTTGTGCTGATGACAGAACAGACAGGTCTTGTTGGTGGGTGGTCCCACGGTCAAAGCCGCCTTCAAGGAGCGGTCCTGGTTCCAGCGTTGGCCGTTGTCGTCTTCGATCACGTAGCGCTCGTTCATGTCATAAGACGGACTGTGGCAGATCAGACAGTCGATGCCCGCCTTGGCGGTCGCCGGGGCGTCGTGCAGGGGGAGCATCTTTTCGGTGGCCGGATGATAGCCGCCTCCGATGTGGCATTGACCACACCCTTCGCTGCGGATTTCCGTCTCTCCGTTGGCGTGGGCCGGTTTGGTCTTGACCAGATCGGCCCAGCCGGTCCAGGTGAAGGAGCCGGGCACCCCGCAGGCCCGGTCGATCTTGCCTACCGGAATGGGTCGGTTGCCGGCGCTGTTGACCTGACGACCGTCGAAACCGTAGGTGGAGAATCCGGCGGCGCTGCTTTGGAACTTGTAATGCACCGAATCCACCACATCTTTCATGGTATCCACCTGGTGGATTTTGCCGTGTTCGTCGGTCACCTTCATGGTGGTGTGGCAGGTGAGGCAGGTCTCCGGGCCTTTGTAGTGCAGAATCCCCGCCTTGCGGAAATAGTCGATGTGGGGATAGGGGGCGTCCTTGGCGAAGGAGCCGGTTTTCATCAGCATGTTGATCTTCAACCGGCGGGCGAAGGGCATCTCTTCGTTTTCGGTCTGGGCCATGGCCCGTTGCTGACGGTATTCCCGTGTCAAGGAGTCGGCCAGGGTTTCGAACTCCCGTGGTTCCAGGGGAACGCTGTTGGCAAAGGTCAAGGGCGCGTTGCTTACCCCGATGTAGCTTTCCAGCAGTCCGGGATAGATCCATCGAGCCACTCCGACCGTCACGCCCAGGCCCAGGATGATGGCGATGCGTTTGATGTGCCGCGATTGGCGGAACTGCCCGGTGTTCATGGTTTTTCCTCCGTCAGGGTTGAGCCGGAAATCATCTTTTTGAATTCACCGAACACCGTTTCGCCAGCCGTGGCCAGATAGAGGTGTCCGATCAGAAAAACCGTGAGAAACAGGCCGATTCCGTAATGGACCACACCGGCGATCCACAGGCCATCCATGTCCCAGAAACGTTCCGGGATCAGATCGTGGAAGAAAAAGGCCAGACCCGAGAGAATCAACACGGGCACGGCCCCGAACATCACCCCGAGATAGGTCACCTGTTGCAGCGGATTGAATTTGGCTTCCCGCGTGGCCGGGAAGGGATGGGGGGCGTGGCGGAAGATGCCCACGCCGTAAAAGAGCGCCTGGGTCATCAGGCGTCCCACCAGACCCGACAGGCGGGGGCGATAGTGAACGCCGTTGCCGCTGGTGAGCGTGCCGATCACGAAGACCACCCATCCGACGGTCATCAGGATGCCGAAAATGTTATGCGCCATCCGGGCGGTATCGAAAGGGATCAGCGCCGAGCCGGGAGCGGCGAAATGCAGACTGATTCCGGTGGCCAGCAGCACCAGAAAGCATAGGGCGTTGCTCCAGTGCCAGACGCGGATCCAGAGGGGATAGAGTTCCATGGTGGACGGTTCAGTGGTGGTTTTCATGGCGAGTTCTCCTTGCGACCAGATAACGGGCCAGACCATGGGCGCCCACACCCGCGAGGGTCAGGACGATCAGGCCGATGCCACCCCAATCCAGCCATTGGTTGCGGGTCATGCCGATGACATAGGCATCGTTCATCACCACCGAGTGGAGGAATCCGGCGCTGCGGCGCTCTTCGCGGGTGCGGTGGCGATAGAGTTTGGTGGCCAGGATCGAGTTCTGACTGTGGCAGGACTCACAGGCCCGCACCGCGTGGTTGCGGCCCAGAATGAAGTGACCGCCCCGGGCGTTGTCCCCACCGGTATGGCATTCCACACAACGGACCTTGCTCCAGTGGCGTTCGGTCTCCGGCAGCCAGGCGTGGGTCTGGCTCAACGAGGAGAACAGCCGCCCGGTGCGACCCACGATGCCTTCCGGCGAGTCGTGACAGTGGCGACACGCGCCGTTGTCGCGGGCCACCACCGAGTGGAGGCTGGCGCGGGTCTGACCGGACAGCATGCGGAAATCGTGGGGATTGTGGCAGGAGAAACAGGTGAAGGTATCCTGCATGGACTGGTAATGGATGCTGCGCGTGAAACTGCGCTCGATGGATTCAAACAACGCACGGGGGAAATTAGTGTTTTTTTGATGACAATTCAGACATTCAAGCCGTTCCCGGCGCGCCTCTTCGAAGTGGGGATAGACCTCGAAGCCGGCGGCATGGCAATCCCGGCAGCCCAGGTTCTTGTGATCGGAGCGGGCCATGGCCTTGGAATCGATGGACAGATTGCGCAATCCGCCCGTGGCCGGATCCAGATAGGAGAGGGTTGGCATGCCGTGACAGCGCAGGCAGGCTCCATCTTTGTTTTGGGAGGCGTCTGCCTGCGTGGTGATCGGAGTGACGAAAAACAGCAGACCAAGCAACAGGGCAAGCGGGTGGAGGTGCGGGTGGATGTTCATGGCGTCCTTTCTGTGCGACCCCGGTTGCCCTGGTTGGCCCTGATGGGCTTGGTGGGCCGGGAGCCTTCTTTGGGGTGTGGGGCGAAGGCTCCCGGACTTGGTGAACATCGTTTCATTGCAGGTCAGGCGTTGTTGCCCGGATCCAGCAGTTTGTTCATGGCCCGTGTGGCGCCATTACGCAGATAGTCCTTGGCGGTTTTGCCGTTCTGGTCCACCAGCGAGGTCTTGATGCCCCGTTCCATGAGCAGCTTGGCCGTGTCCAGATAGTTGTAGCGGGCCGCGAACATCAGGGCCGAAGATCCCTCGTAGTTGACCGCGTTGATGTCGGCGCCGTGGTCGAGCAGCAGGCGGACGATTCCCGAGTAGCCTTTTTCCGCCGCCACCAGCAGGGCGGTACAGCCGCACTCGTGACGGAAGCTCAGATTCGCGCCTCGTTCCAGCAGGGACGCCACGATGGTCTCATGACCCGACTCGGCGGCGATCATCAGGGGGCTGTAGCCCTGTTTGTTCTGGACGTTGGGGGTCGCCCCCGCGTCGAGCAGAGCGGTCACCACCTGTTCATGGCCCCGTTTGGCGGCGATGATCATGGGGCTGTCTCCCCGTTTGTCGATGGCGTTGACATCCGCGCCCCGTTCGATGAGTTGTTTGAGCACTGCGTCGAAACCGTACTGGGCCGGACCGAACAGCGCCGTTTGACCCGATTTGGTGGCGATGTTGGGATTGGCACCGGCGTCGAGCAGCAGGGTCACGATGGTCTGGTCATTCCATCTGGCCGCCAGGCTCAAAGGGGTGAACCCGGAAGGATCGACGGTGTTGACATTGGCGCCGGCCGCCAGCAGGGTCTTGACCACTTCGGCGTGACCGTTTTCGGCGGCCCAGGCCAGGGGGGAGATTTTCAGGTTGCCCTGGTTCTCGACGCTGACGCCTTTGTTCAGGAGTGCCCGCACGGTCGCAACATCCCCTTCCATGGCGGCGATGGACATAGCATTGTCCACTTTTTGCGTGTTGTGGTTGCCGAGGGTGGCGACGGCCATCACGGTTGCCAGGGCCATGATGGAGAGGGTCGTTGCGATTTTCCGGGTGTTCATGGTCGTTCTCCTTGAGACGTTGCGTCTTTTAATGTGTCTATCCATGATCTCCACCGTGTCCCGTGACCCGGTGTGAGAGAAGTATGTCCTTTGCTTGATATAGCGCATACAGCGTGCCATGGGGTCGTGATGGGCCGGAATGATTGTGGATGGTTGATTTTGCTTGATTTGCGGATAATGGGTGGTGGGTTGTCAAAGAATCAAGCGGTTGCGGGGGCATCGGTGGACACACAATGTGTTGCGGAATGGGACATGAACCATGTTCCATTGGGACACAATGGGACATAATGTCCCAAGGCGAGAGATGATCCACGAACGACTTACGGAAAGGATGATTCCCCCCTCCCATGATTCCGATCAAACACCATCCCCCCTTTCACACCTACTCCGTCCTGCTGGTCGGGGTGGGTAGCCATCTGGCCTCCCGTTTGGGCGAGCTGCTGCATGCGATCTGCCCGGTGGAGCGGGTGGCCGATTTTGTTGCGGCCGGGGTCGTGATCAAGCGGATTCCGATCGCCCTGGTGGTGATCGAACTGCCGGCAGGCGAAGCGTTGGAGTCGTATGCCCGCGTCTTCATCCAGGCCGGATACGCCCTGCCGCTTCTGGCCATCGATCCGGCGGATCGGATCTTCCTGATTCCTCCGGCCATTCCGCAGGCGATCCATTTTCGTGCCCGTTATTCCTGGGAGGATCTGCCGGAGCTGATCATCCATTTGTTGCAGATGTCTTCGTTCCGTCTGGATACCAGCCTGTTGCGTGATACCCTGGAGACGGTTGCCAACAATGTCCGGGAGGGGGTGATCGTGGTGGATCACCTGATGGTGGTTCACAGTGTCAATCCCGCCGCCCTGAACGCCTGTCACTTCGCCGGTCCGGCCCTGGGACACTCCTTGTTGAACCAGAAGGGGGGGTGTGTTCCGGATATCGCGGCCTTGCTGAAACGGGTGATCGTCTCTCGCAAGGCGGAGTTGAATCTGTTTCTGGCCTGCGCCGGACCCGCCGAGGAGCGCACCGAGATTCGGGTGAGCGCCACGCCGTTGCTGGACCATCTGGGACACTGTTTCGGGGCGGTGGTGGTGATCCTGGACCGGGCCAGCATGACGCCTCTGCCGGAGGTGCTGCGCAAGCGGCGCACGTTTCATCGTCTGATCGGCATGAGCGAAAAGATGCAGGAGGTGTACGACCTGATCGAATCGTTGGCCAACATGGATACCACCACCCTGATCACCGGGGAGTCCGGGGTGGGCAAGGAGTTGGTGGCCGAGGCGTTGCATTTCAAGGGGAGGAGGGGCCACGGTCCGCTGGTCAAGGTCAATTGCGCGGCCTTGCAGGATAATCTTCTGGAAAGCGAGCTGTTCGGACATGTGAAGGGGGCGTTCACCGGCGCGGTGCGCGATCGGCCCGGACGGTTCGAGGCGGCGGCGGGAGGCACCATTTTTTTAGACGAGATTGGCGACATCAGCCTCTCCATGCAGACCCGGCTGCTGCGCATCTTGCAGGAAAAGGAGCTGGAACGGGTGGGAGACTCCCGGACCATCCGCGTGGATGTGCGGGTGGTGGCCGCCACCAACAAGGATCTGGCCGAGCAGATCCGGCTGGGTCGGTTTCGCGAGGATCTGTATTTTCGGCTCAACGTGGTGGAGATCAATGTGCCGCCGTTGCGCAAGCGACTCGACGACATTCCGGTTCTGGTCAACCATTTCATTCAGAAATTCAACCGCAAATACGAAAAGAGCATTGTCGGTGTCCAGGACAGCGTGATGGAGATGCTGTTGCAGTATCCCTGGCCCGGCAACATCCGCGAGTTGGAAAACGCCATCGAACACGCCTTTGTGGTGTGTCGGTTGAACACGATCCGGATCAAGCATCTGCCCAAGAATCTGGTGGTGCAACGGCTGTGCGCGGATCCTTTGTCCGGCAAATCCGAGGAGGAGGAGGAGAGTCCCCCACTGGCGTCCCGGATCGACGCGGTTCGTTTGCCCCCGTCGCCGCTTGTGACCGTTCCGGTGCCGGGAGTCCCGTTGCCTTCCACCCCCGTCGCACCCGTTTCGTTGCCTTCCACCCCCGTCGCACCCGTTCCTGCCGCACCCGTTCCTCCCCAATCGGAAAAGGAGGCCCTGCTGCGCGCTCTGGCAGAGGCCCAATGGAAAAAGAAGAAAGCGGCCAAACTATTGGGAGTGAGTCGCAGCACCTTTTACCGCAAACTGGAGAAATACGGCATTGGGGGTGACGAGAACTGAGGAAATACGGGTCGTTACGGCGGGATGATCTGCGGAGCGCGCGCTTCGACAATCTGCTGGAGTGCCTCCAGCAGACCCTTCTTGCCGATGGGTTTGGCGAGAAGCCGGTCGCTTCCGGCTTGGCGGCACGCTTCGAGCTCCTTGTTGCCCTGGTCATGGGCGGTCAGGATGAGGATGGGGACGGGTATCCAGGCGTGTTCCTGTTCCCATTGACGCATCAGGCGAATGGCCGTGTATCCGTCCATCCGGGGCATCTGGACATCCATGATCACCACGTCGAACCCGCCATTCTTGAAGTGTTCCACCGCCTCCACCCCGTCTTCCACCAGCACCAGTTGATAGGGGCTGTCCATCAGATAGGCTTCAAAGAGGATCCGGTTCTCCTCGACATCCTCGGCCAGCAGAACGCGCAGCGTTGGCGTTTCCGATGATTCTTGTGATGCCGGCGGTTGGTCGGAGGGGCGGGATTGGCGTGGGTTCGGATGGGCCGGGGAGTGGTCCGCGCGCGCGGGCAGGGTGAAACTGAAGGTGCTGCCCACGCCCAGTCGGCTCTCCACCCAGATGCGTCCTCCCATCATTTCGACCAAACGCCGGGAGATGGAGAGTCCGAGACCGGTGCCCCCGTAGCGTCGTGTTTTGCCCGTATCTCCCTGGGTGAACTGTTCGAAGATGTGATCCATCTGTTCCTGAGAGATACCGATTCCTGAATCGGACACCGTGAACAGCATCGTGTCGCGGGCGTCGGGGACCATGGAAAGGGTGACCTCGATCCCCCCCCGACCGGTGAACTTGAGGGCGTTGCCGAGCAGATTGGTCAGCACCTGGCGGACCCGATCCGGATCTCCCGGCAGCCGTTCGGGAACCTCGGCGGAGAGGTTCTTTTGCAAGGTAAGTCCTTTTTCTGCGGCGGTTTGGCGCAGCAGTTGGACGGTCTGTTCCACCAGCAGACGCGGGGAGAACGGAACGGTGTTCAGGGTGAGGCGTCCGGACTCGATCTGGGAGAAGTCCAGCACATCGTTGATCACCCCCATCAGCGCTTTGCCCGAATGGTACACGGTCTGGGCATAATGGAGTTGTTGTGCCGACAGATCGGTTTCCAGCAGCATTTCGGACATGCCCAGCACCACGTTCATGGGCGTGCGGATTTCGTGGCTGATGGTGGCCAGAAATTCGCTTTTGGCCCGACTGGCGGTTTCGGCCTCCATCCTGGCCTGGATCAGCGCCTCCCGCTGGGCGCGCAGGGTCTCTTCGGTATGCTTGTGGCTGGTGATGTCGCGGGCCACGGCGTAGATGGTCTTGCCCATGGGGCGGGAACGCCACTCCAACCAGCGATATCCTCCATCCCGGTGGCGATAGCGGTTGGTGAAATTGTAGATCGGTTTGTGGTTGATCAGAATCTGCGCCGCCCCCCCTGTGGCGGCCCGGTCGTCCGGATGCACGAATTCGATGTAGGGGCGGGACATGAGTTCATCCACCGAATATCCCAGGGTGTTCTCCCAGGTGGCGTTGAGCCGCAGAAAGAAACCATCCACACTCGCGATGCACAACAGGTCCGGGGTCAGAGCGAAGAATTGATCCAGTTCTTCCCGCAGACGCTTGATTTCGGTGATGTCGGTCTGGGTGCCCACCACCCGCGACGGTTTGCCCGCAGCGTCACGCGCCACGATTCGGGCCCGTTCCAGAATCCAGGTCCACTCCCCGGAACGGGAACGGAGCCGGTGTCTGCTTTGATAGGTCCGCGTCTCTCCGCCCAGATGGCGTTGCAGGTTTTTTTCCACGTTGGTCCGGTCGTCCGGGTGGATCAGTCGCAGACGGGACTCCATGTGGGGGATGATCTCTCCAGGGGAATAACCCAGCATGGTCTCCCACCGGGGGCTGAAATAGACCGAATGGGTCTGAAGATCCCAGTCCCACAGTCCATCGCTGGTGCCTTCCATGGCCAGTTTCAGCCGTTCTTCCTGATGTCTTGACACCTGACGCAGATGATCCCGTTCGGCGCGGGCCTGATACAGTTCCACAAACAGTTGCACCCGCGCCGAGAGTCTTTCGGGATCCAGCGGTTTTTCGAGGTATTCCACGATTACGGAGTGTGGTTCCAGCCTCGGTTGGGCAGGATTCCGGCAGGTGTCGGTTATCAGGAGAATCGGCGTGGAATGGTGGGCTTCGTTCTCCCGGATCTGGTCAACCAGTGCCAGTCCGTCCTGGCCGGGGGTCTGGATGTCCAGGAGAATCAGCGCGCACACAGGCTCGGACAACAGCGTTTCCAACTGGCCTGCCGCATCCCCTGTGATCACCTCCACGTTCAGAAGGGACAGCAGCGTCCGCAAGGCGCTCTGGTCGGATGGCGTGTCGGAGATGGTCAGCAGCAGGATTGTGCAGCGTTGGGGCGTGAACGTGGTGCGCATGATAACGGATCCCGAGGAGTGTCAACAAAAGACATCGGCAGGATGGTCGCTCCTTGCGGCGGACGACAGCACAGCCGCAAGGAGCGTCCCTGGTACCGAGCGGGATGGAGTATTTGCTATTTTTTCAAAAATTGCAATCTATTTGTGGCTCGATTGAGCCTGTTCTGCGTTTTTTGTCGTCATTTGCGCCTCATTGTGGGTGCCATGGAGCACCATCCACATCCAGCCCGGTTCTCGTTCCACCTTGAACACGGAACGGAAATATTTCAGCAGCATCTGCAACACCAGTTCATCCCGTCCCCAGTTCACCGCCTCGAAGGGGCCGCCGGTGGAGGTTTGTCCCTCTCCCAGGGAGAGGTCGTAGATGGCGAAGCCGTCCTCTTTGAGGGCGCGGGCATGTTCCCGGAAATAGGCGTCCAGGTCGAAGGCGTGGTCCACGCAGTTGGAATAGACCATGTCCAGGCTGCGATCCGCTTCTTCCAGGTGCATGAAGTCTCCCTTCCTGACAAAAGGATTTTCCGGACCGGGGTTCAAGTCGATGCCCTGGGCGTTCGGGAAACCGAGATCCCGCAGCACTTCCACCTCGGTGCCCTGACGGGCGCCCATGCACAGGATTCTGGCCTCCGGTTTGAGCAGGCCCGGCAGCATGCGGAAGCGTCTGAAAAACCGCAGGCGATAGTCGTACAGCTCCTTTTGTCCCAGGCCGCCCTTGATGGTGAGCATTTCGCTCCATTTGGCCTTCTGGTGGTTCAGGTACTCTTCGTAGTCGGCGTAATCCCGGTAGAGGATGCCGGATTCCGCGTGGCTTTTCCAGCCGCCCTTGGCGTGATGTTTGTTGCGCACGGGATGTTTGTCCCGTTCGTGTTGATAGTTGGGATCCTGGAGTTGACGCCACGCGCGCATCTGGGCGGTGTCCAGGGGGGAGTAGCGGGTGATCAAGGTTTTCAGCCAGAACTTTACGAACATATTTTGGCTCCACAAGAGTTTTTGGTCGCAGGGGGGTCACAGACCTGTTAAGGTGATGTGTCTGGATGGCCGCGTCGGCGGGTTTATTCCAGTTTGTCCACCGCCTGTTGCAACAGCTTCGAGACCGTATTGAGTTTGCGCGGATCGAGTTTCAGGCCGAACATGTCCCGCAAGTAGAAGACATCCACCACCCGTTCGCCGTAGGTGGCGATCTTGGCCGCACGGATCTGCACGCCCTGGTTTTGCAACACCCAGGTGATGGCGAACAGCAGACCCGGACGGTCGAGGGAGGTGATCTCGATGACCGTGAAGGTATCCAGTGACTCGTCCACCTCCAGGGAGAAGGAGATTTCGAACGGCTGGCGACGCAAGCGGCTCGGCGGGGGATTGGCCAGGAGAATGCTGGGCCGGAGTTTGCCTTCCAGCACCTGGGTCAGGGTGGTTTCGATGCGCTCCTGCCGCTCGGCGGTTTCGATGGGTTCGCCGTTTTGGGTCTGGATGATGAAGGTGTCCAGGGCCATGCCGTCTTTGGTGGTGGTGATGTCCGCCGACAGGATGTTGGCGCCAGCCGCCGCCAGACTTCCCGAGATGCGGGCCATCAGTCCGGGATGGTCCGGGGTGTAGACCAGCATGCGGGTGGCGTTGATCTTCGGCACCTGCTTGAAGACGATCACCAGGGGGTGATCCTCCACGGATTGCAGGGCCACGAAGTGTTCCGCCAGCATGTCCGGGTCGTAGTGGGTGAAATAGTCCGGATAGAAGCGGTCGAGATGGCGTCGCACCTGTTCGGGATCGTGCTCGTTGGACAGAATGTTGAACGTGGCTTCCTTGAGGGTGGCGGCCCGCAGGGCGATCTCCTCGGGGGTGAAGATGATCCCCTTGTCCAGGGTGTCGAGGCTGCGTTCGTAGAGTTGGCGCAGCAGATTGCCTTTCCACTGGTTCCATACTCCCGGACCCACGGCGCGGATGTCGGCCACGGTCAGCAGCACCAGCATGTTCAGTTTGCGCACGGTGCCGATCTGTTTGGCGAAGGAGGCCAGGGTTTCCGGATCGTTGATGTCGCGGCGGAAGGCGGTGCGGGAGAAGATGAGGTGATTTTCCACCAGCCAGGCGATCATCTCCACGTCGTTGGAGGGCAGCGCCATCCGTTCGCAGATGTTGCGGGCGATCACCGCGCCACGGATCTGATGGCCCGAACCCAGCCCCTTGGCGATGTCGTGAAACAGCACCGCCAGGTACAGCACCGCCGGATTGTTGAGTTTTTGCATCAGTTGGGTGGCGATCGGCAACTCCTGGGAGAATTTGCCCGAGCCGATGTGCCGCAGCGACTCCACGGCCAGGATGGTATGTTCGTCCACGGTGAAGACGTGATACATGTCGTGTTGGGTCTGACCGATGATGCGTCCGAACTCCGGGATGTAGCGTCCCAGCACGCCGGCGTCGTTCATGCGCCGCAGCACCCAGGCCACCGCCCGCTTGCCGTTGAGCAGTTGCAGAAAAATGGCGGTGATGCGGGGATCGGCGCGGAACTCCCGGTTGATCAAATGGAGATTGCGGGTGATCAGGCGCATGGTGTCGGGATGGATCGACAGCAGATTGCGCTGCGCCACTTCGAACAGTCGCATGATGCGGATCGGTTTCTGGACGAAGGCCTCCGGCGAGGTGACGGTGATCTTGCCGCCGGCCACCTCGAAGGTATCCTCCAGATGGCGCCGGTCCCAGACCAGCACTTCCCGGTGTTCGTCTTGATACTTGCGCAAAAAGATCCAGGAGAGATGTCCCACCCGACGCGCCACCCGGTAATAGCGGCGCATGAACTGCTCCACGGCCAGCATACCGGGCAGATCCTGATAGCCGAATTCCTTGGCGATGGTCACCTGATGGGCGAAGGTCAAGCGGTCGTCCCGGCGACCGGCCCGATAGTGGAGCGCGTTGCGCACCCGACGCAGGAAGGCGCGACAACTCTTAAAATTATTGAATTCCTCCAAGGTAATGATTCCCATGGGAATCAGATCCTGGATGCGGGGCACCTGATAGCGATATTTGGAAATCCAGGCAAAGGTGTGCAGATCCCGCAATCCTCCCGGATTTTCCTTGATGTTGGGTTCAAGATAGTAAAGCGACGCACCGAACCGTTCATGACGCTTGCTCTGCTCCAAAAGCTTGGCGCGCAGGAAACTCAACGGATCGTTAAGCAGGGCGTGCTCGAACAAGGTGGTGCGATAGTGGGAGAAAAGGGTATGATTTCCAGCCAGAAATCTTGACTCCAGCATCGAGGTGAGAATCTGCAATTCTTGGCGCGCCTGTTGCACACACTCCTCCACGGTTCGCACCGCGTGGCCCACATCCATGCCGATATCCCAAAGCACGTAGAGCATCCGTTCCACGAGGGGGAGTTGGTCGCCATGGTTGTCGGGGACGATGAACAGCAGATCGATGTCGGAGTAGGGAGCCAGATCCCGTCGTCCGTATCCGCCGGTGGCGGCCAGACAGAACGGTTCATGGTTTTCGTGTCCGGCGACCACCAGGGCGTGGATGCGTTGCAAGATGGCATCCGCCAGCAGGGTGTGTCCCTGGACAATGAACTGTCCGCTTGCGCCGGCCAGGTGATTCTGGTGCAATTGCTCCCGCCCGGCGCTCATGGCGGTGCGCAATACCGGGAGAATGGCGCTGCGTTGCTCATCGGTCAAAGGGGTGGAGCCGTCGTGGATGCGGTGGATCTGTTCATCCAGGGCGGTGAGATCCAGGATCTCTTCTTTGTTGAACGAAGGCGTCATGGTTCGGATGGGGGCCATGTGTGCGTTCCGAAGTGGTAGAAAAAATGGGCGGGCGGACTCCGCAAGACCAAGGGGATGGGGTGACAATCACCGGTTTGCCCGTGTAGGATGTGACCGGTCGGGAGCCTTGGTCAATGGATGATCGTGGCGTCGATGACGCGCCATGCGGCGAAGATGAGAATTTTTCATAGGTATGCTCGATGTTTAATAAGCTGAAAGGACTCTTTTCCACCGACATGGCCATCGATCTGGGAACGGCCAACACTCTCGTCTATGTGCGCGGACGAGGCGTGGTGCTTTCCGAACCCTCGGTGGTGGCGATTCACGAAAGCTCGCGCGGCGTGCGCAAGGTGCTGGCCGTGGGCAACGAGGCCAAACGCATGCTGGGGCGCACCCCCGACAGCATCGTGGCCACCCGACCCATGCGCGACGGAGTGATCGCCGACTTCACCGTGACCGAGGCCATGTTGAAGCATTTCATCCGCAAGGTCCACAAACGACGGCTCTTTTATTCGCCGCGCATCATCGTGTGCGTGCCGGTGGGGGCCACCCCGGTGGAACGCCGCGCCATCCGCGAGTCGGCGGAAAGCGCCGGAGCGCGCGATGTCTATCTGATCAACGAACCCATGGCCGCCGCCATCGGCGCCGGACTCCCCGTCACCGAGGCCAGTGGTTCCATGGTCATCGACGTGGGTGGCGGCACCACCGAGGTGGCCATCATCTCGTTGGGCGGCATCGTCTACTCCCGCTCCATCCGGGTGGGCGGCGACAAGATGGATGAAGCCATCATCGCCCATGTGCGTCGAAAATACTCCCTCCTGATTGGAGAGGGAACCGCCGAAATTATCAAAATTCAAGTCGGCTCCGCTTTTCCCCTGGAAAAGCGGTTGGAGGTTGAGGTAAAAGGAAGGGATTTGATCCATGGTGTGCCCAGGCATCAGGTCATCTCGGATCCCGAAATTCTCGAAGCCCTGGCCGAACCCATCAACGCCATCGTCGAAGGGGTGCGCGTGGCCCTGGAACGGACCCCGCCGGAGTTGGCCGGAGATATCGTGGATCGGGGAATCGTCCTGACCGGAGGCGGGGCACTGCTCCGGGGATTGGATCTGCTGCTGGCCGAAGAGACCGGTCTGCCGGTCATCATCGCCGATGATCCACTCTCGTGCGTGGTTATGGGATCCGGCAGGGCGTTGGAAGAACTGGACAATATGTCCGACATCCTGATGGATCGCTAGCCCATCTTTTTGAATTCTAAGGTTGTTTCATGACCGCTTTCCTGGTGCTCCTGAGAGAATACCGGAACGCCATCTCGGTTTTTATTACCCTGATGGTCGCTTTTTTTCTGCTCCTGATGGCCGGTGGCACGGTCTCGGGGGATCGGCACGGCATTCGCGAAGCCATTCTGCAAATCACCGGAAGCGCGCAATCCCTGCTCTCCCGTCCGGTTTCCACCATCGAACGGTTCCAGGACCGCATGTCCGAACTCTCCCGGCTGGATCGGGAAAACCGTCAATACAAGGCCGAACTGGAACGTCTGCGTCCCCTCGGCATCCGCCTGGAAGAGCTGGAACAAGAAAATCATCGGCTCAAATCCCTGCTCCAGATGCGTCCCGATTCCGCCTTTCGCGCCCTGGCGGTCCGGGTGGTGGGCGACTCCTCCTCGGCCTTCGCCCGCTCCTACATCCTGGACGCCGGCCGTCGGGACGGGGTGATCGTCAATGCCCCGGTGACCGTGCCCGAAGGCTTGGTCGGTCGGGTGGTGCGCGCCTCCGACACCGCTTCCCTGGTGATCTCCCTGCTGGATCTCAACTCCCGTGTTCCGGTGCTGATTCAACGCTCGCGCGTCAAGGCCGTCTCTGCGGGTCAGAACACCACCCGGCTCAACCTGGAATACCTCCCCAAAGATGCCGATGTGGTGATCGGGGATCTGGTGGTCACCTCCGGAACCGGAGGGATTTTCCCCAAAGGACTCGTGGTGGGCAAGGTGGTCACCTTGGAACCGGGCCGGGAAGGACTGTTCCGCGAGGCCAAGGTGCAACCCATGGTCGATTTCGACCGGATCGAGGAGGCTTATCTGATGCTGCCATTGGCGACCCGTTCGTCCGACTCCCCCTCTACGGCTCCGTGAGGCGCGTCACGATGCCATGATGGTCTCCCTGCTGATTCCTTGGCTTCCGGCCATGACCATCTTCATGGCGGCCGTGGTCCAGGAAATGGCCTTGCCCTTTGCCGCCTGGTCGGTCTTCCGACCGGATCTGGTTCTGATTGGTCTGTTCTACTGGCGTCTTTACCGTCCCGACCGTTGCGGTCCCATCCTGGCTTTGCTCTCCGGTCTGCTGGTGGACGTGGTGTCCGGCGCGCCTTTGGGATTGAACGCGGTCTCGAATATCATCCTGGTGCTGCTGATCGGTCGTTTTGGTCGGTTGATCCGTTCGATCGATTTTTTCTATCTGCTGTTCGTGCTGCTGTTTTTCGTCTGTCTGGCCGAGGGGATCCAGTTGGCCCTGGCCGCCATGAAGTGGGGATCGGCGGCCCGCTGGCCTTTGCTCACGGGACGCCCCGTGGCGACCGTCTTGATCGCGCCCATGGTGATCCATCTGCTGGTCACGATCCATCAATCCTGGTTGGAGGAACCCCATGCTCGACGATGACCGGGAACAGTTCCGGGGCGATGCCAGGCGACGGTTGCTGCTGGTGGGCGGTTGCCTCGGAGCGGGTTTTCTGGTGCTGGGCGGGCGTCTGTTCCATTTGCAGGTGATGCGGGGTGGAGAGTACCGTACTCTGGCCGAGGACAACCGCATCAGCCTCAAACCCATCTTCGCCCCACGGGGCCGGATCTTCGATCGCGAAAACCGGGCGTTGGTGGAAAACAGTCCCGATTTCGAGGTGGTGGTGGTGCCGGAACTGGCCGGTTCGCTGCGCATGCTGTTCAAGCGGCTCAGTCGGCATATCGACTTGTCGGAAGAGGAGATCAAACACCTGTTGCAGCAGGCCAGACGGCAACGGTCGTTTTTGCCGTTGCGCGTCAAATCCCACCTGAGTTGGGAGGAGGTGAGCAGCATCGAGGTGCGCATTCACGAGTTTCCCGGTCTGGATCTGCAAAGCCAGTCGGTGCGCTATTATCCCTATGACGCCTTGGCCTGTCACATTCTGGGTTATCTCGGGGAGCCGAGCGACGGGGATCGCAAACGGCTCTCCCGGATCACGTTTCGTTCCGGGGATCTGGTGGGCAAAAGCGGTGTGGAGCAGCACTTCGAGGAGTTGCTGAGGGGGCGGGAAGGGGTGTTGGAAATGGAGGTCAACGCGGTCGGGCGGCATGTGCGGGAACTGCACCGCAATCCCCCGGAGTCCGGCGAGGATCTGCGTTTATCCATCGATTTCGATTTGCAAAAAGAGGCCCAGGAGGCCATGGGCGAAGAGACCGGTTCGGTGGTAGCGATGGATCCGAACACCGGTGAGATTCTGGCCATGGTCAGCACCCCCAGTTACAACCCCAACCAGTTCATTCGCGGCTTTACCCATGCCCAGTGGCAGGCGTTGAGTACCGATCCCGACCGGCCACTGATCAACAAGGCCCACCAGGGACAGTATCCTCCGGGTTCCACCTTCAAGATCGTGGTCGCCCTGGCGGGTCTGGCCACCGGCAAACTGGATCCCAAAGAACAGGTCCATTGCGGTGGATTTCTGCTCAAGGAGGAGCAGCGCTTCTATTGCTGGCGGCGTCACGGTCATGGCAGCGTGAACCTGATCCAGGCGCTCACCCAGTCGTGTGATGTTTTTTTCTACAAGCTGGCGGAACGTCTCGGCATCGACGCCATCGAGCGGCAGGCCCACAAAATGGGACTGGGAGGGGTGACCGGTGTGGATTTGGATTCCGAACGGGCCGGTCTGATTCCCTCCCGCGCCTGGAAACGCAAGATGTTCAAAGCCTCCTGGTATCCGGGAGAGACCCTGATCACCGGCATCGGCCAGGGGTATGTGTTGACCACGCCGTTGCAACTGGCCTCCATGATCGCCACCGTGGCCAATGGAGGCACGGTGTATCGTCCGTCGCTGCTCAAACTGGAACCGGGTCAGGTTCCGGATGTGATGGTCCGCAATCATTTCTCCGCGCACCATTTGGAATTGCTGCGTCAGGGGCTGGAAGCCGTGGTGCATGATCCCACCGGAACGGCGGCCAAGGCCCGTCCCGAAGGCGGCATCCGGGTGGCCGGCAAAACCGGCACCTCCCAGGTGGCCCGTCATCGCCGTGAAAAGAGTGGCCAGATCATCAAATCCACCAACGAAAAATTGCAGGATCACGCCCTGTTCGTCTGTTACGCGCCTTTGGACCGGCCGAAGATCGCTGTGTCGGTCATCGTGGAACACGGCGGGCATGGCGGTTCGGCGGCGGCCCCGGTGGCCAAACGGGTGATGGATCGATATTTCACCAAATACGGGAGCGGTGCGTGAACGAATCCGAATCGGGTCACGCCTGGTTGAGTCTGGGTGGCACGGCATCCCTGGGGTGGACGGAACGTCTGCGGCGTTTTCCCTGGAGCCTGTTGCTGCTGTTGCTGTTGACCATCTTTTTTGGTTTCGGGGTGCTTTATTCGGCGGTGGGCGGGGAGAACAATCTGTGGCTTTTTTGGCGCCAGGTGATTCAATCCTCGATTGGCATCGGCATCATGCTCACGGTCGCCTTGCTGGCCGGAGAGAAGATTTTTCGACGATTCTCTTACATGTTTTATTTCGGCAGTCTGACGTTGCTGGCGGTCACCATGATCATGGGCAGCGTGGGCATGGGCGCGCGGCGTTGGCTGGAGGTGGGTTTCTTCCGGTTGCAGACCTCGGAATTGATGAAGGTGGCCTTGATTCTGGCCTTGGCCCGTTATTTCCACGATCACGCCAAGGCGGGTTCCCTGGGATGGCGGGATCTGGGGGTTCCATTTTTGATGATCCTGTGTCCCATGGCGTTCATCATCAAACAGCCGGATCTGGGGACCGCCGTGCTGCTGGCCGGGGTGGGACTGTCGATCGTGGTGGTGGCCGGAATCTCCTGGAAGGTGCTGTTCACCCTGGTGATCGTGCTGGGAGCTTCCATGCCCTTGGCCTGGAACGGGTTGCATACCTACCAGAAACAGCGGATCATCACCTTGTTTTCGCCGGAGCGGGATCCGCTGGGTTCGGGATATCACATCATCCAGTCGAAGATCGCGGTGGGTTCCGGGGGGGTGACGGGCAAGGGGTTCATGGCGGGCAGTCAGAGCCAACTGGACTTTCTCCCGGAGCGGCATACGGACTTCATTTTTTCGGTGCTGGCCGAGGAGTGGGGTTTTCTGGGTGGAGTGACTTTGTTGGTGTTGTACGCCCTGCTGATCCTCCGGGCGCTGCTGATCGCCGAAATGGCCAATGATCGCTTCGGCCTGTTGACCGTGGTGGGGGCGACCATGCTGTTTTCGGTGCAGGTGGTGGTCAATGTCGGGATGGTGCTGGGATTGCTGCCGGTGGTGGGCGTGCCGTTGCCCCTGATCAGCTATGGCGGCAGCTCCATGGTCACCTTGATGATCGCCATGGGTCTGCTGGCCCATGTGAGCCTGTATTCCCGCCAGCATGGGCGGTCGGTGTAGCAAAGAAGGTAGCCATTCGTCCAGGCCGTTAGTGGCAGGATCCTTGGTCCCGAGAAACGGCTTGATGGAATATCTCTTGAAATGATCCATTGTGGAGTCGCAAGTCCATGAAACTCACAGAACTGGCCAGTCAACTGGGTGTGGAGCATCGGGGGGGGGAGGTGGAGATTCTTGGGGTGGCGCCGCTGGATCGGGCGGGAACCGGGGATCTTTCTTTCGTGACCACACGCAAATGGTTGAGCGAGGCCCATGGGGCGTCGGCGTTGCTGGTGTCGCCGGAGTTGGCCGGGGAGGCGGAAGGGATGGTGGCGACCCCTTTGCTGATCAGTGCCACTCCGGGTCGGGACGCGGGGCGTGCCGCGTTGCTGCTCGGCGGGCGTGAATTGCGGATGAGCGGCATTCACCCATCGGCGGTGATCGATCCCACGGCCCGGATCGGCAGTGGCGCGACCATCGGCGCATTGGCCGTGATCGGCGCCGAGGCGGTCATTGGGGAGGATTGCGTGATCCATCCCGGCGCGGTGATTCACGAACGTTCGGTGATTGGAGCGCGCAGCGTGATCCATCCCAACGCGGTGATCGGCAGCGACGGTTTCGGGTTCGAGTATGCGGATGGTGCCCATCAGAGGATTCCCCATCTGGGCATCGTCCGTATCGAAGAGGATGTGGAGGTCGGGGCCGGCACCACCGTGGATCGCGCCCGTTTTGGCGAAACCCGGATCGGCGCGGGTACGAAAATCGATAATCTGGTGCAAATCGGCCACAATGTTCAGATCGGCCGCGCCTGCATCATTGTGAGTCAGGTGGGAATCGCCGGTTCCTGTCGTATCGAGGATGGGGCGGTGCTGGCGGGTCAGGTGGGTTTGGCGCCCCATGTGACCGTGGGACGAGGCGCGCGCATCGCCGCTTCCACCGGTGTGGCCGGGGATGTGCCCGCCGGAGTGACATGGTCTGGATGGTGGGGATGTCAGCACCGGGAGAATCTTTCCCAGATCAATGCATTGCGCAAATTGCCCGAGTTCATGAAGACCGTGCGGGCCTTCATGAAGGGCCAGGAGTCGGGTAAATGATGCAAGTCGAAGACGAGGTGCGCAAAACCTATTCCGAGGGTGCGGCGCGGGTGGTGGAGGCGTTGTGCTGCCCGGTGACCTACGACACGGCCCTGCTGGAAAAATTGCCCCGGGAGATCATCGAGCGGGATTACGGTTGCGGGGATCCTTCCCGTTATGTCCGTTCCGGGGATGTGGTGCTGGATCTGGGCTCTGGAGGGGGTAAGATCTGTTACATGGCGGCCCAACTGGTCGGACCTCACGGTCGGGTGATCGGCGTGGACATGAACGACGACATGTTGGCCTTGGCCCGTCGTCATCAGGCTGAAATGGCCCAGGTGCTGGGCGGGGATCGGGTGGTGTTTCGCAAGGGGAGAATCCAGGATCTGGCGTTGGACCAGGAGGAGGTCGCGCGTTATCTGGCGGCCCATCCGGTGACCGATGCCGTCAGTGCCGAGGCGTTTCAACGCTGGGAGCAGCGCCAACGCCAGGAACACCCCATGATTCCGGATGCAAGCGTGGATCTGGTGATTTCCAACTGCGTGCTCAATTTGGTGGACGATGCCCAGAAGGGCGCGCTGCTGGCCGGGATCTTCCGGGTGCTCAAACCCGGCGGACGGGTGGCCATTTCCGATATCGTGTCCGACCGGACCGTGCCGGCCCACCTGAAAGAGGATCCGGAGTTGTGGTCCGGATGCATCTCCGGGGCGTTCCAGGAGGCGGAGTTCGTGCGGGCCTTCCAGGAGGCCGGTCTGGTGGGGGTCTGCTTCGACAAGTGGGAGCCGACGCCCTGGCGCACGGTGGCGGGAGTGGCGTTTCGTTCCGTCACCTTGACCGCCGTGAAACCGTTGACCGCCGTGAAACCGTTGCCCGCCGTGAAATCACCGGGTATGGAGTCCGGGGAGTCGGACTCCTGGGTGGTCATGCAGCGTGGGCCGTTTCCGGTGGTCGAGGACGAATCCGGCACCCGTTATCCGGCGGGAGAGCGGGTCACGGTGACGCGGGAGGTATTCGAGCGTCTGGGGCTGGAGCCGTTCGCCCCCTGGTTCATCCGCATGGCGCCGGATGGGCGCGCGCCGGAGCCGTGCGGTTGCGGTCCGCGCGGCTGTTGTTGACCTTTGGTCGATGACCTTGATCGCGCCCTGGTGCGTGTTTCTTCGTTTCGCAACGCCTCTTTTTCCCTAAATCTGTTGGGCCGGGCACCCGAGCCCGGCTGCGTCAAGACCCGCCTGATTCCCGCCCTGGGAGTCGAGGGGGCGGCGCGGGCCCATGCTGTTCTTTTGACGCATGTGGCCACCCAGGCCCGCCGCTGGTGTGCCGGAACCGGTTCCGGGGCGCTGTTTCGCCTGTGGGGCAGTCCGGATTGTTCCGCGCCGTTGTTTTCCGTCTTGGCCCCTGTTCACGAACACAGAGTGCAACCCCCCGGAGGTCTGGGGGAGCGACTCGCCCACATCGCCCGTTGTGGTCTGGCCGAAGCCGAGGCCGTGCTGCTGCTGGGAGGCGATGCCGTCACCCTCGATCCGTTGACACTGGAACAGGCCGCACAGGCGCTGTCACGCCATCCTGCGGTATTGATTCCGGCTGAAGACGGGGGATATGTCCTGCTGGGGTTGCGACGCTTCGCCCCGGAGCTGTTCGACGCCATTCCCTGGGGAAGCGGGCGGGTTGCTGCGGCCACGCGTCGGGCTTTGCGCGCTCTGGATTGGTCCTGGGAAGAGCTGCCGGGTCACTGGGATGTGGATCTGCCGGAGGATTGGGAACGTTTCCGACGCCTTGAAAAGATTTGGTCCGATAATTGCTGAAATGTATCTTGTCTCGACATGGGGTTGACTGGAGGAGTCCGCGCAGTGGTGCTACGCAAGGAATCTCCAAGAGAAATGAAGTGCCCCTCCAGTCAACTCCACGTCCGGGGCCAGAGACGACATACTCGTATTGCTTTATCGGAATCCATAGGAGTCTTTACTGATGGGCGATTTCCCCCACACGATCCAAGAAGAGCATCCACTCGATCCGCAGATCAAGGCGTTTGCCCAGGCACCGTCCTTGACCGACGCGACGCGCGCGGCTTACTGGGGCGATTTGCGCCGTTTTATCGACTGGGGCGGAGCCATTCCGGCCTCCGAAAAGATGGTGGCGACTTATTTGATGGAACACGCCAACAGCCATAAATTTGCCACCCTGGCCCGCTGGCGGGTCTCTTTGGGCAAAGCCCATTCGGCCCAGGGATTGATGGATCCCACCAAAACCGAACTGGTCAACGCGGTGCTCAAGGGAATCAAGCAGAAACATGGCCGCGAACAACGCCGTGTGGCTCCCCTGACCGCTGTGCAGACCTCCGCTGTCTTGAACGCGATGGGGGATCGCCTGAAGGATCAGCGGGACAAAGCCTTGATTCTGGTCGGATTCTCTGGAGGTCTGCGCCGTTCGGAGCTCACCAGTCTGCTGGTGGAGAATCTGCGTGAACGCACCGGCGGCATGGAACTCTCCTTGAACACCGGTCGGTTGGTGATGATTCCCTATGGTCAGGATCCGATCTGTCCGGTGACGGCGCTCAAGGCGTGGTTGGCGGCTTCGGAGATTGGAAGCGGAGCGGTGTTCCAGGGGATCAACCGTCATGGACGGATCTCCGGACAGCCTTTGACCGGGCATGGAGTGGCCCTGGTCATCAAGGAACGGGTCAAGGCCGTGGGTCTGGATCCCACCCGTTACAGCGGATGCAGTCCCCGTGTGGGGGGGATTCTGGAAGGCACGCAGGACGAGGGCAGCAGCATGCTCGACGGCGATCCGATGCCCATGCCCAAGGCGGCCCACGGACATCAGTAAAAAGAGCGCAACCGGCCCGCGAAGGGAAAAACCGTATCGCCCGTCCGCCTTTTGGTGTGCGGGCGATGGCGAGCACTCTCTTCTCGGGCCGTTTCTCCTTTGAGGTCGCACCACGCTCACCACGATTATCACGCTCTCCACGCATGCCGCGCAACGCCGTGGCCCATGCCGGAAGGCGATCTCTCGCGTCGAAGGTTTAAGCCTTTCCGCCGGTCATTTCAGTCGTTCCAACGCCTTGAACACCTCAACCCTGCGGGAGTCGTGCATGGAATCATCCCCTCTGTCGGGTGCGCGCTGGCGTCCCTGGTCCGCTCTGGCCATTTATCTGGAACCACGGGTGGTGGTGATTTTTCTGTTGGGATTTTCCAGCGGCCTCCCGTTGGCCTTGACCGTGAGCACCTTGTCCTTGTGGCTGGCGGAGTCCGGGGTCAGCAAGACCTCCATTGCCATGTTCGCGTTGGCCGGAGCGCCTTACACGTTCAAGTTTCTCTGGTCTCCGTTGGTGGATCGCATGCCCATTCCGGGCCTGACCAGTCGTCTGGGGCAGCGGCGGGGGTGGGGGGTGTTGACCCAATTGGCGTTGATCGGCAGCATATTGGCCCTCGGGGCGAGCGATCCTGCCCGTGATCCCTTCTGGACCGCCTGGTTCGCGTTGGCGGTGGCGTTCTGGTCCGCCACCCAGGATATCGTGATCGACGCCTATCGGGTGGAGAGCCTGGAAGAGCGTCAATACGGGGCCGGTGCGGCCATGAGCGTGCTCGGTTATCGGTTGGGCATGGTGTCGTCCGGCGCGGGAGCCTTGTATCTGGCCACCTATTGGGGATGGTTCGCTGCGTATGCGGTGATGGCCGGATTGATGGGTATCGGGGTGCTGGTGATGCTGGTCAATCCCGAGCCGATCCGGGCGGGCGGGCGGGTTTGCGCCCCTTTGGTGATCCGGGGAGTCGATTTGACCGCTGTCGGCGGGCGGGGCAGTCGGGTGCTGGCCTGGATCTCCGGCGCGGTGATCGCCCCGTTCGCGGAATTCATGGGGCGGCGTGGCTGGTTGATGACTTTGTTGTTCATTCTGCTTTACAAATTCGGCGATGCCCTGGCCGGGGTGATGAGCGCGCCGTTTTATGTGGAGATGGGGTTTTCCAAGATCGAGATCGCCAATGTGACCAAGCTGTTCGGGTTGGCGGCAGTGTTGATCGGGGGGGTGTTCGGCGGAATTTTGACGGATCGGTTGGGTATTACCAAGGCCTTGTTTTTGTGCGGACTGTTGCAGATGGTCTCCAACCTGATGTTTGTGCTTCTGGCCCAGATGGGCCACTCCATGGAGATGCTGATCGTGACCATCGCCTTGGAGAACATCTCCGGGGGCATGGGCACCTCGGCTTTTGTGGCCTATCTTTCCCGATTGTGTCACGTCGCCTACACCGCCACCCAATACGCCTTGCTGTCGTCGTTCATGGCCTTTGGCCGGACCCTGCTCGCTTCGGGTGGCGGATGGCTTGCGGATCAGATGTCCTGGTCCACTTTTTTTGTGCTCACCACGCTGGCCGCCATTCCGGGGTTGCTGTTGTGGGGGGTGATGGTGCGACGCTACAAGCTCGACTGACCCCACGCGCGCCTTTCCTGGTGGGTCATCCGCCGCTGCGGTCGTATTCGTAGATGGTTCGGCCGCTGTGGGAGACCACGGTGGCGGCCACGATCTTTGCCCGTTTTTCCAAAGCGGCGGTAAACGCTTCCGGGGTGTAATGGGGGAAGATGTCGGCACGGATGGCCAGCATGGTCCGGATCGTCTCGTCGTCTTTCTGGACGAACTCGATCAGGCCGCGTGGGGCCAGTGAGACCAGCATTTCCACCGCCTGATCCAGAGGAATGTTCTTGCCAATGGCCAGATGATGCACAAACGCCAACGCGATCAGGGCGTCGGCCCGTTTGGAGCGTTGCTCGAAGCCCTCCCGTTCCCGTTGTCGCCAACCCGTATCCGGACTGGGATTGGTGGCATCGAAACTCAGTGGCAGGAAACGGCTCGATGACAATCGGGCGCGTTCGTAGGCCAACTCCACCGCCTTGTGATCGAAATCGAATCCCACCACATAATCGGCTCCGCCTTTCAACGCCGCCAGACTGTAATCGCCGACATTGCACCCCAGATCGATCAGCAAAGCGGGTTTCCACTGGTTCGCGAACGTTTCCACAACCCGGCCTTTGATGGCGGCGTCCGTTTCCGAGTAGACGTTGGTGTGGGCATACTCCTCCCAGACGCTCTTGCCGGTATCCCTGGGAACCAGGGTGGCGATCCAGTCCCGCAACAGGGTCAGGAACCCCCGGTAGGCGGTTTTGCTGAAGTTTTTCTTCTGGTTGATCCGCGCGTGGGCGGCTTGTGGATGGTTGAGGGTTTTGCGTTCCAGCCAGGTCGGCAGCACGACTTGCGAAAAGACGTTCCAGGAGAACTTGTCCCCCAGAGACAACAGGGCATTCAGGTCGGGGGTGGAGATGCCGGTCAGTGTGCCCCGATACCAGGCATTGTGGGGGACTCCTTTTTTCGCGCGCAGCAGCAAGGGATTCAGGAACTGCTCGCAGAACTGACCGTGAGCCAACCAGAATTGCCCCTCCTGATAGGCGGCCAGGGAGAGCGCGTCGATGAAGACCGGCTTGCTGCCGATGAACTGGACATTGTAGGCGGTGGCGTCGGTTAAAATGGCATTCTTTTCCAGCAGGAAGCGTTGAAAATCCAGATGCAGCAGGGCCGCAGCCTTCAGTTGAGCGAAAGACCATTCATAGGGATATGAAATATAAGGAATCTCATCATGGAGCAGGACGTGGGCCGCATGGGCCAGTTCTGCGGGTCGTTCCTCTGCCGACAGC
Organism: Magnetococcales bacterium; assembly: GCA_015231375.1. Taxonomy (GTDB): domain Bacteria; phylum Pseudomonadota; class Magnetococcia; order Magnetococcales; family Magnetaquicoccaceae; genus Magnetaquiglobus. The sequence goes on along the minus strand of JADGBT010000022.1, from coordinate 18,933 downwards.
GCGCGCGTGCCGATCAGAAAGCCCTGCTCGATGGATTGTAGCAGCAGGTCGTGATGCTGGAGAAAGGTGTATTGATCCGTGGCGCAGGGATTGATCGTGCGGAACCATTGACCGTCGATGTGATGGACCTCTCCGGCCGGATCACGGTAGGAACCTGCCACTTTTCCCTTGGGTGCGTGCATGTGTTCGCTCCTTGGCCGTTTTGGGTGGATGACGGACCGGTGGTCGTCAACCGGTGGTCGCTAGAAGGTGACCTGGGTGGTGGAAGGACTTTCCGCGAAGGGACTGGCCTGCAACAAAAAGGAGGCGATCGCTTCGGAAGAGGTGATTTCCCGGTTGACCAGAGCCGGAATCAGGCGGTACAGGGCAATGGTGTTGACGGGGGGTTCCAGGGTCAGGGGCGGGTGGTGTCCGGCGGGTTTGATCAACAAAGGCACCCGATGGTTCTGCGGACGACCGTACAGGTGCATGGCGGAACGATACCAATGGTCGGCGGTGATGATGAGCGTGGTCGAGTCCCAGGTTTTGTTTTGTTCCATGGCCTGGCGCAGATGGCCCAACCAGTGGTCGGTGAGCGTCAGATTGTCCAGATAGTCCACATGGCCGGCGCTGGAATAGTCGTTGAGAGCCCGGTCGTAGATGAAGGGGGTATGGGGCATCATCAGGTGAATATAGGCGAAGTCCACGTCGGCTTTGGCGGCCACCTGCGCGGATTGTCGGAGAAAGGCCTGGGCGTAGACCAGCAGCGCGTCGCGTCCGAGCAGGGCGGAGATGCGTTGCGTCAGTTGCAGGATGCGGCTCAAGGGCAGTTGCGTGACGATTTTCGAGATCTGGCTTCTCATGAGGGCGCGAATGGAGGGGCGATGCCCTTGGCGGACCTTGGGTGAGGGCACGATCCCGGCATCGGCGGGATAGTAGCCAAACTGAATGAATTTTTCGATGTCACTAAGTCTTAAAGTTGTTTTTCCGGCATAGTTCAAGACTGTGTAGATTGTTTTTTCCTGTCGCAGGCGGTTGCTGGAGCCGTCGGTGAAGGTGAGCAGACGATCCTTGCCGACTTTTATGGCCTCGGTGACCACTTTTCCGGTGAACAGGGATGGCATGGAGAGAGAGGTCTGGGGGCCGGGGGGAAAGGCGTTGCGGGCGCTCAGGCTTTCCGATTGCAGGCGGTCGAACTCCGGCATGCGCACCGAATCGGGTCGATCCGGGAAACTCAGGCTGTAATCCATTTCGTCGAAGATCAGCAGCAGCACCCGGTGGCGATGGGGGGCTTCGGTGCCGAGCAGGGGGTATTCGGTTTTGGCCGGGGTGGTGATGGGGTAGGGATCGGGTTCGGTCCAGGTGACGATCTGGTAGAGGGATTTGGACAGGGTGATGAGCAGAAAAGGGGTGAACATCAGGCTGAGGACGCGGGTGGTCCGGGCCAGGATGGTCAGTTTCCAGAAGATGAGGAGCGACAGGAGCACCAGGGTCGCAGCGGCCAGAATCAGGCTGTTGCGCTGGCCCAGTCTGGGGACAAGGCTGTCTTCCCACTGTGTCGGGATCGTGAGCCAGAGCACCAGCAATCCCATCCAGACCAGCAGGTACCTGACGCCGTTTTGAATCCAGGGGCGCGGAGACCGGCGTGCGACCAACGCCGCCAACCAGAAGAGCCCGCCCAAGGTCAGAACGTTGAAGATGGCGGCCAGCAACTCGAAGCGGGTGATGTATCCTGGCCCCAGAACGGTTTCCCAGTTGGTCAGGAAGATCAGATTGGCCAGGGAAAAAGCCGCCAACCCGTCAAGCAGCATCTGGCGTGGGTTCGTGTTGCCTACCATGGAAACCATACTTGAGCACCTGTAGGTTTATGGTTTTCTGGTGTTCGAGGTGTTCGAGGTGTTCGAGGTGTTCGAGGTGTTCGAGGTCTTGGCGCCAAACAGGTTGGACCAGATGGTTTTGAATTGCCGCCAATACAGTTTGATGACGCCGAGCATGCCGATGATGCCGCCAAGCAGCACCTGTAGGTACATCGAACCTGAAATGGGATCGATATAGGCCTGGGCGGTGGCGGGATAGATCAAAAGACAGGACAATAATGCGATGTTTTTATTTTTCATGATTGTTGTTTAGCTGTTGGCTGTCTTTATCAATCCGAAGGCTATTTTTGGGTCGACCGGAAACGTGAACAATCTTGAATTCTCAATCTTTTATATTATAATAGATATTATTATCAAATGTATACTTTCAGAAAGTTTAACAAGCGAAAGGGGAGAGGGCAAGTTTTTTTTTTGCAAGAATGGTATCCGGTAAACGATTTATTGGCCGGGTTTTTCATGATTGATATATGTTAATCAATAGGTTGATGTTTGTATTTTTCTGCGAGTTGAGAAATGGAGTCTGGTTCTTTCCATGATTGTGATGATTGGGTGCGGGCTTGCCCATCTTTTAGAGTAAAGTGATTGCTTGCTTGCAGACCGGTCTCACCTGAAAAGGGCCTGGAGCCGGAGCGTATTCTGGCGTGGATTGGTTTTTGCATTGGCCGTTTTGATTCGTCCGGCCATCAGGCCAACGATTCCAATCGGAGGCAAGGAATGGGGTGATGGAATTTATTCCATTGTACTACAAAGATAAATTGGATTTGATCAATCCCGGCAACGGCGATGTCGGCATCCTGACCTTGTGGTCGCCGGTGGCCGTGATCCGTCAACATTTCGTCGCTGCCGGGATCGATCTGATGCCACGGAGCTCCCGTATCGCGGCTTTCGGCACCTTGTACGGCGAAGGACTGCCCGAATTGTTGCGCAATCTGCTCTACAATCCTCAGATTCGTCATCTGGTGTTGTTCGGTGTGGATCTGGGGGGATCGCGGGAGAGCGTGAGCGGATTTTTCACCCGGGGTCTGGAGCCGACCCTCTGCCTGGGCAGCGTGATCCAGCAGATCGTGGGCACCAGCCAGAAGCTCGACGATGGGGTGAAGCCCGCCGATTTCGCCGGGGGGCTGTCGGTGGTGGATCTGGGCAAACCCGGTGATCCGGATGCGCGCGAGCGGCTCCAGGGCTTTTTCGCCACGCTGCCTCCTCCCTCTCCGGTAAACGTGGAGCGGCGTGACATCCCCTTGGCCCGTTTCGAGGTGAAACGCTTTCCCTCCGATCCCCGTGGGCACCAGATTCTGGCGGACGGGCCGCTGTCGGCCTGGAAGGAGTTGATCCATCGGCTCTACCGTTTCGGCTATCCGGTCATCCTGACCGGCAAGGGGGAGCGGTTGGAGTTGCAGAATGTCAAGGTCACGATCCGGGAGCCGCTGGAAGAGTCCCCGGAACAACTGCGTGTCCACGGATTTGATCCGGAGGCGTTCGCGCGTTATCAAGAGGGAATCCTCTCCGCCGCCATTCCCGAGGGGCAACAGTATGGGTATGGCAACCGTTTGCGGGGCCATTTTGGCGCGGACGAACACGACACCCTGGCCCAGGCGGCCCGCATGCTGCGAGAGAATCCGGACTCGCGCCACGTCTTCATCTCCCTGTGGGACACCGGGCGCGATCTGCTTTCGGATGCCGCCGGGCATCCGTGTCTGGTCTCTTTGTTCGCGCGTCGGTTCGAGGGGGCGTTGACCCTCACCGCCGTGTTTCGCACCCACAACGCCTTGACGGCATGGTTGATGAATGTCCATGGCCTGATCGCGATCCAGCGTCACATCGCCGAAGAGAGCGGACTGACGCCCGGCGCTTTGACCCTCATCAGCCACTCCATCACCCTCGATCCCCAGGGGAACGGGCTGGAACGGGCCAGAACCATCCACGATTTCAGAAACCGGGAACAAAGCGCGGGCAGCGGATTCCGCCAGGATCCCCACGGGGATTTTGTCATGTCGGTCAACGAGGAGTTGGGACAGATCGTGCTGGAGCATCGTTTTGAAGGACAACGATTGCACCGGTATGCGGGGAAAACCGCCGAGGAGATCGAACGTCAATTGGTCATGGATCTGGCGGTTTCCGATCCGGGACATGCCTTGTATCTGGGTCGGGAACTCGGGCGGGCCGAGGCGCGGCTCAAGCGGTCGAAACGCGGCCAGACGAAGGATGGATGAGGTGCATGTCTTCCTGGATATCGGTTTCACCCTGATCGGAGGTCCGGAGATCGGGCCGTCCGCGTGGTTGGCGCGGGAGCTTGGCTTGCCGTCGGCGGCCAAGGCGGAGTTGAAATCCTGGCTGTTCACCACGGATCTGAGCGCGCCGGAAATCCTGGCGGACCGGTTGTCCGAGGTCTACCGGCTGGATCGGGCGCACACCCGGCGGGTGGTGGGCGGATTCTGGGATCGGCAGATCCAGGACGCCTATCCCTTGCCCGGCGCCGAACGGTTCCTGACGGAGCTGGAACGGGCCAACTTGCCTTATGCCTTCATCACCAATATCTGGACGCCCTTCTTGATGGGATTTGCCCGGTGTTTTCCCCAGGCCTTCGAGCGGGTGCCCCTGTTCGCCTCCTGTCGATTGGGGCTGGCCAAGCCGGATGCGGCCCTGTATCAAAAGGCATTGGAGGGGACCGGTGTCCGGCCTGAGCAGGCGGTGATGATCGGCGATACCTATGAGATGGATCTGGCCCCGGCCCTGCGACTTGGCATGAAGGGGGTCTGGCTGCTGCATCGTCCGGCCAAGGAGACAACCGATCTGGTGGCGGTGTTGAATCAACGCGCCCCCTGTCCGGATCTGACCCTTTCAGGCATCGACGTCTTGACCCCGGAGCATCTGTCCGGACTCTTTCCGGCAACGAACCCCGCGAACCCCGCGAACCCAGTGGAGAAACCATGAAGATCACCCGTGTCGAAAGGATCGGAGAGGCCGAGTTGTTGCAACGGTTTGCCACCACGCGCTTGCGCGGTCATGGTCAGCCTCTGATCTACCAACAGGCCAAACTGACGTTGGTGCGGCAGGTGGATCCGGCGAGTCTGTATCCGGCGCAACGCTACATCCTGCGCGAGGACCATCAGCGGCTGCACCATCTGTATCTGGCCTTCCGGGAGCGGGAGATCGATATCTTCAATCTGGACGGAGGGCTGTTCTTCTGGCTGGCCGATGACACCCTGCCCGGCGGGGAGGATGGTCCCATTCCGCTCATGCCGCCGGTGGTGGAGCTTTCGGTGGAGCCGGATGGCCGCACCCTGCCGTTGATCAACGACGGCATGCATCGGGTCTACACCGCCATGCGGCTCGGCGTACCGCTCAACATCGTGCTGGCCAGCGACGTGCCTGCGGAATATCCCTATTACGCCTTTGCCCTGGAAAAGGGGTGGGACGAGGTGGTGGAGTTGGAGGAGCTTGCGGACGGATTCGTCAAGAAGACCTATCGGGATCCGGCCCAGTACAAATCGTTGTTCCGGGATTTCAACGCGGTCTTCGAGGGCATCCAGAAGCAGCGCAAGCAGACCAATCCGGCCTTCCTGCAAGCGTAGAAACAAAAAAAGGAGACGACGATGCGATTGTCGGATCAGGACATTCTCAAGGCCATCGCGGCGGGCCGGATCGTGATCGATCCCATGCCGCCGGACAATTGTCTGGGTTCGTTTTCGGTGGATGTGAGTCTGGGGCATGTGTTTCGCACGTTTCGTCATGTACGGGTGCCGTATCTGGATCTGTCGGATCAAAAGAGTGTGCATTCGGTCTCCGAGGCGTGCATGGAAGAGGTCACCATCGGAGAGCAGGAGCGGTTCATTCTGCATCCGGGAGAGTTCGCCCTGGGTATGACGCGGGAGCGCATCGGCGTGGCCGAGGATTTGGTGGGATGGCTGGATGGCCGCAGCAGTCTGGCCCGTGTGGGATTGATGGTCCACATCACCGCCCACTCCATCGATCCGGGGTGGGATGGTCACATCACCTTTGAATTCTTCAACGCGGGACGGCTGCCCCTGGCCCTGAATCCGGGATTGCGCATCGGGGCCATCTCCTTTGAAACCCTCTCCTCCCCCACCACGCGCCCCTACGGCAAGAAAAGCGGCGCCAAATATCATGGTCAGCAGGGACCGTTGTCGAGCCGTCTCGGGCTGGATGGTTCTTGAGGATTTTTTCTAAAACACCTTCTGTTGCGTGATCCATTTGTTGACCTGGGCACGCAGTTCGCCTTTCTGGTTGCGGTGGGGTTCCTGGCTCACCAGATCCACCATTTTGGCTTGCAGATCGCGCAGCCAGGGACCGGGGGGAATGCGTACCATGTCCAGAATCTCGCCGCCGGAAAGGGCCAGATCCGTGGGATGCAGACGATGTTCCGCCTGTCTCAAGGTGCGGCAGCGGTCGCGGATCTCCTGGAATTTCAGCTCCTCCTCCACGCGGGCCGTTTCCGGGAGTTGGGCATTGGCGGTGGTGATCGCTTGCAGGATCCGGAATACCCCCTCCAGGGGGATGTGATCGTGCAGATAGCGTTTCAGTTGTCGATCGGTGGGATTGGTGGTGCCGTTCAGATTGCGCAGCAGACTGAGAATGCGACGCGCGCGACGTTTGGAAAATTCCAGGAATTCAAGCCTGCGGTTCACCTGGGCCAGATGGCTTTCCATGTGATCCTGGGAAGTTTGCCGGTTCATGCCGACCCCGCCCAGCAGAATGGTCCAGCGCAGATCCAGCAGGGAGATCTCCTCGTCGTCCGTGGGGGCGGTGATGGCCAGGGTGGTATCGAGGATCTGTTTCCATTGCTCTTCCCGACTCCAGTGGCTGCCCGGATTTCTCAAAGCGGCGAGATGGGGCAGAATCTGATCCGCCAGCGGACTGGTGAACAGGGTGCGCAGATGGTTCTGGGTCTCCTCGTCGGCCAGGGGCAGGGAGAGGATACGATCCATTTCCGCGCGGATCTGTTCGGGTTGCGCCCGTTCCAGGGAGGTCTGGAGTACCCGGTACAGATCTTCCGGGTGCATCGGACGGTTCAACTGCATGGCGAAACGGAAGAAGATCAGCGCGCGCAAGGGGTTCTGATCCAGGGTCTCCTGACCGTTGACCAGACGGATTTCGCCGGTGAGCAGATCCTGACGACCGTTGAATGGATCGATCAGTGGGCCGTTGGGCCAGGTGTAGGCCATGGCGTTGACGGTGACATCCCGGTGCATCAGGTCTTCTTCCAGAGTGGCCGGATGGTTGGGGCGACTCTTGAAGGAGCCGATATCCAGCACTTTGGGGTGCGTCCACTCTTTGATGGGCAGCAGCAGGCTGTTATGCTTGTGGCCCATGATCGCTTCGGCATGATCGCCACGCAACAGTCGTTTGCGGCATTCGGTCAGGGGACGGGCGACGAGAATTTCGAGGGTATTGGGCAGCGGTTTGCCCTGGATACCGCACAGCGGGGCCTCTCCGACAAGGTGGATCGGCCCGATCAGACGATTGACATCGTCCAGGAGATTGCGGATGAACGGCGCGAATGCGTTGGGAAAGGATGGGATCATGGCGTCCTTGACAAGTTTACCGGACGATACATTAGACCGGTTGGATCCCCGCGTCAATGGTCGGGTGGAGGGGGTGAGGCCCATGACCGTGTTGACCATGGGGTGTCGGGTCAATCAGTTCGAGAGCGCGGTCATGGGACAGGGGGGAAAGACGCGGGGCTTTCGTTTGGCCGAGGCCGGGGAGCGGGCGGAACTGGTGGTGATCAACACCTGTTCGGTCACCGGCGAAAGCGACCGTCAGGCCCGACAGTTGGTGCGGCGCGCGGTGCGGGACCATCCCGGCGCCCGGATCGTGGTCACCGGCTGTTATGCCCAGAACGAGCCGGAGCGGGTGGCGGGCTTGCCGGGTGTGGATCTGGTGCTGGGCAATGGGGAGAAAACCCGGTTGTGGGAGTTGCTGGAGGCGTCGTCGGGGCGTGACGGGGAGGCTGGTGGACGGATTCGGGTGGGGGATGTGGCCCGGTTGACCCGTGTGCCGGAGATGGAGCCGGTGGAGCGTTTCGGGGATCGGGCCCGCGCTTTTTTGCAGGCCCAGGATGGATGCGACCGGGCCTGTGCCTATTGCGTGATTCCCCGTGTGCGGGGTCCGAGCCGTTCGACGCCGGTGGAGCGGGTGGTGGAGCAGGCGCAACGTTTTCTGGAGTCTGGATACGAGGAGTTGGTGCTGACCGGGGTGAATCTGGGGGCGTATGGTCGGGATCTGTCCGATCGTCCCACCCTGGCTGCCCTGGCGCGTCGGGTGTTGGCGCTGTCCGGCGTGGGGCGGTTGCGGATCTCTTCTGTGGATCCTTTGGACATCGATTCGGGATTGATCGAGTTGCTGGCCGATTCCGACCGGTTGTGCGGTCATTTGCATTTGTCGATCCAGTCCGGGGATGACGGGGTGCGGCGTCGCATGGGTCGGGGCCGGGGCCGGGACGAGGTTCTGGAACGGATCGCGCGGGTGCGGGCGGTGCGGCCCGGAGTGGTGCTGGGCGCGGATTTTATTGTCGGGTTTCCCTCGGAAAGCGAAGCGGCCTTCCAGCGTACCCTGGATCTGACCGCCGAAGCCGGATTGTCGTTGTTGCATGTGTTTCCGTATTCCATGCGTCCCGAGACCCCGGCGGCCGACTGGTCGGCGGCGTTGCTGGTGCCAGGCGGACAGATCCGGGAACGGGCTGGCCGGTTGCGTCAGGCCGGGGAGGCGCAACTGGAACGGGTGCTGGGCGACCGGGTTGGGGAGCGGGAGTGGTTGCTGGTGGAAAACCTGGAACAGGGTTGGGGCGTGGGCAAGACCGATGGGTTTTTGTCGATGCGGGTTCCGGATGGGCAGGAGGCGTGGCGGGGAGCCTTGCTGCCGGTGATCGTGGAGGGGGTGGATCCGGTGGAGCGGTGCCTGATCGGACGGGTGGTCCGGGAGGATGAGGCGTGAGGGTGAGGGCGGGGCGTCTGAGTTGTCCACGCAGTTATCCACAGGGAGTGTGGATAACCGTGTGGATAACTTGTGCGGATGACCTCAGGATTCCATGACCCTCGGCGCCGGTTTTGTGATGGCGCGCGCGTGACGGCGCGTGTCTTACGGCGCGTTGGCGTGGGAGGGCTTGCGCATTTCGCGGGCGTACCACTCCATGGCTTCGGTTTGATTGAACGGTTTGTTGTGACGTTGGATGTAATCCATATAGCTGCCGGGTTCGGGATTGCCATCGAAAGCTTCGTAGTTGATTCCCAGGCCCTCGACAAAACTCAGTAGTTTATTCAGGTCGGGCAACCAGTTGCTCCAGTAGAGCGCCTTGAACTCCTTTTGGAGTTTGGGATGATCTGGATGATAGTTTTTTTCTTTGATAATCATCAGGATTTGGTTGCGGGCCTCATCCTTGCCCGATTGATAGCGTTGGCTACCATAATAGAATCCACCGATGATGCCCGCGACCACCAGCAACACGGCCAGGGGCGTGATGATGGCTCGGATGGCCTGTTTGAGATCCAGTCCGTTGTCTTCGTGGAAGGTGGGCCGGGTGGGAATGCCGGGGCCTTTCTGTTTGTAGCCTTTTTCGTACAGCACGCGGACCGGATGATCCTTGGGCAATTTGCGGATTCTTTCCGGCAGTCCGGATTTTTTCTCCTCCCGTGCGAATTTGAGGTCTTCGATATTGATTTTTTCGATGGTCTTGGGTTTGCCGCGTTGCAGTTCCTGCTCGCGTTTTTTGCGCACCACCTCCAGTTTGCCCGCCAGGACGATATCCTCTTCGTGGCGGATGTCGTTGAGCATGGCATCCACTTGAGCCTGAGAGGGGGGGGCCGCCTCTCCGGGAGCGCCCGGCGCATTCTTTTCAGCCGCGTTGGCTTGGGCCTTTTGGGCCTGTTGCGCCTGTTTTTCCAGTTGCGCCCGTCTGCCTGGGAGATCAGCCATGGATGGAACTCCGTCGCAAAAGGTCGGGTTGCCCGGCATGACCCGTGAGCCGGTCGATGACATTCATAACGGATTTGACCATGATTTTAGCAAAAAATGCTCTCCCTGGGTAAACTCTTTTTTGATTCTTTTAAGGTTCAGCTTTCATTTTTGTGCCAACGGTTCACCGGCGCATGAAACGGGCCGTGATTTCCACATGCCGGGTCTGGGGAAACAGATCCACGGGCTGCACCACCTCCAGGGTATACCCTCCTTCCACCAGGATGGCCGCGTCGCGTGCGAAGGTGGCCGGGTCGCAGGAGATGTACACCACTTTTTCCGGCCCTTTGGAGGCCAGTTGACGGCAGAGCGCCTCCGCGCCGTTTCGGGGAGGATCCAGCAGGGCCAGATCCACCGGTTGGTTCCAGGGCAGGCGGGCCAGATCCTCTGTGCGGAACAGGTCGATCTTGTGAAGGATGACCCGTTCTTCCAACCCGTGCCGCCGGGCGTTCTCCCCGGAGCGGCGCAGGGATCCGGCGAGCAGATCCGATCCGGTGACCCGTTCGAAGCGGCGGGTCAGGGGCAAGGTGAAATTGCCGATGCCGCAGAACAGATCCCAGGCCTGTTTTCCGTGTCCGGCCAGCGTCATGGCGGCGTCCACCAGGGCGTGGTTCTGGGTGGCGTGGCCTTGCACGAAGTCTGCCGGTCCGAAAGCGATCGAGAACCCGTCCACGGCGTAGCGCAGGGTTGCGTGCGCCACCAGGGGAACGGGCGAGGCCTTGCCGATGCGGATCCAGACCTGCTCCGATCCGATCTCTTGCGCGAACCGTCGCATGGTCTCCTTATCGGTCTGCGGGCAGGGTCGCAACAGGCAAAAAACCACTCCGATGCCATCATCGCCGGCCACGAGTTCGATTCCGGTGAGGGAGTGGCGGCAGGAAAGCTGGGGCATGAGTTGGCGCAGGCGGGGCATCAGGGCCGACAGGCGGGGATCCAGCACCGGACAGTGAACCAGGTCCACGATGTCGTGGGAGCCGTGGGCGAAAAAGCCGAGTTGCGGACCCGCATCGCTCCAGCGGGTCTGGAAGGTGGTGCGACGTCGGTATCCATCCCGTTCCTGGGCGGGAATCAGGGGTTGGAGCGCCTGGGCGGGGTCGAGGCGGGCGATTCTTTCCAGCCCTTCGCGCACGAATCCGGCTTTGATCGCATCCTGGTCCGGTCCGGACAGACGACGCAATTGGCAACCGCCACACGTTCCGTCCGCCGGGCACCCGGGATCCACGGTGTTGGGACCGGCGGACAGGATCGCCTCGCAGCGTACCATGAGATGGTGGCGATGATCCCCTTCGATGCGGCCACGGATCCGGTCTCCGGGCATGGCGCCGGGCACGAAGACCACCCGACCCTCCAGACGGGCCAGACCCATGCCTCCGGGCACGAGTTTTTCGATGGTCAGTTCCACGGGGCTGGCAGCAGATGGCTTCATCGGTTCATTCATCCCACTTGACGGGTTTTTTCAAGGTGCCGTTCTTGTCGAAGGAGACCGCGCCCACAAAGGGGATCTCCACATGGATCTTGCCGACGATCCGGTAATCGAGGCTGGCTTCGCCTTTGCGCAACAAGACGGAGATTTGTTTCATGGCTTTCATCAGTTCCGTGGTCACTTCCACGTCGAATTCGGCGTCGCCTTTGGCCGGAACCGTGAAAAATTCCGAGGATTGGCCGGTGGCGAAGGCCATCCCCTGCAACTCCACCCGGCATTCGATCCCGCCGATGGGAAAATCGATGTCGTTGGGATTTTCCACCTTGAGACGCACGCGGAAACGGGGCGCCATCTTGTTGTGGTTTGTTTTGGACAGTTGGATATCCACCAGACTCAGGCGGGGCTTGTCGAGTTTGGGGCGGGTGTCGGACCACTCCGGCAGCAGGCCGCAGCCCGACAGGAACCATCCGCTGCTGGCGATCAGGAGAATCATCCAGACGGTTTTGATCCGGTGGTAAAGAAAAACTCTGTCCACTTGGCCTCCCGAACGATTATAACGAATCCTTGAAGGTGCCGCGCATGTGGCGTGGATTCACGAATGACATCTTACGCGATTTGTCGATGCAACACATCCAAGAAAAACAGAATTGGCTTCATCATCCAAGGTTTTCGGAACCGGAACGGGTTCTGGTGCGTCTGGAGGGGATCGGCAAATCCTATCCCGAGGAGGCGGGCGACGGGGTGCCGATTCTGGATGGGATCGATGCGGATTTCGCCCGTGGCGCGTTGACCGCCATCGTGGGACGCAGCGGATCGGGCAAGACCACGCTGCTGAACCTGATCGCCGCTCTCGACCGGCCCGATCGGGGACGGGTGTGGATCGGTGACACCGAGCTGACCGGGTTGACCGACGAGGAGAGCACCCGGTTTCGGCGGCGTCACATCGGGTTTGTGTTTCAGTTTTTCAATCTGGTGCCGGCGTTGACCGTGCTGGAGAATGTGCGGTTGCCATTGGCTCTCAACCGGATGGACGACGCGGCGGGCCGGAGTCGCGCCCTGGCGTTGCTGCATCGGGTGGGATTGTCCGGTCGGCTGGATGCCTTTCCGGATCGGCTTTCCGGCGGGGAACGGCAGCGGGCCGCCATCGCCCGCGCCCTGGTGCATCGTCCCCTGCTGGCTTTGGCGGACGAACCCACCGGCAATCTGGATCACAAAACCGGACAGGAGGTGATGGCGTTGATGACCGCCATGGTGCGCGAAGAGGGGTTGACCCTGATCATGGTTACCCACAGTCCGGAGTTCGCGGGTCGGGCGGATCGGATCTGGCGGCTGCACGCGGGGGTTTTGGCGCTTCCTGAGTAACGTTAGTGGCGTATGTGGCCGGTTCTTTGGTAAAAATTGTGTTCGGATGCAGATAGTGAGTGACAATGGTGGCGTGATGGGCTATATTGATTACCTTTCATCCCTCCAACTGTGTCGGTAGGAACCATGAAACATTCGAAAATTACCTTTTTGGCCATGGCCGGTGCCCTCTCCTTGAGTCTTGCCGCCTGTGTACCCACCACTACCAAAGAAGGTTGGATGGGCAAGAACGGCTTTGCTCAATGGCATCCGCAAACCGGTGCCACGGCTCTTTCGTCGGTGGGCACGCAGTGCTACTTCTGTGGCACGACCGAAGCGCCGCCCGTTGAAGCCCCGAAGCCGGTCGATGGCGACGATGATCGCGACGGCGTTCTGAACTCCAAGGACAAGTGCCCCGGCACCCCCATGGGCGTCAAGGTCAACGAGCAGGGTTGTCCCCTCGATTCCGACAAAGATGGCGTCACCGACGACAAGGACAAGTGCCCCGGCACCCCCCTCGGCGCCAAAGTGAACGACCTGGGCTGCTGGGTTCTGGAGAACCTGCACTTCAAGTCCGACAAGGACCAGATCGAAGCCATCTCCTTCCCGCTGCTCGACAGCGTGGTGACGGTCCTGAAGAACAATCCCAACCTGAAAGTCGAAGTCCAGGGCCACACCGACAGCACCGGTAGCGCTGCGCGCAACGACAAGCTCTCCAAGGCTCGCGCCAATTCGGTCAAGAAGTATCTCGTCGGCAAGGGCATCGCGGCCAATCGTTTGACCACGGCGGGCTTTGGTCCTTCCAAACCCATCGCCACGAACGACAATCCCGCCGGACGGGCCAAGAACCGTCGCGTGGAACTCAAGCCCCAGTCTTAAGTCGTTTTGTCCCGATGACGTTTCCCGAAGCGGTGGTCGTCACGACCCCGCTTCGGTTGCACACACCCGGTCCGGATGGAGGCGTTTTCTCCATTCGGACCGTTTTTTTTTGGGGGCGTTCTTCCATTTCTCCCCCCGGTGATGTCAGGATCTTCTCAAGATTTCCAGGGCGGTGACACAATCGAGCCGCTCGATGGCCCGCGCCAGTTGGCTGTGTTCCGTTGCTGGCAGATGGGCGGCCAGGGCCGGGGACAGGGCGGTGAACAGGGACAGAACCTGGAAATTCTTGGCTTCGAGGGCGGTGATCAAGGTTTGCAGGGCGACCGGATCCACGCCAGGAGGCGTCTCGGAACAGGTGGACGCGTCATCCACGCCGGAGGAGAGCAGCGGGGAGATCCCCTGAAACAACGTCTCCAGGGCCTGATCGAGGGTGTTGAATCGTGGCCTGAGCGCTTCGGGCGGAGAACCGTCAAGAATGGCGGTTTCCAGTTCTCCGGCCATCTGTTGCAGCGCCACGGCTCCCACATTGCCCGCCGAACCGCGCAAGGTGTGCATCCGCATGGCCGCCTGACGGGTCTGGCCTGCGGCCAACATCTCCGAGACCTCCTGCGTCACCAGACGGAAGTGTTGCCGCAGACTGCGCAGCAGCGATACGAATAAGGTCCAGTCCCCTCCCAGCCGTTGAAAGACGCCTGACATGTCGATTCCCGCAACCGGTGGCCACTCCGGAAGCGGTCGGGGTGGTGGCGCATGGATGAAGGGGAGGGCCGGGGACTTTTCCCCTCGGGCCAACCGTTGCACGGTGTGGATCATCCGGTTCACGTCGAATGGCTTGGCGATCACATCGGTCATGCCCGCTTGCAGCGACCGGTGACGATCGCTCTCCATGGCACCGGCGGTCAGGGCCACCACCGGTAGATGTGCCAGCAATGGTTCCTGACGGATAATTCGTACTGCTTCGTTGCCATCCATGAGTGGCATCTGAACATCCATCAGAATCACGTCGAATCCATGGGGAGCGGCCCGCAATAGCTCCAGGCACTCCAGACCCTGACTGGCTGTGGTCACGGTCGCCCCTTCCAGTTCCAGAATGCGCTGGGCAATCTCCAGATTGATGGGACAGTCGTCCACCAGCAGCGTGCGCACCCCCGCCAGACGGGGGCCTGTCCGTTGCGTGGCGTCCGGGGGGAGCGGGGCCGTCTCGGAGGCGCGCAATCGACGCGCTTTGGCCATCGTCACCCCCCGGAACAAAGAGGTGGCGGTGACAGGCTTGGTGAGCAGGGCATCGACCAGTCCCGCCTGAGCGGATTGACTCCAGGCATCCTGGTCCGCAGCGTTCAGGGTCAGCAGCAGCAGAGGCGCGGGGGTGTCGGGCTGCTGGCGCCAGAGGGCCACCTGGGTCAACAACGCATCCAGATTGGGGAGTTTGCGGTCCAGAATCCAGAGGGAGCGCTCCTGCCAGAGGTGGGGCTGTCTGGCGAGCGCGTTTGCGGAAGCGCTATCGGCAATGGACCAGCCAAGGGTCTGGGCCTGGTTTTGCAGGGCCTCTTGTTGCAGCGCGTGATCCACGACGATCAGCATCGAGAGTACATCCGGCGGGTGCGCATCCGGGTGCGCATCCGGGTGTGTGGCCGGGTGTGCGGCGTGCGCGGTGTTGCGTTCCATGACCACTTCCAAAGGCACCTCTGCCCAGAATTCGCTGCCTTGATCCGGCAGACTGGAGGCCCCCAGTTGTCCGGCCATCAACTCCACCAGCCGCTTGGAAATGGCCAGTCCCAGCCCGGTTCCTCCGTGGGTGCGGGTGGTGGACGGATCCCCCTGGGTGAATGGCTGGAACAGTTGTTCCAGCACCTCGGGCCGGATGCCGATGCCCGTATCCCGCACCACAAACCGCAGCACCACCTGTTCCTGACGGCGTTCCAGGAGCGTGGCTTGCAGACAGACATGACCGGAGGGGGTGAACTTGATCGCGTTGCCCACCAGATTGATCAGAATCTGCGACAGCCGCAATCCATCTCCTTTCAGCACGCCAGGCAGGTTCGGATCCTGGATCACGATCAGTTCCAACTCTTTTTGACCCGCGTAACCGGCCATGAGCAGGGCCACTTCGTCGAGCAGGCCATCCAGATCGAATTCCTCGTGGTGCAACTCCATGCGACCGGCCTCGATCTTGGAAAAATCCAGCACATCGTTGATGATGCTCAATAACGCTTGTCCGGCTCCGTGAATCTTGCGGACAAAATCCTGCTGTTCGTCGTCCAGACGGGTCGTGCCCAGCAGATGGGACAAGCCCATGATGGCGTTCATGGGGGTGCGGATTTCATGGCTCATGTTGGCCAGAAAGGCCGTTTTGGCCTGACTGGCCGCGATGGCCTTGGAGGCCATCTCCTCCAGTCCGCTGTTCAGCTCCAGAACCTGACGGGTACGCTGTTCCACCAGGTTTTCCAGCTCCCGTTGATGATGGGCGATGGTGGCTTCCATCTCCCGGCGTTCGGTGATGTCCCGGCCAATGCCCAGCACCCCCAGCAGTTTGCCCTCCTGGGTGCGCATCGCCACCTTGATGGTTTCCCGCAGGATGGGCTTTTGATGTTCGGCGCTGAAGATCCAGGCCTCGTGAAAACGCGGCTCCCCGGAGGTGATGCAGGCCAGATCACGGGTGCGCAACAGTTGCGCCAGATCCTCGCCGAACAGATCCCGATCGGTTTGACCGATGATCTCTGCGCGTGGTTTGCCCACCAGACGTTCAAAGGCGATATTGCATTTCAGGTAGATCCCGTTGGGACTCTTGAGCCAGATCATCTCGGGGATGGTCTGAATCAGGGTCTGCATTTCGGCGATCTGTTCTTTGGATTGCAAATGATAACGACGCAGGGCCGCCATGGCGGAACAGACGATCAGCTCATCCAGCAGATAGACCACGTTGCCGAACACCACCGACGAGTGAAATTCGAACACGAAGGCGCTGTAGGGGGGAATGTAATAATAAGAGGCCAGAATGGAACCGATGACCGCCGCCAGCATGCCGGACCAGAATCCGCCCAGAAAGGCGGAGATGGCCGCAGCCGGAAAAAAGGTCAGATAGGGCAGTCCCATCTCGTCGGTACCGATCAGCATGCGCAGCACAAAGGCC
Organism: Magnetococcales bacterium; assembly: GCA_015231375.1. Taxonomy (GTDB): domain Bacteria; phylum Pseudomonadota; class Magnetococcia; order Magnetococcales; family Magnetaquicoccaceae; genus Magnetaquiglobus. Next base: position 2,333 of record JADGBT010000022.1, on the reverse strand, counting down.
ACGGCGACCACCACCAGAGGAATGACGATCCGTTGAGCCAGGGTGCGTCGGGCAAAGAGAAACTGATTGAGCAGTAATATGATAACCTTACGTATCAAGGCGACAATGGATAACACTGGATGGATCATGGTCCCCCCCCGGTACCGGTGTGTTTTTCAGACGATCCTGACGTTCTTGTCGGGTGAACCCGACAGATGCAGCAGGGCGGTCACCTCTTCCCGATCGTGATAGAGTTGGCGGATCGACAGGCGATGGTCGATCCGGGTCGGTTTCAGCGCCTGTCCGACCAGATTTCGGCAGATCTGGAGCTCTTCGTAGCGTTTTTTCATCGGCAGCTTGAGATTGAACAACGCATTCCGGCACCACCCGGAAGCGGCCCACAGGCCCACCAGTTCGGCGATGCGGCGGGGCTGTTCCACCATGTCGCACAGCAGCCAATCCACGGGGCGGGGTGGTCGAAACCGGAAACCGTCCTCCCGGGCGTGGCGCAGCCGGGGAGAGGTGAGCAGTTCTGGAGCCAGGGCGGCCCGGTCCACCGCCGTGACGCTCAAGCCGTCTTGCAGCAGAATCCGCGTCCAGCCTCCCGGTGCGGCTCCCAGGTCCACCGCCGTGCGTCCCGGAGCCAGCCATTTTTTGCGGGCCTCGGGGGTGAGCAGCACCACCAGGGCCTCTTCCAGTTTCATCGCGGCGCGACTCGGGGAGCCGGCGGGACGGCGCAGCCGGGGAATGCCCATGGGCCAGGGGGCGCTGGAGTCGGGACGGGAGAAGCCGGTCAGAGCCTGGGTTCCGGAAAGAAAGATCACTTCGGCGCGCAAGCGGTGCGGCGCTTCCACCAGCAGTCCGGACTGGCGCAACGCGGACTCCAGTCGTCCCTGCAAGGCGCGACACAAGGGCAGCAATGCCCGGCCCGCGTCGGATTCCGGCGCGCCCAGCCACAACGCGGAAAACGGTCCATGGCGCTCGCCCATGGCGCTCAGGCGGGCCAGCAGCGGCGCCAGTCGATCCCCGGGGGGAAGCGGGGCCGAGTCCTCATCCACCGCGAGCAGATGACGGGCAAAGGTCAGCCGGGACAGGTTCAACCGTTCCAGCAGTTCTTCAACCCGGTCGCTCTGTGCGGGCCGGAAGAGCGCATGACCGGAGCGTTCCTGGCACTCCCCCGAGCCGGACATCCCCGCCGCCGTGGCCCAGGCTGAACATTCGGCCAGGGTTTCGCGTTCGAATCCGGCGCGACAATACAGAAACAGGCGGGTGCAAGGACTCTTCATGGGCGCTCGGGGCGCCGCTCCCGAAGCGGTGTGCCTCGGGAGCGGCAGGTGAGGAGGGATGACAAAGGACGGTTTTCTTTAACCCATGCGGGTGAATTTGTCCTTCTTGACATTGCACACCGGGCACTGCTCCGGAGGCTGACCGATCTCCACATGTCCGCAGACCGGACAGATGTACAGATCCATGCCCGGCAGATCTTGACCCGCCTGCACCGCCGCCAGCGCTTGTTCGAACAGACGATGATGGGTTTTTTCCACCGCCATGGCCTCTTCCATGGACTTGATGGCCCGTTTGTGACCTTCGGCCTTGGCCTCGGCGACGAAACCGGGATACATGTGGGTGAATTCGTGGGCCTCGCCGGCAATGGCGGCCTGGAGGTTTTCCGTCGTATCCCCCACGCCATCCAGGGCGCGCAGATGCGCGTGGGCGTGGATGGTTTCTGCCTCGGCCACCACCCGGAACAGCTTGGCGATCTGGGCGAATCCCTCTTTTTCGGCCTTGGCGGCGAACGCCAGATATTTCCGGTTGGCCTGACTCTCTCCGGCGAAGGCGAATTGCAGATTTTCTTGGGTGCTCATGGTGTCCTCTTGCAAACGATGGGGTTGGTATGGAGCAACGATAGAGTGCCTGACGCGCCACGGCAATTCAAGCGAATGTGGCGCGATTCATGGACGCGATCACCGCCAGGATGGCTGCGGTAACGATGTCGGAGTGGCGACCTATGACGAACAACTTGATTTAATGAATATTTTCCAGTTCGATCCAGGCTGCGGCAGAAGCCGCGTTGCCTGGATCCAGGGCGTGTTCTTTTGGAGAATGGCGTTTCATGCATTGGGCCTCCTTGAAAGGCACAACATATTGAAACTGTATATGAAATCGTCTTTGTGATGATCTTCTCTTGGTAACTATTCAGCACCCCCTTCACTGTGTGGATGAGTCGAGGAAGAGCTTGGAGATCAGGATCGCATGAAATCCGGCCATTTTCCCAGGAATAGGTCTTTGAGTGCCTGGGTTGCGGAAACGCCATTTTTTCTGCAGGTGGAGAGGAAACTGCGAATGCGGCAGAA
>JADGBT010000021.1 GCA_015231375.1 Magnetococcales bacterium | reverse complement strand
CTTCGAGCACGCCATGGAATCCAGCCGCGACTGTCCCGGTCTGGGGATCGGGGTGGGTCGGGTTTGTGAAGGGGATGGTTTTTTGTCTGGATTGCGTCTATTCTCCAAGAGGTCATGATGCATGAAGCGTGTTTGCGGGTGATTTTTTGTGTGTGGGCAAGGGGAGCGATATGGAGGTCAGGGAGAGCAAGGCGGAAAAGAGACAGCTCCAACGGGCCGAACGTCTGCTGGCCGATTTGACCATGCCTTCCCGTCCCGATGTGTTGCTGGAGGTGATGCGCGCCCAATCCGGTTTCGCCCCGGATCCGGTGGTGGTGACCGAACTGATCCTGACCGATCTGGCCCTGTCGGCGGCGGTGCTGCACGCGGCCAACACCCGACTGGCGGGCTGGAAACGCAAGGTGATCTCCATCGAAGGGGCGGTGGCACTGTTGGGTTTCGAGCGGGTACGCACCATTGTCTCCGAACAATTCTTGAGCGCGGCCCTGGTGGCCCGTGACGGCCCCTTGCAGACCCTGCGGCTGCGGGCGGTGGAGGCGGGTCGCACGGCGGCCCGTCTGGCCCGTGAACTGCCCGGCATCGCCCCCAACTGCCTGAACGGATATCTGCCCGCCGTGGCCCCGGATGACGCCTACGCCGCCGGTTTGCTGCACGATTGTGGCCTGATCGCCATGTTGCGGGGGTTTCCGGATTACGCCGGGTTTTGTCGCGAGGTCCACGACCGGGGGGATGTGGATCTGGTGGCGGCGGAAAATGAACGTTTCGGCACCAACCATTGTCTGACCGGTTACCTGATGCTTCAGGGTTGGCAGTTGCCCGACTCCTTGTGTCGCATCGTGCGGGGGCATCACCGGACCGATGACTTCAACCGTCCGGGCGAGAAGGTGCGGGATCGTCAGCAATTGGTGTTGCGGGCCATTCTGCATCTGTCCGCGTCGGTGTGCGGCGCGGAGTCCAGGACGGCCTGGAAAGCTGTGGAAGAGGGGATTGCCGCGTTTTTCGGCCTGGAAATCGATCGGTTGGAACAGGTGCGCACCGGCGTTGATGCGGGTTGACGCGGCAAGGTTGGATTTGTCGTCAAAAGTGTGTTTTAATCCGGTCGGCAAGCCGCGATACAGAAGCGAATACGCGGGTTCGTGACCAAAAGCATGATCTTACCTTCTTTGGGAGAATGACATGGCGCAAAAGAAAAAAGCGAAGGCGAAAGCCTCGGCCAAGCGGTCCGGTGGAGGCAGCGAAGCGCGTCTCGACCATCTGGAGAAACGGATCTCCGGCATCGAGAAACAGTTGTCCGAAAAGATGGACCAGTTGTCCGAGCGTAACGCGGCGTTGTTGCGCAAGACCACCGAACAGGTGCGTCAGCTTTCCGACCGTCAGGCGGCGTTGTTGCGCATGACCACGGAGCGGGATGCCCAGTTGTCCGAGCGCAATTCCGCGCTGCTGCGCAAGGTCACCGAGCAGATGGATCAGTTGGCCTCGCGCAACGCGGCCATCCTGCGCAAGTTGGGTGGAACCGCAGATGAGGCGAAAGCCGCCGCAAAGGCCAAATAAACCGGTTGGTGTTGACGACGGGACATGGCCCCGCGAGGGAATCCTGCCCGATCGTCGGTCTTTTTTTTGATCCTTGCCGTTTTCAGCCTTTCAGTCATCGCCATGGATGAATCGACCCTGGGTTGAGGGTGGATGGCGTCACAATCACGCATCGGGAGTGGATGTATGAACAAGCATCTTTGGGGAAAGCCGCGCATGATGTTCATGGTCGGCCTCGTTTTTCTGCTGGGCCTGTCTGGATGCGCGACCAACGAGACCCTTTCCGAGCCGACCAACAGCGCGCCAGTCGCTGTGGCTCCCATCCCGCAGGCTTCCGTTCCTCCGGTTGTCGCAGCGCCGGAACAGGTTTCCGGAATGGGTCGATCAGGCATGGGAGAGGGTAATATGGCCGCAGGTGGTCACGGATGTGCCGATTGCAAAGCGTGCTGCAAAAAGTCGTGTTCTCCCGCCGACATGAAACAGGGCCAAGGCGCCAAGGCGGGCGCGTGTCAGAAATCTTGCAAGCATGAGGGCAAATCCTGCAAAAAGGCGTGCAAGAAAGCATGCAAGAAAGCGTGCCAGTCCAAGCCGAAGTGCCACCCGGATGCCGCCGACGGCAAGACCTGCAAAAAGTGCGGCAAGCCGGATCACGACAAATCCGGCAAGAAATGTGAACTGCCTGCCACTCCGACCGGCGTGAGCGAACCGATCCGCCCTGCCCCGGAGAGTGAGCATCGTCACTGAATTTGGTTGCCGGGAACAGCGGCGGATTCGGTCCGAGAGCGACCGGGGTGCAACCCGGTGGTAAAAAAAACGATGGCATGGAATGGCATGGGAGTGAGGTCTCGATGATGACGCGAACGGGAGACAACGAAGGGGGTGCCCGTCGTCCAGGACTCTCTTTTGAATTTTTTCCGCCCCGGCAAGCCGAGGGGGAGAAACTGTTCTGGAACACCCTGGAAACCCTGATTCCCTATCGGCCCGATTTTGTCTCCATCACCTGTGGAGCGGGGGGAAGTCGTCAGTCCGGCAGCGGCGAGTTGGTCAGACAGGTGCATGAGCGTACCGGGTTGCACACCGTGGCGCATCTCACCTGCGTGGGGGCCAGTCGCGCCGCCTTGACCGACATGCTGCGGTTTTATCAGGAGTGCGGCATTCCCTCGATCCTGGCCCTGCGCGGCGATCCCCCCAAAGGAGAGGACGCGGGAGCCTTGGAACGGGGCGCCTTCCAGCATGCCGAGCCGTTCGTGGCCTTCATCCGCGAGTATTTTCCCCAGTTCCGCCTGGGTGTGGCCGCCTATCCGGAAGCCCATCCCGAAACCCCGGACCTGGAACGGGATCAACTCCATTTCCGGCGCAAGGTGGAAGCCGGAGCCGATTTCGCCGTCACCCAGTTTTTCTTTGAAAACGATGTCTATTTCCGTTTTGTCGGCTCGTGCCGGGAACGGGGCGTGCATGTGCCGATTCTGCCGGGCATCATGCCGGTGACCGACTTCAAGCAGATCAAGCGATTGTCGGAGTTGTGCGGGTCGGTGCTGCCCGAATGGCTCGTCTCCCGTTTTGAAGGGATCCGGGATGATCCGGAGCGGATGCTGCAAACCGGAGTGGAGTTGGCCGTCGAGCAGTGTCGGGATCTGCTGCATCGGGGCGCGCCGGGATTGCATTTCTTCACCCTCAATCAATCCAAGGCGGTGCCGAAAATCCTCCAGCAGTTGGCCCCGGAGTTTTATCCGGTTTGAGCGTTCGGGCCGGGTTTGAGCGCTTGGGCCGGGTTTGAGCGCTTGGGCTGGGTTTGAGCGCTTGGGCTGGGTTTGAGCGCTTGGGCTGGGTTTGAGCGCTTGGGCTGGGTTTGAGCGCTTGGGCTGGGTTTGAGCGCTTGGGCCGGATCGCGTGGGCTTTTCCCCAGATCGGGATTTCCGGATCAGGACCGGTGGTTTTTCTTGTCGAGCGGGATGGTGGCCACCACCGCGTTGCCTCGCCCCTGGAATTCCACGGCGCTGAAACTGAACATTCTCGCCATGGCGATTCCGCGACCGTGGGTATCGAAGGCCCGTTCCGGCTTGAGGGTCTCGTAGGCCCGCCAGTCGAACCCCTCTCCCTGATCCACGATGCGAAAACGGATCTCCCCGGGCGCGCGCTCGATGAAGACGCGCACCTCCTTGCAGGCGTTTTCCGTCAGCGCCAACCGCGCCGCCACCAGTTCGTCCCAGCCATCGAGGGTGGTCATGGCCCGGGATTTCTCTTCGTAGGTGATTCCCAGATTGCCGTGTTCCACGGCATTGATCAACAGTTCGGAAAGCCCCATCACCACCTGATCCGGATCCGGACAGATGTGGGCCAGGGAGGCTGCCAGGGTTTTGGCCTCTTCCAGGGTGCGCATTCTGAACTCCCCTTCCCAGATCATCTCCAGGGCGTTCTGGGTCTGCATCACCGCGTCCCGCATGGCCCGATGACGGAAGAAATCCGCCAGCGCCGCCCGGATGATGGCCAGCAGGGTATGACGGTCGAAGGGTTTGGTCAGATAATAGAAGGCTCCGGCCTGAATCCCGTCCAGGGTGTCGTTTTCCGAGGACATGGAGGTCTGCATGATCACCGGAACCCCCTGCAAAATGGGATGGGCCTTGATGCGTGACAACACCTCCATGCCGTCCATGTTGGGCATGATCCGGTCCAGCAGCACGGCGGCATAGCCTTCCGGATTGTTTTCCAGGGTGTTCCAGGCGTCGATGCCGTCGCAGGCGGTGTGGGTCCGATAACCGGCATTCGCCAGATTGGAGACGAGAATATGCCGATTGATCAGATCGTCGTCCACCACGAGAATGGTTGGTTGGTCGTCCATGCGTGCCTTGTTGTGGTTGAGGTCGTCATGACCGGCATTTCAGGATATAATCATTTCTGTATTATATCGCAGTTGTTTTGTTCTGGCCATACCGGACGAATCAGGGGTGGACAAAGCGGGTGGGGATGTTGGACACTCATGGCCAGGGAATATTTCCATGTGACGGCTGGTTCGGGAGGTTCAATGCCATGAAACGCAGGACATTCATTCAATCCGCCGCCCTGCTGGCGGCCAGTGGAGTTCCGGTCGCGGCCAGCGCGGCCCCCGGAGACAACCCGGGCACCTCCGGCAAGGAGAAGGCGCGGGTACGCGCCTATCGTCCCTTGGGAAAAACCGGCATGAAAATCGGCGACATCTCCTTCGGGGCCGGACGGTTGGCCTCCAGCGCCCTGGTGTTGCGGGCCATCGATCGGGGCATGAACTACTTCGACACCGCCCCGGACTATGGCCAGAGCGAAGACCTGATCGGCGAAGCCCTCCGCAAGGCCAAGGGGCGGGACAGGATTCATATCGCCTCCAAATATTGTCAGCCCATCACCTATCAGGCGGGCAAGAGCCATCTCCAGGTGGGCTCCAAACAGGCGGACTATATCGGGGCGGTGGAAAATAGTCTCAAGCGTCTGGGCACCGACTATGTGGATACGGTATTCGTCCACGCCATCGGCGAAAGTGCCGATTTCGAGGCGGAAAAGGCCCGCCTGCTGGACCCGGAAATGCTCGCCGCCACCGAAACCTTGAAAAAGGTCGGCAAGATCCGTTTTCTGGCGGCCTCGTCCCACGGCCCCAACCACATGGAACGGTTGATGACCGAAGCGGTGCGATCGGGGCATTTCGATTACATCATGCCGGCGTTCAATTTCATGAAATTTCCCAAGGTGCCGGAGGTGCTCCAGGAGGCCAAGGCCAAAGGCGTGGGGGTGGTGGCCATGAAGGTTCTGGCCGGGGCGAAAGAGAGCGGCATGACGTTCGAGGCCGGTCAGTTCGAGCAGGCGGCCTTCAAGTGGGCCTTGTCCCATGCCGAAATCAGTGGACTGGTGATCACCATCCAGTCGGCCCAGGATCTGGATCTGTTCCTGCCCGCCTCGGGTCAACCCCTGACCGCCGTGGATCAGCGGGTGCTGGATCACTACGCGGCCCTGCACGGCGCGGACTATTGCCGTACCGGTTGCGGCGACTGTCTGGAAGCCTGTGACAAGGGGGTGGATGTGGCCACGATTCTGCGCCATCAGATGTATTTCGAGGATTACGGGGACGAAAAACGGGCCATGCAGGCTTATGCCGGCATGCAACCCAATGCCGGAGTGTGCTCGGATTGCACCGATGCGGTCTGTGATCGGGCCTGTGGATATGGCCTGTCGGTGGGTTCCAAGCTGCGGGCCGCCCATCGCACCCTCTCTTTGGAGTCGGTGGTCGCCTGACATGGCCGGGATCCGGGGAGCGGCGCGTCAGGAGTCCGTCGGCGTGGGTCGGGCACGGGTGGGATTGCTGGCCTTGTTGCCGCTGATCGCCTGGGGAGTCTATTGGGAGGGGCAGCGGTATGATCCGGGGCTGCTGGATTTCAAGAACGCGGCGGCCCGGCTTTCTCCCCTGCTGGCCCTGTTTCCCGAGCGGGCCGAAGGGTTGGCGCGCCTCGGGGAGACCCGGCGTTTCGATCGGGAAAACCTGCATGAATATGTCAATGGACATGCGGAGTTTTTCATCTCCGCCGGATTCAAGGAGTTGGTGGTGGGGGAGTACGGTCTGCCGCAGGAGGCCTCCCGACCCAAGGTGGTGGTGGATCTGTACGACATGGGCACGCCGTTGTTCGCCTTCGGCGTGTTGACCGGGGAAGGAGGAGAGGGGGGAGCGGAGGCGGGAGTCGGAGAGATGGGGTTTGTCGAGGATCGAGGATTGCGTTTCATCTCCGGTCCCTATTACGTCAAGATGACCGCTTTCGACGACGGGGCGCCTCTGAAAGCCATGGGGCAGGCCCTGGTTCAGGCCGTGGGGCAGACCGGAGGGGCCAAGGCGCAGGGATTTCGTTTCCCGGAGTTCGGCCAACCGTTGACCACTCGTTTCATCAAGGAGAATTACCGGGGATTGGACTTCTTCGATCAGGTGGTCGAACGGTCGTTTCAAAGGGGCGAGCAGACCATACAGGCTTTTCAGGTGATGGGTTCCGAGGCCCGGAACCGGGAACTGGAGTCCGAACTGTTGGCTTTCCTCAAGGGGGAGGAGATTCCCGTGGAACGGCTGGAAAAAGAGGGGGTGGCGCTTTTTCGGGTGCAAGACCCGTATGAAGGGGAGTGGTTTTTTTTGCGCACCCGGGAGCAGGTGATCGGCGCGTTCGGGATTCCCCTGGACGCGGCATGGACCCCGTTGAAGGAGTTTATGGACCGTGGCCAGACGCAACACGATCGACCCCGTTCTTGAGACCGAACCGTTTTTGAGCCGGCGGGCATTTTTGGGCCGGGCGGCGGGATTGACCGGAGTGGCGGTCGGTCTGGCGGCGGGGGGGTATTTCGCCTACAGCGATCAACCGGTGCGTCAGGGGGTGGTTCAGGCGGCGCGTTTCAAGGATTTTCGCGTGGCTCCGGATCCATTGCGACCGGTGATGGCCGTGGTGCGCGGCACGCGGGTCGAGGCCATGGTGCGTGAGGCGGTGGACAAACTGGGGGGCGTGGCCCGTTTCATCCAACGGGGGGATCGGGTGTTGCTGAAACCCAATGTGGGTTGGGACCGGCAGCCGGAACAGGCGGCCAATACCGGCCCGGAGTTGGTGGAGGCCATGGTGCGGATCTGTCGTGAAGCCGGAGCCGCCTCGGTGTGGGTGACGGATGTGTCGCTGAACGATCCCAGGCGCTGTTTTTCCCGTTCGGGGATCGAGGCCGCCACGCTGGCTGGCGGCGGGCAGGTGCGTCTGCCGGGTCGGGACGACTTCGTGGCCACGGAGATGGGCGGCAAGGTGCTCAAGGTGTGGCCCGTGGCCCGTTTTTTCCACGAGGTGGACAAGGTGATCAATCTGCCGATTGTCAAGCATCACTCCCTGTCAGGCTGCACTCTGGCCATGAAAAACTGGTACGGGGTGATCGGCGGACAGCGCAACCGGCTGCATCAGTCGATTCACGACTCGATTGTGGATCTGGCGGCGGCGGTGCGTCCCACTTTGACGGTGATGGATGCCACACGGGTGCTGAAACGCAACGGTCCCACGGGTGGCAATCCGGCGGATGTGACCCGGGAGGAGACCCTCATCGCCTCGTTGGATGAGGTGGCCTTGGACAGTTTCTGTTTGAGTTTTCTGGATCTCGCCCCCGAGGCGGTGCCGTTTCTGGCTCTGGCCGAGGCCCGTGGTTTGGGCAAGGTGGCCTGGCGCGATCTGAACGTGGTGCGCTCCCAGGTGGGATAGGGAAGGGGGACGGCATGGGCGGTTTGCGGGGTGTCAGACGGATTTACGCGGCCTTCTTTCTGGGCCTGTTCGGATTCTTTCTGTGGGCCGGGGAGTTCGAGCGCCTCAAGGGGTTTGAGATCGGGTTGTTCTTGCAACTGGATCCACTCACCGCCTTGGGGGGATTCCTGACCAGTCACACCCTTTACAAGGGGCTGGCCCTGGCGTTGCTGATCCTGATTCCGACTTTGTTTCTGGGGCGTTTCTTTTGTTCCTGGATCTGTCCGTTGGGGATCGTCAATCAGGGATTGAGTCATATCTTTCATCGGCGTCGGGCGGTGGAGGCGTGGGAGGAGAACCGGTATCGCCCTTTGTACCGTCTCAAGTATTACCTGCTGGTGGTGTTGCTGGTTTTCGCCGGATTGGGTTCCTTGCAGACCGGACTGTTCGATCCCATCGCCTTGATCTACCGCTCCTTCACCTTGTCGCTGTTGCCCGCCGTGGATCGGGCCGGTGGTGGGGGATGGTTCGCCCTGCCGGCGGTGTTTCACGGCGGAGTGTTGATCGGTGGGGTGCTGCTGGCGATTCTGCTGGCCAACCGCTTCATTACCCGTTTCTGGTGTCGGGCGTTGTGTCCTCTGGGAGCCTTGCTGGGATGGTGCGCCCAGTGGTCGCTGTGGCGCATCCGTCGGGATGTGGACCGTTGCAACCAGTGCAAACAGTGTTTGCGGGCCTGTCAGGGCGCGGCGGACCCGGATGGGGCGCTGCGTCACACCGAGTGTCACCTGTGCATGAACTGTATCGAGGCGTGTGGCACCCAGGCGTTGCATTATGGCCTGTCCGGCTCCCGTAGCTCCATCGGGCGGCCTTTGGATCTCAACCGGCGCCGGGTGGTGGAGATCGCCCTGGCCGCCGTGGTGGCGGTTCCCATGACCCGCAGCACCCTGTCGCCCCGTTCCACCCCCATGCCCGAGGTGATCCGGCCTCCGGGATCGCTGCCGGAAGCCCAGTTCCTCGCCCGTTGCATCAAGTGCGGTCTGTGCATGCGGGTCTGCCCCACCAACGTGTTGCAACCCGCATTGCTCGAAGCCGGTTTCGAGGGGTTGTGGACTCCGCTGCTGATGAATGCCGTCGGCTATTGCGAACACCATTGCGTGTTGTGTGGTCAGGTCTGCCCTACAGCCGCCATCCGTCCCCTCTCCGTGGCCGAAAAGGTGGGAGCCCCTCCCTTCACCAAACCCGTGCGTCTGGGGACCGCCTTTTTCGATCGGGGACGCTGCCTGCCCTGGGCCATGGATGTGCCTTGCATCGTCTGCGAAGAGACCTGTCCCACCTCCCCCAAGGCCATCTGGTACGAAACTGTCGCCATCACCAGTCGGGATGGACGTCAGATGACCCTCAAACGTCCTTTTGTGCAGCCGGAACTGTGCATCGGCTGTGGAATCTGTGAAAACAAGTGCCCGGTGACGGATTTGGCCGCCATTCGGGTCTCTTCGGTGGGGGAGAGCCGCTCCGGGGACAACCGGATGCTGTTGAATCAGCAATCCGGGTGGATTGAGGGGACAATGGACGCAGGGGTAGGGTGAGGGGAGTGGAGAAAGCGTGCTCCCGATGCCTGGTGCCCCATGGGGGGATGGTTGGGGCGCAATCGTCCGCAGTCAGCCCGTGGTTTGCTGCACGAAATCCAAGGCCGCCGGTCATTGGAAAATGGCGGGCAATGACTCGGCCTTGAACAGTCGGCTGGTCCAGGCTTTCAGGTCGTCCAGTCCGGCGTTGGTCACCTGTTCTTGAATCGATTTGGGGATGACGCCAAAACGCTCTTGAAGCAGTTGGAGCAGCATTTCGGCTTTGCCTTCCAGCATTCCTTCCAGCATTCCTTCCTGTTTGCCTTCCTGTTTGCCTATCAGCATTCCTTCCTGTTTGCCTTCCAGAATGCCTGCCAGCAGTCCTTCCTGAATCCATGTGTCTTTGTATTGAGCAATGAGTTCGCGCGCATAGATGGATTGCATCATGGGAGCCTCCTGTGGTGAAACCTGGACGACGATATCCTGCACACTATTTTGGTCCAGGGAGTCAAAGGTGGTCAACAGATAAATCATCACCGGGATCAACAGCTCTGGAGCCTCCATCAGGGCGCGGGTGATGCTGTCGAGCGCCTCCATTTGGGATTGGGCATCCCGGGTTCCATATTTCAAGGCCAACAAACCGGCTTTGAGCCGGGCATGGGTGGAGAGTTGGTCATCGGGAATTGTACCAATGTTGACCAGCGCATAGGTGAAATTGGTCAGCCATGGCCGCAGGGCTTCATCGCAGTCCACCAGGGAGAGAAAATCGGTGGGAATGGTCCACTCCTGCGCCCCGTGATACAACACGAAGGGGATGATGGCGGGCAGGGTGAGCCAATCCGGATTTTCTTTCTCTTTTTGTTCCATGAAGCGGTGGCGTCCACGGTCGAGCTGCCAGGCCACCTTGCGGTCGTGAAAGCTTTTATGCTCCACCAGCAGATAGAAATACAGATCCTTGAGGCTCAACGTTTTGGCCTTGAAGATCATGTCGGAAAAATAAGGTCGCAGCTCCGGACTGATGAAGGAACCTTTGACCAGTTCCGGGTGGTCGCAGGCCAGCAAGGCGACGATCTCTTGGGGCAGATGTTCACGCAACAAGGCCCCGGCGGTTTCCGGGTTGGACATCAACGCCTTGAACAGCTTGTCGTGCGGTTGGACCAGATCGGTCATGGCAAGGTCAGGAGCGTCCGATATCGCGGCGGGACGTGGAGATGGTCACGGTGAATCCGGCCACCACATCCAGGAGGGACATGACGGTCATGGTCAGAAACAAGAGGGTGCCCGCCGGTTTGAAGATGAGAAATTCCACCAAGAAGACCACAAACACCACCATGGAAAACAGATGATCGACGATCGATTCGGTGCCGGAGCGGGTCGCCTTGAAGATTTCGATGTAGAGGGCGGCCACGCCGAGCAGGATCAGCACGTCGGAGAGGGTGAAGGTCAACTGGGCGCCGGAGGTCAGGACCACGGTGAGCAGTTTGGCATCCGGGCTGAACTCCGGGTGGAGGGGTTGCGCGAAGATCATGCCGTTGAGAATCGCCAGCATGAAGGTGAACAGGGGAATCGATTTGACGAGTGGCATGGTTTGACCGCTTTCGCATCGTGGGGATTGGGGGTGGTTTCGATTTTAAGAGACTGGCTTGAAGAGACTATTGATAAGCCATTTCTCGCCAAAAAAAAACTGTTTCCGTGTCCACACAAAGAGAAAAAATTGACCTGCCCCTTGCATCCCGGAGCGGGCAATCCCATATCAAAGCACAATTTGGCGCGGCTGTCGGCGCGTTCCTGCCCGATCGGGCGGATAAAAAGTTCAAAAACCTGAAAAAAGAGGAGTTGGGCATTATGAGCACGTCGGAAGGCAAACAGACCCGTGCGTTTCAGACCGAGGTTCGGCAGTTGTTGGATCTGATGATCCACTCCTTGTACAGCAACAAGGAGATTTTCTTGCGGGAACTGATCTCCAACGCTTCGGACGCGGCGGACAAGTTGCGCTTTGAGGCCATTTCCAACGATGGTCTCTACGAGGGGGATTCCCAGATTGCCATCCGCGTCATCTTCGACAAGGAGGCCAACACCCTCACCATTTCCGATAACGGCATCGGCATGACCGCAGACGAGGTGACCACCAACATCGGCACCATCGCCCGTTCCGGCACCAAGGAGTTTCTCCAGTCCCTGGCCGCCGACCAGGCCAAGGATGCCAATCTGATCGGACAGTTCGGGGTGGGTTTTTATTCGGCTTTCATCGTGGCCGACCGGGTTGCGCTGGTCACCCGCAAGGCGGGAGCCGCCAGTCACGAAGCCGTGCGCTGGGAGTCGGCGGGCAACGGGGAATATACCCTGGAGACCGTCACCAAGGAGTCCCGGGGCACGGATGTGATTTTGCACCTCAAGCCCGAGGAGAAGGATTTCCTGGATGACTGGCGGGTGCGCTCCACGATTCGCAAGTTTTCCGATCATGTCTCCTGGCCCATTCTGATGCTCCAATCCGCCGGTTATGCGGCAGACGAAGAGGGGGACGAAGACAAGAGCGCGGAAACCACTCCGGAAGACAAATCACCGCAATGGGAGACCGTCAACAAGGCCTCCGCCCTGTGGACCCGTGCCAAGTCCGAGATCACCGAGGAAGAATATACCGAGTTCTACAAGCATGTGGGCCACGATTTTGAAGATCCCCTGGCCCACATCCATGCCCGTCTGGAGGGCAAATACGAATACACCGTGCTGCTGTATGTGCCCAAGCGCGCCCCCTTCGATCTGTGGGACCGCGATCGCAAGCATGGGGTCAAGCTGTATGTGCGTCGGGTTTTCATCATGGAAGGGGCCGAGGATCTCATGCCCCGTTACATGCGCTTCGTGCGCGGCGTGGTGGACTCCACCGATCTGCCCCTCAACGTCTCCCGCGAGATTTTGCAGAAGAATCCGGCGGTGGATGCCATCAAGAAGGGAATGGTGGGCAAGGTGTTCTCCTTGCTGGAGGATATGGCCAAAAACGATGCCGAGAAGTATCAGCAGTTCTGGGATACCTTTGGCGTGGTGCTCAAGGAAGGGGTGATCGAGGATTTCGCCCATCGGGAGCGGGTGGCCAAGCTGTTGCGGTTTTCCAGCACCCATGCGGATTCCAAAGTGCAGGATGTCTCCCTGGAGGCTTATGTCTCGCGCATGAAAGAGCAACAAAAGGCGATCTACTACGTCAACGGCGAATCCCTGGAGGCGGCCCGGCACCATCCCCATCTGGAGATCTTCCGCAAGAAGGGCATCGAGGTGCTGCTGTTGACCGATCGGGTGGACGAGTGGCTGGTCAACCATCTGCACGAATTCGACGGCAAGCCGCTGCATTCCGTGGCCAAGGGCGGATTGGACCTCGGCGAGCTGGAAGACGAGGCGGACAAGAAGGAGCTGGAAAAATATCAAGGGGAGTTCAAGGATCTGATCGAGCGGGTGCAAACCGGTCTGGGAGAGCTGGTGAAAGAGGTGCGCGTCACCAATCGTCTCACCGATTCGCCGTCGTGTCTGGTGAGCGGTGAACACGATCTGAGCGCTTCCATGGAGCGGATTCTGCGCGAAGCCGGTCAGAAAACCCCATCCACCAAGCGTACCCTGGAGCTCAATCCGGCCCATCCTCTGGTGGAGCGCCTCAAAGACGAGCAGGACGGGCAACGTTTCGAAGATCTTTCCCACATTCTGTTTTCCCAGGCCTTGTTGAGCGAGGGGGGACAGTTGGCGGATCCGGCGGATTTCGTCCGTCGCCTCAATGGTCTGCTGCTGTCGGGCAAAACGGCCTGAAAGGCCCTTGAGTCGTGAAGGGAGTTCGCCCTCTGTCGTGAACGGTCGATACGATAAACCAGTTCATGATAGAGGGTGGATCCTTAAAGCCGGTATACGAATCAAACCATTTGATGATCTTTCTGAAACGCCAAAGCGCAACCGGATGTGACTCCTGGTTGCGCTTTGGCGTTCTGGCTTGGCGCTCTTCAATCTTTTCAGACCGGGATGTTTTTAGAACAGTTCGAAGCCGTCGTCTTCTTCGGGAGGCGCGCCGCTCCCCTCCTCTTCTCCTCCTTCGCTGACTTGACCCAGGAGCGCGGCGTGAATGCGTCGTTCGCTTTCCATGGTGTAGATGGCCCGCAGTCCTTTGAAGGAGTCGGCCATGGCGGCGCATTCGCTTTCCAGGGTGTCCAGGAGTGGGCCGGCCTGGTCGTCCAGAATGGTTTTCAGATCGCGGGTGATGCAAGACGAGGTGTGACGGATGGTGGTGTGAAAGGTGATGTCCGAGGTCAACAGCATGATCTGATTGTAGGTGGCCTGGGTTTCCGCCAGGGACTCGGAAAAGATGGTGGCCAGATCGGCGTTGCTCATCTCCAGACGGCGGATGGTCAGAGGCACGCGTCGCAGCATCACGCCGGCGCTCATGATTTTCGGGGCGCCTTGTTCGGAGAACTCGCCGTTGATGTTCTGGACCGATTCGGCGGCTTTCAGCAGTTCGTCGCCTTTTTGATGCCCCTCTTCGTGGATCCGGCGCGCCAACTCCTGGATCGCCTCGGTGAGGGTCTCCAGTTTGCCGAAACCACGGGTGTTGACATCCCGGGTGAGTCCGGCGAGACGATGGGCGGTTTTATCCAGGGTTTCCATGGACTTGTGCGCCATGAACAAGGTGTTCTCCGTCTGGGAGAGGGTCTTGAGGATCTCTGACAGCAAGGAGTCGTCGAGAATCGGCAGCTTGAGCATGGCCGCCAGATGGTAGGCCGCCTCGGCCACATCCTGCTGAAACTCCATGCTGACGTTGCGGGCCGCGAAGATGGTTTTCTTTTGGGATTCGGCCAGATCGGAGATGCGGGTCAGGTGCTGATGCATGGCCTGGACTGCGGTGACCAGATCCCCGGCGGTCTCTTCGAGTTGGTCGATGGAGATGCGGGTGACCATGGCAAACCAGCGGGTGGGAGTGGGGTCGCCGTTGGCTGTGGCCAGTTTTTCCCGTCCCTGGCGCAGGGCTTCGCTGACGTGGGCCAGACGCTGGGCGGTGATGTCGTCGTACTGCATGGTTTGCATCATGTCGAACAACACCCCATTATTGGCGTCGGCGTGACCTTCGATCTTCTGGCAGGCTTCGTCGATGGCGCTGATGGCGTGACCCATGCGACCGATCACATCGCGGATGCGGGTTTTGAGCACCTTGAGTCGATGGCTGGACAGATCCATGTCGGCGGCCATGCGGCGGGCCAATTGCTGCATCAGGGTGGAGGCGTCGCGCAGGGAGGAGATCAGGTCATGGATCAAGGGCCGGATCTGACGCATCAGGCTGTCGATGATGGCGCACTGGGTTTGGCGTTCCAGGGCGTCGCTGCCTTGGTTGAGGATCTGGTCCGCCATCAGCGGCAGGAAGGCGTCTTGTTCCAGGGTGAGGGCCCACAGGATCAGCGCGTCGGTGGTCTTGACGAAGGCCAGTGTCTGGTCCATCAACGATTCCATGCGTTTCAGGGCGGCTTCGACTTCGCGATGGATGCGGGTCAACTCCTGTTGCAGCGGGGTGAGTCCCTGGGCTTTGCCCTTGACCGTGTGGCGCTCCCGGATGGCGGAGGCCCGGCTGGCACTCGAAGCGAAACTGGCGGAAAAGCCCCCCATGTGATCCACGATGGCGTGAAAACCCGCCGAGCAGCTCAGGGGCATGCGGTCCAGGGTGGCGACGATTTTGTCCAGTTGCGAGAAGGCATGCGATTCGGTATCGGGATGGGACATCTGACGACTCCTGGAAAGGGGCAAAGAACCAACGCGTCACAAAATGGGAGAGATTCATTGTAGCAAGGTTTATGGTCGCACAAAAGGCTGGTCAAGACAGAGTCATTGCGGGTATTCTGCTTTTTTGACCTTGGTTTCGGTGCCAGGGATGGTTCCTGGTCTTCAAAGAGAGCGAACACACATGAACTTGAAAGTGGTGGAAAACGCAGGACACGGTTCGGTCATCCCGGCGGACGACCTGGGCGGGATTTCCAGCGAGGATCTGCGTCGGGTCGTTGAGCGCATCGAGCGGCTGGAAGAGGAGAAACTCGGCATCTCCGCCGATATCCGCGCCATTTACGCCGAGGCCAAGGCCATGGGATTCGATCCCAAGATCGTGCGCAAGGTGGTGCGTTTGCGCAGCATGGAGCCGCATCAGATCGAGGAGGAGGAGACCCTCACCGACCTTTACAAGCGCGCGCTGGGCATGGAATGAATGCCGGGAAATGGTCATGAGCGCGGCCTGGATGACGCTTTTCGCCTCGTCGCCCCGGGGCATGGAGTCGCTGCTGGCCGACGAGTTGCGCCAGGCGGGCGCGCGTCGGGTGCGGCCTTTGACCGCCGGAGTCTCCTTCGAGGGGGATTTTTCGGTGGTGTGCCGGGTGTGTCTGCATTCGCGGGTGGCCAGTCGGCTGCTGCTGCCTTTGGCGCGGGTGCCGGCGGACGATATCGAGGGGTTGGATCAGGCGTTGCTGGAGCTGCCCTGGGAGGATCACCTGCGTCCGGACGGCACGTTGGCCGTGGACTTTTCCGGGACCAACGCGGTGGTGCGTCATACCCGGTTCGGGGCGGTGAAGGTCAAGGACGCGGTGGTGGATCGGCTGAGAGAGCGCACCGGAATGCGTCCATCGGTGAATTTCGAGCGGCCGGATCTGCGCATCCATGCCCGTCTGACCGAAGGGCGCGGGGTGGACATCGGCATCGATCTGTCCGGGGAGGCGTTGCATCGTCGCGGCTATCGGGTGCAGGTGGGCAGCGCGCCGCTGAAGGAAAATCTGGCGGCGGCCATTCTGATGTTGGCGGGCTGGCCCGAAATCGCCCGTGCCGGAGGCCGTCTGCTGGATCCCATGTGCGGATCCGGCACCTTGTTGATCGAGGCGGCGTGGATGGCCGGGGATGTGGCGCCGGGATTGTCGCGGGAACATTTCGGTTTCATGGGATGGCTGGGACACGATCCGGGGATCTGGCGGGGGATCGTCGCCGAGGCCCGGGAACGGGCCAGGGCCGGACGCGGGGCCATTCCGGCGATTTTTGGGTTTGACAAGGATCCGCTGGCCGTGGGCGCGGCCATGGAGAATGTGGCCAGTGCCGGGATGGCGTCGTGGATCGAGGTGGGAAAACGGGATCTGGAGCATCTGGAGCGTCCCATGGGGGTGGCGGGACTGGTGGCGGTCAATCCTCCCTACGGGGAACGTCAGGGGGAGATCGAGCGGTTGCGGTCCACCTATGCGCTGCTGGGCAACCGGTTGCGTACCCGCATGCACGGCTGGCAGGCTGCGGTTTTCACCGCCGCTCCGGAGTTGGCCGCGTCTTTGGGGGTGAAACCCCGTGTCGCGCGCACCTTGTACAATGGCGCGCTGCCGTGTCGGCTGCTGCTGCTGGATCCGGTGGCCGCTCCCCAGGTGGTGCGCGGACCCGACGGGGTGGAAGAGACGGTCGCCGCACCCGAGCCGGGGGATCCGGAGGCTCCGGGAGCGGTGATGTTCGCCAATCGTCTGCGCAAGAACCGCAAGCGTCTGGATCGCTGGTTGCGGCGCGAGGAGGTGAGCTGCTATCGCCTGTACGACGCGGACATGCCGGAATACGCGGTGGCGGTGGATGTGTATGGTCCCTGGATCCATTTGCAGGAGTACCGTCCTCCGGCGGAGGTGGATCCCCAGGTGGCGCGGCGTCGGTTGGGCGAGGTGCTGGCCGCCATTCCGGTGGCTTTGGGCATCGCGCCGGAACAGATCCATTTCAAGACCCGGCGCCGTCAGTCCGAGGGGGCGGGGGGACAGTACCGCAAAATGGGCGAGTTGGGGGAGTTCGTCACCGTGGAGGAGGGGGGATTGCGCTTTTGGGTCAATTTTACCGACTCGCTGGACGTGGGTCTGTTTTTGGATCACGCCCCGTTGCGACGCCGCATCCGGAATACGAGTGGCGGCAAGCGTTTCTTGAATCTTTTCGGCTATACCGGCAGCGCCACGGTCCATGCCGCCGCCGGAGGGGCCAAGGCCACGGTGACCGTGGATCTGTCGCGCAACTATCTGGAGTGGGCCGGACGCAATCTGGCGTTGAACGGTTTTTCCGGTCTGGCGCATCGCCTGGTGCGGGCCGATTGCGCCGAGTGGCTGGCGGAGTCGGTGGAGTCCGGAGTCGGAGAACGGTTTGACATCATCTTGTTGGATCCCCCGACCTTTTCCAATTCCGCCCGCATGGAGCGTCCCTTCGATTTGCAACGGGAACACCCGACCTTGATCGGTCTGGCCGCCCGACTGCTCACCCCTGACGGCGTATTGTTCTTCTCCAACAACTCCCGGCGGTTCCGGCTGGATCAGGAGGCGTTGCCCGAGGGATTGTCTGTCCGGGAGATCACCCGGGAGACCATTGGACCGGATTTTCAGGGCAATCCGCGCGTTCACAGTTGTTGGCGTTTTTCTTGGCGCGAGGAGGGCCGGGGGTAAGATTTTTTTTGGCGTTCGTCTTGCGATTCGGTTAGATTATCTGGAAAAGACTTTATGAGCGCGGCTTCGAGGTCGCGTAAACCGCTCGTGTTGGGATTTTTCGTTTCTGGAGGTGTATGATGAGTGGCAAGGAAGAGTTTCGCCTGGTGACACGGAGCGATTTCGATGGCCTCGTGTGTGCGGTGCTGTTGAAAGAGTTGGGTATTATCAATGATATCAAGTTTGTTCATCCCAAGGATATGCAGGATGGCAAGATCGCGATCACCGATCGCGACATCACCACCAATCTGCCGTATGTGGAAGGGGTGCATCTGGCCTTTGACCACCACCTGAGCGAGACCATCCGTCGCGGTGTCGAAAAGCCCGACAATCACATCATTCATCCCGACGCCCCGTCGGCGGCCCGTGTGGTGTATGATTATTATGGTGGCGCCACCACCTTTCATCGCATCTCCCAGGAGATCATGGAGGCGGTGGACAAGGGCGACGCGGCCCGTTTCAGCCGTGAGGAGATCCTCAATCCCACCGGTTGGGTGTTGATGAACTACCTGATGGATGCCCGCACCGGTCTGGGTCGGTTTCGCAGCTTCCGGGTTTCCAACTATCAGTTGATGATGCAATTGATCGACAATTGCCGGGAAATGACCATCGAACAGATCCTGGATCTGCCGGATGTCAAAGAGCGGGTGGATGTCTACTTTGAACACGAAGGCAAGTTCAAAGAGCAGTTGCAGCGTTGTTCCACGGTTCATGGCAATCTGGTGGTGCTGGACCTGCGCGACGAGGAGACCATCTGGGCTGGAAACCGGTTTATGATCTACGCCCTTTATCCCCAGTGCAACATTTCCATCCACGTGCTGTGGGGCTTCCAGAAGCAAAACACCGTGTTCGCCATCGGCAAGTCGATTCTCGACCGGGGTTCCAAGACCAATGTGGGAGAGTTGGCCCTGTCGTATGGCGGTGGCGGTCACCAGAACGCCGGTACCTGTCAGGTGGCCAACGATCTGGCCTCCCAGACCCTTCAGGAGTTGATTGCCCGCATCAACCAGGACGGTTGATCGGAGCAGCCAGGCCTATCGACCGCATCCGGCAGGGGGTTGCCAAGCCGGATGCGGTCTTTTTGTGTGGTCTCGCGGATTGTTTTGTTTTGGTGTACCGGTTGCGTTTTCAGTCTGCAAAGACCGGCTTTGGAACCTCATGCCCGCGTTCTTGACGATGTTTTCCATTGGATGAAATCCACGAGGAGTGCGCATCGTCTCCCGCATCGGTCGGCGGCTCGCGTGTTCGCGGACAATCATTCCTTCATAAAGGGTCCACAAGGGGTTGGGCATGGAACCGATTTCGGGTCTGGCGGGACTGACCGTGGTGCTGGCGATCATCCTGGTGGCCCTGGGGGTGCGGGTGGTGCCCCAGGGACAGGAGTACACCCTGGAGCGTTGGGGACGATACATCCGCACCCTGTCTCCGGGTTTCAACGTCATCGTGCCCATTTTTGATCGGGTCGGCACCAAGATCAACATGATGGAACAGGTGCTGGATGTCCCCTCCCAGGAGGTGATCACCAAGGACAACGCCATGGTCCGGGTGGATGGCGTGGTGTTTTTTCAGGTGCTCGACGCCTCCAAGGCGGCCTACGAGGTGAGCAATCTCTCTTACGCCATCCACAATCTGACCACCACCAACATCCGCACGGTGATGGGCTCCATGGACATGGACGAGCTGCTTTCCAAGCGTGACGAGATCAATGCCCGTCTGCTCTCCGTGGTGGATGAAGCGACCCATCCCTGGGGCGTGAAGGTGACCCGGATCGAAATCAAGGACATCACCCCGCCCAAGGATCTGGTGGAGTCGATGGCCGGACAAATGAAGGCCGAACGCACCAAGCGGGCCGCCATCCTGGAGGCCGAAGGGTTCCGGCAGGCGGAGATCCTGCGCGCCGAAGGGGAGAAACAGGCGGCCATCCTGGCGGCGGAGGGCAAGCGGGAGGCGGCCTTCCGGGAAGCCGAGGGCCGGGAGCGTCAGGCCGAGGCCGAAGCCCGCGCCACCCGCATGGTCTCCGAGGCCATCGCGGCGGGAGATATCCAGGCGATCAATTATTTTATCGCGCAACGTTATGTGGATGCCCTGGGACGGATCGCCTCGGCGGACAACCAGAAGGTGATCTTTCTGCCCCTGGATGCCACCGGGGTTCTGGGGGCTTTGGGAGGCGTGGCGGAGTTGACCCGCGCCGCCACGCTTCGGAGCGGGGAGTCCGCCCCATGAACCCCGCCGCCTGGACGGTGTTGTCGGTATCCTGGGATCGGATGGAGTCCTGGCACTGGTGGGCGCTGGCGGTGTTGCTGGTGATTCTGGAACTGCTGTCACCGGCTTTTTTCTGTTTGTGGCTGGGATTCGCCGCCGTGGTGGTGGGTGGGGCGCTGGCGCTGTTTCCCGCTTTGGATTGGCGATTGCAATGGTTCGGGTTCTCCGGAGTCTCCCTGCTTTCGTTGATGGTGTGGCATGGGGTGTGGAAACGGCGTTTGCAACCGTCATCCTCCACCTTGAACCGTCGTGGCATGCAACTGGTCGGGCGTCTGCTCATTCTGGACGCCCCCATGGTCGCCGGCACGGCGCGTGTGCGGGTGGACGACTCCAGTTGGAAGGTGGTGGGGCCGGAACTGCCGGTGGGCGCGCGGGTGCGGGTGACGGCGATCGAAGGGTTGGCGTTGCGGGTGGAACCGGTGGATCCCCCTTCGGGGTGAAAGGCGGTGGCCGCGGGCGCGGATGACGGGATGTCAACTTTTGAAAAAAAAGCGGGGGTTGAGGGGGATTCTTCCTCTAGGGTTTTGACTTTAGATTATAAAATTATTACAAATCATCATTGAATCTTTATGGAAGGGTTACGATGATCATCAGCAGGACCGGGCATCCCATCGGTCCGCGCAACACGGATGGAATCGCATGAAACACAGCTTCGCGGTCCCGGTCATCCCCTGGCTGGTTGGATGTGGGCTTCTGGTCTGCGCCTCATCGTCGTTGGCGGCCAGGGAAGCGCCCGTTACCCTGGGCGCGGTCCCCGGAGAGCGGCTCAACTACAACATCCACTGGATGGGAGTGCCCGCCGGTTCGGCGTTCATGGAGGTCAGACCCGCCCAGGCCGGACAATACGCCCTGGTGGCCGGAGTCGAGTCCATCGGGCTGATCCGTCTGTTGCATCCCATCCACGATCAACTGCGGGCCGAAGGGAGTGTGACCCCCAAGGGGATGTCGGTCCGGTATTATGCCAAACATCAGCAACGCGGCGATCAGAAACGTTTGATCGAATACCGTTTCGATCGGGAATGGGGCGAAGCCCTGCGCACCCAGGAGGGGGAGGAGCCGCAGACCATCGGTGGCGTCACGCCGGGTGTCCACGACATGATGACCGGTTTTTACGCCTTGCGGAGCTGTCCGGCTTTGGTGCCCGGTGCTGAAATCTATGTGCCCATGGTGGATGGCAAGAAGATCTATCAGGTGGGGGTGCAGGTGGGGCGGGCCGAGCGGATCACCACCCCGCTGGGGCTGTATGAGGCGTTGCCGCTGACCGTGATGGTGGGCAACTCGGATCTGTTTCGTTTGGAAGGGTCGATTGCCGTCTGGCTCACCAACGATGCCCGGCGTTTGCCGGTGCGGGTGGAAAGCCGCATCAATCTCAAGAGTGTCGCCGCCGATCTGGTCTTCTTCAACGACGGCCGGGGCGAGCAGCGGGAGTGGAAGGAGTCCAGGTAGCATAAGCAGGGGGCATGAAATCATGAAACCAGGATTCGCGGTGGTCATTCCTGCCCGGTACGGCTCCACCCGCCTGCCGGGCAAGCCGCTTTTGGATCTGGGGGGCAAACCCATGATCCAATGGGTGTGCGAGGCGGCGGGTCGCTCCGGGGCCAGTTCGGTGGTGGTGGCCACCGACGACGGGCGCATTCGTGACGCGGTGGCGGCTTTTGGCGGTCGGGTGGTCATGACCTCCCCGGATCATCTGTCGGGCACGGATCGGGTGGCCGAAGCCGCCGCGAGCCTGCAAGAAACCGTGATCGTCAATGTGCAAGGCGACGAACCCTTTCTGGATCCGGCCCTGATCGATCTGGTGGCCAGCCCCTTGTTGCAGGATTCCGCGTTTGCCATGTCCACGGTGGCCCATCCGTTGACCGACCCGCAAGAGGCGTTCAACCCCAATGTGGTGAAGGTGGTGTGTGATCGGGCGGGTCGGGCGCTGTATTTTTCGCGGGCGCCGCTTCCCTGGAATCGGGATCTGTGGTCGGAAGCGGGAGGCGTGGCCGCTTTGATGCCGACGGGGATGTTGCGGCATGTGGGGGTGTACGGCTTCCGCGCCGATTTTTTGAAGATTTTCGCCACGCTGGAACCTTCTCCCCTGGAACGTCTGGAACGGCTGGAACAACTGCGCGTGCTGGAACACGGCTACGGGATTCGCGTGATGGTGAGTGCCGTTGGGGTCAAGGGGGGGGTGGATGCCCCGGAGGATCTGCAACGGGCCCGGGCGTGGTTGTCTGTCTCTGCGGCTTGCAAGGATTGAACCATGGAACTGTTGCACCGGATACAGCGGAAAAGCGGTGGTGTGCGGGTTTCCGGACGCATTCCCGGACCTGGACATGGTTATGGGGTGCTGGTGATCGGCGAGGCCCGGCATCAGGTGGAACTGGTGGATATCGGTCTGCGCGGCATGTGTGTGGTCTCTCCGGTTCCTTTGCCTATGGATCATGAGGTGGTGATGGAGGTTTCCGAGACGTATGGCGTGGATGCCTACCGCTGTCGGGTGATTTTTTGTCGGGATGGGGAGTGGGGATGGCAGACCGGTCTGGAAATCGTGGAACGGGATCCGGAACTGTTGGTGATTCACATCTTATGAGCGGATCCTGGGATCCTGCTGCGGATCACGACTGGCGGTTGAGCGATTTTGATTATCGTCTGCCCGCCGGGTCCATCGCCCAGCGTCCCGTCACCCCCAGGGACGCCTCCCGTCTGCTGGTGAGTCGGTCCGGGGGGATCACCGATGGGGTGTTCACGGATCTGATCGCCTGGTTGCGCGCCGGAGACCTGTTGGTGCTCAACGATGCCCGGGTGATCCCGGCCCGTCTGAATGGCCGCAAGGCCACCGGAGGACGGGTGGAGGTGCTGTTGTCTTGTCCTGTGGCCGGAGAGCCGGATCTCTGGGAAGCTTTGGTCGGCAGCAATCGGCCTGTGCGGGTCGGGAGCGTGATCACGCTGGGAGAGGGTTTTGCCGCCGAGGTGGAAGGGCGGCGGGAGGAGCGGTTCTTCGTGCGGTTGCGGGCCGAGTCGGGCGGGGTGGAACAGGCTTTGGAGCGTCACGGCCAACTGCCCTTGCCCCCCTACATCGTCGGGTCGGATCCGGAGGAGAACCGGGAGCGTTATCAAACCGTTTTCGCCCGTCATCCGGGCGCGGTGGCCGCCCCCACGGCGGGATTGCATTTCACCCCGGAGCTGCTCGCCACCTTGCAGGCCCAGGGGGTCGGTACTGTCATGGGCACCTTGCACGTGGGACTGGGGACGTTTCAGCCGGTGCGGCACGAGGATCTGTCTGGACATGTGATGCATCGGGAATGGTTCTCTCTGCCCGCCGAGGCGGCGCGTCGGGTCAATGCCACCCGTCGCGCCGGAGGACGGGTGGTGGCGGTGGGCACCACCGTGGCCCGCATGCTGGAGTCGGCGGTGGGGGCATCCGGAGAGGTGGAGGCGATGTCGTGCGAGACCGGATTGTTCATCCTGCCGGGATATCGCTTCCGGGCTGTGGATCTGCTGATCACCAATTTTCATCTGCCCAAATCCACCTTGTTGATGCTGGTGGCCGCGTTCACCGGCAAGGCCAGACAGGAGCGGGATTACGCCCATGCCGTGGGGGCGGGGTATCGGTTCTACTCGTATGGGGACGCCAATTTGTTGTTTCCGGATGGGGATGGGTGAGAGATGAACGGGCGTTTTTCCTTCGAGTTGCTGCATGAGGATCCGTCGGGTGCCCGGCGCGGTCGGGTGCATACCCCCCGTGGCGTGGTGGAAACTCCGGCCTTCATGCCCGTGGGCACGGCGGCCACGGTCAAGGCCATGGATCCAGACGATGTGCGGGCCACGGGCGCGGGCATTCTGCTGGCCAATACCTATCACCTGTTCTTGCGTCCCGGCCACGAAACCGTGGCACGGCTCGGAGGTCTGCACCGCTTCATGCAGTGGGATGGACCCATCCTGACCGATTCGGGGGGGTATCAGGTTTTCAGTCTCGCGTCGTTGCGCAAGATCAGCGAAGAGGGGGTGGCGTTTCGTTCCCATCTGGATGGCTCGTCGCGGTTCCTCAGCCCGGAAATCGCGGTGCGGGTCCAAGAGAAGCTCGATGCGGATATCCTGATGCAACTCGACGAGTGCCCTCCCTATCCGGCGGAACGGGATTATCTGGCCCGCTCCATGGAGTTGTCGTTGCGCTGGGCAGCCCGCTGCAAGGCGGCCCGCTTCGACGGCGGAGAGGATGGGCGCGCCTTGTTCGGCATCATGCAAGGCGGCATGGATCGCGATCTGCGTCAGGCTTCGGCGCAAGGGTTGATCGAGATCGGCTTCGACGGTTACGCCCTGGGGGGGCTGTCCGTGGGGGAACCCAAACCCCTGATGGCCGAAGTGCTCTCCTATGCCCCGGCCCTGCTGCCCAAGGATCGACCCCGTTATCTCATGGGGGTGGGCAAGCCCGAGGATCTGGTCATGGCCGTGGGGTGCGGCGTGGACATGTTCGATTGTGTGCTGCCTACCCGCAACGCCCGCAATGGTCAACTGTTCACCCGGCGGGGGGCCATCAATGTCAAGACCGCCCGGTTTCGGGAAGATCCGGGTCCGGCGGATCCGGAGTGCGGCTGTCCCACCTGTCGGCGTTTCGGATTGGCCTATCTGCACCATCTGTTCCGCGCCCGGGAGATCCTGGGACACCGGCTGATGACTATTCATAATCTCCACTATTATCAAGACCTCATGGCCGACATGCGCGCGGCGGTGGCGGCGGATCGCTTCGAGGCGTTCCGGCAGGAGTTCCATGCCAGACGGGCGGGAGAGGCGGCGTGTCTTTAGGCACCAAACTGTTATGGATCGCGGTGCTGGTCGCCGGACTGTTCATCGGTTTTTCCGGTCTGGTGCAACGCTATGTGATCTATCCCAGTTTTGAGCAGCTCGACGCCTCCGAGGCGCGGGAGAATGGCCATCGGAGCGAACAGGCCATCCGGCGCGAGCTGCATCATCTGGGGCTGATGACCCAGGACTGGGCCTTCTGGGATGATACCTATCGTTTCATCGACGATCGCAATCCCGAGTATGTGGCCGGCAATCTGGCTGCGGAGATCATCGTCAATGTGCATGTGGATCTGCTTTTTTATTATGACCAGAACGAAGAGGTGGTCTGGGGCCACGTCATCGACAGTGAAAAGCGGATTCATGCCTGGCCGGAATTTCCCGTCAACCGTGCCGGTCATCCGCTGCGGGAGTATCTGCATCTGTTGGAGGGCAACCAGGGCATTCTGCTCACAGAGCGCGGACCGATGCTGGTGGCGGCGTTTCCCATCCTGACCAGCGAACGCAAGGGACCGATGCGGGGCAGTCTGGTGATGGGGCGGTTTCTGGATGGGGATCTGTTGAAAACCTTGCGGGAGCAGACCGATGTCTCCTTTCAGGTGTGGGAGCCGGACGGGGCGATGCCTGCGATCGACCGGCAGATGCGCGAGCGGTTGACCGACAAAAACGCGCCGACCCATCTGTTGCGTATCGAAGACGAGTCGAGCCATTTTTACACCTTGTTGCCGGATGTCGAATCCCGTTCTCCGCTGCTGCTGCGCGCCGATGCCCAAAAAATTCATACGGCCCTGGGGCGTCAGGCCATTTTGACCGGCATGCTGTTTCAGTTTTTCTCGGCCATGGTGACGCTGGGCGTGATGATGGTCTTTTTAAGAAAGATCATCATTCGGCCCATCAACGCCTTGACCGAGCGCATTCAGGCTGGTGATCTTTCCGTGCTGTCCACCCTGCCTTCCGGTCCGCCACGCGATGAGATCGATATTCTCGGCCAGTACAAGCGCAGCCTGGAACAGGCCATCGTGGAGCGGACCCGTGAGTTGCAGCAGGCGCGGGATCAGGCCATGGCCGCCTCCCGCGCCAAGGGGGAGTTTCTGTCCACCATGAGCCATGAAATCCGGACGCCGATGAATGTGATCATCGGTTTCAGCGAGATTCTCGAAGCGCGCGCCGGACTGCAAGGCGAAGAGCGGCGTTATCTGGCCGCGATCCGCAATGCGGGCAACAGTCTGTTGTGTCTGATCAACGACATTCTGGATCTGGCCAAGGTGGAGTCGGGTCGTCTGGTGGTGGAGCGGGCTCCGTTCGGTTTGCGGGAGTTGGTGGACGGCACGCTGGAACTGTTCGTCGGGAGCGCCCTGGACAAGCGACTGGTCTTGAGTGGCGAGCTTCAGCCGGGCATTCCGGATTGTCTGATCGGCGACCGGGTGCGGGTGCGTCAGGTGTTGGTGAATTTATTGGGGAACGCGATCAAGTTCACCGCCGAAGGAAGGGTGACCTTGCGGGTGAGCGAAGAGGTGAGCGGAGAGCAGGCGGTGGTGGTGACCTTCGCCATCGAGGATACGGGAATCGGGGTGCCCCCGGAGCAGTTGCAAACCATTTTCGAGGCGTTCACCCAGGCCGACCCTTCGGATACCCGTCAATTCGGCGGTAGTGGTTTGGGATTGGCGATCTGTACCCGACTCTCCGAGGCCATGGGCGGGGCGGTCTGGGCGGAGAGTCGCGGGGAACCGGGAGGGGGGAGCGTGTTTTATTTTTCGGTGCCCCTCCTGATCGCTGCCGCAGACGAGAGCGGATGCCGGCCGACGGTGGCGCCGGAATCGATCCCCTGGGACCGGTCGGCGGAACCGGTGATGGCGGAACCGGTGGTTCCTTTGTCGGTGCTGGTGGTGGACGACGCCACCGACAATCGGATTCTGCTCGGTACCATTTTCGAGCAGGAGGGGTATCGGGTGGAGATGGCGGTCAATGGTCGTCAGGCCGTGGATCTGTGTTTTCGTGGCGAGCGGTTTGATGTGATCATCATGGATATCCAGATGCCGGTGATGGATGGCCACGAGGCCACACGGGTGTTGCGGGGCATGGAGCACGCCAGAGGAGAACGTCCCACTCTGATCATCGCGTTGACCGCGCATGCCATGTCCGGGGAGCGGGAACGCTGTCTGGAATCCGGATGTGACCTTTTTTTGACCAAGCCCATCAAGAAGAGCCGTTTGATCGCTGAATTGCACGCATTGCTGGAGAGTCGGAGAGGATAAGAGGAGGGGTTTTTTTAGGGGGTTGTCCCGACTGGAGCGCGGGCTGCGGGGGGAGATTGCGTGTTATGATATTACTTTAAGAATAGACTGGTGAGTCCCGGATCCATCCGGATCGGCGCTCTCATCCGCGTGTCAAAGGGATTGAAATGCGTGCGTCCATTTTTGAGTTGCCGGGAGGAGATCAATTCCATATTCTTGCATCATGCTTTTGAATGGCCCCTGTCGTGGCCCGATCCGGATGGGTGCGATGGCGTGAAAAAAAGCGGATCGGAGCGGTGCCGGATCAGGGTGGCTGGAGTGGGTATGCGGTCGACAAAGAAGGTGAGAGTCCTGACAGTGCCTTCCTGGAGAGACCGGTGCCGACCGGTCCGGCAGGTCGTCGGAGCGCGGGGAGGATCGTCATGAAGGGCATTCTGCTGCGTCGGCGTTATTGGGCGGTGCCTTTTTTGATCTGGACCGGGATTCTTTTGGCCTCTTATTGGTGGAATGTGGCCAATCTGGATCGTCAGGGGATCGATCTGGGGGTCAACCGGGGGCGGATGGTGTTTCAGTTCGTGGAGACCGTGCGCCTGTGGAACGCGGGGCATGGTGGCGTGTTCGTGCCGACCACCGCCACGACCCAGCCCAATCCGTATCTGGATCCCAAGGATCGTGACCTGCTCACCGACAAGGGAGAATCTCTCACCCGTCTCAATCCCGCCTACATGACCCGGCAGATCGGCGAAGTGGCCTTGCAGACCGGGTACATGTCGTTGCATCTCACCAGTTTGCGTCCTTTGCGCCCCGAGAATGCCCCGGATCCCTGGGAGAGCGATGCCTTGCGTTCCTTCGAGAACGGCACGCACGAACGCATCTCCTTGACCGACAATGACCCGCCCCGGTTTCGTTTCATGGCGCCGTTGATCACCCATGAATCCTGTCTGGGGTGTCATGCCCATCAGGGGTATCGGGTGGGGGATGTGCGGGGAGGCTTGAGCATCACCTTTCCGGCCTCCGACATTCTGGAGGCGATGAACGATCAGAAACGGGTGGTGTTGATCTATCATGGGGTTGCCTGGTTGTTCTGGAGCGCTCTTTCGTTGTTGCTGTTGATGCAGATGCGGACCACCATGCTGCGTCTGCAATCGGAAAACGAACGTCAGGAGTCTTTGGTGGCGGCCCGTACCGCAGAGCTGGTCACCGAGATGCGTCATCGTCAGCATGTGGATGATCAACTGCGCACCATCACCGAGGCGTTGCACGATGCCATTGTTTCCGTGAGCGAAAACGGTCTGATCGTCTTTTGGAACCGGGCGGCCGAGACGATTTTCGGCTACCGGCGCGAGGAGGTGATCGGGCAGCCCATGACGGTGATGGTGCCGGAGCGGATGTTGGATGGTCATACCCGAGGCATGCATCTGTTGGGTGCCGTGTCCGGTCCTCTTGCGGTCGGTCGGAGCTTTGAGGCGTTTGGGCGGCACCGGGATGGACGGGAGTTTCCGATTGAAATCTCCACCGCCTCCTGGACCGACGGGGATGGCAGACTCTTTTTCGCCGCTGTGCTGCGGGATATTTCCGAGCGCAAGCAGGCCGATGACGTGTTGAGAAAAAGCCGCGAGAATCTGGCCAAGGCTCAGGAGTTGGCCCATCTGGGCAGTTGGGAGTGGGATATCGCGCAGGACCGTCTCACCTGGTCGGATGAGGTGTATCGGATCTTCGGGGTGCGCGCCGGAGATGCGGTTCCGGATTACGCATGGTTCGAGGCCACCATCCATCCGGAGGATCGTCTGCTGGTGCGGCACGCGGTGGCGCTCGCCCTGGAGGACGGAGAGGTGCCTTATGTGATCGAGCATCGCATCGTGCGTCCCGACAGCGTGGTGCGGGTGGTGGAGGAGGTGGGAGAGGTGACCCATGACGCTGCCGGGCGTCCGTTGAGCATGGTGGGCACGGTACAAGATATCACCGAGCGCAAGCGTATCGAAGAGGAGTTGCGACGGGCCAAGGAGGAGGCCGAGGCGGGCAATCGGGCCAAGAGCGAATTTCTGGCGGTGATGAGTCACGAGTTTCGCACGCCAATGAACGCCATCATCGGTTTTTCCGACCTGTTGGCGTCGAGCCGCCTGGATGGCGAGCAACGCGATTGGGTCAACGGGGTGCTGGCCGCGAGTCGGGGATTGGTGGGATTGATCAACGACATGCTGGAGTGGGCTTGGTCGCAATCCGGGAAGAGCGTTTCGGAGGGAACGGTATTCCGCGTGGGGGCGTTGGTGGAGGAGTTGGCGGCGGCTTCCATGGTACAGGCGCGGCGCAAGGGGTTGCGGCTGGAAACCCGGATCGCTGCGGGCGTGCCGCAGCAGGCCAGGGGCGAGGAGAAGGCGTTGCGGCTGGTGTTGCGCAATCTGCTGGGCAACGCGGTCAAGTTCACCGGAGAGGGAGTGATCCTGCTGGAGGTGGAGGCGGGGGAGGCCACCGCGCGTGGAAACATGGCCCGGTTCACGGTCAGGGATACGGGAATCGGCATTCCGCCGGACAAGTTGGCGGTCATTTTTGATCCTTTCACCCAGGTGGACTCTTCCCATTCGCGCCAGTTTGGCGGAACCGGTTTGGGTTTGGCGTTGTGTCGGCGGTTGGTGGAGCAGACCGGGGGGCAGTTGTGGGTGGAGAGTCGGGTGGGGGAGGGTAGTGCGTTTCATTTCACCGTGCCATTGGTGGATGCGAGTGCGGGAGAGTGTGAGCCTGTGCGTTCGGAACCGCCTTTGACTCTGTTGGCTTCGGGTGGGGCGTTCGGGCCGGATGTGCGGGTGTTGTTGGTGGAGGATGATCCGGTCAATCGCAAGGTGGTGAGTGTGATGTTGCGCAAGTTGGGGATCGGTTTCGAGACGGCTGGAAACGGGTTGGAGGCGTTGGAGGCGTTGCGTTCCCGCGTGTTTGATCTGGTTTTGATGGATTGTCAGATGCCGGTGATGGATGGTTTCACGGCCACCTCACAGTGGCGGGAGTGGGAGTCTTCTTCCGGGGCGCACCGCACGCCCATCGTGGCGGTGACGGCGTTTGCCTTGCAGGGGGACCGGGAGCGGTGTCTGGCGGCGGGCATGGATGATTATCTGGCCAAGCCATTGAATTTCAATCGGTTCAAATCCGCTCTTTCCCGTTGGTTGCTGGGGTGCGGACCGGAGTCGTCGGTGGTGGTGGCAGCAGAGGCGGTCGGGGAGCCGGAGTGTTTGAACGGGCGGATTCTGGAGCAGTTGCGGGAGGTCTTGGGGGAAGAGGCGGTACGGGAGGTGGCGCAAGCTTTTCTGGACATTCTGCCGGAGCGTTTGGCGGCGATTCGCGAGGCTTTGGCTGGAGGGGACGCGGAGGGGGTGCATTTGGTGACCCATCCGTTGAAAAGTCCGTCACGTCAATTGGGGGCGATTGAGTTCAGCGTGTTGGCCACGGAGTTGGACACGTTGACCCGTCAGGGATCGTTGGTCGGGGCCAAGGAGTTGGCGGTGCGGTTGGAGGCGGAGTCGGCGCGGGTCATGGCGGCTCTGGGAGCCTGCTGCCGGACGTAATTCTCATCCACATCCCATTGAAAAAAAAGCGGGGCTCTGGGGGATTCCTCCCCCAGGGTTTTGACTTTGATCGGATTTTTCAAGCACAAAACAACAAAAAAATCACTTATATTTTAAAAAATAATGCAATTTTCTACAACTCATAGACCAATCCTTCCCGCGCCAACAGGAATTGGGGGTCGCCGGGTCGGCGTGGATTGCGGGCCATGGCTTCGGCGAGGGCGCGTTCCAGAGCGTCGTCGGAGCGGGTGGGTTCGTGGTGGGTGAAGAAGACGGTCTTGACCCCGGCCTCGCGCGCCAGGGCGATATTGGCATCGAACGTGCCGTGTCCCCAGCCTTTCTTGGCGGGATAGTCTTCGATGGTATACGAGGTATCGGCGATCAGCACGTCCACGCCACGGATGAAATCGATGATCGATTGATTTTTCTGGTTCATGAAGAGGGCGTATTCGGAGAACTCTTCGTCATCGGGTTCATAGATGTTGTACAGGTGTTCGTGATCGCCGGTGAAGAAGACCGATTTTCCCTGGCATTCGATCCGATAGCCGAAATTGAGCACCGGATGATTCATGAGGATATTGGTGACCGTGGCGCTGCCGGTGACGACGGTTTGACGTTCCCGCAGGGTGATGTATTCCAGTCTGGCTTTGAGTTCCGCTTCGCGCACCGGGAAATAGCAGTATTGGAGTTGTCCGGAGAGGATGTCGCGGATATCTCTGCGCGCGATGGGGTCGTAGGCGCCATGGATGCGCAGGGTGTTGCCTGGAATGAAATTGGGAATAAAGAAGGGCAATCCCTGGATATGGTCCCAGTGGGTATGGGTGATGAAGAGGTGACAGGTGAGGGGCAGTTCGGGAAACAGGGTCAGGGCCAGGGGGAAGATGCCGGTGCCAGCGTCGAGGATGATGAGGTCATTGTCGTCGCTGCGCACTTCGATGCAGGTGGTATTGCCGCCGTAGCGGACCGTGGCAGCGCCCGGCGTGGCGATGGAGCCGCGCACGCCCCAGAATTTGATTTTCATGGGGACTCTGTGGAGTTGGAGGCCGAAACGTTTTGCCAGGAGTGGATGAAGCGTTGCACCTTGTGCATTTCGCCGGAGATGTCGCCCAGGGTGCCGATCAGATCCGACAGGTCGCCGCCCAGACGGTGTTCGATTGCGGGATGGAGCGGGTTGTCGATCACGGGATTGCCGGAGTGGCCGACGCCGATGGTTTTGGCGATGATGTTGGCGGCGATCACGCAGTCGAGGACGGCGGACTCTCCGGCGTGTTTCCAGTTGTGGTGTTGTCCCATGCTGGCCTGGCAGCCGGGGGGGAGTTGCCATTTGTCCGCCAGCAGGGCGCCGACCTGAGTGTGGTCGAGGTTGAGGATTTCCTGTTCGGCGAGGTGCAGGGGGAGCTGTTTCTTATGGGCCAGCGCCAAAGCCTTGGCGTGTTTTTCCGGGAAGAAGCGGTGCAGGGCGATTTTTCCGAAGTCGTGGAGCAGGCCGGCGACGAAGAAGTCGGTGGATTCCATTTCGGAGATGCCGCTGCGGCGCGCCAGATGGCGGGCCACCACCCCCACGGCGATGGCGTGGGAGAGCAGTCCTTCGAGAAAGGGGGTGTTGAGGGCGTCGCGACTGAGCATTTCCATGGGGGCGATGGTCAGGGCGAGGTTTTTGATGGTGTTGATGCCCACGAACACCACAGCCTGACGGATGGAGCCGATCTGTCGGGAGAGGCCGAAATACGGGGAGTTGACCAGTTGCAGCAGTTTGATGGTCAACACCGGATCCAGGTCGATGACCCGCACCAGGGCCTTGGGGGCGCAGTTGATGTCGGCGGTGAGCTTGAGAATGTGGTAGACGCTCGGCGGGAACGCGGGCATGCCGTCTACGAGGTTGAGCAGTTTCTTTTTGGAATGCCCCATGGTTCACCGTCGGTTGGGTCTGTGAGGCGCAATGATGGGTCAATGTGGGCCAAGATGGCCTGCCGGGTCAACCATTTTTTTTAAGAGGACTGGCGTTCATGGGAGCTTTGTGTGCAAGATTGACACCAATCGAATGGCCAAGGCGTGAATTGACGCCTTGCCAAGATGTGGGAATTTTCGTACTCTCCATCGGTTTCGTCTTCCTTTGATTTGCGGATATCGTACACTCCATGACCCACGCCACGGTTCAGGGCCTGCTGAAAAATACCGATCTGCTGCTGGACAAGGCGGAAATCCGTTCGGTGCTGGCGTCGGCGTGCGCGGGAAAACGCTCCTTGGAACTCCACGACGGGTCTGGACGCGTGGTGCGTCAGGCTGTTTTGACGGCCATGGTTCCCGGGGACTCCCTGACTCTGACCCTGCTGGATTCGGAGTCCGGCAGCGGTGAATGGAGCGGGGGAGGAGCGGTGGTGATCTATTTTCACATGGGCGGATACTCCCTGGAGTCGAAAACGCAGTGCCTGGGCTCCCTGGCGTCTCGGGAGTTGCGGGTGGCGTATCCGGCCTTGTTCCGGGTACATTCCAAGCGTCAGGTGAGTCGTTTCACGGTGCCGATGGATATGACCTGTCTGGTGGAAATGACCCTGGAGCAGAGCACGGTGCGCGGAGAGTTGCAAGACCTCAATCCCGAGGGACTCTCCTTTCTGGACGACGGAAACCAAGCGGTGATTGCCGTGAACGAGACGGTCCGGGTGCGTCTGCTGCCCTCTTCGGAGGGGGATGCCCCCATAGAGTTGACCGGCGTGTTGCGTTTTTCGGGCCGGGAAGCGCAACCGGGAGGCCTGGTGACGCGTCACCGTCACAGCGTGCATGTGACCGCCATGGACGATCCCGAGGTGTTTCGTCGTTATTTCGGCAAGATCAGCAGCAGTTCCCATGGATGGTTCCGCGCTTCGGTGATCTCTGCGGAGAGCTATCGCCTGACCACGGCGATTTGATCCGGACCCACCACACCATGTCCTTTTTTTCGATTCACAACCACCCACGGAGAGATTGACCCATGATCGATTGGATCACCCCTGCCTATGCCCAATCCGCCGCACCGGGCTCCGAGGCGGCCATTGGCAATATCGTTTTCATGATTCTGCTGTTCGGAATCTTCTATTTCCTGCTGATCCGGCCACAACAAAAGCAGGTGAAACAGCACAAGGAGATGGTCGCCAATCTGCAACGCGGCGATGCGGTCGAGACCCGGGGAGGATTGATCGGACGGATTCACCGGGTGGAAGAGGATCACGTCATTCTCGAACTGGGAGAGGTTGAAGTCTCGGCCCGGCAGTTCAAGCCCGTGCGGGTCAAGGTGCGTCGCGCGGCCGTTGCCGAGATGTCGGCCAAGGCGGTCGCCGCCGCTGCCGAAGAGCCTGCCGAAAAAGGCAAGGAGTGATCGTTTTGTTGGGACACAACTGCCAGGAGTGACCGGTCGTGCGACAGTTTCCACTTTGGAAAACCATTCTTTCCATCGGGATCGTTCTGATCTCGATGCTGTACTCCCTGCCCACCCTCATGGGCGGAGTGCCGACCTGGTGGCCGTCATGGCTTCCTGCCAAGACCGTCTATCGGGGATTGGACCTGCAAGGTGGGCTGTATCTGCTGCTGAATGTCGAAACCGACAAGGCGGTGGAGCAGGCGGCGGAAAACCTGGTGGATGAGGTGCGTTTGGCGTTGCGCAAGGGCAAGCTGCGCTATCAGGCGATCAAACGCGAAGGCCGCGAGGTCGTGGAGATCAAATTGCCCGCCGACGCCTCCAAGGCCGATGTGGTCAAAATGCTCAAGGAGGAGTTCCGCAACTCCGTGGCCGAGGAGACCCCGGATGGCGCCCGTCTGCGACTGTCGCCCACGGAGGTGACCGATCTGCGCAAATTCGCGGTGGATCAGT
This sequence comes from Magnetococcales bacterium, assembly GCA_015231375.1. Classification (GTDB taxonomy): domain Bacteria; phylum Pseudomonadota; class Magnetococcia; order Magnetococcales; family Magnetaquicoccaceae; genus Magnetaquiglobus. The sequence goes on along the minus strand of JADGBT010000021.1, from coordinate 34,292 downwards.
CCATTCAGACCATCCGTTCCCGTATCGACCAGTTCGGCGTCTCCGAACCGTCGTTGCAGAAGCAAGGTGAGGAGCGGATTCTGCTGCAACTGCCGGGTCTCAACGATCCGGCGCGCGCCAAGACCCTCATCGGTCGCACCGCCCGGCTCGAATTCAAACTGGTGGACGAAAAAGGCGATCTGGCCGCCGCCCTGGCGGGCAATATCCCGCCGGACGATCAACTGCTCTACGAGGAGCGGGGCGGCAAGAACGGTCAGAAGCCGGTGCGTCAACCCCTCCTGCTCAAGAAGCGCACCAATCTCACCGGCGATCTGCTCACCGATGCGCGTGTCAATTTCGACCAGTTCGGGGAGTCCGTGGTCTCCATCACCTTCAACCACCAAGGCGCCCGCAAGTTCGCCCAGTTGACCGGCGAACACGTGGGAGAGCGCATGGCCATCGTCCTGGACGACAAGGTGTATTCCGCCCCGGTGTTGCGTGAGAAGATCGAAGGCGGACGCGCCCAAATCAGCGGCAGTTTCACCTTGGAAGACGCCCATGATCTGGCCATCGTGCTGCGGGCCGGCGCCCTGCCGGCTCCGGTCACCATCCTCGAAGAGCGTACCGTCGGACCGACCCTCGGCAGCGATTCGATCCGTCAGGGGGTGTTCTCCTCGTTGATCGGCGGTTTGCTGGTGATCCTGTTCATGGGGATCTACTACAAGGGGCTGGGCTGGTTGGCCAACATCGCGGTGGTGTTCAACATCTTCATCGTGCTGGCGGTGCTCGCGGCGTTGCAGGCCGCCCTCACCCTGCCGGGAATCGCGGGGGTCGTGCTGCTGATCGGTATCGCCGTGGATGCCAACGTGCTCATCATCGAGCGCATTCGCGAGGAGATCCGCCTGGGCAAATCCCCCTTCGCCGCCATCGATCAGGGATACGACAAGGCGTTCATGACCATTCTGGACTCCCATGTGACCACCCTGGCCACGGCGATGATTCTGTTTCAGTTCGGCACCGGACCGGTCAGAGGGTTTGCGGTCACCTTGATCATCGGTATCGTTTCTTCCTTGTTCACGTCGATCACGTTGACCCGGATGATGTTGTATTACATCCTGCGCAACCGGCGTGTGCAGAAATTGAGTCTTTGATCAACCTTTTGTAACGGATGCGATTCATGGAACTGATCAGTTCAAAGCTGAATATCGACTTCGTTGGCTTCCGGAAATGGGCCTATGTGGTTTCGTTGGCCACGTTGCTTGTCAGTCTTGGGTTCCTGGTGACCAAAGGGTTGAACTTCGGACTCGATTTTTCCGGTGGCGCGGTGATGCAGTTGCGTTTTCCGGGTCCGGCCCCCATCGGGGAGATCCGGACCGCGTTGGGTCGCATCGGCCTGGGCGCGGCGGTGATCCAGGAGTTCGGAGCCCCGGAAGAGATCCTGATCCGTCTGCATCAGGAAAAAGATGCCAAGGAACACGAAGCCTCCAAGGTGGCGCAGAAGATCATGGATGTCGTCACCCCCCTGGCCACAACCGGCAAGGTGGAGTTGCGCCGGGTCGAGTTCGTGGGTCCGCAGGTTGGCCGTGAACTGACGGTCAACGGAATTTGGGCGGTGGTCTATTCCTGGCTGGCCATTCTGATTTACGTGGGGGTGCGTTTCGAGTTTCGTTTCGCCTTCGGGGCCGTGCTGGCCCTGGTGCATGATGTGTTCATCACTATGGGTTTTTTCGCCATCACCCAGAAAGAGTTCTCTTTGGTGGTGGTGGCGGCGATTTTGACGATCATCGGTTATTCGATCAACGATACCATCGTCGTTTTTGACCGCATCCGCGACGAAACCAAACGATTGCGCAATCAACCCCTGGAAACGATCATCAACGAAGCGGTCAACCGCACCTTGTCGCGTACCATCATCACCGCCCTGACCGTGGTACTGGTGCTGATCGCCCTGATTTTCTTCGGTGGCGAAGTGATCCACGATTTTGCCCTCACCTTGTTGTTGGGCGTGGTCGTGGGAACCTGGTCTTCCATTTATGTCGCCAGTCCCATCGTGCTGGAGTGGGAGCGGTGGCGTGGCGGCAAAACCTCCTCTTGATGCGGTTGGACGAAAAAAAATATGACACTGACGAACGATGCCTCCAGCGATGATTACGATCTGCGCTTTCAGGTGGTCACCCCGGAGTTCAGCGCCGAACAGGACCGGCAGCATGCCGAGGCCATCGAGCGCTTGCGCGCCGCCCTGGCCGCCGGATCCACCTGGGCCGAGGCCAGTCGGGCGCTGAAAATGGAAGATGCCGCCTTCAAGGCCGTGGTCGAGGATGACTGCCTGAAGGTGATCCTGGCCGAACGCCATTTCCAGGGCGGAGAACGGCTCAAGGGAATCGCCAAGGATCTGGGCCTGCCTTTGGATCTGTTGCTCTCTTTGAAAGAGGCCATGATCCGGGAAGTGAGCGACTCCGCGCAACAGGCCTATCGGCTTTCACACACACAATCCTGATTCAAAGTTGACGAGGAATTAAAGTTCATGGCACGCATCCTGGTGATTGATGATGACGCCTCCATTCGCGCCTTGCTGCGTGAGATCCTGGTGGACGAGGGCCACGAGGTGGAAGAGGCGCCGGATGGGCGCGCCGGTTTGCGGCGTTTCAAGCAGTGTCATCCGGATCTGGTGATGACCGACATCCTCATGCCGGAAAAAGATGGCGTCGAGTTGATCATGGAGTTGAAAGAGGTCAATCCCGGCATACGCATCGTGGCCATGTCCGGCGGCGGTCGGGGTCTGGATGCGGCGTTCAATCTGCGCATGGCCCAGGATTTCGGGGCCACCCGTCTGCTGGTGAAACCGTTTGGTCGCAGTCAGGCCCTGGATGTGGTGCGTGAGGCGTTGTCCCTCTAAAAGATACCGGGATGCCTCCGAATCCCGCAATCCGGCCGGATCGGTCGTCACACCGGTCGCCGGATCGGTCGTCTTCGCGCTTTTGTCACGGCCTGATCGGGCGGAAGCGGTGGGGTTCGGTTCTGGTCTGGTGCGCGCGGCTGGCGCGGAAAGGAATCGGACCGGTGCGCTGGCTTTTGAGGGGATGGGGCGTGGATACCGCAAGCGTTTTCGTCGGCATACGGGCAAGGAGGGGGTGTGGTGTTGACCCCCACGGCGTGAACGGTGTCTGAACCCAGTCCTGGCCGCCGGGCCAAGGGCGCTGCGAGGGTCCAGCTTCCATGATGGACTTTATTTCTTTGGGATGGGGCCAATCCCAGGCTTATCCCGGCTTCTACGATCCCGTATTGGTGGCGATCTCCCTTCTGGCGGCGTTTCTCGGTTGTTTCTCCGGTCTTTCCACCATCGATCCTCTGCGCGGGCTGCAAGGCTTGCGGCGCCATCTGTGGCTGCTGTTCGGGGCCATGGCCCTGGGGAGCGGTGTCTTCTTGATGCATTTCATCGGCATGCTCGCCTACAAGCTGCCGATCGAGGTCCATTATGATCTGGGTGTGACCGCCATGGCCGGAGTGCCGGCGATCCTGGCGGCGGGTTGGATGCTGCATCTGGTGGGACGCCGCCAGGCCTGTGGCCGCAACCTCTGGATCGGTGGCGTGATCGTGGGCACCGGGATCGGTTTGATGCATTTCATCGGCATGATGGCCATGCATCAAGAAGCCCGCATGGCGTATGATCCGGGGCTGTTCATCGTCTCTGTGTTGTTTGTGCTGGTGTTGGCGGTTGTGGCCATTCTGGCCCATGCGTTTCCCGGCAAGCTGGGCTTGAGCGCCGAACACGGCATGGGGCGACTGCTGGCTCCTATGGTCATGGCGTTGGCTTTTTCCGGCATGCATTACATCGCCATGTCCGCTACGGTATTTCTTCCCAGCCGCATGGATCATCACGCGACCGCTTTGTTGTGGAGTCCCGACGGCATGGTCATGGGACTGGCGGTGTTGTATTTTCTGCTGCTGCTGCTTTTTCTGTTTTCTTTGTACCTGGGACAAAACCGTATCGAATCTGGTCGGCGGTTGCACCATCTGGGTCATGTGTTTCTGCCGGGCAACCGGATCGTGTTTCTTAAGCACCTGGTGTTGATTCAGTTGGTGGTGTTGCTGGTGGCCTGGATGGTGGCCTCTTTTCTGGACTCCATGGGATCCGGCAATCGGGAATCGGCCAGTCGCCTTCTGCTGCAAAGCGTCGTCAAGGGGGTGGCCCACGACTTCCAGACCGTGGTGACCGATCTGAAGCTGTTCCTGGACGGCGGCGGGCTGGAACTGTTTTTGGACCGCGACGATGCCGTGATCCGGCAGGAGATGATCCATCGTTTTTCCACGCTGGTGCGCGAACGTCGGGTTTACGAGCGGATCCGCCTGATGGATCCGCAGGGCATGGAACGGTTGCGCATCGAGGGGGATCCGGACGGGCAGGCGGTGGTGGCCCCGGAAGAGGCCCTCCAGAACCGGGGGGATCGGGACTATTTCAGGAACGCCTGGGCCCTGGACCGGGGAGGAATGCAGCTGTCCCGTCTGGATGTGACGCCGAACCCGGATCGGGTCGGCGTGTCCACGCCCACGTCAGCGGTTTTGCGCTTTTCCGCGCCGGTGTTTGACGCCTCGGGACTCAAGCACGGGGTGATGGTGCTCGATTATCGGGCCGGGGTGATGCTGGACTGGGTGCGCGATGGCTTGCAGGGCTCCGGCAGCGACGGATTCGTGATCGATCACGAGGGACATTTCCTGCTGACCCCCGATGCGCCCGCCCGCCCCGGCAGCGACGATCCTCACTTTGCGACCTTCGCGGACCGGTTTCCCATCATGTGGCGGTTTTTGCAAACCAGCCGGTCCGGAGCCTTCAGAACCCATGAAGGACAGTTTCTGTTTGAAGATCTCACCGTGGCCGTGCCCGAAGCGGTGCGCAGGGTTTTCAGCGGCGGGATCGGTCCCTGGACTGTGGTCGTTCACCTGCCGCGTGTGCCTTTTTCCTTTCAGACCCTGGACGATCGTCCGGTCTTTGCCACCCTTTTGTATGGCACGATCCTGCTGGGGCTGTTTCTGGCCTGGGGCGGGACGCTGGTGACGCTCTCCCGTCGGCGCATGGAACACAACGAAGCCGAGGCGTTGCGGGCGTTGGAGTTCCAGAAACTGGCGCTGGATGAACATGCCATTGTGTCCGCCACGGATGTCAAAGGGAACATCATCTACGCCAATGATAAGTTTGTGGCCATCAGTGGTTACAGTCGTGACGAGTTGATCGGCCACAATCACCGCATGATCAAGTCCAACGCCCACGCTCCGGATTTCTACCGGGAGTTGTGGACCACCATTGCCCAGGGTCGGGTCTGGCATGGGGAGGTGCAGAATCTCTCCAAGCAGGGGGTGCCTTATTGGGTGCAGGCCACGGTGGTGCCGTTCTTGAACGAACAGGGCAAACCGTTTCAGTATGTCTCCATCCGCACGGATGTGACGGCCATGAAGGATCTGGAGGCGGGATTGATCCGCGCCAAGGGGTTGGCGGAGGCGGCGGCCATGGCCAAAAGCGAATTTCTGGCCAACATGAGCCACGAAATCCGCACCCCCATGAACGCCATCATCGGCTTGAGCCATCTGTGTCTGCAAACCCCGTTGAATGCCCGACAGAAGGATTACATCCGCAAGGTTCATCACGCCGCCACTTCGTTGTTGCGCATCATCAACGACATTCTCGACTATTCCAAGATCGAGGCGGGCCGCATGGGCATGGAGTCCATCGAGTTCACCCTGGAAGAGGTGCTGGGCAACATGGCGTCGATGGTGGCGATGAAGGCCTGGGAGAAGCGGGTGGAATTTCTCATGGAGACCGCCGTGGAGATCCCGCCGGGACTGGTGGGCGATCCGTTGCGTCTGGGTCAGATTCTGCTCAACCTCACCAACAACGCCATCAAGTTCACCGAATCCGGGGAGATCGTGGTGGTGACCGAGGTGCTGGAAACCGGTCCATCGTGGATCCATTTGCAGTTCACGGTGCGGGATACCGGCATCGGCATGAGCGAAGAACAGTTGGCCGGACTGTTTCAGGCCTTTACCCAGGCGGACGCTTCGGTGACCCGCAAGTATGGGGGCACGGGGCTGGGATTGACCATTTCCAAACGTCTGGTGGAGATGATGGGCGGGAGCATCCGCGCGGAAAGTGTCCCTGGAAAAGGCAGCCGGTTCATCTTTGATGTGCGTGTGGGTCTGTCGAGCCGGATTGTCAGACCGGCTCTGGTGGCCTCCGTGGAGTTGCGTGGCAAGCGGGTGCTGGTGGTGGATGACAACGAGAGCGCCTGCAATATCATGGCGGAGTACCTGACATCGTTCGGTTTTCGTGTCAGGAAGGCGGGGGATGGCAAGGAGGCGATCCGGTGTGTCGAGGAGTCGGATATCGCCGGAGAGGCGTTTGATCTGGTGGTGATGGACTATCGTATGCCGGAACTCGATGGCATCAGCGCGGCGGCCAGGATTCGTCATGAGTTGGGGTTGAACCATGTGCCGGCGATGATCATGGCCACGGCCTACGGGGAGGACGGGGTGGTGAAGCGCGCCCGGCAGGAGGCGCAGATCGATCATTTCCTGGTCAAACCCATCAATCAGAGTCTGTTGTTTGAATCGATCATGGAAGCTTTGGGTCGGGTCGGTTCTGGCGGGGTGGCGGTGATCTCGCCGTCGTTCGACACCAGCCGGGGCGACCGGGCCGCCTTGTCCGGGGCCAGGATCTTGTTGGTGGAAGACAATGAAATCAACCAGCAGGTGGCCCGCGAACTGTTGGAACAGGCCAATGTCACCGTGGTATGGGCCGGAAATGGTCAACTGGCCCTGGACCGGCTGGCCGTCGAGGCGTTCGACGGGGTGTTGATGGATGTGCAGATGCCGGTGATGGATGGCATCACCGCCACCCGCGAAATCCGCAAGCAGGAGCGTTTTGCCCAACTGCCGGTGCTGGCCATGACCGCCAACGCCATGTCCGGGGATCGGGATCTCTGTCTGGCGGCGGGCATGCAGGATCATATCGCCAAGCCGGTGGATCCGCTGGAGATGTTCGCCATCATGGCGCGTTGGATCCGGCCCGCCACCCCTCAGCCTTTGCCCGGCAAGGGGGAAACCCGGATCCGGAATCGAGCCGGTTCCGCGTGGGTGTCGGAGTTGCCGGAGATTCCGGGTGTGGACACCGTGGCCGGTTTGAGACGTTTGAACGGCAATCTTTCCGCCTACGTGGGTCTGCTGGGGCGTTTTGTTTCCAACCAGAGCGGAGTGACCGGTTTGATTCAGCAGGCTCTGATCGCCCAGGATCTGGGTTCCGCCGAACGGTTGGCCCATACCCTGAAAGGGGTGTCCGCCACCATCGGAGCCAACGGATTGGCCCAGAAGGCGGCTTTGCTGGAGTCGGCCATCCGCAATGCCGAGGAGCGGAGTCTGATCGAAGGATTGCTGCGGGAAACCGCCGAGGATCTGTCCGGACTGTGTGGGCGTCTGGCCCCGGTGGTGACCATCCGGGAGTTGCCCGCCAGAGCGGCGCCGATTGTGGACGACTCCCCGGAAACCCTGTTGCGTCGGAACCAATGGTTGCAGAAACTGCATGATCAATTGGCGATCTTCGATGCCGAGGCGGAGTTGACCTTGGCCACCATCCTGGAACATTTCGGCACCTCGGAGCTGCTCGGATGGCTGACCCGCATGGATGAACAGATCTCCCAATATGATTTTGATGGCGCCAGGAATACCCTGGTGGCACTATCCAGAACCATTGCACTTGATCTGGAGATCGTCGATGGCTGAAGAGTCGGGAAAAGCGATCATACTGATTGTCGATGACGGTCCGGAGAATCTGGATGTTCTCAAGAACGTCTTGATGGATGAATACATGGTGCGTCCCGCCATTCATGGCACCTTGGCGTTGCGCCTGGCTTTTCTGGATCCTCAGCCGGATCTGATCCTGCTGGACATCATGATGCCGGGGATGGATGGTTACGAGGTGTGCCGGATGCTGAAAGCCGATGCCCGCACCCGTGAGATTCCGGTGATTTTCGTCACCTCGCGCACCGGCGAGCTGGACGAACGCGATGGTTTGTCCCTGGGGGCGGTGGATTATCTCATCAAGCCGATCAATCCGGCCATCGTCAAGGCGCGCATTCGCACGCATATCTCCTTGCGTCGGTTGCAGCGTCGTCTGGAAGACAAAAACCGTCGTCTGTACGCCTTCGATCAACGCCTGAACGAAAGCCGGCAGCTGTTGTCTGCGGCCGAGGAGTGTTTGCGGGGGCTGGTGCAGATCCTGCCGGATATCGTGTTCAAGCTGGACGCGGCTGGACGTTTCACCTTCTTGAGTGCTGCAATCGAGGGGTGGGGGTATCACCCGTCCGAACTGCTGGGACGACACTTTTCCGCCATCATCGATCCAGAGGATCTGGCGGCGGTAAGCCTGGAACGGGTGCTGCAACGCATCGGAGGAAAGACGGGTCACGCGCCGCAACCGGTGTTCGACGAACGGCGCAGCGCGCCCCGCGCCACCATGGGACTGCTACTGCGGATCCGGACCAGAAGCGCAAGCCCGCATGACGAGCCTGGCCGCATCGTGAGCGTGGAGGTGAACAGTGCCGGGTTGTACGGGGATCCGGGTGATGATCCGGCTGTGCGGTTTCGTCCCCATCTGGGCACCGTGGGGGTGATGCGCGATCTTTCGGAACGCCATAAGGCGCAACAGGATCTTCTGGAAGAAAGAAAAGAGCGTCTGCTCCAGGCTTCCACCCACGCCGGGGAGTTGAGCCGACAGGCGGAACAGTTTCTGCGGATCCAGGAGGATTTTTTCGCCAACGTGAGCCGGGAGATCCGCACTCCCCTGATGGCGCTGCCGGGTCTGATCCGTGCGTGTGCGCAGCCTTCCGGACCTTCCGGGTCACAGGGGTGTGTCGAGGCCATTCATCAGCAGGTGGATGGCCTGTTGCGGGTGTTGGATGCGTTGCTGGACTTTTCCCGGAGCGAGTCGGACAGGCTCTCCTGGATGGATGGGGAGACGGCTGGCGTGGCGTTTCCGGAAGGGGGGCAGACGGCCAGGAGCGGGGATTTCGGGGCCGGGGTGGAGGTGGCGACCGGATTGCGCAATGTGGGGGGCAGAGAGTCGATCTATCGGAGCGTTTTGTCTAAATTCGTGCGCAATCAGTGGGATGCTTGCGTGAGAATGGAGCGGCAGATGGTCGGGAATGACCCGGCGGGACTGGAACGCACGGCCCACACCTTGAAAGGGGTGGCGGCATTGATCGGCGCCCAGCATTTGTCGGCGTTGGCCAGAACGATCGAAGCGCGGGTCAAGGAGGCGGATCACCTGCACACACTGGCCAGTCTGCTGGGAGAGACCGCGCGCGAACTGGAACGGGTTGTCGAGGGGGTGGCAGCCGGACTCAAACGGAGCGGGTTCGAGGAGGCGGGGAGCGCGCTGAGCGTCGAGGCAGAGGGGGATCTGGTTCCGGCCCCGCCGGGTTTGGCTGGATTGATGCGGCAGGTGGAATCCTTGTTGTGCGCCTTCGACTCTTCCGTGGATGCCGTGGTGGAGCAGATGGTGCCCCTGGCTCCGGGGATGGCCCGCAAGGCGCGGATCACGGCCATGCGCAAGGCGTTGATGGATTACGATTTTGATACCTGTCTGCTCGTGTTGCAGGAGTGGGCGCGCGCAGAGGAGATTACCCTGGCATCCACGCCGCCTGGATGAGCCGCAATCTCTGCTGGGATCCGAGATCGCTTCCGGTCGGGGTCGAGGGGGATGGTCGCAGGGATCGTGACCGGGGGATGAAAGGCGTGCGGGGCGGGGGAAGGGAACTGGATGGAACTGGATCTCGACCCTGCCTTAGTGTCGCAGACGTGTCAGGCAGGGTCGAGGAGAGCCGTTAGCGGTGACTCTTTTTGCTTTTTTCCGCGTGGGTCAGCAACTCTTCCGTGAGGGTGTCCAGGGTTTCGTTGATCGCGCCGATCACCGTGGCGGCCTCTTTGGCCGCAGAGATGGTCTTGCCCGCCACGTTGACCACGGTTTTGACCGAGGCGCGTTGTTCGTTGTTGTGGGCCTTGCGTTCCACGGAGATGCGACCGTGGGTCAAGGGTCCGAAGCGTTGATCGAGGTTGTCGAACTGCTTTTGGATGCGATCCCGCAACTCGTCTCCGATGTCAACCTGTCGGCCTTCAATTTTCACTTCCATGATTTAAACCCCTTTCATAATTTAAAATGTCAGGTTTGTCCTGATGTGCGTCAGTCGTTGAACAGGCGCTGGCGCCGTCTTTGGACCAGAGCGGCGCGTCGTTGCCCCTCGCGGGAGCGGACCGGGATGGGAACCAGGGCACGCACCGGACGGACGGGCGGTAAAAAGGCGACCAGCAGGAGTGTCACCACGCCGGTCAGCCCCAGAAGCAGGACCATCCAGGGAAGATCACCAGTCCACGTCTCGATCGGCGGCATGCAGAGGAACTCCTTGGTTGGGTGTGGAATGGAAACGTGGAAAACATCATACCACTTTCTTGAGATCAAATTCCAGGATGCCGACGGCCCCGGCCTGTTTCAATCGCCAAATCAGGTCGCGCACCTCGGAGCGGTCCACCACGGTCTCCACCGCCTGCCAGGCCGGATCGGACAAGGTGTTGATGGTCGGGGATTGCAGACTGGGCAACAGCGCCAGCACTTCGGCGGCGTGGGCCACCGGGACGTTCATCTTGAGGATCGCTTTGTGACGGGCGGTCAGGGCGGCGTTCAGAAGCAGGGTGATCTGGTCGATCTTGTTCTTTTTCCAGGCATCTTTCACCGCGTCGTGATTGGCGATGATCATGGTGCGGGTCTCCAGCAGATCCGCGACGATGCGCAGTCCGTGGGCCTTGATGGTGGAACCGGTTTCGGTGATCTCCACCGCCGCGTCCACCAGTCCTTCCACCACCTTGGCCTCCGTGGCCCCCCAGGAGAAGATCACCTCGGCCTGAATGCCCCGTTGGGCCAGATGGCGACGGGTGAACTGTTCCAGTTCCGTGGCCACCCGTTTGCCCTGGAGATCCTCCAGGGTCTGGATCGGCGAGTCCTGACGGGTCACCAGCACCCAGCGGCAGGCGCGGTTGGAGCTTTTGGAATACTCCAGGGCGCCGATTTGCGCCACCTTGTCTTCGCACTCCCATTCGAGGATCCAGTCCAGACCGGTGAGTCCCATGTCCAAGGTGCCGTCGGCCACATAGCGGGCCATCTCTTGAGGCCGGACCAGCGAGCAGACGATCTCCGGATCATCGATGCTGGGAAAATAGTTGCGCGAACTGGGGGAAATGCGCCAGCCGGCCTGGGCGAACAGTTCGATGGTGGACTGTTCCAGGCTTCCCTTGGGGATGCCGAGTTTCAGTGGTGACATGGTGATTCAATCCTTGTTTCCCTGGATAAATGAAGAAACTCCGGCAGTTGGCCGAAGTGGTCCATGACGCGGTCCGGTTGGAGTTCGCGTACATCCTGCCCTCGGTTGTAGCCATGGGCATACAGAATGACCGGAATGCCGGCGTTGCGCGCGGCCTGGAGATCGGTTTCCGAATCGCCGATCATCACCCCGAGCGTGGCCGGGATATCGAGTTGTTCCAGGGCGTGTCGCACCGGCAGGGGATCGGGTTTGCGCCGAGGCAGGGTCTCGCCTCCGATGACCACGGGAAAGAAGCGGTCCAAATCGAGCTGTCGCAGCATGGCGCGGGCGAGGTGTTCCGGCTTGTTGGTGACCACGGCCATGGCAAAACCCTGATCACTCAGGGATTGGAGCGTTGACATCACGTGCGGGAAGGGTCGGGAGTGATCGGTGAGATGGTCCTGGTAGTAATCCAGAAAAATGCCGACCGCCTGCTCGAAGAGCAGATCGTCGGTCGGGGGTTCGGTTTCCGCGTCGAAGAGTCCACGGGCCAGCAGGGCGCGCGCGCCGTGGCCCACCAGATGGCGTACCCGTTCCAGGGGCAGCAGGGGTGCTTCCCGCAGGGTCAGGACGTGATTCATGGCCCGCCACAGGTCCGGAGCGGAATCGACCAGGGTGCCGTCCAGATCGAACAGCAAGGCGCGACAGACGAGGGGGGTGTTCATGGGGTACGCACATGGCCCACGTAGGGCAACTCCCGGAACATCTGATTGTAATCGATGCCGAAGCCCACCACAAAGACATTCGGAATCTCGAAGCCCACGAAGTCGGCCTGGATCGGTACCCGGCGTCGGGCGGGCTTGTCCAGCAGCACGCAGGTGAGAATGGCGTCGGCTCCTTTGTTTTTGAGATGGGCGGTGGCCATTTTCAGGGTGTTGCCGCTGTCGAGGATGTCATCGACCAGCAACACCTGACGACCGGAGAGATTTTCGCGCACATCCAGACGGGTGGTGATCCGGCCGGAGGTTTCGGTCCCGGCGCCATACGACGACAGCACCATGAAATCGAGCGTCGGGGTGCAGCCGGCGCGCGAGAGGGCGCGGGCCAGATCGGCTCCGAACAGGAACGCTCCGGTCATCAAGGTGACCATGATCACATCGTCTCGCAACGTGGGCGCCATTTCACGGGCCAGGGCGTCGATGCGTCCCTGGATCAGTTCGTCGGAGAGGATGGGTTCCACCAGGGGTCTCATCGGGTGTTCCTTTCGAGCAGGAAGACTACCACCGGAGCGAGCAGATTGGCGGTGGTTCCGGGGACGAGCCATTGGGACAGCGGGTGCAGGATGGTGCGGTGCGCCGGATGTTTGTCGGCGGACAGGGGAATGCGTCGCAGGATGTGGATATCCAGTTCGGCGCACAGATCCTCGAAGTCCAGGATGGTGCACAGATGGATGTAGGGGGTGTCGTGCCAGCGATAGGGCAGCAGTCGGGTGCGGGGCATGCGTCCATAGGCCAGCAGACTGAAGCGCACCCGCCAGTAGCCGAAATTGGGAAAGGAGACGATGATCTTCTTGCCGACTCGGAGCATTTCCTTCAGGACGTAGGCGGGTCGGTGGACGGCCTGGAGGGTGTGGGAGAGAATGACGTAATCGAAGGAGTCGTCGTGATGATCGCTCAATCCCTGGTCGATGTCCCCCTGATAGACCGGCAGACCATGGGCGATGCAGGCGTGGACCCCTTCGTGGGAGATCTCCACCCCAAAGCCGCGTGCGTGTTTGCGGCGGATCAGGTGATCGAGCAGCAAGCCGTCTCCGCACCCCAAATCGAGTACACGCGCCCCTTCGGTCACCAGATCGGCGATGACGGCTTGATCGATGCGGAGTTTATGCAACGTGGACCTCGCGGTTGTGGTGCCATGGGTGCATGCGTGTTTTTTAAGTCTAGCCCGAAGCCTGGGGCGCGTCAACAGCAGCGGGTGATGGGATTGCACACCCCGGATGGCGGTTCGTCCTCCCGGGCGGTGACCAGCGGGTTGTGCAGGGCCTGGAGGCAGGCGCGCACCCCGAAGATCAACAAGATGATCACAATGCTCATGAAGAACAGCGCCAGGAGCGCGTCCAGGCGATCGTTGGCCACCACCCGCGCCACCTGTTCGAGGGTTTTGGCCGGAGCGAGGATGGTTCCCTGGTCCAGGGCCTGTTGATAGCGATCCGCGTGGGCCAGAAAGCCGATCTTGACGTTGGTGGAGAAGATCTTCTGGAAGCTGGCGGTCATGGTGGAGACGATCAGCCAGGTGGCGGGGAGGATGGTCACCCAGGCCAGCGTGTGACGTTTGAGTTTGAAGAGGATCACCGTGGCCAGGATCATGGCGCAACCGGCGAGCATCTGGTTGGAGATGCCGAACAGGGGCCACAGGCTGTTGATGCCGCCGAACGGATCGATCACCCCTTGATAGAGGATGTAGCCCCAGGCGCTGACCACGATGGCGGTGGCGATCACGCTGGACAACCACGAGGAGGTGCGGGCCAGGGGTTTGAAGACCACGCCGAACATGTCCTGGACCATGAAACGACAGGCGCGGGTGCCGGTATCGACGGCGGTGAGGATGAACAGGGCCTCGAACAGGATGGCGAAGTGATACCAGAAGCCCATCCAGGCCGTGCCGCCGAACACCGACAGCAGATGGGCCATGCCCACGGCCAGGGTGGGGGCGCCGCCGGTGCGCGAGAGCAGGGAGTGTTCTCCCACGTCGCGGGTGAGTTGGGTGATCATCTCCGGGGTGACCACGAAGCCCCATTCGCGGATGATCGCGACCGCGCCTTCGAGGGTGGATCCGAGTACCGCCGCCGGGGCGTTCATGGCGAAGTAGACGCCGGGTTCCAGGATGGAGGCGGCGCACAGGGCCATGATGGCCACGAAGGACTCCATCAGCATGCCCCCGTAGCCGATGAAACGGGCATCCCCTTCGCTGGCGATCATTTTCGGGGTGGTGCCCGAGGCGATCAGGGAGTGGAATCCGGAGCAGGCGCCACAGGCGATGGTGATGAACAAAAACGGAAACAACTCGCCGCTCCACACCGGTCCGGTGCCGTTGACGAACACGGTGGTGGCGGGCATCTTGAGCGCGGGCGCGGCCACGAAGACGCAGATGGCCAGCAAGACGATGGTGCCGATTTTCAAGAAGGTGGAGAGGTAATCCCGGGGACAGAGCATCATCCACACCGGCAGGATCGACGCCAATGCCCCGTAGGCGATCAATCCGGCGGTCACCTGGGGTCCGGTGAGGGTGAAGAGTGGGCCAAGGGTCGGATGGGTGGCCACATGCCCCCCGCCGATGATCGCCAGGATCAGCAGCGCCGCGCCGATGGCGGAGATTTCCCCCACGTGTCCCGGCCTGAACTTTTTCATGTAGACGCCCATGAACAAGGCGATGGGGATGGTCATGACCACCGTGAACACCGACCAGGGGCTTTCCGCCATGGCCTTGACCACGATCAGACTCAAGACCGCCAGCAGAATGGTCATGATGCCAAAGATGCCGATCATGGCCACGCTGCCGGGGATGGCTCCCATCTCCGAGCGGATGATCTCTCCGAGGGAACGGCCGCCGCGACGCATGGAAAACGACAGGATCAAGAAATCCTGCACCGCTCCGGCCAGCACCACCCCCACCAGGATCCACAGCAGACCGGGCAGATAGCCCATCTGCGCGGCCAGCACCGGCCCCACCAGCGGTCCGGCGCCGGCGATGGCCGCGAAGTGGTGGCCATACAGCACGATGCGGTTGGTGGGGACAAAATCCTTGTTGTCGTTGTGGCGGATCGCCGGTGTGGGCCGGGAGGGGTCGAGTTGGAGCACGGTCTGTTCGATGAACCGGGCGTAGAAGCGGTAGGCCAGGGTGTAGACGCACAACGCGGCCACCACCAGCCAGGTGGCGTTGACCGACTCTCCCCGGTTGAGGGCCACGCTGGCCAGGGCCACGGCGCCGATGGCGGCGATCAGGAGAAACATCAGCTTGCGCGACAGGGGCATCGGCTGGGAGAGGGGTCGGGACATGGGGGATTCCTTGGGATTTCGCACGGATTGGAGAGAACACAGGCGCATCCTTGCCGATCGGGACGGGTTTTAATTAAACTTTTCGCCATCCTGTTGTCAAGGTTGGCCTGGATTCGGGGGTGCATGGCGTGTCCGATGGAGCGGAAGAGAAGGGTCGTGAGGGGTTTCGTCGTCGTTTCCATCCGGAGGTGGACGCGGCCCGGTGGTCGGACTGGCGCTGGCAGGTGCGGCACCGCCTGGGGGACGCGCAGGCGTTGGGTCGGGTCTTGACGCTGTCGGAGGCCGAGCGCGCAGGGTTGGCGCGTCGGGGGGGAGGCTTGCCGGTGGCCGTCACCCCCTATTACGCCGCCTTGATGGATCCGGATGACTGCCAGGATCCGTTGCGCCGCACCCTGCTGCCGGTGGGGGATGAACTCAGGCGCGCGGCGGGGGAGTCGGAGGATCCTTTGGACGAGGCCCGGGACACGGTGGCCCCCGGCGTGATCCGTCGTTACCCGGACCGGGTGGTGATCCTGGCCACCGGGGTGTGCGCCACCTATTGCCGCTATTGCACCCGATCCCGGTTGGTGGGGGGGCGTGTCCATGCCGCAGGCCATTGGGACCAGGCCATCGCCTATGTCGCGGCCCATGCCGAGATCCGGGATGTGCTGGTCTCCGGCGGAGATCCTTTGATGCTGTCCACCCGCAAACTCGATACCCTGTTGACCCGTCTGCGGGCCATTCCCCATGTGGAACTGCTGCGCATCGGCACCCGCATGCCTCTGGTGCTGCCCATGCGGGTGACGCGCAAGCTGGTGGCCATGCTGAAGCGGCATCATCCCCTGGCCGTGAGTCTGCACGCCATCCATCCCGCCGAGTTGACCCCGGAGGCCGGCGTGGCCCTGGCCCGTCTGGCGGACGCGGGCATCATGTTGGCGGCCCAGACCGTGCTGCTGGCCGGGATCAACGACTCCGTGGAAACCCTGCGCGCCCTGATGCGTGGCCTGTTGCGCAACCGGGTGCGGCCCTATTATCTGTACCAATGCGATCCGATTCCCGGTTCCGGCCATTTTCGGGTCGCGGTGGACCGGGGGATCGAACTGATGGCCGGACTGGTGGGCCATGTGAGCGGCTACGCGGTGCCCCGCTACGTGATCGACGCGCCGGGAGGCGGAGGCAAGATTCCGGTGGGACCGGTCACGCTGGTGGGACGCGACGCCGAAGGGGTGTTGTTGAAGAGTCATCTGGGTGAAATCTACCGCTATCCGGATCCTCCGGAGGCCAAAAGGAGTCTGTGAAGGGTGCGAATCGGTTTGGTGTATGATTTGCGCGATGATTATCGCGATTCAGGATTGGACGAGGAGCATCTGGCCGAGTTCGACCGTCCCGAAACCGTGGCCGCGTTGGTCGCGGCCCTGGAGAGCGGCGGACATCGGGTGGAGCGCGTCGGCCATGTGCGGGCGTTGGCGGCGGCCCTGGTGGCGGGCAGGCGTTGGGATCTGGTGTTCAACATCGCCGAGGGATTGCGGGGGCGGGGTCGCGAGGCCCAGGTGCCGGGGCTGCTCGAAGCGTATGGCGTGCCGTATCTCTTTTCCGATCCTTTGACCCTGGCCCTCTCCCTCGACAAGGGGATGTGCAAACGGGTGGTGCGGGACGCGGGGCTGTCCACCGCTCCGTTTCTGGTGCTGGATCGGGTCGCGGATCTGGATGCCGTGGTGTTTGCCTATCCGCTGTTCTTGAAACCCGTGGCCGAGGGGAGCGGCAAGGGGTGTTCGACCCGTTCCCGGGTCGAGAGTCGGCAGGAACTGGAAGCGGTCTTTTGGGAGTTGCGTCACCGTTTCGGCCAACCGGTGCTGGTGGAGCCGTATCTGCCGGGTCGGGAGTTCACCGTGGCCATCGTGGGCAATGCGCAGACCATCCGTCTGGCGCGGGTGGCCGAGATCGTCTTCGTCACCCATGCCGATGCGGGCATCTATTCGTTCGACAACAAGGAGTGCAGCGGCAGTCGGGTGGACTATCGGTTGGTGGACGATGCCGAGGCCAGGATGGCGCTGGAGCAGGGGTTGGCCATCTACCGGTTGTTGGGGTGTCGGGACGCGGGGCGGTTGGATTTTCGTTCCGACGGGGCGGGGGTGCCCTGTTTTCTGGAGATCAATCCGTTGGCCGGATTGCATCCGGAGTTGTCGGGTTTTCCGCGCATGGCGGCCATGATCGGTTGGTCTTACGAACGGTTGATCCTGGCCATGGTGACCGGAGCGGTGGAGCGCATGGCCGGGCGGGAGTCGTGAATGAAAAAAAGCCTTCGGGAATCCCGAAGGCTTTGGCAAGACCGGTTTTGTTCAGAACTGAGTTTTCTGGTCCGCGAGCCGCGACCGGAGGTCAACGTCCCTTGGACGCTCCTCTGGGGGCGGCTGAGGGCTTGGCCGCAGCCGGCTTGGCAGCAGGCTTGGCGGCGGGCTTGGCCGCTGGGGGTTTGGCGGCAGCGGGTTTGGCGGCGGGTTGTTTCGAGACGGCCATACCTTCCTCCATGGAAGAAAAGTTGTTGGTGAACAAGGGTACCATTATAAGCGAATCTGTGTGAGCGGCAATCAGAATTCGGACCTTCTTTTTGAATTTTTTGGATGGCCGGGCTGAACGTCTGGCGCGATGATGGTCAAAGCAATCATGGTATGACTATTGCGAATGTGCTTGTGAATGTGCTTGCGAAGTGCATTGTGTTGGAATTTCAAGCAGGGAGGGGCGTGCGCATTCACGCAATCATCGAAGAGGAGGCAACCGAGCATGTACGGATCTCAGGGAACCCGTTCCACCGAGGCGATGAGCCGGGTGGGAACGTTTTTCGTCGCCACGCGGGCCGATTGGCTGGCCTGGCTGGACAGTGTTGACGCCCAGACCCCGGCGCGGGCCACGGCGACCGGGCCACAGGCGTCAAGAGCATGGGTCTTGCGGGGCGACAAGAGCGCCGGGCGTTTTCACTAAACCAAAGTTTATTTCAGCGGAGTGGTGGATCGTCTGGCCGCCAGGATGCGTTCCCGTCGGGCGTGGGCGGCCTGGGTGGCTTCGGTTTCCGGAATGGGCATGGAGAGGGTCTCTCCTTTGGCCTGGGGCAGCTTGTCGGGATGGGGATAGTGCGCCCGGCAGGTGGTCATGAGGGCCTCGACCACCGAAAGAATCTCTTCGCTGTTGGGAGGCGGTTCCCCGTAGATCCAGAGATCCTGGCGATGGTTGTAGGTGAATTTGTCCACCGGGCCGGTGTAGGGGCCTCCGGGCGGATCGTCTTGGCTTTTGCGATAGGTGTAGATCCGGATGATGGTGCTGCGGGGGTGAAATCCCACGATCATCTCCGAAGTGGTCAGGCTTTCGCGGGTGTAGCACCCATCCCGCAGACGGGAGGCGATCACCCCTCGGGTCAGTTCATCCAGTTGCTGGGAACAACTGTGCGTGAGCAGTTCTTTGCGCAGATGACGGCACAAACGGCGGATGTCGTTGGCTGGATAGAATCGTCTGACCCGACGAAAGCGCATACAGGAGCAGGTGAGCCGATACAGGTTGACCCGATAGCTCAAGTGCATCAGTTTGTGACTGGGCACCAGGAGGGTTTTGTCCAACTCCGGGGGAAGCTGGGGCAGCAGCAGCGACGGACAATAGGGGATCGAGGCGAGGATGTGGCGTTTTTTCCAGACCGGTGCGATCAGGAAGTCATAGATCAGCCCTGCGCCGAGACCGGTGAGCAGCAGAGCGGCCAGCCATGGCCACAGGGATGGGTCGGAGGCTTGGGCATGGGGGGTCAGATCGATCATGCTCGGGCGGGTTTCTGTGAAAGGGTTGTGGAAATTTTGGGGTACATTAACATCGGTTGAACGGTGACACCATGGTTGCAATGCATTTTTTATCCCGCAAGCCCTGGATTTTTGCTTCCGGCCAGCGGGGCAGGCGCTGGTTCGGCGGAATGGTGGCGGTGTGGGTGTGGTCCGTGTGGTCTGTGGCCTGGGGCATGGAGCCTGCCGAGATTCTAAGCGCCGTGGATCGCAAGATGCATGCGCCTGCCCACGAAAGTTTCAACCGCATCACCTTCGAGTTGCCCAACGGGCGTCAGCGCACCTTGACCCTGTATTGCGCCCGTGCGAGCGGTCGTCGGGCGTTGGCGGTGGTGGTCTCGCCGGATGAGCTGCGGGGACGGGCGGTGCTGCGGGTGGAAGACGAGGTGTGGCTGCACATGCCCGGCGAACTGGAAACCCGCAAGACCAGTCTGATGCTGTCGTTTGTGGGCGGGGTGTTCAACAATGCGGATTTTTTGCTCGGGGATTTTTCCGAGGAGTACGTGCCCACCCTGCTCAAGGAGGAGGAGTCGATGTGGACCCTCTCCTTGAAGCCGCGCACCGAGCACACGCCCTACGCCCGCGTGGAACTCAAGGTGGACAAGAAAAATCTGATGCCTTTGGAGTTGTCCCAGTTCGACGCCAGTGGTTTCAGGCTCAAGACCATCCATTACCAGGATGTGCGCCCGTCGGAGGGGGATCGTCTGCTGCCCATGCTCATGGAGACGGCCAGCGGCATGAATCAGGCCTATCGTTCCTCCTGGCGGGTGGGTCGCCTGGAGAGCCGGGAGTTTCCCGCCAACGCCTTCACCCGTGAGTTTCTGCCCCATGCGGGCCGGTTGATGAAATGAGGCTTTCCCGGAGACGGGCATGGCTTTGATCGAACGGAACTTGACAATGGGTCTGGCTTGCTTCACAATGGTCCGCTTACATGAGTTCGGACCGGTCTTGGGAGTGATGAATATTGAGTAAGGAAGATGTCATAGAAATGGAGGGAACGGTGATGGAAAACCTTCCCAACGCCATGTTCCGCGTGGAGCTGGAGAATCAGCACAAGCTGTTGTGCCACATCTCCGGACGCATGAGAAAGCACTATATCCGTATCCTGCCGGGCGACAAGGTGACGGTGCAACTGACCCCCTATGATCTCACCAAGGGGCGCATCTCCTACCGTCACAAGTAGTTCCCTTCATCAAAGCCGGATGACTTTCTCCCCCCTCCTTGGGGACATCTCTCCCACGGGCGAGAGGGCACCATCAAGCATGAGTTACAACGCATCCCAGATCGAAGTCCTGGAAGGGCTGGAAGGCGTGCGTCGGCGACCGGGCATGTACATCGGCGGCACCGACGAGCAGGCCTTGCACCACCTCGTGGTCGAACTCCTGGACAACGCCACCGACGAAGTCTCCTCCGGTCATGCCAATCGTGTCCAGGTGACTCTGCGCAAGGATGGAGCGGTGTCGGTGTGGGATAATGGCCGGGGCATTCCCGTGGATCCCTTGCCCCGCTATCCGGACAAATCGGCGTTGGAGGTCATCATGACCACCCTGCACGCCGGCGGAAAATTCAACGATCAGGCATACGAGACCGCTGGCGGTCTGAACGGGGTGGGCGTGTCGGTGGTCAACGCCCTGTCCGCCTGGACCGAGGTGGTGGTGGAACGGGATGGTTTTCGTTGGCGGCAACGCTACGAACGGGGTCGCGCCGCCTGTCCGCTGGAACAACTGGAGGCCACCCGCCGTCACGGCACTCTGGTGACCTTTCTCCCCGATGACGCCATTTTTCCCCAGACCCGCTTCGATCCTCAACGACTGGTGGAGATGTGCCGCTCCAAGGCCTATCTCAATCGGGGGGTGACGGTCGTTTTGCGCGACGAGACGCCGGGTGTCGATCCGAATCAAAAAGCGGTCGATCAGACCTTCTTGTATCCCGACGGGGTGCGCGACTTCGTGCGCGAGATGGTGCCGGGTGAGCAACGGGTGATCGCGGAACCGTTCGCCGGTCTGGTGGAGCGCTTCGGCGACGATGGCAAGGGTCGGCTGGAGTGGGCCATGGTCTGGACCGCCGAGGAGCGGGGTTCGACCCTGTTTTACTGCAACACCATTCCCACCCGCGAAGGCGGGGTCCACGAGGCCGGATTGCGGGCCGCCTTGATCAAGGGGGTGCGGGAGTTCGCCGAGGCGCGCAATCTGGTGCCCAAGGGGCTGGAATTGTCCCCCGAGGATGTGCTGGAGGGGCTGAACGGGGTGTTGTCGCTGTTTTTGTCCAATCCCGAGTTCGCGGGTCAGACCAAGGACCGGCTCACCAATGCCGGCGTGGCCCGCAAGGTCGAGGCCGTGGTCAAGGACAATCTGGACCACTGGCTGCATGGCGCGCCGGAACGGGCCACCCGTCTGGTGGATCTGGCCATCGAACGGGCCAGGGAGCGTCTGAATCGCAAAAAGAGTCAAGCCCGCGTCACCCGCAAGAGCGCCACCACCCGTCTGACCCTGCCGGGCAAGCTGACCGACTGCATCTCCTCGGACACCAGCGCCACGGAGCTGTTCATCGTCGAGGGGGATTCGGCGGGAGGATCGGCCAAGCAGGCGCGGGATCGCAACACCCAGGCGGTGCTGCCGTTGCGCGGCAAGATCCTCAATGTCGAGCAGGCCAACCTGGAGAAGTTCGAAGCCAACGTCGAAATCAAGAACCTGATCACCGCCATCGGAGCCGATCATGGCCGGGCCTTCGCCCTGGAGAAGGTGCGTTATGGGCGTGTGGTCATCATGACCGACGCCGATGTGGATGGCGCGCACATCGCCAGTCTGCTGTTGACCTTCTTTTACCGTCACATGGCTCCGTTGATCCAGGCCGGACGGCTGTTTCTCGCCCAGCCTCCCTTGTACCGGATCACCACCGGCGCCGAGACCCGTTATGCCCTCGACGACGCGGCCAAACAGGTCATGATCGCCGCGATCCTGAAAAAACGCGCCAACGCCAAGGTGGAGATCTCCCGCTTCAAGGGGTTGGGTGAGATGGATCCGGCCCAGTTGCGGGAGACCACCATGTCTCCCCAGAGCCGTCACATGCTCAAGGTGGTGGTGGATGATCCGGTCTCCACCGACGACACCTTCGACCGTCTGATGGGCAAAAGACCCGCCGAACGGTTTCGTTTCATCCAGGAAAAAGCCCCGTTCGCAAAGGAGCATCTGGACATTTGAACCGCAATCGCCCTATGTTTGCTCGCGGTCAGATCGCAGGACAAGACCGCGAGCAGGGATCGTATTCACCATTTTTGCCAAGGGGTGCAGGGGTGTTTGCCGTGATCAAGCGTCTTCTCGGGATCGGCGTGGCAGTGATCGGACTGTCCGGAGCGGCCCTGGCCGGCACCGGAGAGAGCGATCCGTTCGTGGCCTCCATCGAGGCGGCCTTGCAGAAAAATCCCAGAGTCACCGCCGCCGCCGCCCAACTCAAGGCCGCCTTGGAGCGTCTGCCCCAAAGTCGCGCTTTGCTCATGCCCACCATCGATTTTTCCGCCTCCCGGAGTCACAGTCGTCTGGAATGGAGTGGCGGCGCGGGCAGCAGCACCGATCCCGGCACCGTGGGACTCTCCCTGACCCAATCGGTGTTCAATCAAAAGGCGTTGGTGGGATTCCGCCAGACCAGACCCTATATCGCCTCGGTGGAGCAGGATGCCCAGGCGGCCATTCAGGCGGTGTTTCTGGATGCCGCCTCGGCGGTGGTGGAGGTGTTGCAGGCCACCGAGGTGGTCCGGCTGGCCAAGAACAACCGGGAATTGCTGAAACATCATCTGGAGGCGACCCGCTCCCGTTTCACGGTGGGAGAGATTACCCGCACCGATGTCAGTCAGGCCGAAGCCCGTCTGGCCACCGCCGAAGCCAATCTGGTCCGCTCCGAGAACACCCTGGCCGTGGCCCGCGCCCGCTTCCAGGAGGTGGTCGGAGGGCCGGTGCCGGAAGGCTTGCATCTGCCGGGATTCCGGGAAAAACTGGAGGCGCTGCCCCGTTCCGAACTGCAAACCCGCGCCGGAGAGCGTCCGGATCTGGTGGCGGCCATTCTGCGGTTGAAAGTCGCCGCAGACGAGGTGGACATGAAGCGGGCCGCGCACATGCCCACGGTCTCCCTGTCGGCCAAGGCGAGCCGCAACTGGGGTGAGGAGATCTCCAACACCATCGATCCGGTGAACAAATATGCCGTGGATCTGGGGGTGACGGTGCCGATCTACGCCGGTGGCATGGTGGTCTCGCAGACCGCCGAGGCTTTGGCCCGTCAGGATGCCCAGGGCGCGGAGGTGGAACGGTTGCGACTTCAGATCACCCGCGAGGTGGAGGCGGCTGCTTTGGATCTGCACAGCGCGCGCGCCGCCGACGTGGCCCTGGAGACCGCCCTGAAGGCTGCCAACGACGCCCTGGACGGAGTGGATCGCGAATCCCGTGTCGGTACCCGTACCGCCCTGGATCTGCTGGATGCGCGCAACGAGGCCTTTTCCGCCCAGACCGAACTGGCCAAAAGCCGGTTTGGCAT
The DNA here is from genome assembly GCA_015231375.1 of Magnetococcales bacterium. GTDB lineage: Bacteria > Pseudomonadota > Magnetococcia > Magnetococcales > Magnetaquicoccaceae > Magnetaquiglobus. Next base: position 10,601 of record JADGBT010000021.1, on the reverse strand, counting down.
GGTGCATTCCGGGTTTCGTCTGTTGCACGCCATGGGGCGTCTGACCCTGGACGCCCTGACCTTGACGCCTCCCGGAAGTGCGGACCATTCCAGGGAGACGACCGGCAAACCCTCCCGTCCGTGATCGTGCGGCGGGCCTTTCAACCCGAAAATCCATCAGGATGGACCCAAGCTGCGGAGTGTACGAACATGCAAGAGCAGGTGCAAAAGGTGCTGGAAGAGATTCGTCCCATGCTGCAACGGGATGGCGGGGATGTGGAGTTGGTGGAAATCACCCCGGACAATGTGGTGCATGTGCGTCTGCGCGGGGCCTGCGGCACCTGTCCCGGCGCCATCATGACCCTGAAGGGGGGCATTGAGCGCATCATGAAGCAGCGCATTCCGGAGGTGGTCTCGGTGGAGAACGTGCGCTGACCGCCGGGACCACCGTGCGTTATCTTCCATCCCCCCACGCGGACGATCGGCCCGTGGGGGGGGCGGTGGATCTTCTGGTGGTGCATGCCATCAGTCTGCCACCCGGAGCCTTTGGCGGACCGTTCGTGGATGATCTGTTTCTGGGACGGCTCGATCCGGAGGCGCATCCTTTTTTTCGTCAATTGGCCGGATTGCGGGTTTCGGCCCATTTCCTGATCGATCGCACCGGAGCGTTGACCCAGTATGTGCCGGTGGCCAAACGGGCGTGGCACGCGGGCCGGAGTGTCTGGCTGGGACGGGAGTCGTGCAACGATTACTCCGTGGGGGTGGAGCTGGAAGGGGTGGAGCATGGGGAGTTCACTCCCGAGCAGTACAGCCGTCTGGCCGGATTGGCCCGCACCTTGATGGACGCGCTTCCCGCTTTGACTCCAGAGCGGATCGTGGGACATCGGGATATCGCCCCGGATCGCAAATGGGATCCGGGTTCTGGGTTTGATTGGGAGCATTTTCGCGCCCGGTTGCGTTGGGCGCATCCCGATGAAAGCCACTCCTTGGTCTGGGAATGAACATGGTCAAGCATCTTCACATCATTGGGATCTGCGGCACGGCCATGGCCGGCATCGCGGCCTTGGCCCAGGAGAGTGGCTGGCGGGTCAGTGGATCCGACGCCGGGGTCTATCCGCCGATGAGCGATTTTTTGGCCGAACGGGCCATTCCGGTGGCGGAAGGGTTTCGTCCGGAGAATCTGCATCCGGTGCCGGATCTGGTGGTGGTGGGCAATGCCATCTCCCGGGGCAATCCGGAGCTGGAAGCGTTGATGGATTCGGATATTCCGTTTGTTTCCGGACCCGAATGGCTGTTTCAGCAGGTGTTGCAGGGGCGTCATCCGGTGGTGGTGACCGGCACCCACGGCAAGACCACCACCACCAGCCTCATGGCGCGGGTGTGGGAGGAGGCGGGCTGGGGCGCGGGATTCCTGATCGGAGGCATCCCTTTGGATTTCGGTTTTGGAGCGCGGGCGCCGCAAGGCCCCTGGATGGTGATCGAGGGGGACGAATACGATACCGCCTTTTTCGACAAACGGCCCAAGTTTCTGCATTACCGTCCCCGCACCCTGATTCTGCACAACCTGGAATACGACCATGCCGACATCTATCCGGATCTGGAATCGATCCGGGTGCAGTTTCGTCTGCTGCTGCGTACCGTGCCGTCCTCCGGTCTGATCCTGGCCAACGGTGACGACCCGGAGATCGAAGCCCTGCTCTCCCATGCCCATTCCCGGGTGATCCGGTATGGCCTGGAGGCTCCCCATCCGTTTTCCGCCCATCTGGACCAGGAGGACGGGCGGGTCTGGACCCTGTTGCGGGAGGGACGACCGCTGTTCACCGTCACCTGGAACGCCACCGGGCGGCACAATGTGATGAACGGTCTGGCGGTGGCGGCTGCGGCCTTGTGTCACGGCATGGATCCCTTGCGGGTCCGGGATGGATTGGCCGCTTTTCGCGGGGTGGCCCGTCGGCTGCAATTGCGCTTTGAAATCCGCAGTGTGGCGGTTTATGATGATTTCGCCCACCATCCCACGGCCATCGACACCACCTTGCGGGGTCTGCGCGCCAGCGTGGGCGAGGCCCGCATCTGGGTGATCCTGGAACCCCGTTCCAACACCATGCGGCGGCGGATCCATCAGGAGCGTCTCGCCCCGGCCCTGGCGGCGGCGGATCGGGTGGTGCTCGCCCGTCCGGCGGCCCGTGGACTGGCTGCCGACGACCTTCTGGATGTGGAGGCGGTGGTGGAAACCATCAATCGGGATCGGCCCGTGTCGGGCCACGAACCCAGAGCCTTGGTGGTGGATGGGGCGGCGGAAACCGTGGCCTATCTGCAAGAACGGTTGCGCCCCGGCGACCGGGTGGTGGTGATGAGCAACGGGGGATTCGACGGCATTCACGAGCGGTTGCGGGTCATGTTGTCCCAGGGTGGCTGATCGAAAGGGATGGGCGCAGATGAGACAGGAAGGGAGTCTGGCCGGTAAGTTCTTGATTGCCATGCCCGGTCTTCGCGATGCCAATTTCGAGCGGGCGGTGCTGTTTGTCTGTTCCCACAACAGCGACGGCGCCTTGGGATTGGTGATCAATCAACCCCATCCCGTCTCCATGCACGAAATCATGCAACAGTTGGGGTTGTCGTGGCGGCGGACCGATCCGCAGCCTCTGGTGTATCAGGGCGGGCCCGTGGCCCTGGATCGGGGTTTCATTTTATACGAACGCACTGTGCCGTGTCCGGGCTACATCGAAGTGGAAAAGGGGCTTTATCTGGGAACCAATCCGGATATCCTGCGCCATCTGGCGGATGAGAGCGGTGGGCGGTTTTTGCTGGCGCTGGGCTACTCCGGCTGGGCCGGCGGACAGTTGGAGGCCGAATTGCGGGCCAACGCCTGGCTGGTGAGCGAACCGAACCGTGGAGTGCTGTTCGACGCCCCGGCTGGGGATCGCTGGAGCACGGCCATGCGCGGTCTGGGAATTCATCCGGCTTTGCTGGCCGATCCGGGCGCGCATTTGATCAATTGAATGAAAACGTGATGTCGGTGTTCTTTAGGCATGGATGAAGGGGCATGATTCAACCTTCCTTGCGGCAGTTTCACACCCTGGCCACTCTGGGCAATCTGATTCCGGTCTATCGCGAGATCATGGCCGATCTGGATACCCCGGTCTCCGCCTTTCTCAAGGTGGCGGATGGCCAGCCATACGCCTTTTTGCTGGAATCGGTCCAGGGCGGGGAGAAGTGGGGCCGCTACAGCATGATCGGTCTGGATCCCATGGCCTTGTTCACGGTTCACGGCAACCGGGTGGAGATTCATCATCCGGCTGACGGTTCCCGCGTCGAGGAGGAGGGGGATCCCATGGCCATCCTCAAGCGCTTCATGAGTCGTTTCCGTCCGGTCTCGGTGGAGGGGTTGCCCCGTTTCCACGGGGGTGCGGTGGGTTATTTCTCCTACGACATGGTGCGCTGTTTCGAGCGTATTCCGGATGACAATCCCAACGTGCTGGGATGTCCGGACGCCCAGTTCATGTTGACCGACCTGACCTTGATCTTCGACAACCTGTTCGGCAAGCTCAAGGTGGTGGTCAACGTGCTGGTGGAGCCGGGAGACTCCCTGGATCTGTTGTACCGGCAGGCCACGGCCCGCATCGACGCGGTGGTGGAAAAACTCAAGGCGGGTCTGGCCCGCGCTCCGTTCCGCGTGCCGGGAGAGCCGGTGACCGAAGCCGATTTCGCGCATGAAACCTCGCGCGAAGCCTACGAGGAGTCGGTGCGTCGGGCCAAGGAGTACATCCTGGCGGGCGACATTTTCCAGGTGGTGTTGTCGCATCGTTTGTCGATTCCCTTCGAGCATCCTCCCATCGCCTTGTATCGGGCGTTGCGGGCCACCAATCCTTCGCCATACCTTTATTTCTTGCGCATGGGGGATTTCTCCATCGTGGGGTCCAGTCCGGAGATTCTGGTGCGTCAGGAGGGCGAGACCGCCACGGTGCGTCCCATCGCCGGAACCCGGCGCCGGGGAGCGGATGCCGCCCAGGATCTGGCTTTGGAGCAGGAGTTGCTCGCCGATCCCAAGGAAGTGGCCGAGCATATCATGCTGGTGGATCTGGGACGCAACGATCTGGGACGGGTGGCGGTGAACGGCACGGTCAAGGTGACGGAACGTTTCGTGGTGGAACGTTATTCCCATGTGATGCACATCGTTTCCAACGTCGAGGCGCGGCTCAAGCCGGGTCTGGATGCGTTCGATCTGGTGGCCGCCACTTTTCCCGCCGGGACCGTGAGCGGCGCTCCGAAAATCCGCGCCATGGAGATCATCGACGAGTTGGAGGTCTCGCGGCGTGGGCCTTACGCGGGCGCGGTGGGATACATCTCTTTTTCCGGCAACATGGACATGGCCATCACCTTGCGCACGGCGGTGATCAAGGGCGGACGGTTGTATGTGCAGGCCGGAGCGGGCATCGTCGCCGACTCCCGCCCTGAGCGCGAGTACGAAGAGACCCGCGAGAAGGCGCGCGCTGTGTTGCGTGCCGTGGATCTGGTTCAGCAAGGCTTGGAGTGAGGCTTTCATGCTCCTGTTGATCGATAATTATGACTCTTTTACCTACAATCTGGCCCAGTATTTTGGCGAGTTGGGGGCGGATGTGCGGGTGTGGCGCAACGACGCTTTGACCATCGAGGAAATCGAGGTCATGGCGCCGGATCGACTGGTCATTTCGCCGGGACCGGGCAATCCGGATCAGGCGGGAATCACGTTGGAGGTGATTCGGCGTTTGTCGGGTCGGGTGCCGATTCTGGGGGTGTGTCTGGGACATCAGGCCATCGGGCAGGCGTTTGGTGGTTTGGTGGTGCGGGCGCCGCATCTGATGCACGGCAAGACCTCGATCATCGAGCATGACGGCAGCGGGGTGTTCACCGGTTTGCCGATGCCGTTTCAGGCCACCCGTTATCATTCGCTGGTGGTGGCCAGGGACTCGGTGCCCGAGTCGTTGCGGGTCACCGCCTGGACCGGGGATGGTCTGGTGATGGGATTGCGTCATCGGACCTTGCCGGTGGAGGGGGTGCAGTTTCATCCCGAATCGATTCTGACCGAACATGGTCATGATCTGTTGGCCAATTTTCTGCGGGGTTGTTGACTATTAAAAGAAAAGAAGGGGTCTGGGGAATTCATTCCCCAGGGTTTTGATTTCTTTCTTTTGATCTTTTAAAAACAAATAATTTTTTATTTTTAAAAGGATTGAAAGTCAAAACCCTGGGGGAAGAATCCCCCAGACCCCCGCTTTTTTTTCAATTGTGATCGAATGGGGGCGGCTGGTGGAGATCAAGGAGATTCTGGGGCGACTGGTGACCGGGTGCGATCTGACGCAACGCGAAGCGCGTTGGATGATGGACCGCATCATGTCCGGAGAGATGACCCAGGCCCAGATCGGCGCCTATCTGACCGCCTTGCGGCTCAAGGGAGAGACCGTGGACGAGATCGCCGGGTCGGCCATGACCATGCGCGACAAAGCCACCCGCGTGGTCGCCACCGGAGAGGTGATCGACACCTGCGGCACCGGCGGCGATGGTCTGGGCACCTTCAACATCTCCACCACCGTGGCTTTTGTGGTGGCGGCCTGTGGGGTCACCGTGGCCAAACATGGCAATCGCGCCATCTCCTCGAAAAGCGGTTCCGCCGATCTGCTGCTGGCTCTGGGGGTGAAGATCGATCTGGAGCCTGCGGCGGTGGAGCGTTGTCTGCGCGAGGTGGGGATCGGTTTTCTGTTCGCGCCCCGTCACCATGGAGCCATGCGTCACGCCATGGGGCCGCGTCAGGAGTTGGGCTATCGTACCGTGTTCAACCTGCTGGGTCCGCTGACCAATCCCGCTGGCGCGCCCAATCAATTGCTGGGGGTGTTCGACGCCCGCTGGGTGGAACCCATGGCGCGTGCCCTGGGGGTGCTGGGGTCGCGTCATGCCATGGTGGTGCATGGTTTCGACGGTCTGGACGAAATCACCACCACGGGTTTGACCCATGTGGCGGAGTGGACCCCGGAAGGCACCGTAAGCCGATACGAGTTGCATCCGGAACTGTTCGGCATTCCATTGGCCCGGCCTGAAGATCTGGCGGGTGGAGACGCGGCGTGCAACGCGGAGATCAGCCGTCGCATCCTGGAAGGCGAAGCCGGTCCCCGTCGTCACATTGTGCTGCTCAACGCCGGGGCGGCCCTGAAGGTGGTGGGCAAGGCCGAGACCATCGGCGCGGGCATCGCGCTGGCGGCCAATGCCCTCGATCAGGGTCGGGCCCTGGGCTGTTTGAACCATTTGATCCACGTTTCCAACTCGATGGGCAGTGCATGATCATGGCCGCAACCACCATTCTCGATCGCATCATGGCCCGCAAAAAAGAGGAGGTGGCCGAGGCGCGCCATCGGGTTTCCGAAGCGGGGTTGCTGTCCGCCTGTCGGGGCATCGAGCCGCCCCGGGGGTTTGCGTCGGCCCTGGTGAAACAGGCGGGCGCGGCCAAACCGGCGGTGATCGCCGAAGTCAAGCTGGGATCCCCCTCCAAGGGTCGCATTTTTCCTTCCGGTCTGACCTTCGATCCGGCGGCCATCGCGCAAGGGTATGCCCAGAACGGGGCCACCTGTGTGTCGTGTCTGACGGATCGGGATTTCTTTTTCGGGGAGGGGTCGTTTGTGGCGCGCATCCGGGATCGGGTCGGGCTGCCGGTGTTGCGCAAGGATTTTGTGTACGATCCCTATCAGGTGGTGGAGTCGCGCTCTTTGGGGGCGGACGCCATCTTGCTGATCATGGCGGTACTGGAGGTTCCCCAGGCGCGCGAGCTGGAATCGGCGGCGTATGAACTGGGCATGGATGTGCTGGTGGAAGTCCACGACGAGGCGGAACTGGATGCGGCTCACGAACTGCGCACTCCGTTGATGGGAATCAACAACCGCAATCTCAAGAGCTTCGTGACCGACCTGGAGACCACTTTCCGGCTCTCCAGACGGGTGGAGTCCGGACGGTTGGTGGTCTCGGAAAGCGGCATCCGCGACGCGGAAGATCTGCGTCGTTTGAGGGATCAGGAGATTTTCGCGGTCCTGATCGGCGAGTCTTTCATGAAGGAACCCGAGCCTGGCGTTGCCTTGGGTCGGATGCTGGATGGGGTCTCTGTATGATCGTTTGTTTTCCTTTATGATTTTCTCTGGTTATCCCTTTCCCCGTTTTACTTTTTTGTCTTGCTCGCGTCATGATTATGGGTACAATCGCATAATCTGCATGACATGCAAATTGCGCAAATCACTGGGTTTGTCTGAAACCGCACGCATCATGCAGACTTGGCCGAGGGGGTGCCCGCAACGGGCGCGTTTTTCGGCAGGGGGTTGCGTGGGTGGGGTGGGGAGGAGCGTCATGGTTGGTTGACGCGGCCAGTCATGAGCGTGCGTTTGGTTCGGGAGCCGGTATCCGCATGAAGGTCTTTTTTTTCAGGTTGCTTCCCTGGCTGGTGTTGGCCGTTGGTCTGACGGTGACCTCCTTGTGGCAGCGTTCCGTGGCATTCGAGTGGCGCGCCGATCTTCAGCGTGAATTCGACTATCAGGCTCGGGAGATTGTCACCCGCATCACCCAACGCATGGCGGCGCAGGAGCAGGTGCTGTTGGGGGTTGGTGGGGTGTTCGCGGCTTCGGAGTGGGTGGAACGGCGCGAGTTTCGCGATTATGTCGCCGCGTTGCAACTGGACACCCGGTATCCGGGAATCCAGGGGGTGGGATTTTCTTTGGCCTTGCGCCCCGAGGACAAGAGCGCTCACCTCGCCTCGATTCGTGGCGAGGGTTTTGCCGATTACACCATCCATCCGGAGGGTGAACGCGCCTTCTACGCTCCGGCCATTTATCTGGAGCCGTTTTCGGGCCGCAATCTGCGTGCGTTTGGTTATGACATGTACTCGGAGTCCGTGCGGCGCGCGGCCATGGAACGGGCGCGGGATACGGGCGGGTCGGCGTTATCCGGCAAGGTTGTGCTGGTGCAAGAAGACGGTCAACAGCCGCAGGCCGGTTTTTTATTATATGTACCGGTTTACGGTAAGAAGGTTGCTTTGACATCTCCCGAGGAGCGGCGCGCCCATCTGGTGGGGTGGGCCTATTCCCCGTTTCGCATTCATGACCTGATGGAGGGCATTCTGGGTCGTTACGCGGAAGGGGTGGATCTGGAAATTTACGATGGTCAGCAGGTGAATGCTGATTCCTTGTTGTTTGATTCCGAGGCTTCTGTTTCCACGGTTGAGGCTGGTTCCGGAGCGGATCTGGAGGCGGGGGAGTTTTCCAGGGTGGAGTCCTTGCGGTTGGGGGGTCATGTATGGACCTTGCGGATGCAGGCCTTGCCGGGATTCAAGGCGGCTTTGGAGGTTCGCGGCTCCAGGGTGGTGGTGTGGATTGGTTTTCTGACGAGCGTATTGCTGGCGTTGATTGCCTGGCAGTTGTTGACCGGCCGTGATCGCGCGGTGCTGTTGGCCGAAGAGATGACGCAGGCCTTGCGCGAGAGTGAAGAGGTGCGTCGTCGTGGTGATGCCCTGGTGCGTACTGTGGTGGAGACGGCGTGCAATGCCATTGTGGTGATGGATGCCAACAAACTGGTGCATATTTTCAATCCGGCGGCGGAGCGGGTTTTTGGTTACGCGGCAGCGGAGATGATGGGTCAGAATGTGAGCCGGCTTATGCCTAATCCCATGCGGGATGCCCATGACGGGTATGTGGACCGGTATTTGGAGAGTGGCGAGCGCAAGATGATCGATCAAGGGCGCGAGGTGGTGTGTCAGCGTCAGGATCAATCCGTTTTTCCGGCGGAGTTGTTTGTCAGCGAGATGCGGGTCAGTGGATTTCGGATGTTTGTGGGGGTGATCAACGACATCACGGAGCGCAAGCGGGCCGAGGAGACTTTGATTCTGGCTCGCAAGGTGTTCGAGCATGCGGGGGAGGCGATTCTCATCACCAACGCCGGGGGGGTGATTACCGATGTGAATCCGGCTTACGAGGTGATCACGGGGTATCGCAAGGATGAGGTCTTGGGCAAATCGCCGTCCATCACCAAGTCGGGGCGGCACGATGAGGCCTTTTACCGGGAGATGTGGCAGCAGTTGTTGAGCAGCGGTCAATGGGAGGGGGAGATCTGGGATCGTCGCAAGAACGGGGAGGTTTTTCCCAAGTGGGTTTCCATCAGTGCGATTCGCAATTCTGTTGGCGAGTTGACCCATTACATGGCGATTTTTCTGGACATCAGCGATCAGAAGGCGGTGGAGCATAAGTTGGAGCGGTTGGCGTTTTACGATGCCTTGACCGGGCTTCCCAATCGGATGTTTTTTCAGGAGCGTTTATCTCAGGATATCGCGCGCGCGCGCAGGACGGATGTGCAACTGGCTTTGATGTTCATTGATTTGGATCGTTTCAAGTGGGTCAATGACACGTTGGGGCATGCGGCCGGGGACAATCTGCTCAAGCAGATCAGTTTGCGCTTGAGGGGATGTGTGCGTGAGAGTGACACGGTGGCGCGTTTGGGGGGGGATGAGTTCACGATTATTCTGGCGGATTTGGTCAATACCGATCATGTGGCGCAGGTGGCGCAGAAACTGATTGCCACGGTTTGTGAACCGGTTCATTTATTGAATCAGAATGTTTATGTGGGGGCGAGTATTGGGATTGCGCTTTTTCCTTTTGATTCGGGCAATCAGGAAACTTTGATCAAGTTGGCGGACATGGCCATGTATCAGGCCAAGGAGGCGGGTCGGAACACATTCTGTTTTGCTTCCAAGGAGGTTCACGTCAAGGCTTTTGATCGGATCGCCATGGAGGATGAGTTGTACAAGGCTTTGGATCGGGAGCAATTGGTGCCATTTTATCAGCCGAAGTGGGATTTGAGGGTGGATCGGTTGTGTGGTGCCGAGGCTTTGGTGCGATGGATCAAGCCGGACGGTGTATTGGTGAATCCGGGGCAGTTTATTCCTTTGGCTGAGGAGACCGGATTGATTTTATCGATTGGCAAGCAGGTTTTGTCATCTGCTGCGGCGAGCACGGCGCGCTGGACCGAGGGGAGTTCGATTGTTTTCAAGATGGCGGTGAATCTTTCGTCGCGGGAGTTTCAGCAGGCGGATTTGTTGGAGCAGATTCGGGATGTATTGGAGAAGACCGGGTTGTCTGCGGAGCGTTTGGAGATTGAGATTACCGAGAGTATGGTGATGGGCAATGTGGAGCGTGCGGTTGACATTATGAAGTGTTTGCGCAATTTAGGTATTTCCTTGGCGATGGATGATTTTGGCACGGGGTATTCATCATTGGGGTATTTGAAGCGTTTTCCGTTGAATACGTTAAAGATCGATCAATCGTTTGTGAGGGATTTGCCGGATTGTCGGGGGGATGGAGCGATTGTGGAGGCGATTTTGTCGATGGCGCACGGGTTGAAGTTGCAGGTGGTTGCGGAGGGGGTGGAGACGGAGGAGCAGCGGGAGTATTTGTGTCAGAGGGGGTGTGAGGCGATTCAGGGTTATTTGATTGGCAGGCCGATGCCGGAGAGGGATTTTATCAAATTCTTCTCATAGGGTATATCTCACGCCAATTATTGAGAAAAAAGAAGGGGTCTGGGGAATTCTTTCCCCAGGGTTTTGACTTTTATCTTCTGACTTT